>NC_007712.1:3475955-4171146 GCF_000010085.1 Sodalis glossinidius str. 'morsitans'
TTTCCTCGGTTGGCGATACTATGCAATTTTTTGGTCTGCAAGACGAAACGTTGCAAGCGGCTATGCCCGAGAATTGGCAAATATTGGATGACGAATGGAGAAAACTGCTTAACGACAGTTGCCTGACCGCACCGCACGTCCTTAAGAACTATTTTTTGTATCTGTTCCATCACACCACATTCGGCTTAAAGGATCTTAGCCATAGCTTAAGAACTTTATATTACTATTTTATCGATTTTTTCTACCTGAAAACCTTGCTATCGGTACAGTCGGTCCGTGCGGCGCCGTATCGGAAGAAGCGGTTCAGTTAACTTTTAGTCATTACGCCACCGTGACGATGCACTCCGCCCATTTCCGGCCCCAGCTTGATGCGCTCATCGATAAACTGAATTATGGCGACGACTTGTCGTGCCTGTTGTTATTGAACTAGACCTTACCCGCGGGCAAACGGCGCGGCCGCCCGCGGCACGGCTCGCGCCGCGGACGAAAGCAGACAAACCATGTCGTTTGCCACTGCGGGCGCAGAAGTGGACGTCGCGCAAGTCCCGCGTCTGGCGGACCCTTGGCGCGTGCTGGCAAAATCGCTGGGGTTATCCAGCACACCGCCTTTCCCGTCAGTCGTCGCCCCGCTTGGCACCCTGGATGTAAAGCATTTCCAGCGCCAGCGTGGCGGCGACCAGCGCGGTAATCTGCGCCTGATCGTAGGCCGGCGCGACCTCGACGATATCCATACCAACGATATTCAACGGTTGCAGCCCGCGCACCAGCTTTAACGCCCGATCGCTGGTCAGGCCGCCGATAACCGGCGTACCGGTGCCGGGCGCCGCCGAAGGATCGAGACAGTCGATATCAAAGGTCAAATAGACCGGCAGGTTACCCACAATCTGCTTCACCTGCGCCAGGATGTCATCAACGCTGCGGTCATTAACCTGTCCCGCATCCAGCACGGTGAAACCGTTATCGCGTTCAAACTCGGTGCGGATGCCTATCTGCACAGAATGCGCGGGGCTGATTAACCCTTCGTTTGGCGCATGATAAAACATGGAGCCATGATCGAACTTGCTGCCGTTGGCATAGGTATCGGTGTGAGCGTCAAAATGCACCAGCGCCATTTTGCCAAAGTGCTTGGCGTGGGCGCACAGCAACGGCAGGGTAACGAAGTGATCGCCGCCGAACGACAGCATCCGCTTGCCGGCCGCCAGCAGCCGCTCGGCGTGGTCCTGCAATTTATCGCAAAAATCCTGCGCATCGCCGAACTCATACACCAGATCGCCGCAATCGACCACTTTCAAGCGCTTACGCACATCGAAATCCCATGGCCAACGGCAGCCTTCCCAGGCCAGGTTGGTGGAAACCTGGCGTATCGCGGCGGGCCCGTGCCGGCAGCCGGCACGTCCGGAGGTGGCCATATCGAACGGAATACCGGTGATGACCCAGTCGGCGTCCGTGGCATATGGGTTGAATTCCAGCGGCAAACGCAAGAAACCAAAAGCATTCGATACCAGCGAGTTATCGTAATTATGACCCAGGGTCGTCATCTTCATTCCTTACTTAACGTTATTCATCTTCCAGATAAGTGTAACCGTACAGGCCCGCCTCGAATTCCTCCAGGAATTCACTTTGCAATCCAGCATCCAGATCGGTGTCTTTCACCTGGTCTCGGAAACGGGTCAGCAACACGTCGGGATCCAGCTGCACATAGCGCAGCATATCGGCGACGGTATCCCCTTCGTCCGACTCGTTCAATTCCATGCTGCCGTCCTTGAACACATACACATCGACGGCCGCGGTATCGCCGAACAGATTATGCATGTTACCGAGGATTTCCTGGTAGGCGCCCACCATGAAAAAGCCGAGGGGCGGCGGGTTATCGGCATCATAGGGCGGCATCGGCATGGTGGTGGCGATGCCGTCGCCATCAATATAATGATCAATGGTACCGTCAGAGTCACAGGTAATATCCAACAGTACCGCACGCCCTTCCGGCGGTTTATCCAGTCCCGCCAGCGGCAGAACCGGGAACAATTGGTCGATACCCCAGGCGTCCGGCATCGATTGGAACAGCGAGAAGTTCACGTACAGCTTATCCGCCATGCGTTCCTGCAATTCATCGATAATCGGCCGGTGGGCGCGATTACTAGGGTCGAGCTGCGTCTGGATCAAGCGGCAAATGCTGAGATACAGCTGCTCCGCCCAGGCACGCTGCGTCAAATCCAGCATACCGTGAGTATATTGTGTATGAACATCATGCAGGTCCATCTGGCTGTCGTGCAACCATTCACGTAACGAACGGCGGTTGCGCGGCTCTTGCATCTCCTGCCAGGTCTGCCACAGGCTTTCCAGCGCGCGCGGGGCGTCCGCTTCCGGCGGGTGTGGTTCGCTGAATTCATTGCGCTCCACGCCGATAACATTCGACACCAGCACGGTATGATGCGCCGTTACCGCCCGTCCAGACTCGGTAATGACCGTTGGGTGCGGCAGGCCGTATTCATTACAGGCATCGCCGATGCCCCAAATGACATTGTTGGCATACTCGTTCAGGCCATAATTGGCCGAGCCGTCGGATTGGGAACGGGTGCCTTCATAATCGACCCCCAAACCGCCGCCGACGTCGAAACATTCAATACGGACCCCCAGTTTATGCAATTCAACATAAAAACGCGCCGACTCACGTACGCCGGAAGCGATATCGCGAATATTCGACAATTGGGAACCCAAATGGAAATGCAGTAATTGCAGACTGTCCAACCGCCCTTTCGCACGCAGTAGATCGACCAGTTGCAGCACCTGCGCCGCCGCCAGACCGAATTTGGACTTCTCGCCGCCGCTGGATTGCCATTTGCCGGAGCCCTGAGAGGCCAGACGGGTGCGTACGCCGAGGCGCGGTACGACATTCAGCCGTTCTGCCTCTTCAAGCACCAGTGTAATTTCGGAAAGTTTTTCAATCACCAGATAGACTTTATGGCCGATCTTCTCACCGATAAGCGCCAGACGAATATATTCCCGATCTTTATAGCCGTTGCAGACAATCACCGTGCGGGTCATGCCGGCATGAGCGATCACCGCCATCAGCTCTGCCTTGGAGCCGGCCTCCAGACCCAGGGGCTCACCGGAGTTGACCAGTGACTCGATAACGCGGCGGTGCTGGTTAACCTTAATCGGGTAAACCAGAAAATAGCCGCCCTGATAGCCAAAGGAATCCCGCGCGCGCTGGAAAGCGGCGTTAATGGAACGCAAACGGTGTTGCAGGATCTGCGGAAAACAGAACAGCGCCGGCAGACGCTGGCCGTCGGCTTGACGCTGTTTCACCAATTCGGCCAGATCGACGCACGCTTCGGGAAAGTCCGGATCCGGGCAAACGCTGATATGACCCAACTCATTAACGTCATAGTAGTTATTGCCCCAGTACGTGACATTATAGGTTCGCAGCATTTTACTGGCGTCGCTGTCGTTCATGGCTACCTCCTGCATTGAGCGCAAAGTGTCTTTTCGAGCCGCGCGGCTCCGGGTTCGGTCGCGAGTCAGTCATGGCGGCATCCTCCCGGACGCGAAGCCCGCTTGTCGACCCACATCGGGTAAGCGCCGGCAACAGAACCCCGCCCGCGCGCAACGAGAGCGGCAAGAAACGCCGCCGGCGTCCGGTCTATCCAGACAGTAATTGTAAAACACCTTGGTGAACTCCGTGCTACAGGATGGCGGAACGCCATCAATTAGGATCGCATGAAAGGCAGACTGACCCGAAATCAGAACCCCGCGGCACTTAGCCGGCCTGGGCGTCCTGAGCCGCTCCGGTCGGGCGGCGACTTCGACAAGAAAGGATACACGCGCCCCACACGGGAGACGGGGGGCAGAAACGACTGGCATCGTACGCGTCATGAATCCTGTCTCTCCTGAGCAAACGCGGCCCGGAACCGCCGGGGCCGGAGATTGAGTGTAAAAGGTTTGCGCGCCTTTTCGGTTAATTTTTACGTTACCTGATTGTTAACGCGCGCGATTTTATACCTCCGTAGGGGGAAAAAAGCAAAATGAAATTGGCCTATGTCACTTTATTGACGTTTTTTTGTCCTTTGTAGCATCGGGCTGATTTATTTCAGCCAAAAAATTACTGGCGTTCAACCAACACACTGCCCTAAAATAGCCATCCAGAAGTTAATCCATCTATACTGATTAACTGTTTTACTGCTGAACAACAGTTTCCGGGGGAGGCAGCATGACGCGTACCGTCATCATCAGGGCATCGTGCATTGCGGGTGCCCCGTCCCCAGCGCTACACAGTCATTTCCAACCCGCATCCAAAGGTAAAAAGACCAATGGCTAAACACCTATTTACATCTGAATCTGTTTCAGAAGGGCATCCTGATAAAATCGCGGACCAGATTTCCGACGCCGTGCTGGACGCCATTCTGGCGCAGGATCCCAAGGCGCGAGTCGCCTGCGAAACCTATGTTAAGACCGGCATGGTCCTGGTGGGCGGCGAAATCACCACCAGCGCCTGGGTGGATATCGAAGAATTGACGCGCAGCACTATCCGCGAGATCGGTTACATCCATTCGGATATGGGGTTTGACGCTAACTCTTGCGCCGTGCTGAGCGCCATTGGTAAACAGTCTCCGGATATTAATCAGGGCGTGGATCGCACCGATCCTTTGGAACAGGGCGCGGGCGACCAGGGGATGATGTTCGGCTACGCCACCAATGAAACCGATGTGCTAATGCCTGCGCCGATTACTTACGCGCACCGTCTGGTGGCGCGCCAGTCACAGGTGCGGAAAAACGGTACCCTACCCTGGCTGCGTCCGGACGCCAAAAGCCAGGTCACCTTCGCCTACGACAACGGCAAGGTGGTGGGTATCGACGCCGTGGTGCTGTCGACCCAGCATGCCGAAGATATCGCCCTGCCGCAGTTGAAAGAAGCGGTGATGGAAGAGATCATCAAGCCGGTTCTGCCCGCGGAATGGCTCTCCGCCCAGACCAAATATTTTATCAACCCGACCGGCCGCTTTGTCATCGGCGGCCCGATGGGCGATTGCGGTCTGACCGGCCGCAAAATCATTGTCGACACCTACGGCGGCATGGCCCGTCACGGCGGTGGCGCCTTCTCCGGCAAGGATCCGTCCAAGGTGGACCGTTCGGCCGCCTATGCCGCGCGCTACGTGGCAAAAAACATCGTTGCAGCCGGTCTGGCCGAACGCTGTGAAATCCAGGTGTCCTACGCCATCGGCGTGGCGGAGCCGACCTCCATCACCATCGAAACCTTCGGCACTGAAAAGATTCCGGCGGATAATCTGACGGCGCTGGTGCGCGAGTTTTTCGACCTGCGTCCTCACGGGCTTATCACCATGCTGGATCTGCTGCAGCCAATCTACCGTGAAACTGCTGCCTATGGCCACTTCGGCCGCGAGCATTTCCCGTGGGAGAAGACCGATAAAGCTGAACTACTGCTACGTGACGCCGCCGGCCTGAAATAACGCGCGTTGTCGCTCTCACAGCAGCCGTAATAACCGCTATACCGCAGGTAAGGGGTTGTCACGCCCTCAGGTTATGTCGTCTTGATGTCTGTTATGCCACCGTAAGTGCACAAGCTGTCCTGGTAGTGTTATGTCGCAATGAACGCGTTTGAACTGCACTCATAACCTTATGACGCCGTGAACACACTTAAGTCGCACGGTTGAGCTCATTAAAACTTATTCAGCGAAAATTTTTGTTTCATCTACACTAAAAAACGCGGCTGTTTCAGACAGGTCATGCTCTTTTTTAGAATCGATTACATATTATTTTAAATTTTAAATCAACATATTAACTAAATAATGGAGTCTCAATCGCACTCAATTTCTTAATCGTTACAAAATGGACATGACATCCGGATTATTCCCGATGACAACGCCTATTAATGCCCTATATTAGCGGGGTATCGCATTACACTACGGATGAATATGCTGATGGACAGGGATATGCGTGTGTAACCGATCACATAACTGTGATAAATTTCACACTTTTTCAGCATACATTTACATAACATTCACAATTATTAATTTACGTAGTACACGGAGGCATTATGAGTACTGCCACACATAAACCCGGCAGTTCTCATGCTCGTTTTACTTTTTTTGTTTGTTTTATGGCGGCGTTGGCCGGCCTGCTATTTGGACTGGATATTGGCGTCATCGCCGGCGCGCTGCCTTTCCTGTCTACGGATTTGCATATCGATAATCGTCAACAGGAATGGGTCGTCAGTTCTATGGTGTTTGGCGCCGCGGTGGGCGCACTCGCCGCTGGTTGGATGTCGGCCAAGCTAGGGCGGAAATTCAGCCTGCTTACCGGCGCCGTTTTGTTCATTATCGGTTCGCTGTGGTCGGCGCTATCACCCAATGTGGAATCCCTTATTATCGCCCGTATTCTGCTGGGTCTGGCGGTCGGGATTGCTTCTTATTACCGCACCGCTTTATTTGTCGGAAATCGCGCCGGAAAAAATCCGCGGCTCGATGATTTCCATGTATCAGTTGATGATCACCATCGGGATTTTAGCGGCCTACCTGTCTGATACCGCTTTCAGCTATAGCGGATCCTGGCGCTGGATGCTGGGCATCATCACCATCCCCGCGGTGCTGCTGTTTATCGACGTCCTGTTTTTGCCGGGAAGCCCGCGCTGGCTTGCAGCGCGAGGACGTTACCATGAAGCGCAGAAAGTGCTGGATATGCTGCGCAGCTCCAGCGAACAGGTGCGCAAGGAGCTAGATGAGATCCGCGCAAGTTTGAAAATCAAACAAAGCGGCTGGGCACCGTTTAAAGACAACGCCAATTTCCGCCACGCGGTATTCCTCGGCGTCCTGTTGCAGGTGATGCAGCAATTCACCGGTATGAATGTCATTATGTATTACGCGCCGAAAATCTTCTGTATCGCCGGCTTTACCAACACCGCCAACCAAATGTGGGGAATGGTGATTGTCGGGTTGGTCAACGTACTGGCGACATTTATCGCCATCGGGCTGGTGGATCGCTGGGGCCGTAAACCGACGCTAAAACTCGGTTTTCTGGTTATGGCGGTCGGCATGGGCGTGCTGGGCACGCTGCTCCATCTGGGCGTCGACACCGACTTCCAAAAATACTTTGCGATTGTCATGTTGATGCTGTTTATCGTCGGTTTCGCCATGAGCGCCGGCCAGCTGATTTGGATATTGTGTTCCGAAATCCAGCCGCTGAAAGGGCGCGCTTTTGGTATTACCGTCTCCACCACCAACTGGATTGCCAACATGATCGTCGGCGCGACCTTCCTGACCATGCTGGAAACGCTGGGCAATGCCAACACATTCTGGGTCTACGGCGCGCTTAACGTTCTGTTTATCGTATTGACCATTATGCTGATTCCGGAAACCAAAAACGTTTCGCTTGAGCATATTGAACGTAACCTGATGACCGGTAAATCGGTGCGCGGGACTGACCGCTCACGTCTGTCGCCAAAACGCCGCCGCCCGACTCGACGGCGGCGTTTTTTTGCCCGATAACCTGGTCCGGGTTTACCCTGTGGCCTTGGTGCGCAGCGGCTTGGTTTTGATCCTGCGTAGCCAGGTGGTGTCGCCACGTATCGTCGCGTGGTATTGCCATAGGGTTGCATCCTTTGGCGCCGACGATTAAGCTGGCGGATATGAAACCGTTACGCATCCCTATCGCCCTGCAGCAGGGCGTCATGCAGAGCCTGCAGGCCAAGCTCGCACAGGCAGGGGAGTATTTTGACTGTACCTTTCCCGAACCGGCGGTAAGCTATCAACAGCGCGGCACCTCCGCCGGTACCGCCTGGCTGGAGCGCTGGGAAATCCGCTTGAACCCGCAATTATTGCTGCAGAATCAGCAACGTTTTATCGACGAAGTGGTGCCGCACAAGCTGGCACATCTGCTGGTGTATCGCCAATTTGGCCGGGTCGCGCCCCACGGCCGGGAGTGGCGCTGGATGATGACTACCGTGTTGCAAACGCCCGTCCGCCGCACCCATGAATTCGATTTGGCGGCGGTGCGTAGATCTACCTTTCCCTCTCGCTGCGGCGACATCTTGCAGCCCGAGGCGACCGGTACGAAACAGTAATATTCCACAATGCTTCCCCCTGATTTCCACCTGCCGGCGCGGCGCGCGTTCGATTTGTCTGTCGCGACGCAATTAGGTAACCTGCGCTTTTCCAAATTGAACACACTGATATGCTGCATAAAATTTTCGGCCTGCTGGCCCCGCCGCCGTACTTACCTTTTCCTTTCCCGCCACGGCCAAGGTGCATGAAATCACCAATTTTAACCAGGCAAAAGCGGCAGCGGTGAAAATCAATCGCGACGCGCCCAGTACTTTTTATTGTGATTGCCGCATAAACTAGCAGGGCAAAAAGGGCATCCCGGATCTGGCGTCCTGCGGCTATCAGGTTCGTAAAAGCGAGCTGTGCGCCAACCGCATCAAATGGGAACATGTGGTACCGGCTTGGGAATTCGTTCATCAGCGCCAATGCTGGCAAAACGGCGGGCGTAAAAACTGCGCCAAAGACCCCGTGTATCGGCAAATCGAAACCGACCTGCATAACTTGCAGCCCGCGATCGGCGAGGTCAATGGAGATCGCGGCAACTACCAGTACAGTCAATGGCGCGACGGAGAGGGTCAATACGGCCGATGTGAAATGAAAATCGATTTTAAAAACAAGCAGGCTGAGCCTGCCGGCCCACGCCCGCGGCGCTATCGCCCGGACCTACTTCTACATGCGCGATCGTTATCAATTGCGTCTTTCCCGGGCGCAAACTCATCTATTTGAGGTATGGGATCGCGCCTATCCGGTGACCGAATGGGAATGCAAGCACAACCAGCGGATCGCCGCGGTTCAGGGCAACCCCAATCCGTATGTCCAGCGGGCTTGCAGCCTTTAAAAGCGCTGCTCTACACTAGAGTCGCTCCGCCGGCCGTGCCGGCAGGGGTCGCGGATCCGCCGCGGACGGCAAGACAACCAGGACTGAAGCCACGTCTTATGCGAATACCTCGAATATATCATCCGGCGCCTCTGACCGTCGGCACCGTCCTCGCGCTGGGCGATGACGCCGCGCATCATGTGAGCCGGGTGCTGCGCATGACCGTCGACGCGCCGATAGCGCTGTTTGACGGCAGCAATCACGTTTTTGCGGCCCGTTTGACCCGGGTAGACAAAAAGGGCGTCGAGGCCACCGTATTGGCCACACAAATGGAAGATCGCGAATCGCTGCTGCATTTGCATCTGGGACAGGTGATGTCACGCGGGGAGAAAATGGAATTTACCATCCAAAAATCCATCGAATTGGGGGTAAATGTGATCACCCCATTGTTTTCGGCGCGCTGTGGCGTCAAGCTGGAGGGCGAGCGGCTGGAGAAAAAGCTGCAGCAGTGGCACAAAATCGCCATCGGCGCCTGTGAGCAGTGCGGGCGCAATCGCCTGGCGGAGATCCGCCCCGCGATGACGCTCGAGGCCTGGTGTGCGGAACAGGAGGCGGGGTTGAAACTTAATTTGCATCCCCGCGCCCAACAGAGCATTAATACTCTGCCGCTGCCGGCGCACGGCATTCGTCTGCTGATTGGGCCTGAGGGCGGCCTGTCGGCGGAGGAGATTGCATTGACCGCCAACTATGGGTTTACCGATATTCTGCTGGGGCCACGGGTGCTACGCACTGAGACCACCGCACTCACCGCCATCACCGCCCTGCAGGTGCGTTTCGGCGATTTGGGGTAAAGGAGAAGACAATGATTAAGCTTGGCATCGTGATGGACCCGATTTCCACCATCAATATCAAAAAAGACAGCAGCTTTGCCATGTTGCTTGAAGCACAAAGCCGCGGCTACGAAATTCACTACATGGAGATGAGCTCCCTGTATCTGCGCGGCGGCGAGGCGCGGGCCTCCACCCGTTTGCTGTCGGTAAAGCAAGATTATGATGCCTGGTACAGCTTTAACGGCGAAAAGGACATCAATCTGGGCGAATTGGATGTCATCCTGATGCGCAAGGATCCGCCCTTCGATACCGAATTTATTTATGCCACTTACATTCTGGAACGTGCGGAAGATGAAGGGGCGCTCATCGTCAACAAACCGCAGAGCCTCCGGGACTGTAACGAGAAACTGTTTACCGCCTGGTTCGCGCGCCATACGCCGGATACGCTGGTAAGCCACCGGGACGACCACATCCGCGCTTTCTGGCAGGAGCACGGCGACATCATCCTGAAACCGCTGGACGGCATGGGCGGTACGTCGATTTTTCGCGTCAAGCAAGACGATCCCAACCTGACGGTTATTGTTGAAACCCTGACCGGTTACGGCCGCCACTTCTGCATGGCGCAAAATTATCTGCCGGCCATCAAGGACGGCGATAAGCGGGTGCTGGTGGTGGACGGCGAACCGGTTCCCTACTGCCTGGCGCGCATTCCCAAAAGCGGCGAAACCCGCGGCAATCTTGCAGCCGGCGGCCACGGCGAGGCACGTCCGCTCAGCGATAGCGACTGGAAAATCGCCCGCGACGTGGCGCCAGTGCTGAAAAAGAAAGGGCTGATTTTTGTCGGTCTGGATATCATCGGCGACCGCCTGACCGAGATCAATGTCACAAGCCCCACCTGCGTGCGTGAAATCGAAGCAGCCTTCCCCATTTCGATCACCGGTATGCTAATGGACGCAATCGAAAAACGTCTGGCGGCGCAACAACGCTGATGTGGTGACGTGGCCGCAATCAGATTTCTATTGCGGCAGTGACTTGTCCCCATTTTGCCCGAATACTGAACACCGTCTATTTTTTAAACTTACTTATGTTGCCTAATTAAAGCATGAATTTACAGCACCATTTTCTTATCGCCATGCCCTCGCTGCAGGATCCGTTATTCAAACGCTCGGTGGTCTACATCTGCGAGCACAACAGTGACGGCGCCATGGGTATCGTCATCAATAAGCCCGTCGAACAGTTCACCGTGGAAAACGTGCTGCACAAGCTCAAGATCATGCCTGCCGACCGCGATCCGGCCATCCGGCTGGATAAACCGGTATTCGCCGGCGGCCCGCTGGCGGATGACCGTGGCTTTATTCTGCACACGCCGCGCGACGGGTTCGGCTCCAGCATCGGCATCTCGCCGCAAACGATGATCACCACGTCCAAGGACGTGCTGGAAACGCTCGGCACCGCCGATCAGCCCGACGATGTGCTGGTGGCGCTGGGCTACTCCGGCTGGGAACAGGGGAAGCTGGAGCGCGAGCTAATGGAAAACGCCTGGCTTACTACCCCTGCCGACAGTGAAATCCTGTTTCATACCCCTATCGCCTCCCGCTGGCGCGAAGCGGCCAAGACCCTGGGCATCGATATTCACAATATCGCCAACCAGGCGGGTCATGCCTGATGGCCGCCGCCGGCAGCATCATGGCGTTCGATTTTGGTACGCGCAGCATCGGCGTGGCTATTGGTCAACGCGTAACCTGTACCGCCCGACCGCTGACGGCGTTCAAGGCCCGCGACGGCGTACCTGACTGGCAACAGATCGAAAAATTACTGAAAGAATGGCGGCCGGAAACGGTGGTGGTGGGTTTACCGCTGAATATGGACGGCAGCGAACAGCCGCTGACCGCCCGGGTACGCAAGTTCGCCAACCGGATGCACGGCCGCTTCGGCGTTCAGGTGGTGTTGCACGATGAGCGCCTCAGCACCGTCGAAGCCCGCGCGGGTCTGTTTGAGCGCGGCGGCTATCGCGCGCTGGAGAAAGGCAAAGTCGACGCGGGGTCGGCGGTGATCATACTGGAAAGCTGGCTCGAACAGTTTCCCGAGTAACGCTACGGCACCCTCGTCGCTCCGCCTGTGGCGTCATGGCCGGCATAGGCGACACGCATGCCGCGCGGCGGCACTGCCACAGCTCGCAGTAAGATTTCCCGGCCTGCAACAGTGGCGGTGTTATCACTGGCGGCAACGGCGCGTCTCTCCCGCCGCTGCCGCGGGACCGGCTTACTCCAGGTAAAACACCGGCCGCAGCGTCGCGCTGACGGGGCTGTTATCGGCTTTGGCGGGCATGACGTCGGTTATATGACGCCACCAGCGCTGGCAAACCTCCGTCTCCGCCGACCAGATCGGGTTGTGCCAGCGTTCATACTCCTGATGCGCGTCGGGATTAACCTGCATTACAAATGCTTTTCGTATCATCATGCTCCCCCGGTCAACGCTCCTCAACGTCCAGCGCCGCCGCCATCGGCGTCACGCCAAAACGCTCGCCGAGGGCGATGAGTTCAGCACGGCTAATGGTCTGCTTTTTGCCACCCATCGCGCTGACTTTCACCATAACCTCCGCCTGTTTTTCCGCCGTGTCGATCAGGCCAAAGGCGTCATCCAGCGAGGGACCGCTGGGCGAAAATACCGTGGAAAGGCCACAGTACCAGCGAATGCGCGTGCATTTTCTCTGAGGTGGCAGCGCCAATTCCGTCGGTGCCGGGGAACATCCAGGGGATAATACCCACCCCGTCAGGGAACACCACAAGGCACTCCGTACTACCTTCCCACAGTTCGCGGGTAAAGCGGGCGGTATCCAGCTCAAGGCGATAAGGTTGGTGGCGTGGCAGTGCATGATGACCCGATCGCCGCCGTCCGTAACCTGCTTGCGCACAGCGTGGAACTGAAGGTGCGTGGCCAGCTCGGAGGTAGGCAATCCCCCCCCCCCCCCCCCCCGCGATAAGCCCCCACAGAATACGGTAACCGGTGCCCTCCTCGTTGAGTTGCAGCAGCGTCAAACTGTCGGCGGGCGAGAACTGTACGTTGCGGAAAAACTTGCCGGAGCCGGTGACCAGAAAATAGCTGCCGGCCAGCGCCGGCACCGGCGCGGATAACGTTTCGCTGCGCGGCTGAGGATTAAATTCCGCCCGGTAGGGCGCGACATCCTCGGGTGTCAGGCACAGGCTTACGTTACCACCGTTGCGCTCGTCCCAGCTTTTGAGCCACATATCGCTGGTCGCTTTGATCATGCCCTGTACGAACCAGGAAGAAAGTAATGATTGCATAATCAAATATCCTCAGCGTTGACGTAAAACGGATTGTTCATAGTCGCGCACCGACGACAACCAGTCGCTGCCAACCGGTACGTGATGTTGTTGGCAATAGCGATCCCACACCGCCTGCCATGGCAACGATTTCTGCTCCTCCAGCAGCGCCAGACGTGCCGTATAGCCGGCGCAGCGCGTCCGTGTGTTCCAAGAGCGCGCGCAGCAGCGCTTTTTTCATATTGTGGGTGCCGATGACCCAGGAAGCGATGCGGTTAATGGAGGCATCAAAGAAATCCAGGCCGATATGGACCCGGTCAAACAATTTCTGCCACACAATTTCATTGGCGATAGCCTGGGTTTCATCATCCAGCAGCACGACGTGATCGCTATCCCAGCGCACCGGCCGGCTAACGTGCAGCAACAAACGCGGAACAAACAGGCTCACACTTGAAATCTTGTCGGAAATGACTTCGGTGGGATGGAAATGGCCGGCGTCCATACACAGCACGGTCCCGCGGCTAGGTGGCGTAGGCAAGATAAAACTCCGACGAACCGACGGTGAGATCTTTCATCCCGTCCAGGACCCAGATATTCATTACCGATGCCGTTCCCAGTTCGCGGCCGAAAGAGGCAGAAATGCGACGACTGGCCTGGCAATGCTCAATCCAAAACTGGCGAATACTGTCATCGGCATGGGAAAGGGTAAAGCCATCGACGCTTAACGGATGGGAAAAGCAGCTCGGATTAAAGTCCAGTCCCAGCGCTGGTGTTCCCGCGCCCAGGCGACCCAGCGGGCGAAATGCGCCAGCTCAATGGCGTTACGCTCCACCAGTTGCTCCGCCTCCAGGTAGATGGCGTGCAAATTAAGCCGCTTCGGTCCCGGAATCAGGCTAAACGCCTGCTTCAGATCGGCACGCAATTGCTGGGCGTTGGTCGCTTTGCCGGGATAATTGCCAGTATCCTTGATTCCCCCCGTCAGGGCGCAGGAGGGATCCTCAAAGCCGGCGACATCGTCGCCCTGCCAGCAATGCATGGAAACGGGCAACGTATCAAGCAACGCCAGCGCCTGCTCCACGTTGACATCGATGTCGGCGTAGCGCTGCCTGGCCAACTGCCAGGCTTGTTCAAGGGATGGGTTCATAACAGGATTTCCTCTTGCGAATGGCTAAGCGCCTGGAAGCGCTGCCAATGATGGGCAAAATCGGGTAGTGGGCTGGCTGGTAGTGCGCCAGAGGGAAACTGCGCGTTAAGATCCGGCGCCAGGTCGCGACATCCGCCACCTCGTTTAGCTCCATGAGCTGACATCCCACATTTCCAAGCGTCGACGCCTCCACCAGACCCGCGGACACCGGCAACTGGCAGCAATCGGCGGTCAGCTGGTTGAGTCAGCGGTTTTGGCTGCCCCCGCCGACGATATGCAGCCGGGACGGGGAAATGCCGCACAGCGCGCTCAGTTCGAGAAGTACCTGGCGATAGAGCATCGCCAGGCTGTCGAGAATGCAGCGCGCCAGCGCCGCGGCCTCTTGCGGTACCGGCTGCTGGCGCTCGCGGCACGCCTGGCGAATGGCCGCCACCATTGAGGAAGGATTAATGAAGCGTTCATCATTGGGATTAATCAGACTGGTAAAGGGCGGCAGGGTGGCGGCCGCTTCCAGCAGCTCCGGCAGATCAGCTATCGCCATCTCTTGCGTGATGCGGTTCAGCAGCCACAGACCCATAATATTTTTCAACACCCGGGAGCGGCCGTCCACACCGCCTTCATTGGTAATATTCAGCGCCAGCGCGCGACTATAGCTAAAGGGGGTGCGACTCTCCACTCCCATGAGCGACCAGGTGCCGGAACTAAGGTAGACACAGCTTTCGTCTTGCAGCGGCGAGGCGACTACCGCGCTGGCGGTATCGTGGGTCGCCACGGCGATGACCGGCACTCGCTGCCCGGAGGGGCTGATCCAATAACCGGGCGTATTACCCGGTTGGCGCGGAGTCCCGAACCAGCTTCGGGGAAGCCCGAGATACGCCAGCAAGGTGTGATCCCAGTCGCCCGTCGCCACATTAAGCAACTGCGTGGTGCTCGCGTTGGTATATTCCCAATTAAGCGCGCCGGTTAGCCGGTAATGAAAATAATCGGGGATCAGCAGCAGATGCGCGACCTTCGCCCCCTCCTGCCGCTGCCGCCAGGCTTTCAACTGATAAAGGGTATTGAACGGCAGAAATTGGATCCCGGTGCGTCGGTAGATTTCTTCCCGGCCCAGATCGGCGCTCACCTACGCCATGACGCCATCGGTGCGATGATCGCGGTAACTGACCGCCGGCGCCACGCGCTCACCCGCCTGGTCGAGCAAGACATAATTCACCCCCCAGGTATCAATGCCAATGCTGCCGATGACCGTGCCGGCGCGATCCAACTGACCGATGCCGTCGAGGATCGCCTGCTCCAGTCGATCCAAGTCCCAACAATCCGCCCCCTGCTGCTGTACAAAGCCGTTAGCGAATCGGTGTACTTCCTTCAGGCTTATTTGCTTCGCGACGTCATCCCAGACCGCCAGCATGATCCGGCCGCTGGTGGCGCCCAGATCGACCGCTATCACATTTCGCACCGCCATAGTCCTTGTACCTCGTAACGACTCTGGCTGGCAGTGTAGGCAGGATCCGCGGGCGCCACCTTCCGGTGGCTGCCACCGGTTGTAGAGGGCTGGCAAAATCATCAAGATGAATGTGAATCCGATCACAAAAGCAATATTGCTCACGTTTGACGACCCGCCGCCGGTCTGTGGTTTGTGATCTTCTCCGCAAATTTTGTAACGGGGGGCAAAACCTAGAAAAAAAATCGCAATGCGGCGTTTGACGGTCAGGAATTGAAGGCGGATGGCATTATCGCGGCATAAGATAAGGTCCCTGTATCATGCTGAGGTGCCTGAAATGACGTCACTGTATGGTGATGATTTTTTTGTTTCCCCAGACGCTACGGTTGCCATCGAACCACGCCTGCCGCAATGGGATTTTCCCGAGCATTATCACGATTTCTGAGAGATAGTGCTGGTGGAAAACGGATCGGGCATTCATGTCTTCAACGATCAGTCCCACACGCTGTGCAGCGGCACCGTATGTTTTGTCCGCGCCGATGACCACCGCCTGTTTGAAAGCGTGGATCGACTGAACATGGTTAACGTGCTGTACCGCGCCCCCAACGGTTTTCGTTTTTTGCAGAATATCGCGCCGTTCCTACCGGGCGAAGGGCAATTTCTGCAGTTGCTTATCGTGCTGCGCCAGGGGTGTTTTCAGGCCCACAGCGACGGCAACCGCGAGCAGCGCCTGCAAGATCTGTTACGCTGGCTACAGCACAATTTCAGCGACAATGTCGACTGGTTGAGGCTTGCCGATCAATTTCAGTTACCGCTGCGCACCCTGCACCGCCAGCTAAAACAGTCCGACAGTGACAGCAATCACTTCTCCACGCAATTCCGACGTGAATTCTCCCATTCGCCGAAAATGCTGCGTCAGGGGGGATTCAGGCCTGCAATAGTCTCGGCACGGGGCGGTAGGTCGCCGGGTCACGCCCCAGACTCGCCGACCCGGCAAAAAATGCGTTTTGCAACGATCATTAGATAATTATCTATAGAATTATGTCATAATCCCCTATTACCTTTGAGCTTAGGGGATAACAGCATGAATGGCCTTAAGCTGCACGTTTCCGATTATTTTTTGACGGACAAAAACGCGGTTACCGTCGCCGATCGCCGGCCGCAGCCCGCCTTTCCACATCACTGCCACGAGTTTGACAAAATTGTCTTTGTTTGGCGCGGCAATGGTCTGCATACTCTCAATGATGTGCCCTACCTCATCACCTGCGGTGATGTATTCTATATCAATGCCCGCGACCGCCACGGTTACGAGTCGGTCAACGATTTGGCCTTGGATAATGTGTTGTACCGGCGCGACCTGCTTACCCTGAACGTTAATTGGCAGACGCTGCTCCCCGGCCGGGGTACAGGGCCGGACGAGCGCCAGGACTGGTGCTTGAGTACGCCCGGCATGGCGATTTTGCGCCAGAGCGTCGATGCGCTGTCCAAGGAATGTATGAAATCCGACGCGCTGTCGCTGCTGTTGAGCGAAACCCTGTTTTATTTCTCGGTGGTGTTCAACCAGGCCTACGGGCTTTCACCGCGCCAATACCGCCAGCGCTTTCAGAAGGTCCTCAGTCTCGGCTGACGGTTGACCACACCGCAAGGCCGAGCTTGCGCGCGCTCACGCCGACGGTGCCAAACGTCAGTGACGATCCCGCCGCTTATGTCGGTCACTCTATGTAGCCACCACGTCGCCGCTTAAGCCGCTGATTTATCCATCAGACTTTCTTCGCCACTTTCGCCGGTCGGGCACGAGACCGTCACCCAACACCGTTTGCCCTGCGACTCAGGAGGCCATTCCCAGGCCTACGATATTGGCGGCCAGGATAATCACCAGCGCGCCGATACACAGCCAGCTTACGGGCTTTTTACCGACGCCCAACCACTCTTTCAGCACCAGCCCGACAATACTGCCGCACAGCACATAACTGCTCATGTGCAGCATCCAGCTAACGAACGCGTACTGGGAGGGAATATTGGCATGGCCCCAGGCGTAGAAAAAGAATTGCAGATACCACATGACGCCAGCGAGAATCGAAAACAACGCATTGGCTATCAGCAGTGATTTCCCGACCGACAGATCGGCCTTCAGGGATATTTCCCGGCACGTAGCGAGCCGGATAAAGCAGTAGCCCAGATTGACAATAGCGCCGCCGCCCATAATCACCACATAGCTGGGCAGCGCCACGTACAGCGGGCTGATCCCGGCATTTTTTGCCGCTTCATGCATCGGCACCGCCGCGTCCATAGCAAGCGACATCCCCGCCGAGAAGAAACCGCATACGACCGCCAACAGCAGACCTTTTTTCAGGTTAAATTCTTCTGCTCGGATACCCTGCGCCCGCTCTTTAAGAAAACCGGCATAGCTGACGATGCCCGCGCCGATGACCGCGACCAACACCCCGAGAAGGGTAATCCACCCGCCGGTGGTGTTGAGCAGGACACCGAATTTCCCCTGCAGTAGAGGCGTCAATAATGTGCCGACGATAAGCGTAATGCCAATGGCAATACCTATCCACATCGACATTCCCAAATAGCGCATTGTCAGGCCGTAATTGATGTTGCCAACGCCCCACATGGCGCGGAACAGGAACACCGGCAGCAGCGTACCCCACGGAAAACTGCGGTAATAGGCCCAAAAGTCCGGTAGCAATACCCAACTAATGGCCCAAGGCAGGATCACCCAGGAGAAGAAACCACTAAGGGACCACATGGCTTCCCAGCTCCAGTGACGAACTTTTTTGAACGGGGCATAAAATCAGGCGGCGCTGGCGGCGCCGATGAAATGCCAGAAGATCCCCAGCACGATAGAACTACACATGGACAAGCTCCTGTCTGCAAAGTGAGATCGCCGCCGGCGTCGAACTGCGAGGAAGCGGTGATGAAGGAATACGGTCAACAAACGCGGAGGTCAGTGTAGGGAGCTTGCCGGGCGTAACGCCTTCGGATCATTGCCAACTTTTCCATTACTATATCAATATAATTAACATTATAATTATCTCAATTACAAACGGATAACATCGTGGCGGACGTGGATTGCGGCGGCTGACCGGAATGGCCGCCGCCGGCAGACGACGAAGCTTAATCCTTTTGGATCACCAGCTCAAAATAAAAATTGGTGACGTCCGGATCGTTATCAGGTCCGCCCTGCTCGGTCACCGAGACAATTTTCCAGCCGTCCTGCGCCAGCGCTGGAATGGTTTTACTACCGGCGTCAGGGCAGTTAAAGACAACGCTGTCTGATAATTCGTGACTGCCAGGGGCCTTTGCTGAGGTCAATTTTCATGGTGGAGGAATGACAAACGTGGGCATGACAAGAGGCAAAACAATCCTTGGCAAAATGGCTAATTACAAAGCAAACCACGGCGGCACGGCCCCAAGCGTCACGGCGCCGTGAGAGCGTTGCGTCATACCCGCAATAAGTAAAACAATAGGGCTGGATACCGCGATTTATTTCAGGACATCGCGGGCGAAGGCCGGTTTCCCGCGCGCCGACAGCCCGGCAGCAGTCTCGGCAACAGATGGGTTTTCCCTTCGCGTATCAAATGACGTACTGCGGGAGTAATGGTCAGCAGCTCAAACAGCCCCATCCACCCTCCCGCAGGGCGCCGCACCAGTTGCTGCGCCATGACCCCCAGCAGACTGCCGGCGTGCAACGTGCACAGCAAAAGATGGCCGGTTTCGGCGGCGGTGAGCGCCAGCGCAATACTTGCGCAATCGCGCAGTTCGCCTAGCAGGATAACGTCGGGATCCTCGCGCAGGGCGGCGCGCAACCCCCTGACGGAAACCGCTGCAACGGCGCCCGATTTCCCGCTGGTGAATAAGGCAGAGCCTGGAGGCATGCAGGTGTTCGATGGGGTAATGATATGCAGCGCCCGGCTGTCGTTGAGGTGGCTCACCATCGCCGCCGGCAGCCCCAGCTCCGCCATGGAGGGCGGCCGGGAGGGAATAATCCGCAGGCTTACGGCCACAGACCGCCCTGCTGCAAAAAAGTGGGCGCGCAGACGCTGGCCGCCGCGCGCAAGCAAACAGCGCTGGCGGATGCCAAGATAGCGCTGAGCGCAGTCGGCGATAGCGCCCTCGGTCAACGTCGGCGCTTCCAGCGGCCGCAGCAGACCATCCACGCGAATTATCGGCGGCCGGCCGGGACAAAGGTGCAGATCGGAGGCATTATGCTTTACACTATGGCCCACCAGATTATCCAATTCCATATGACCTCCTGAAACCATGAGCATTATCGAGCAAAATCTACAGCGCGTTCATCAGCAAATCCGCACGGCTGCGCAGGATTGCGGCCGCGATCCCCGGCAGATTACCTTGCTCGCCGTCAGTAAAACCAAGCCTGTGACGGTGATCGAAGCCGCCATCGAAGCCGGTCAGCGGGCCTTCGGGGAAAATTATGTGCAAGAGGGCGTGGAAAAAATCGGCTGGTTCCGTGAGCGGCCAGAGGGCGCCGGTCTTATCTGGCACTTTATCGGTCCGTTACAGTCCAATAAAAGCCGGTCGGTAGCGGAAAATTTCGACTGGTGTCATACCCTGGACCGCCCGCAGTTGGCCCGGCGGTTGAACGACCAGCGGCCGGTGGAACGGGCGCCGCTCAACGTGCTGATTCAAATCAACATTAGCGGTGAAGCCACCAAAGCCGGTATCATGCCCGAAGAGATGTTGACGCTGGCGGCACTGGTCACCGAGTGCCCGCGCCTGCGGTTGCGCGGTCTGATGGCGATACCGGCGCCGGAAAGCGATTTCCAGCGCCAGCTGGCGGTCTTCAAGCGCATGTCCGCCCTGTATGAGACCTTACAACGCGTTCACCCCGGCGTAGATACGTTATCGCTGGGCATGACGGACGATATGCCGGCGGCCATCGCCGCCGGCAGTACGCTGGTGCGCATTGGCACCGCGATTTTCGGCGCCAGAGAGTAGGCTCCCGTCGTCACCTGACAGCTTAACGAGAATTAGCATGCAACAGCGTAACATCACCTTTATCGGCGCCGGCAATATGGCGCAGGCCATTATCGCCGGGCTGGTGGATAACGGTTATCCCGTGCATTTGATTACGGTTTGCGCCCCCTCCGCCACCCACCGCGATGCGCTGGCCGAGCGTTACGGCGTGCAAAGCAGCGGCGATAATCTGCGCGGCGTGCGCGCGGCGGATGTGGTGATACTGGCGATCAAGCCGCAGTTGATCGCCCAGGTCTGCGACACCCTGCGCGGGGAGATAGATTTTTCCGGCAAACTGGTGCTTTCCATTGCCGCAGGTGTTACCGTGAGCCGGTTTTATGCGCTGCTAGGCGAAAATATCGCCATTGTGCGGGTGATGCCCAATACCCCCTGTCTGGTGGGCCAAGGGATGAGCGGCCTGTACGCACCGCCGCAGACCCGCGAGGAGGACAGGGCCTTCAGCGCCCAGTTAATGGGCGCGGTGGGAAAACTGTGCTGGCTGGAGCAGGAAAGCGATATCAATGGCGTGATCGCCGCCGCCGGCAGCGCGCCGGCCTATTTTTTCCTGTTTATGGAAGCCATGCAGCAGCAGGCGCAGGCGATGGGTTTCGATGAAAGCACCTCCCGCACCCTGGTGCTGCAAGCCGCCGCCGGCGCCGCCGCGCTGGCCGCGGAGGCGGGGGATACCCCCTTCGCCACACTGCGACAGAATGTGACCTCGACAGGAGGCACCACCGCCGCGGCGTTGCAGGTTTTCGAGCAGCAGCAGTTGCACCGTACCGTCGCCAGCGCCATGCAAGCGGCGGTCGCGCGAGCCGAAGAGATGGAAAAATTATTCTGAGTATTGTCGCCGACGCGGCGCTTGTTAACCTGATTAAGGACATTACCTTCTTATGCTGACGCTGACGTTTTTGGTCAAAACGCTTATCGATCTCTATATTATGGTGCTGCTGCTGCGCATCTGGATGCAGTGGACGCGCTGCGACTTTTATAATCCTTTTTCGCAATTTATCGTTAAAATCACCCAACCGGTGATCGGGCCGCTGCGCCGGGTTATTCCCGCCCTCGGGCCGCTGGACAACGCCTCGCTGCTGTTGGCATTTATTTTGGCGATGATCAAATTCCCGCTGCTGACGCTGATCGAGATGCACATCCTGATCCTCGATCCCATTTACTTGCTGGTCGGCCTGCTGGCCATGTTGAAAGCGGCCGGCGAACTGGTATTCTGGGTAGTGATTATCCGCTCATTGCTTAGTTGGGTCAGCCAGGGACGCAGCCCGATGGACGTGGTACTTTATCAATTAAGCGAACCGCTGATGTACCCTATCCGCCGCATTCTGCCGGCCATGGGCGGCATCGATTTTTCGGCGATGATCGTGATCCTTATCCTGTATGCCCTGAATTACCTTGGCATGGATTTGTTCCCGGGAATTTGGTATCGCCTGTGATTGACGTTTGGCGCGAGGGCGACGTGCTGGTGCTGCGGCTGTATATTCAGCCCAGGGCCAGCCGCGACCATATCGCCGGCGCCCACGGCGATGAAATCAAAGTCGCCATCACGGCGCCGCCGGTGGACGGCCAGGCGAACAGCCATTTGATTCGTTTCCTGGCGAAAGAATTTGGTGTGGCGAAAAGCCGGGTGATCCTTGAAAAAGGGGAACTGGGGCGCCATAAACAGCTCAGAATCGACCAGCCCCGGCAGTTGCCCGAGGTCATTGCGCGACTGCTGGACGTCTGACCCTCCTGAATAAATGCCCGCGGTGACACCGTGCGACGCACGATAATGATGGTTATTCCAATGCAAAAAGTAGTCCTGGCCACCGGCAACGCCGGTAAAGTAGGCGAACTCGCAGGCGCGCTGGCGGATTTCGGTATGGAGATAGTGGCGCAGAGCGCGCTGGGTGTAACATCGGTGGAAGAAATCGGTCTGACGTTTATTGAAAACGCGCTGATAAAGGCCCGCCACGCGGCCCGGGTCACCGGCTTGCCGGCCATCGCCGATGATTCAGGCTTAGCGGTGGATGCGCTTGCCGGCGCACCGGGCATTTACTCGGCCCGTTATGCGGGCGAGCAGGCCAGCGACCGGCAGAATCTAGACAAGCTGCTGGCGACGCTGGCCTCGGTGCCGGACAGCCAGCGCGCCGCGCAATTCCACTGCGTATTGGTCTATCTGCGCCATGCCGACGATCCGACGCCGCTGGTGTGCCACGGCAGCTGGGCCGGCGTCATCGCCCACCAGCCCTCCGGCGCCGGCGGTTTCGGTTACGATCCCGTCTTCCTGCTGCCTGAACAAGGCCGCACCGCCGCCATGCTCAGCGCGCAAGAAAAGCAGGTGCTTTCCCACCGCGGTCGGGCGCTGGCTGGTCTGCTGGATGCGCTGCGCCATGCCTAATTTGCCGCCACTCAGCCTGTACTTGCATATCCCCTGGTGTGTGCAAAAATGCCCTTACTGCGATTTCAATTCCCATGCTCTAAAGGGCGAAGTGCCGCATCAGGAATATGTCGATCATCTGCTGGCGGATTTGGATCATGACCTACCGCTGACATCGGGTCGCACCGTCAATACCTTGTTTATCGGCGGCGGCACCCCCAGCCTGCTTTCGGCCAGAGCCATGCAGTCGCTGCTTGACGGCGTCCGCCAGCGTCTGCCGCTGGCGTCGGACGCCGAGATCACCATGGAAGCCAATCCGGGCACGGTCGAGGCGGATCGTTTCGCGGGCTACCAGCTGGCGGGGATCAACCGTATTTCCATCGGCGTACAAAGCTTCGCGGCGGAAAAGCTCGCCCTCCTTGGCCGCATCCATGGCGCGGAGGAGGCCCGACGCGCGGCGCGGTTGGCGGCGTCACCGGGCCTGCGCAGTTTTAATCTTGATTTGATGCACGGCCTACCGGATCAGTCGCTTGCGGGCGCGCTTGATGATTTGACCGAGGCGATTGCCCTGGCGCCGCCGCATCTCTCCTGGTATCAATTGACCATTGAGCCGAATACGTTATTTGGCTCGCGGCCGCCGGCGCTGCCGGATGATGATGCGCTCTGGGACATCTACCAGCGCGGCGACACGCTGCTGAAGGCGGCGGGTTACCGTCAGTATGAAACCTCCGCCTACGCCCGCCCCGGCTTCCAGTGCCGCCATAATCTCAACTATTGGCGCTTTGGCGATTACCTTGGCATCGGCTGCGGCGCTCACGGCAAGCTGACACAGCCGGACGGCACGGTATTACGCACGGTGAAAACACGCCATCCGCGCGGTTATATGCAGGGCAATTATCTGGCTAAACGCTATCCGGTGGCGCCGGCTGAGTTACCGTTTGAATATTTTATGAACCGTTTCAGATTACTGGAAGCGGCGCCGCGCGCCGAATTCACCGCCTTCACAGGGCTAACGGAAGACGCGGGGCGCCCCGCGCTGGAGCGCGCGCTGGCCGGCGATTATATCACTGAGAGCGCCAGCCACTGGCAGGTGACAGAGAAAGGAAAGTTATTTCTCAACTCGCTGCTGGAGCTGTTTATGTAAGGCGCGTATGCCATGCAGGCGGTGAGCGCGGTGAGCCTTATCATAATGCCTATCGCCGCGCCCGGGCTAGTCGTTTGTCTTTCCCTGGCCGCTCCGGGCCCCGCAGTTCTCGCGGCACCTGGGGCGTTAGCCGCGCTGCGGCAAGGTTCAATCTGTCAGCTTCACCAACGCCGATCAGGGCAGCGCCTTGACCAGATCGCGGCGCTGCTGCTCAAGGGCGGTTACCCGCTGGCATACATCCCGCCCGAACTGCTGGAAATCCTGTTCCTGATTATTCCATTCGGTCTGTAGCGCCTGTTGCAGGCCGCCCAAGCTGCCCATCACCGACTGTAGCGGGTTGCTGCCGTTGGCCGCCTGACGCACACCCAGCTCGTTGAAACTGTCTTGCACCACGCCGCCCATGCTCTGTTCCACAATATGACGACCGTCCTGCTCTACCTGACTCACGGCCTGATGATGGAAAGTGAGGCCGTCGCTGCGATGTTCGATAATACGGTTCATCTGCTGCTTAAGCTGACTGTCCAGGGTGGTCAGCCGATTGCGCACATTACTGTCGCGGCCGAGCTGCTGCACGATAATCCTATCCAGCGCCTGACGGCCTTTTTCTAGATGCGCACGGGCGCCCTCGTCAATCCAGGGGAGATCCCGACGCAGGGCGCTCTGATAAGCCTGGGCCTGCTGGCGCTGCCCGGCATCAAGACGCACGGGCGTCCCGTCACGCTGCACCTCCCCCGCCGGGGTGATGGTCAACGTCCCGCTTTGGCCTATCACCTGCACCGTCTGCGGCGTAATGATAATATCGTCCTGGGGTTTGATCGGGCACTTATACTCCGCCTGCGCCTGCCAGGCGGTCATGAGCAATAATCCGAGCATTTCTTTGCGCAACATACCTTCTCCTGATAAATGACCTGCGTCAAGAAAACGAGGATTGCTCCTGCCTATGGCTCAGACCGTTTTGGCAAACATTAAATCCCAAACGCCATGACCTAATCGCTGACCGCGCTGTTCAAATTTGGTTAGCGGGCGGCTCGCCGGACGCGGCACATAGTCGCCTGTAGAGGATAGACTACGGAAAAACGCGGCATCGGACATCACCGCCAACATATGTTCGGCATAAGGTTGCCAATCGGTCGCCATATGGAAAACACCACCGGCGGCGAGTTTGCGTCCGACCAGCTCGACAAACGGCGCCTGTATGATACGGCGTTTATTGTGCCGCGCTTTATGCCAGGGGTCAGGGAAAAACAGCTGCACCAGCGCCAAAGACGCATCAGGGATCATCTGCTCCAGCACTTCGACCGCATCGTGACACATGACACGCAAGTTGCTGACGCCCGCTTCCTGCGCGCTGGCAAGGCAGGCGCCGACGCCCGGCAAGTGCACCTCAATTCCGATAAAATTCTGCTCGGGATGCGCGGCCGCCATGGTAACCAGTGACGCCCCCATGCCAAAACCAATCTCCAGCGTCACCGGCGCCGCGCGGCCGAACAGCGCAGTAAGGTCGAGCGGCTGCGCCTGATAGTCCGTTCCCATTGCCGGCCAAAGCGTGTCCAGCGCATACTGCTGCCCCTTGGTCAGACGGCCCTGTCGCCGGACAAAACTACGGATCCGCCGCAGCGCGCGTCCCTGTTCGTCGAATTCGGGGGAAATGACATTGTTGCTCATAAAGTTCCGCGATGTGAAAGTGGTTGGCAAACGCGCATTATGCAAAGATAGCGCTGTTTAGCAAGCGCGCAACAGAGGAAAGTTCCTGTTTACAGGTTGTTCGCACTATGCTGCAATCGCGCACTAGATAATGATGCGGATTTTCACCCACAGGTAATGATTTCACAATGACGCAAGCGCCACCGTTCGCGCAGCTCGTGCTGGATTGGTACCAGCGGTTCGGCCGCAAAACGCTACCCTGGCAGTTGGAAAAAACGCCGTACAAGGTCTGGTTATCGGAAGTCATGCTGCAACAAACGCAGGTGATGACCGTCATCCCCTATTTCCAACGCTTCATGGCCAAATTTCCCACCGTCGGCCAACTCGCGGCGACGCCGCTCGATGAAGTCTTGCATTTATGGACCGGCCTGGGCTATTACGCCCGCGCACGCAATCTGCATAAAGCGGCCCAGCTTATTAGCGTGCGGCACGACGGCGAATTTCCAGAAGACTTTGACGCCATCTGCGCCCTGCCCGGCATTGGCCGCTCCACCGCAGGCGCCATATTGTCGCTGGCGCTGGACAGGCACTATCCTATTCTTGACGGTAACGTCAAACGGGTGCTCGCCCGCTATTATGCCATTGCCGGCTGGCCCGGGAAAAAAGAGGTGGAGCAGCGTCTGTGGCGGCACAGTGAACAGGTCACCCCAGCGCAGGGGGTAGCGCAATTCAATCAGGCCATGATGGATCTGGGCGCGATGGTGTGCACCCGCTCGCGGCCGAAATGCGAGCTTTGCCCGCTGCACCGTGGCTGCCAGGCCTACGCCGCCCATAGCTGGGCCAGCTATCCGGGCAAAAAACCGAAGCAGATCCTGCCGGAAAAAACCGCCTGGTTTCTGCTGCTGCAGGATGGCAACCGTGTTTGGCTTGAGCAACGCCCGGCGGTGGGCCTATGGGGCGGGCTGTTTTGTTTCCCGCAGTTTGCCGACCCGCAGGCGCTGTCGCTCTGGCTAACCCACCGCGGTTTGCCGGACGGCCACTGTGAACAAATGACAGCGTTTCGCCATACCTTCAGCCATTTCCATCTGGATATTGTGCCGATGTGGCAGCAGGTCAGCACAACGAAACGCTGCATGGATGAAGGCAGCGGACTCTGGTATAACTTAGCCCAGCCGCCGGCGGTCGGACTGGCGGCGCCGGTCGAGCGTTTACTAAGCCAACTACGTCAGCCTCGACAAGTTGCTTTATTGCGAGCGGCTGCCAACAAAGAGGAAGAATGATGAGCAGAACGATTTACTGTACTTTTTTAAAGCGTGAAGCCGAAGGGCAGGATTTCCAGTTTTACCCGGGGGAACTGGGTAAACGTATTTATGACAACATTTCTAAAGAAGCCTGGACGCAGTGGCAGACAAAGCAAACAATGCTTATAAACGAAAAAAAAATCAGCATGATGAATGTCGCCGATCGTAAGGTGCTTGAGCAGGAGATGATCAATTTCCTGTTTGAGGGTCAGGATGTGCATATCCAGGGGTATACCCCGCCGAGCGAATAACGCCTTTTCGGGGTGCCTGCGCCCCGGAAATTTCCAGTCCTGACACGGCCCGTAACATGAAGAAAATATTACCTTTAGTGATCATTGCCCCGTTATTGATCTCCTGTTCCAGCAGTAAAAACAAAGCTGAAAATGAAGCCTACATAAAAGACACTAACGGTTTCGATATTTTGATGGGGCAGTTCGCCCACAACATTGAAAATCTTTGGGGGCTGAATGAAGTTCTGATTGCCGGGCCGAAAGACTACGTAAAATACACCGATCAATACGAAACCCGCAGCCACATCAATTTTGATGCCGGTACCATTACCGTCGAAACCATCGCTGGCGACAACCCCAGCGCGCATTTGCGCCAGGCCATTATCAGTACGTTATTAATGGGTAACGATCCCGGCACGATCGATCTGTACTCGGATGCGGACTATATTCCTATCAGCAAAGAGCCTTTCCTCTATGGTCAGGTGCTGGATAATAACGGTGAGCCGATCCGCTGGGAGTGGCACGCCGCCCATTTTGCCGATTATCTGCTACAAACCCGTTTACAAACCCGCACCACCGGCCTACGGCAAATTTGGTCCATCACTATCCAGCTGGTGCCGAACCATTTGGACAAACGCGCCCATAAATACCTGGGCATGGTGCGCAAAGCTTCGCAGCAGTATGGCGTCGATCAATCGCTAATCCTGGCGATTATGCAGACGGAATCGAGCTTCAACCCCTATGCGGTGAGCCACGCCGACGCGCTGGGCCTCATGCAGGTGGTGCAGCACAGCGCGGGACGCGACGTGTTTAAAATGAAGGGTAAATGGGGCCAGCCGAGCCGCAGCTACCTGTTCGATCCGGAAAATAATATCGATACCGGCACCGCCTATCTGGCGATGCTGCAAAACAGCTATCTGGGCGGCATCGTCAATCCGACATCGCGGCGTTATGCGGTGATCACCGCCTATAACGGCGGCGCCGGCAGCGTGCTGCGGGTCTTCTCGCGCGATCAAAACCGGGCGTTCCAGATAATTAACGGCATGCCGCCGGATCAGGTTTATCAAACGCTGTCCACGCAGCATCCGTCGGCGGAATCGCGCCGCTACTTGTATAAAGTGAATAATCTGCAAAAGAACTATCGGCGCTGACGGCGGTGAACAGCATCGGCGCGCGCGGCGCGCTGATGTCGCCACCACCACGCCCTAGGCCCTAACGCGAGAGGGTGCCGCGACAATGGCCGGCGGCGGTGTAGCCATTGCGTGCGTTCCGTCGCATCAGTAAGCGGCATGCTGCTACCCGTAGCTGTCAGCGGCAGACCATATGGCCATACAGCCGCCGGGTGCCGCAGACATCTTGCTGGACATACACCCCTTGCAGCTCCGGCTGGAAGCCCGGCAGCAGGTTCAACCCCTCTTCCAACGCCAGGGAAATAGCGCCACGCCGGCCCGCCCCAGACTTCGCCGGGCACAACGCACAGCACCCCCGGCGGATAAGGCAACTCCCCCTCAGCGGCAATACATCCCTCGGCCCGGTACAGAGGAACCAGCTCTATCTCGCCGCATACAAAAGCCATATTAGCCTCCTGCGGGTTCAGCGGCAGATGGGGCTGGAGAAACATATCGTGCTGTAGCTGCTTGGCGTCAAATCTGACATACAGGTCATGCATTTCCTGACACAAACGACGCAGGGTATAGTCTTGATAGCGCCCGGGGTATTTCTCGCAAATGCTGGGCAGCACCGCTGTTAGCGGCGCATCTTCGGCGGGGTGAGCAGAAACAAGATGGAATTAAGATCGCATTTCTCCGGCACAATGCCGTTCTCGCGCAAATAGGTCGCCAAAATCGTGGCCGGAATACCAAAGGTGGTATAGCGCCCACTGGAGGCATCAATTCCCGGCGTGGTCAGCAGCAATTTACACGGATCGACAAAATACTGATCGCGGGTATAGCCATCAAAGCTATGCCAGCGATCGCCGGGAACAAAATTGAAGAAGCGCTTTTCATGCGCCATGTCTTCGGTGGCATGATCCTGCCAACACCGACCGTCAACGTAGTCCGGCACGAACGGCTTAATGAGCCGGCACTCCGCCAAAAGCTGCTTGCGGGTTTCAATCCCAAGTTTGACGCACTCCATTCACATCCGACGACCGCTAGCCCCTTCGTGGATCTTGGCGTTGATCTCAAGGGCCGCGAACAGCGGATAAAGCGGGCTGGTGGACGCATGCAGTATATAGGCATTGTTGAACCGCTTATGATTGCAGAACCGCTTTTGCCCTTTGATATGGGTGTCTTTTTTATGAATCTGAGAAGTTTGCGGAAACCCCGCCTGCTGTTTGTGCACCGATTGGGTGACAAAGATCCCCGGATCGTTTTCATTTAAATCCAGCAGCAGCGGCGAACATTGCTCAATCATGGGGATAAACTGCTCATACCCCACCCAGGCGGAGTCGAACAGGATGTAATCGCACAGATGGCCGATTTTATCCACCACCTGCCGGCGTTATAGATGGTGCTATCATAAGTACCCAGCTGGATCACCGCCAAACGAAACGGCCGTGCATCGCCCGCCCACTGCGGCGCAACCTCTGCCACCCGCTGACGCAGGTAGGCATCGTCGAAGCAATGGGCATCAATGCCGCCAATCAAGCCGAACGGATTGCGCGCCGTTTCCAGATAAACGGGCTTGGCGCCGGCCTGCAACAGCGCTCCATGGTGCACCGACTTATGATTATTACGGTCAAAGAGCACCAAATCGCCGCGGGTCAGCAAAGCATTGGTCACGACTTTATTAGCCGAAGAGGTACCGTTAAGCACAAAGTAGGTTTTATCGGCGTTGAACACCTTGGCGGCAAATTTTTGCGCTTCTTTCACCGAACCTTCATGGATCAGCAGGTCGCCCAGCTTAACATCGGCATTGCACATATCCGCGCGGAAAACATTTTCGCCGAAGAAATCATAAAACGCCCGCCCTGCGGGGTGCTTGCGAAAGAATTGCCCGCCCTGATGCCCCGGACAGGCGAAGGTACTGTTGCCCACGGCGACATAGCGTGTCTGCGTATCGAAAAACGGCGGCCGCAGCGCCTGCTGATAGCCCTCCGCGGCCGCGGCAAACGGGGCCGCATCATCAAGCCACAGCGGTTCGACGAATGCCGGAATGGAAAAACCGGTATTGCGCAGCACCGCCAGCACGCCTGAACGGGCATCCTCAACGGAAACAACCAGCGCGGCCACATCCGTGAAATCGGTCTGGTCCAGCGGACCTATCGCACGCGGAGTGTGCAGACGTTCAACCAGCGTGGTGCTGGCGGCTATTTTTAACAAAGTCATATCACCGATGCCCTAAGGTAAGGATGAGTCGATGTGCCTGAGCACGCAATGGGAGAGCAAACGCGTCCCGCACCCGATGCCGGCGTACTTTCCCGGCAAAGGAAAGCGCAACGTAATGGAGAGGCTGGAATCAGCAGCAGCCAATAGACATCAGTAAAAGCAGAGCCGGACGTCTGTTCTTACTAATGCCTAACAGTGAGCCGGAGAGCCCTCACCGCATGGTGATGACGGACGAATACGCGTGGTAGAGAAAATGCGGGCAGGATATCCGCATCACTGGACAAGGCTGCCCCGTGACCAGACGCGGCGACAGTGCTGAATGCATAGCGGCGGCCTCCTGTGATCTTCTGCGTAATAAGAAGTGATAAAAAATTTGCGCAATAATTGCATGTTTCCCCGCCGGGTTCAAGACCCCCCCAAGCGCGATAATGCACCACCTTACTAACTTAATTAAAAATAATTTACAATTTTATTAATTAATATTTCTCGCCTCTTTGCCGGCGCCCTACCCTCGCCGGCAAAGGGGCAACTTGGACGCCCTCGCGGCTGCCTGAAAACGTAGCAAACGCACCGTGAAGATAAATTAGGCGTTGACGCCATGCGATCAATACGGTTTAATGCGCCCCGTTGCCCGGATAGCTCAGTCGGTAGAGCAGGGGATTGAAAATCCCCGTGTCCTTGGTTCGATTCCGAGTCCGGGCACCATCTCTCCTCGTTTCCCGTTATACATTTCTACAGCAATAATATTCAATCAGTTAGGTGATAACCTCCTATAACGCTTTTGTTTAATTTTCCCGCATCCGGCGAAAAGGTAAACCAATGACGTTACCGGGCGAACGCGTCAGCGTCTGATCAAAATAATGTGCTTGATGGCGAGTCGTGCTTGGCCGCCTATCCCTTGCTTAGTCACCGACTGGCGCCGTGACGCCGGTGATAACTCAACACCCCTTAGCCCAGGCGCTAAAACGTTTGTCGGAGCCACTGTAGAAATGACAGCGAAAACAGTCGGAGACGTATTCTTTTGGAACTGGCGTTGATCCTTACTGTTTTTTGCAACCCCTTCTGGGCTATTTTCGCTGGGCCGTGTTGAACCTGCAGGCGCAGTTTACCCCCCGACCCTCGCCGCATGAGCCATAAAAGGCGATGTTCAGATTCGGCGCACAGATGAGAGAGAAACACCCAGTACTACTGTCACAGCAGACCTGCATCTTTTTGAGATATATTCAAGTGAGTTGTGGCCTGACATTGGTTTTACCCGGTGGGCATGCGTTGAGTGTGTTGAATGCGTGAAATGCGTTGAATGCCATCAATACGTGGACTGCGCCGAACAATGTCAACATCATTAATACTCATTACAAATAAAACTAAGTTGAGAAAAGCGTACTTAGGCACCGACACCGATAAACAAAAGCGGCAAGATGTACGAATAGCGAGGTCGATTCCAAGTTAGCCATAATATCTCTTCCGAATGGCACACCAGCCAATTATCTTACTGGATAGTATAGTATAATGATTGACAGACTCAATCACAAAAAGCTTACAACATACATAGCAACCTGAGAATAAAATTATTATTTTAATATTAGCTGTAATTTTTTATCGATTTTTCAGAAAGGAGCTGCATAGCGCCAAGGATATTTTTTTATCAGTGACAATCACGTGCAACTCGTTTCGATACTAAATTATTTAATTTTTGCGCAAACCAACATATATAGTATCTAAATTAACGATTAATAGCCTGGATTATGGAATTTACTATCGGCACTCCTTTGACATATGTACTTTTAGCATTATTTTTTGACATTACTGATAGCAAAATAACAAATAAGGTATTTTATTTATTAATACTTGGCCCCTTTCTATCCAATATCTAAATTTATCTCTGGGAGAAAGGTTTTAATTTAACCTCTATTACAAAGAACGAGGTACATTGTTTTTTACTCATCATTCGTTACTATACTCATTGCATTAATTGTATTTTTAATATATCGTATTATCAAAAATAGGAATTAATTTATGCTCAATTATTCAAAAGGACCTAAAAATGCGCAAATGACGTGCGCTTTAAGGCGGGACATGGTGACAGGCGTGGCGTCAAAGGCGGGTCTACCAGGTGCAGCGGTGGGCGCGGGTATTGCTGCCGTGCAAAATGTGAGTCTTTGTTTGCTGGATCATGACCCCGTCAATGTACCGATACCTCAGGTGCCTATGAGCCACTCCTACACGGAACAAAGTGAAGATGATAAAATCAAAGCAAAGCGACACCAATAATGACGCGATCCCCCACCTACGGATGAATCCTTCTTGGACAAACCTTAAGGAGTGAGCAACTCAATTACACGTTTTCTATAAAGGGCCATTACCTGCCCTGCTGGATTTCTCATATCAGCAGTTAGGAAATAGATCTTAACAGACCGATAACTCAGCGTTTCATTCTGTTCGTCACTTAATCCAGACGTGGATAAGGGCGTCGTTGCGAATATTATAACGGCATGCATCGGGCAAACCAACCTCTCTATTTAATATAGAGTAAGTTAGCTCTTTGTGCGGTAGTGAACTCGATGACAGCAAATTCTAGCCGATTTTATTATGTGAGCTGGTTGCGCGACAGCTTAGAAAATTAGCCACGGTTCCAGATGGAGCCCCGTACATTTCTCTGCTTACGTGTCAGCTTAGCAATTTCGGGAGAGCACGGAGTATGACCTGTTAAATTTCACTGCCGGGTAGGCATTTATGGGTACACGGACAAAATAGGTAGCGTTGAGATGTTGACTGCCGCTGATGAAGCCGTGGTAGGAACCAATAGGGTCGGCTTCACGCCCATATTTTTGCAATGTTGACTAAAAGGGATGTAAGGGCAGAGGTTTCAAGTAACGCAATTTATGAATAAACCCGGTTGTTTCTTCAAATAGACCATTCTTTATGTCTCTCATTTGTAATGACAACGGCGTTACGCATGCTGTATGATTAATATCCAATGACAGACACAAGAGGATAGCATCATGTCAGCGATGAATAGCGTTTCTGTCAAACGCGAAACCTTGAATTTACGCATCAAAACCGCACTGACTTCGTGCTGGAGGCCGCCCACGCTACCGCAGAAGAAGCGTTGATCGAGCAGCGCCTCATCATGGCGGACCCGGACGCCTACCAGGAGTTTCTCGTGCGTCTGGAATAAAGCGCCTTCACCCAACGCCACCCTGCGTAAAACCATACAAACGTCAGCGCCCTGGGAACAGAAAAAATGATTTCTGCTCCACAGCCTCTCCACGCCGAACATGTACTCTCTTTATTCTGTAGCGGCGTGGATTCTATGGATTACTGGCTAAAACAGCGGGCGATGAAAAACCAGTTAACCGGTGCATCCAGAACCTTCGTCTGCTGCGACGACTCTCAGGTGATGGCGTATTATTTGTTGGCGTCCAGTGCAGTGATGTCCAGTGCCACGCCTGGACGCTTTCGACGCAATATGCCGGATCCGATCCCGGTGGTGGTGCTGGGCCGCTTGGCGGTAGATAGATCCTTGCATGGATAGGGCGTCGGCCGTGCACTGGTGTGGGATGCTGGGTTACGGGTAATTCAGGTGGCGGAGACTATTGGTATTCGTGGAATGCTGATTCATGCGCTATCCGATGAGTCATGGGAATTTTACCTGCGGGTAGGTTTTGAGCCTTTACCGATTGACTCGCTCATGCTGATGGGAGTTATGCTCATTTCTGGTGTATGAGGTTTCGGAAAGGGTGGCATATGCTGCTAATTGATTTCGTGGATGATTTCAACAACAGAGAGATGATACGCCATGAAAAAGTCTACCCTACAGGTCTCCGCAGAACCAGATATTACCGGTGATCCCTTGCATGAACTCATCCGTCATAGTGCCAAACAACTGATGGCCGCCGTCGTTGAGGCTGAGCTCGAAGCCATGCTGAACGCCGTCTTGACGATGGGCGTCATGCCGTCGTCCGTAACGGTTATTTGCCACAGCGTTCAACAGCGCGTTGCTGCCATGGCTGTATCTGCGAGGCATATCCACCGGTGATTTTCATGAAGCCCTGGGGGCACTACTCGATGAAAAAGCCCATGGCCTCTCCGCAAGTACCATCAGCAGACTGAAACAGCAATGGCTTGAAGTGCACAGGCAATGGTGCCTGCGTGATTTAAGCGATACGCGCTACGTTTATTTCTGGGCTGATGGTATATACAGCCATGTCAGGCAAGATGATCGCCTTTGCCTACTGGTCATTATCGGCGTCACTGAGCATGGACGTCAGGAGCTGGTTGCGGTCGAAGAGGGTTATCGAGAATCAGAAACAAACTGGGCCGAACTTCTCAATGGCCTGCAAAAAAGTCTACCCTACAGGTCTCCGCAGAACCAGATATTACCAGTGAGCCCTTACATGAACTCATCCGTCATAGTGCCAAACAACTGATAGCCGCCGTCGTTGAGGCTGAGCTCGAAGCCATGCTGAACGCCGTCTTGACGATGGGCGTCATGCCGTCGTCCGTAACGGTTATTTGCCACAGCGTTCAACAGCGCGTTGCTGCCATGGCTGTATCTGCGAGGCATATCCACCGGTGATTTTCATGAAGCCCTGGGGGGCGCTACTCGGTGAAAAAGCCCATGGCCTCTCCGCGAGTACCATCAGCAGACTGAAACAGCAATGGCTTGAAGTGCACAGGCAATGGTGCCTGCGTGATTTAAGCGATACGCGCTACGTTTATTTCTGGGCTGATGGCATATACAGCCATGTCAGGCAAGATGATCGCCTTTGCCTACTGGTCAGTATCGGCGTCACTGAGCATGGACGTCAGGAGCTGGTTGCGGTCGAAGAGGGTTATCGAGAATCAGAAGCAAACTGGGCCGAACTTCTCCATGGCCTGCAAGCAGGTGGCCTAACCGTATCTCCCAAGCTAGCTACGGGAGACGGTGCCCTTGGTTTTTGGAATGCAATGGCAAAGATATTCCCGGACACGCAGTACCAACGCTGTTGGGTGCACAAAACGGCTAATGTGTTAGCTTCACTCCCCAAAGCCATGCAACCGAAAGTTAAGGCTGAGCTTCGGGAGATCTGGCTAGCAGAAAGCCGCAATGCCGCTAATGACGCTTTTGATGTTTTGTTGGCAAGGTTTTCAGCGAAGTATCCTGCAGCGATGAAGAAGCTGGAGAAAGATCGAGAAGAACTGCTGGCATTCTACGACTTCCCGTCAGAGCACTGGGCATCAATAAGAACGACAAAGCCGATTGAATCGGTTTTTGCGACTATGAGGCTACGAAGCAGACGCGCAAAGAAGTGTGGTTCGAGAGAAACCACCCTGTCAATGGTATTTAAGCTGCTCCAGTCTGCTCAAAAAAGCTGGAACCGGCTAAGAGGATTTGACCTGCTGACCCTGGTGGTAAACAACGTCCAATTTGGGGATGGGCTATGTCTTCGGCAGGTGGCCTAACCGTATCTCCCAAGCTGGCTACGGGAGACGGTGCCCTTGGTTTTTGGAATGCAATGGCAAAGATATTCCCGGACACGCAGTACCAACGCTGTTGGTGCACAAAACGGCTAATGTGCTAACTTCACTCCCCAAAACCATGCAACCGAAAGTTAAGGCTGAGCTTCGGGAGATCTGGCTAGCAGAAAGCCGCAATGCCGCTAATGACGCTTTTGATGTTTCGTTGGCAAGGTTTTCAGCGAAGTATCCTGCAGCGATGAAGAAGCTGGAGAAAGATCGAGAAGAACTGCTGGCATTCTACGACTTCCCGTCAGAGCTCTGGGCATCAATAAGAACGACAAAGCCGATTGAATCGGCTTTTGCGACTGTGAGGCTACGAAGCAGACGCGCAAAGAAGTGTGGTTCGAGAAAAACCACCCTGTCAATGGTATTTAAGCTGCTCCAGTCTGCTCAGAAAAGCTGGAACCGGCTAAGAGGATTTGACCTGCTGACCCTGGTGGTAAACAACGTCCAATTTCAGGATGGAGAACAGATTCACGAAGCATCAGAGCAGAACGTAGCCTGATCGCCATACACCAGATTTGATAACAACTCCGCTGATGGTGACGCTGGTGGATTTGCAAGGGAGTGCCTGATTGCTCAGATAAACAGAATTTCTTTTAAATAAAACGCGTTTTTTAATCTTACTCAGTAATATTTGGCAGGTAACTAAGCGTTTAAACCAAAAAATAAATGGAAACTCCTAAAAACTTCGCCTCATCTTAGCAGTTGATCCGTTTTTGCTGCATGTGCTTTTAAGATTGCCGGTTTTGAGCGTCCAGCCAGTTTTCTTCCAACATCGGACTACAACGAGATTTATGAAGTCACTCATTATATTCATGCCGCCAACGCTTCACGGTTAATATCATCCAATATTGATCATCCTGAATTGCTTGGCAAGTACTGGCACATCATGCATAAGGATATCTGGTCAGGGGATTGCCAGACTATGACGGTCCGTCGCGTCCTATGCATGTCCTCGTCCCGGCGGCAAGGAAACAGACGGTCAAAATCAGATGCTTTACCCAAGCCCTCAGGGCGGCGTTTGCCCCTAACACGACGGCGGCGATGCCCCAACGCGCTTAAAGGCATTTATCGAAAATCTGCATCCGCAGGCCGCGTTACAAGACCAAACGCAGCCGTTGAACACTCTCACCGGCAGCCTACCAGCGCCAAACGTGAATTTTCCCGGCTGCTGCTGCCGGTTACACCCTGTCAGCCTAACCTGCCTAACTACCCTGCCGGTTTTACCAGTGGTACGACCGTTATGAAAAGAGGGATTTTGTCAGAACGTCAAGCCGGGCCGCGTCGGGGTACTAAAACGCGTGTCGGAGACCGGGAAAGGCTCGGTTTCGCCGGTGCGACGATAGCCGCGTCGCTCGTACCAGTCGAGCAACGTTTCCCGCGCCTCAATGACCGTCATCTTGACCGTGCGACCGCCGTGTGCACGGATCAGTCCTCCGCCGCGGCCATGAGCCGTCGCCCGAACTGCTGATTCTACCGCTGCGGCGCGATCGCCAGCGATCCGAGGTGCCAGGTATCTTCGGCGCCGGGCTCTAGCCAGACGCAACCTTCAATCACGTCCACCGGCTGCCAGACCAAAAGCGTGACATGGGGTTTGTCCTGCCTTTCCTGACGCAACGTCGCCTCACTTATCCACTCGCCGTCAATCAAACTGGCTTCCGTTGTCCACCCGCGTCCGCGCCCCCGCTGCGATAGGCCCGATTCAGCAGAGACACCACCGCGAAAATATCTGCCTCGTCTGCGGGCCGCAGTTCGATGGCGCGGCGGCGCGCGGCCCGTTCCGTCAGCGATTGCTGTGCCAATCGATGCTCCAGAGTCTCGATCTGGTCAATGAATGAGCCAAGCTCATCGCTGATCAGCTCGTGCAAGAGGCTGTCGAGCAGAGGCCACACAACAGCCTGTCCCTGGACGACGGCCGTCTTGCCGGCTTCGGTCAGCTAGACCAGCGACTGCCGTTTGTCGGCATCATCCTTGCCTACCGTAACCAGACCGGCCTCCGCCAGCTTCGCCACGCTTTTCGTCATGGCGGGCTGGCTAATGTTGATTGCCCGGGACAGCTCTCCCACGGTGAGGTGAGGTTTGCCCTCAAGGAGGGCCAATATGGGGTAAAGTCCGGGCATCACAAAGGTTCCGGTCTGTTCGGCAAGCTGGCTGGCGTCGGTTTGAAATTGCTCGGCCAGACGCTTGAGGAGGCTACCGAGGAAAGCATAAGGGTGCTGAGAAAGAATATCAATATGGGATCCCCTATAATTATATAATCAAATTCCCATTTATTGTCAATATAGCGACATTAAGTTACAAAATACTTTTTTGGAACATGTCCAGGGCAATAGAGCCGCTGGCCGCAGCAAGTCCGACTATCCCGCACCTTGATTGGTTGCCAAATGTTTCCATTTTGCGAATGGTGGGTGCCTGAGAGCGGCACTGCGCGCCACATAGGACAGCCGTTAGCCGTTACGGGGCGCGCCCGCGACCAAGCACGTAACAGAAATACGGGAACTCAGCGCCATCCCGGCTTTTCATTGTCGGAGGGGGGTTGATTTACGGGCGTCCTAACTGGCCATCATCATTCACCGCGGACGGATACCTGGCTCAGGTGCAGCATATTGGTGTTTACAATAGCGATATTCACTTCAAACGGGGTGCCATCGTCGAGATAAACCACTTCATAAAGCTCCATCATGGCCGCATTTTCAGCGATATTCATATACTTCATCATTTCAGCATCGGTGGCGTTGAACGCATGGAAATTCTGATCGCGTTTGTAGACCTTTTTACCGGTTATGCGCTCAATATAAGAATATTTGGAATTCTCCAGCTCTTTAAATTCTATCGATTTAAATAACGAAACAGGGAAGTGGATATATTCAAGGGAAATAGGAACATCGTCGAAGCTCATCAGGCGCAAGATTTTATACACCTGATCGCTGTTTTTTATTCGTAAAGCCTGCGCCATCGCCGCATCAGGAACGGTTACGATACTGGCGGAAATGACTTTACGGCCGGCGCGATGCCCCCCTTTCTGGGCCTGATAGTCAAAAGGGGACAGCGCATGGAACCGTCCCGACTGATTATTCTTGCCAATAGAGCCAATAAAAATACCGGAGCCCTTTATCCGGTAGATGCGGCGTTGATCGATAAGAATACGGGTCGCTTCCCGGACCGTTGAGCGGGTGATATTCAGCGCCTTGGCAATCGCAATTTCCGTATCTAGTTTATCGCCAGACTGACGTTCTTTTTCTTTAATTTTCCCGAGGATATAGTCGATAACCTCTTTTTGCTTTTCCGTAATATTGTCGGTCATCTCGTTGTTTTCCACCGCGTTATCAGTTTGTTCATACCCCAGTCCCGTGTGGGGACAAAGGAAAAAGAGTTCACCTACCGGCGCGATGCGCGTGATAAATGTGATCCATTTAACAGATTTACGGTTCATCCCTGCTGTCTGCTCATCTTTCTAATCCTACCTCTTGTGTATAGTCATGTCTAGGTGCATTCTTAAGATAACTATATAAATTTAATATGTACCACTACCATTAGTCGTGTTTTTTTGACGATACACGACGGCATCACGCAGCGAAGCATGTAACCGTCTATCGACCAACAGGGGAATACCGTGGAACAACAATCGCTCGCCAATACCATACGCTTTCTGAGTATCGATGCCGTGCAAAAGGCCAACTCCGGCCATTCCGGCGCCCCGCTGGGCATGGAGGATATAGCGACGGTACTCTGGCGGGATTTCTTGCAGCACAATCCGGCGGATCCTCTTTAGATCAATCGCGACCGCTTCGTGTTGTCTAATGGTCACAGCTCGATGCTGCTTTACGCCTTGTTACATTTGACCGGCTACGACCTCAGCATCGAGGACCTCCAAAACTTCCGCCAGCTGCACTCGAAAACGCCGGGCCATCCTGGATATGGCTATACGCCAGGGGTGGAAACCACCTCCGGCCCGCTGGGATAGGGTATCGCCAATGCGGTGGGCATGGCCACGCTAATGAAGATCCGCACGATCTTTGTTTACACACATGATTCCATTGGCCTGTGGGAGGATGGCCCGACCCATCAACCGGTTGAGCAGCTTGCCGCCTTACGCCTGACGCCAAATATGGAAACCTGGAGCGGCTGCGAACGAGCGGATGGCCCCAGCGCATTGATTTTTACGCGTCAACGGCTGCCGCAGCAGCCCCGCAGCGCACAGCAATTGGAAAGTATCGCCAGAGGCGGCTATATATTGCGTGACTGTGACGTGGTACCCGAACTCATCATTATTTCGAGCGGCTCGGAAATGGAGCTGGCCGTGTACGCCGCCGTACAGCTAGGTGAGGAAGGCAAACGCGTGCGCGTGGTTTCGATGCCTTGCACCGAACGCTTTGAAAAGCAGGATGCCCCTGGCGCGAAAGCGTCCTGCCGACCGCCGTGCGCAAACGGCTGGTGATCGAAGCCAGCGTCGAAGGCTTCTGGCGTGGGTATACGGGTCTGGACGGAAAAGTTTTGGGGATGAACAGCTTTGGCGAGTCCGCGCTGGCGGCGGTTTTATTCGAGCATTTCGGCTTCACGCAGGAAAATGCCCTGTCGACCACCCGCGCTCTATTGAAAAATTAATCGGCGCACGGATGCGTCAGACCGATGCCGCGCGAGAGCACCCTTGGCGGCATCCAACATCAATCACTAAAGGGGTGAAATATGTCAGCGTTATCAACATGGTTAAATGAAAGTCATATTCAATATGTCAACGCCGTCGACGACTGGCAGGCGGCGCTGGTCGCCCGTCCGTTATTGAACGATGGCACCATCACGGCTGATTACGTGGCTAACATTATCAAACAACGGCAGGCCGTCTGCCCCTATTTCGTCATCGCGCCGCGGATCGCCATGCCCCATGCACGACCCGAAGAAGGCGCCAACAAATTGGGACTATCATTATTGAAACTGCGCGACAGCGTCTCATTCGGTTCGCAGGAAAACGATCCTGTCGATGTGATTGTGATGTTTGCCGCGCCGGATAAAAATAGCCATGTGGAGCTGATTTCTACACTGGCAGAATTTCTGTCGGATGACAACGTCATGGACAAGGTATTCAAGGCGCAGAGTCAACCGGAATTAAGCAAAATCGTGAATGATTTTAACTAAGTATCGACGATTGTTTTTTTACTACGACCAATGAGGTGAATCATGAAAATTATGGCGGTTTGCGGCGCCGGTTTAGGCAGCAGCTTTATGATGGAAATGAATATTAAGAAAGTCCTGAAAAATCTTAACATTTCTGCGAATGTTGAACATTCTGATCTCGGCTCGGTCACGCCAGACGCAGCTGATGTTTTCGTCATGGGCAGGGATATTGCCTATAGCACCAACCTACCTGAAAGCAAGCTTATCGTGGTCAATAGCATCATCGATATCAAAGAGCTTGAAGCGAAAATTAGCGACTACTTTCAGAAAAAATAAAAAATCTTACCGCTGAGGTTATCATGTTTATACAAAACCTTTTATTGGTAGTTGTCGATATACTGAAAGTGCCCTCAATATTAGTCGGGCTGGTGGCGTTATTCGGTCTGGTCGCCCAAAAAAGCCCTTTCCAGATGTGATAAAAGGGACGGTCAAAACCATCCTCGGATTCCTAGTGCTGGGCGGCGGTGCTGGTGGGCTCTTTGACGCCACTCGGCGATATTTTCAAACATGCCTTCAATGTCCAGGGGATTATCCCCAACAATGAGGCCATGGTGTCTATTGCTCTGGCGAAATACGACGCCCCCACTACGCTTATCATGTCGTTCGGCATGGTCGCCAATATCATCGTGGCGCGCTTTACCTGGCTTAAATTCATTTATCTGTCAGGGCATGTCACCTTCTATATGGCCTGTATGGTGGCGATTATCCTGTCGGTGGCTGGATTCGAGGGCATCCAGCTTATTTATACCGGTTGCGTTAGGCCTGCTGATGGCGTTTTTCCCGGCCATTGCCCAGCCCTATATGCGTAAAATCATCGGTAACGATCAGGTGGCATTAGCCCATACCGGTACGGTAGGGTATGTTCTGTCAGGCTGGATAGGATCGTTGGTAGGCAAAGGATCCAAATCTTCCGAAGAGATGAACATGCCAAAAAACCTGAGTTTTTTGCGCGATAGCACCATCTCTATTTCCCTGACTATGATGATCATCTATTTTATTCTGTCACTCTCGGCGGGAAAAGAGTATGTCGAAAGTCAGTTTAGCCAGGGACAAAATTATCTGGTGTATTCTTTTGTCCAAGCCATCACCTTTGCCGCCGGCGTGTTTATTATCTTACAGGGCGTGCGACTAATTCTGGCGGAAATCGTACCTGCTTTTACCGGATTTTCGGAAAAGCTGGTTCCCGACGCACGCCCGGCGCTAGACTGCCCGATAGTTTATCCTTATGCCCCGAACGCCGTATTGCTGGGCTTTATCTTCAGTTTTATCGGCGGGCTGGTCGGACTGTTTGTCCTCGGGCAGCTCAATTGGGTTTTGATTCTGCCGGGCGTCGTGCCCCACTTCTTCTGCGGCGCCACCGCCGGCGTCTTCGGCAATGCGACCGGCGGCAGACGCGGCGCCATGATCGGGGCATTTGCCCATGGCGTTCTCATTACCTTCCTGCCCGTGCTCGGCGCGATGGGGCTGACCAATACCACTTTCTCCGATACCGATTTCGGCGTGGTGGGCATCTTGTTGGGTAATATGGCGGGTTTCCTGAATAAAGAGACTATCACTATGGTTATCACCGGCATCTTCGTATTGCTAGTGATCTATAACGTTTTCGCCAAGAAAAAAACCGCGCCGGAAGAAAGCGAGGTGTAATCGCAAGCGTGTCACATCACTGCCGCGGCATGACCGTTAACGTTCCGCAGCCCTGGTAATAAATCTTCCGTGGCCGCGGGCTTTATGGTTCTTTACCCCAGGCATAATAGTGCCAGCAAACGCCCCTTCAATACTAAAACATTCCCATGTAATAACTTTAAGGTAAAAAGACAACCCTGTGGTAATTGGGGAGTGTTTCAAATACAATACGTCCTAATTTCGATGCTGATATCGCTATTACCGATACGGCCGCTTCGGTGTTTCTATGATGTTTCTGCTGATGTAGCATATGTAGATAATAAATTTAAGGATAAATTAATTATAAACTCTATGGATCGTTTGTCGAGTTAACGGTAACCATCATGATAACCTGTGACACGTTAGTTTATAAAACGCTGTATATTTATGGTCTAAAAATAATGACAAGCGGTATCATTTTTTCTCTATGATTTCTGTTTTCCACCATCTTGACAGAGGTCTATGGCCATAAACTTGGGGTTAGGGCCGTATGGATAATGGTCTTCTGTCAAACGGTATATGTAGTGCTGCTAAACGTAGCTGCCGTCATTCAAACAGATAACAGCGATATATCGAGAAACTATTATTCATTATATCACGAATTTTGGTGGGTTATGGTCGGCACATGGATATCAGTACCGGTATCTTATTTCCTGAATGGATTCCTGATATCGAAAATGAAAATTCACTTTATGGGGAAACTGTTTTTTGTCAGATATGTCACGGCATCCATGACGACACAGGCTGCATTATTACTAACGGCATACCCAATAAGCCTGTCCAGTAAATATACCGTCAAGCGAACTTGTGAATATTATCGCAACCACATGGAGCTATAAAGTTATCATTTCGTTTTTTTTACCCTTAGATATGTATCTTTCTGGAAAAATAAAGAAAATTGAGAGGACAGACCATTATGACTGGAGGACGTCATACAATCCCCTCTCGGTATTTTCAGACGAAAAATTAGGGAGAAAAGAGAAATGAGAGTACTACAAATCTCAGATATTTACTTATTGCAAGATAAAGACTATCTTCTTCTGTCCGTTCCCGTATACCAACGGTATATTAATATACTCTGGAGTTTGTTCTAGAAAACAAGCAACATTTGCGTATCGATAACGTCATTGTTACGGGGGACATTTCTCATGATGGCAATGAAGCTTTTTATGCTCTCTTCCTTGAGGGCATGGCGCGACTAAAATTGCCTTTCTCACTTCTTAAGGGTAACCATGATCATCCGAAAGAACTTGAAAAGTGCGCAGCAGGAAGGGAGTATTTGCGCCACTTTTCTGAATTGGGAGGCGATGGCTGGTGCTTTTTAACTCTAGATAGCGTGGTCAATGGTGAGGATTATGGTGTCCTCGATGATAATGCGCTCGTAACATTTGAGAGCCGTTTGAAAGCAGAAGAAAAATAGCCGTGTTTCTTCATCATCACATACTGCCGGTTGGCACGCTGCTAGTTGACATTTGTAACTTGAGAAATGCCGATAGATTTCTGGCCTTATGCAAAGATTATGGTGTTAAATTCATTAGTTCAGGACATGCACATACGCCATTCCAGACCAAATGGGACGATATTCTAATTTCCGTCTCGCCAGCGATCTGCTATCAATGGCGAAATGGAACGGAAAATATTAGCACCTTTAACTGCAGCGGGTTCAACGTCATATGCCTTGCTGAGCCTACTCACATAGAAACCTATTTCATTTGATAATCTTGAAGCTCTTATCGGTTTTTTTCTTCAGGGGTGTTTTTTGACTTAGCATCTCTGATATTTTTCTGCCGGCATGCACACCGGTTAAGTATGCTATCTTTGCAACATCGTTATTATCAATTTTGTCAATGAGCTCTCTGTTTTTAATAACCTCTTTGCCAGAGAGCAATAACGTGTCAGTGGCGTTAGATAATTTATACACCCCCTTTCTTCTTTCCTCATGGATAAAATAAACATCATCAAACATAGCCTTTTTCTCCTCTAGCTTGCTGATATAGAGTATATCCTTTGGGTTTATCAGATAGATAAAATTGGTTTCAAGAATTTGGCGATAGCTTTTTTTTACATATGAATGTGTTCCATATTCTTTGAAAGTATAAATTTCCGTATCATTATCTATAGCATTATAATCTAATGTATAGATATGCTTAGGATTGAATATCTGTTTGACCGCATCCAGAAAACGCATAGGCACTCCCTATTCTATTTCAACTTCCTGATTGTCTTTATCAATACGCCTATAATGGTGTAGTTCTTAAACTCAATAGTGTTCCCATCCGATTCTATTGTCGTTTTGGAAAAGTAAAGCGCGTTGTCGCCGACAAAAACACGCCTGAAACATAGGGGATAGTCTTTTATTTTCACCAAGACCACGTCACCGTCATTGAAGCACTCTTGTTCTGAAACAACACATATCGTACCGCTCTCAAAAAAAGGGGATAATGCATTATTCGCTATTTCAATCGCTATTAATGAATTATCAGCGTTATCTTCAACTTCCACTGTATAACTTTTTGTAATATCAATTTTACTATGATAATAACTACCGAGATCGTTATATTTTATTAGCGGCATCTTTTTAATATTACCGAGAGTGTTTTTGCAGTCTTCCATCACCGTGTCGGTCAAATTTCCCATCTTGACGCCAAAGAAATCTGATATTGCGGAGAGCGTAGAGATGGTGGGATTGCCAACACCTCTTCTAAGATTGTTGATAGTGGCGATCCCAATACCGGTTAGTGTGCTTAAGTGTTGCGCATCAATCTCCTGTTTCTTCATAAGGTAAACTAAATTCTTGCCGATTTTCTTCAACGGAACAGAAACCTTCTCTGAGGGCGAGTGATTATTGTGTTGCATTAAAATATCTACCTTTATAATATAATATAAATGACGGATTGAAGATCATTAATCTCTATCATAAGATGATATAGTTATCCAGGTTATGAAATGCCTACTTATAGAATACCTGCAATAGATTGTGACCCGCCGGGCAATTGTCTCTGCGCTGGAGGTTAGTTCGAGAGGCATGCATTTGTTACTCTATTATATGGTAAGACGGCATCTCATCGATACAGGACTTCACCTTCATTACAACCCCGGTTACCCCTATTGCGGCTTATGTTTACAGCTGCCATTGAATACCCATATGCAAAATATGGCGGACATCCCGGCAACGACAGGACGAAGATCAGCATGAAAAACAGCAAAAGACCCGCACCGATATTTGTTTGTTTAGACGACATTCAGCAGCCGGTTCTTGAAAAGAAAAGGGTCAATGACATTACTGACCCTAATATTGGACGAATTATGTTGCAATTCAGCATACTCTCCCGTCTTAAGCCAGTAGTTGAACCCCCTTGCGAATAAAATTAGAAGGAATGTAACTATCCAGACCAGCGGCATAGCAATAGTCAATAAGCTCGCTTAAGCTATGTACGCCGATTTTTTGGTAAATGGTTCTCAGACGATTTTTAATTGTTCTATAGGAAATATTTAACCGCCTGGCAATGTCTTTCGCCGCAAGTTTTTGCCTTGCCCAGAAGATAATTTCCATTTCCTTTTAAGTAAATATTTCACTCGGCGCATCGAACTGCGCCGTGGTACGGTTAAATTTATTCATATAATAAAGCAGCGCCGGAGAGTCAATAGGAACACCGTAGCAGACGATGCCCAGGCAGTTGTTTTCGCCGTCGTACAGTGGCGTTCTCTGACAGAGGTGCGCTACGGGAGTATCAATATTATTTTCTCCATAATAATGGACTTCAATATTAGTCACAACCTTCCGGTCCTGAATGGTCTTGCGGTCCAGGGCAACAAAATCTGGCCAGTATTCCATACTGCTGGGCAGCTTTACTTCACTTTCTAACTTGCCTCTGACATCATATCCCTTAGGACAGCGCATAAATCTCAACGAGAGTTCATTCATAAAAACATAACGTGAGTCCAGATCTTTTATAAACCAGTGATCTCTGCTGGTTTTCATGAACGAAATTAATAGATTATTTGATAAAGTATTAACACCTGATTTATCCGAATCCATAATAATTCCCCTATAGTGTTTATATTACCGTTAATACCTCCCTACTATAACGAGATGACTATAATCGAACAACGTTTACATAGCCGGTTTTATTTAAATTCATCTTGAATCTGAACAGAATAATAATGATCCCAGCCAAGTTTTTGAGTAGCTTACCAGCGAGTATTGATTGCGTGTCTTTAAAGCAAAAACTGCACCAGCAGGCCATGCAATTATCGTTCTAACCGGGGGGGAGAGATACTGGTGAGCTAATCCTTTTAAGTTGGTCGAATGAAAGCCACCATGGCCCTACCCCGCCAGGAATATAAAGCGCCAGCGCTTAGCCGTGGACTGAGCATTATCGAGCACCTTGCCCAGGACGGTGTGCCGAAAAGTATGGGGCAATTGGTCTCTGAACTGGGACTGTCGTTCAACCAACTGTATCGTATCGTGCATTGCCTGTTGGCAGAGGGCTATTTATATCAGGATAAGGCGCGTCGTTACTCGCTGACCGATAAGATAGAGGTTAAACATGCCGTAAGTCCGGTTCAGCGCTTCGCCGTTTCGCCGCCATGTCAGTCCCTGATGCGGGATTTCGTTTGGCAAACCAATCAATCCTGCCACCTGGCCTCCTTGCAGGCGGAAAATTTTGTCGTACTGGCGCATGCCTATCCTGAGTTTTCACCGGTCATTGGGGCACGCGAGGGCTCCACTTTGAATGCGGTCAAATCCAGTTCGGCCCTATTGTTTCTGGCGCTGGCCTCCGATCAGGCCGCACTGCGGTTGATACGCCATTATCCGCTTGGCCCGGAACACCGAGCTAACCTGCAGCAACAGTTAACGGCTATCGGCACGCAGGGGTTTTGCGAGGTCAAACATGACCGGATAATCGGCCTGACATCGCTTTCCTTCCCCGTGACGGGACAGGATGGCCGGGCAGAGGGGGTAATAACCTGTCCTTATTTCGATCATGTGCCCGGCGATTATGATGAACTTAAACGGCGTTTGCGTGCATTGGCAGAAGCGCTCAGCCAAACGTATCGCCAATAGGTGCCGGTCAGGGCAATCTACCCTGATAGCCACCTTAGCTCAGCACGGAGTGAGGGCTTAACTTATACCTTTGACGATATTTGTGCGCAGGGCAATGATCTCTTGATTAAGCCGTTGCAGAGTCGTCAATGCCAGCCCGGAGCTGCAAAGCAGCGTATTAGACAGGCACAGCGATTGTGCTTCCAGCGCTTTTCCCTTCTCCAACAGGCTGATGAACACTTTCCTCTCGTCCCCAGGACTCCGTTCGCGCCGGATAAATCCTTCGCTCTCCAGGCGCTTGAGCAGCGGCGTCAGCGTGCTGATTTCCAAAGACAGCGTGTCGCCGATATGGCCTATCGTCTGTTTGTCCTGTTCCCAAAGGACATTCAGCACCAAATATTGCGGATAGGTAACACCCATTTCATCCAATAAGGGTTTATACAGGCGCTTAATGACAAGCGAAGCGGAATAAATCGAATAACAGAGCTGCTCGCCAAAGCGTGGACGATCCAGCATGAGACTCTCTCCTGTTTCTGTGCTTTTGCACCTAATCGTAGCATAAACGTGGGATAATAGATATCGCGATAATAAATCGCTTGAAAAATAAAACTATGGCAATAATACTTTAATATACAACAGTTTGTATATAATTATCACTATTTCATTACATCACTTAAGAGGAAATCATCATGTTTAAGAAGACCCTCGTCACCCTCAACACAGGCATCACCTTAGCCTTCGCCGCGCAAAGCAGCGCGATGGCCGATCAGGTTAAAAACATCGTGTTGGTACACGGCGCCTTTGTCGACGGTTCAGGTTGGGAACCCGTGACCCGAATCCTTGATAAAGCCGGCTATCACGTTGCCATCGTTCAAGAGCCGCAAACCTCATTGGCGGATGACGTCGCGGCTACCCGCCGTATCCTCAATCAGCAACAGGGGCGCTCTTTGCTGATAGGCCACAGTTATGGCGGCTTTATCATCAGCGAAGCAGGTAGGGATCCCTCAGTGGCAGGATTGGTGTATGTTGCTGCGTTCCAGCCGTAAAAAGGCGAATCGCTGATGAGCTTAGCCAGTAAAACCCCCGCCGCCGGTAAAGGGATAACTGAAACGCCCGATCACTTCCTCTACCTGAAACTCGACGCATTCCATGCTGATTTCGCGGCAGACCTCCCCGTAAAACAGACCGATCTGCTGGCGCGATCTCAGGTAATGCCGGCGGCCGCAATCTTTGGTACGGCGGCCGACACGCCTGCCTGGAAAAGCAAACCCAGCTGGGCGATAGTAGCGACGGAGGATCGCTCGATCAACCCGAATTTGGAACGCTTTATGGCTAAACGCGCCGACAGTCATACCGTCGAGATCAAAGCTAGCCATGCGGTTTACACCTCACAGCTGGAAAAAGTCGCGGCGTTTATTGAGCAGGCTGCGAAAAGCTTGTCTAAATAAACTGGTTCGGGCCCGGTAAAGGCTTAAGTGTTTACAGGGCATTTATTAGGGAATAACAATAGTCCAATCAATGTGAGCCGCCCCTTCTAAGCGGTACCGGCCGTAACCTATGGTAAGCCGAAGAGACTGGCTGGCACAGTGTAGTGATAATCATTGTAATAATGCTAACCACGGCTGTTAACACCTTACATAATCCTATTGAAGGCGGGCTATTAACGCGCGTTGCGATTAGAATAAATGCTGCTCATCTAACGCTTGTTAATAAATTTCATCGACGTTAGTTCCTTGGCATCGCGATCCACCGAGGCAGTCAATTAATTTACCTTACTACCCTTCTTAGCCAGCTTTTCAAAAAAAGCCGTTAATTCTTTTACGCTGCGTGCGGCATAGGTATCTAACACTGCCGCGTCATGCCTCTCGCTACGTTTTTTTTAACTTCAGATTGGACAGCACGTTCTTCTTTTTCCTCCGGGGTACGTTTCGTTCCGGTAACGTTATTTATTGTTTCAGCGATGATTCGATTTTCCACCGGCGCGCTAGCCCTGCCGCCATCATTCACTCGCTGGGGAAGGGTGATATGTTGTCGTCCTGGTGCGGCGCAGGCGTTATGTTTTGCGCCGGCTGGTTGGCAATTTCTTCAGCGTTGGGCACTTTCGCCTGTGTTTGCCGGGATGCCTCATTAGCATCAACGATTATAGCGTTGGCATAAATCCTGCTGTTCACAAGGGGAGAAATTGGCCCGGCAAGTTCTCTGGAGGCAGTAGACTGAACAGGCTCAGCGAATTGTATGGGTTTAGCAGATTGCATGGTTTCAGCTAATTGCATTGATGCGACAGCGTCGATACGATGGCGGAGGGGGGACTTTTTGATACAAGATAAAGTCCCTCAGGATCCTCTCGCTGTAGTCGTAAGTCGTTGTACGATTGCCGGCGGCAAGGGCAAAAAAACCATTGAATAATGATGTATCTGCTGCGCAGCTCAATACCGTGCCTTTGTTAGATTCACTAGCATTATCATTATCTGCATTATCGTATGCCGCAGCAAATGTGGCCAATATCATATGGCACCGTTTCCCCGTTTCCGGTGTCATTGCAGCAAATCTATCGAGAAACAGTTGCAACGCTTGTTCGGGATGAGCCCCGATTCGCGCAAAGGTTTCCTTATCCAGTGGTTTTTCAGCCTTAAATTCTCTTTTAATTAGTGTGGATGCCACATGGATACCCACCTTTTCTATATCTAATTCCCCCCTATTGAGAGAAGCAGTGGCATCATTCAACTCGGGCACCGCAGGCTCTTTTCTAAACACCCCATCGTTGTTATGTTCGACTTTTCCATTGTTGTCTTTTTCATATGCCTTTACGATTTTATCGCACAGTGCACGAATATCCTCTGTCCGCTTTTTGTCTGTCTTCTCTATGTATTGTTGTAAAACGCTATCCGTCTTGGCGATGTCCCGCAAATCGGCGCCCGCCAGATACGTATTATGGCACAATGCTCCCTGCAAATCGGCACCGTTGAATTTAGCCTCCTGACACCACGCCCCCTGCAAGTTAGCGCCCTTGAAGTTGGTCTTCTCGCACTGCGCCCCTTGCAATTCGGCGCCCGAGAGGTCGGCGTCGGTGAAATTGGCATGATCGAGAATAGTGTGGCTTAAATCGATTCCAGATAAGGAAAGGCCGGTAAGATTAGCATTTTTAAGGTCAGGCACGCCATCTTTCGTAAGAGAAATATCGGCATCGCGCAATAACTTGTTTTCCTTAAGTAATTGCAGGGTGCAGAAATTTTTGTAGCGGTTTTGGCTAATTTCTTTTTTTCCGCCGCGCCTGCAATCTCGATAACCATTTTAGGCTCATCGTCCGCTCCATGCGTTGGGGTGAAGCTAACCTGATAGCCTTCATAGTCCAGCGTCAGCTCTTGTGGGATAGTATATCGCCCCTGATTTTTGTTGTTATCTTCGATAGCTTTGGTGACAGCTGCGGTAAAATTATCATATTCCGTGGCAAATCTTTTATGCAGCTTACCTAATGTAAGAAAATCAATAACGCGTTCAAGCAAGGTATCGGGTGAGGTGGCTTTTTTTTCTTATCGACTCCGTTGAAGCCCAGGCTGGCATCCATAAACTGTGCATAACGATCGGCACTAACATTAAAATTAATCATTTATTCCTCAATCTAATAATAAATAGCATTTATTTAATTCATATAAGAGATCCCAAAGGTTGTTATTCATCACTCAATAACATTGATAAAGTGTGATCCGCACCGTAGTTAGTGTATTCGCAGCTTCTGTGAGCAGCCTGTATAATACCGCAGACGATGTTTTTCTGAGGCAGGTTTGCTGCCGCTAACCATGAAGCTAATAGTGAAGTCTATAATAGGTATAGAAATTGTGGATCAATGATTCACCTGAAAAAAGGGCCTCCTCCGGGAATACAACACGGCTTAATATCTTATTTCTCTTCCAAAGGGCCCTAATCTCACAACGCGTATTATCATTATACCCGTCACCACGACTGCCAACAACCGGAGAAGAGAAACTCGTTAGGACGTCGTTATCATTCGCTCCTTATGCTTTTACGTAGCCACGCCAGTCCCGCTTTCGGTTTCTTGCCGCGGTGTGTATTCACACCCTATCCACTGCCAATAGTTTTTCTCCTCAAGATAGTCATAATTTACCTCGCCGGTATCGGGCTCATGACACCCCGGCAATGACGCTACCTGTATATGTTTGATGCGAGATAAGTGTTCGCTGATAAACGCAGTCAGGCTACCATCAACCTGTTGTGCATGATAAATATCGAACTGGAGAAAGAGGTTCTCGCTTTCGATCTTATTTAAAATATCCATCACCTGGAATTGGCTGGAATAAAAATAATCCGGTTTCGTTCCCGGATTTAACGCTTCCAGCAGCACTATCTTGTCCTCCTGAGCAAATAACTTTGCGGCGTAGGCGATGTTCCTAATCAGCTGGCGTTCACATTCCTTTTTTGCCATACCGGGAGGAATAACTTCCGCCATAAGATGCACCCGGCGGCAGTTCAGTTCACAGGCATAGTCCAGGGCCTGAGGGATGTGTTGGCGCGCTTCTCGCTCTCTTCCCGGTAGCGCGCACAAGCCCCATTCTTGCTAGTGAATATCCCCCGGAGGCGTATTGAAGAGGACCAGTTCAAGATCCAGTCCCGTCAGGCGCGCTTTAAGTTCATTGCAAGCGTAGGAATAGGAGGGAAAAAGAAACTCCACGCCTTTAAACCCAGCAGAAGCAGCCTCAAAGCGTGCGAAAAGGAACATCGGCAAACATAATGGAAAGGTTGTCGCAAAATTGCAGCATAATAAACACCCCGATGCAACTGTTTTCACATTGGCAATAACCCACGTTAACCACGCGGGTAAAGCATTGCCCCTACAGACGTGCGGCACGCGAAAGGGGGAGAAAAACCCGTCCATCCCTGGCGCCGCCTCCCCTCTGCGGCCGCATCTGGCGGCCAAGGACGTCCGGCAGCACATCACCGTGCTTACAGCGGGTTAAGCTTTGCCGCCTCCAGCGCCGCCTGCAGTTGCCTGCGTTCCGGTTCAGTCACCCGGACCTGCGGGCCGAGAACATAGGGCGTGGGGATGGCGCGCCATAAAGCGACCATTTCATGGGGTGCAAAGGTCGCCAGCCCGGTCAAAATCCCCTCTGCTCCCGTGGTGAGATTATGAAACAGACTACTGGCCACCGACGGCAGTGCAATCATAGGACGCCCCAGCGATTGCAGCGCCAGATAGTCCCTATCGTAGCGTAAGGCATCGTTGGCCTGGGCCATTTTCACCCCGGCGACGCTGTCAATTTCCCGCGCAAGCTGAATCAATAGCTCATGGGAATAGACCACGTTATCGACAATCGACAATCGACAATCGACAATCGACAATCGACAATCGACAATTGGAACAGGAAAAGGGGAAGATCCACCGCGGCGACAATGGCTTTATGGTAGGCGATGGCCACATGGGGGCTGTCGAACGCATTCCAGCCGGAGACGACGGGGGGCAAATGAGCAATGCATCCGCACCGGCACGCTGATACGCCTGTGCCTGGTCGGATTGCGTGATCTCGCGGTGCAACGACACCTCACGCAGACGTTCGTCCTGGGTTAACGCCGGGCCTTCTCCGGCATAGACATTGACCACGAAGCCGCGAATACCGTCTATTATAGCCTGTAATTTCTGAGTATGGTCTGCCAGGGCATCCCAGTTGACCAATAAATCCTCATTGAAAGGCATCAAATTGGCAATGAGAACGCCGTTATCGAATTTCATCATTTCTCCCTACTTCAGGTTGGATTAACGTGTCATCGAAAAGCAACCTGAAGGCGGGAAACGGCGGTGATCATGCCCGGTGTTATTGACTCTCGTCTGCCGGTTTAGCGGAAGACGCTCTGACAATCAATTCCGCCTGGCAGCGTGAGCGGGTTGTCCAGTCGATATCCAGGGTGATTTCGTCTAATCTGGCCATCAGATATTGCATTACTTTTCGTCCTAATTTCTTCACTAGGTATATGGGTGCTGAGAGGAACGGGAAGCTCCTTCATCAATTCAAAATCGTCAAACCCAAACAGCGTCATTTCCTCCGGCACGTTGATGCCCAGCGAAAGCGCTTCCAGCAAGGCACCCATGGCGAAGGTGCCGTTGCCACAAATCACTGCCGACGGCCGCGGGTTTATTTCATTGATTTTCCTAAACAGTTTCCGGCCTTCCTCTACCCCCCATAAGCCCTGGGCAAAATGCGGGGGACGTATCGCCAGCCCTTCCTCTTCCAGGGCTTGTTTGACGACGCGCAACCGTGCGGCAGCGCGATCGTTATGCTCCGCATTTTGTGCAAGCATGCCGAAGCGTCGGTGGCCGAGCGAGATCAGATACCGCGTGGCATCATAAATGCCTGCTGATTATCCGAGCCGATACAGACCGGATCGTCTCCCTCACGCCAGGTAAACATGGTCACAAACGGAATAGCCCTTTGCCGCAACAGCGGATAAAGCGCGGGATCATGCTCGTCACCAACCAGCACCAGGGCATCCACGCCGCGCTCAAGCATTTTGCGCGTCTGGCGCAGCTCCCGCTGCAAATCATATTCCGAACAGGCCAACAGCAGCGTATAGTCATACTGCTCAAGCGCACGTTGGATAACCTGGGTGGCGGTGGAAAAATGCTCGTTATCCAGCGTGGAAAAAACGGCGCCGATGGTCCTGGTTTTGTTGGTGGCAAGCGCGCCGCCGCGTGCGGAACCCATCCCAAACTGTTAATGGCCTCCTCGATTTTCAGGCGCATTTTTTCCGACACCGAGGCGGGGTCCCGCATCATGCGGGAAACGCTCGCCGTGGACACATTGGCCTTATGCGCAACATATTCCAGCGTGACGGTCGTCGAACGGCCTGAGGTACGATTACTTTTTGCTCGGATCTTAGTGTTTACACCAATTTTTTCTGCCATACATCGCTTTTCCTGTCTCAGGCACTTTTCCGGTATAAAACATATCACCTAACGGGTTATTGCTAAAATCCGCTTACGCTCTGCTCGACAGTTTTCCTGACCATTTCATAATGTGTTTCGCCACCACGACGAGGTCGCCGTGCTTATTAATGACTTTAACGTCGGCAATACTACGGCGTTTCGCTTCGTCGATACTTTCCACCGTATAGGTCACCGTGACGGTATCACCCAGCAGAATGGGCTTAAGGAAATGTATGCCGTCATAACCGAGCGTGACGGGAAACTCGGTAATGTCATCACGATGAATGATGTGGGCGATACTGACAGTTGAAGCGGTTGAGATATAGCTAATAATCAACGCACCGTGGGCAATGCGGGTTCCAATACTGGACGTTTCCTGCATGTACTGCTAAATTGATGTGCGTATCGCTAAAATCCCCCATCAGGCCGGCAAACAGCACCATGTCGGTTTCGCTTACCGTTTTGGCAAATTTATAGCTCTGTCCAATCTCAACGCCGGTAATCCACATGTTTCTCCCCCGTTAAATGATAATCGATTACATATTAAGATCAAAAAGAATAAAAACACAATACCTTCCACCGTGAAATATAAAAAAGTTAAAACAATTAATGATTAATAAAGCATGTTAAATAACAGTTATTTATTTTATCTGTATCACAATAAAAAAATAATAAATTTATATTTTGACAATCGCTTACATTTTTAATTGATAATGAACGGACCGGCGCAAAGCCGCCATTACATTTGCAGGAGAGCGAGGTTATGCAGGTCATCTCAGCCGCCCAGGCAGTATCGAAGATCACGACGCGGTGTTGATCAGTGGACCGGCGGTGGACACGCCAGTCCGGAGGCCATGCTTGCCGCCCTGGGCGCCCGGTATGACACCGAGCAACAGCCGCAAGCCATTACCGCCATTAGCATTGTCGGGATCGGCGATCGCCTCTCGCTCGGGGCAGATCATTTAGCCAAAGAGGGGCTGACCCGCCGCTCCATTACCAGCACGCTGATTGACTCGCCCGCGTTAATGAAGATGGCGGTAGACGACAAAATTGAATCTTGGACTTTTCCGCAGGGGGCTTTGTCGCAACTGAGGCGGGAGATGGCCGGCGGCCATCCGGGGCTTATGACCAAAACCGGGCTTCATACCTTCGTCGATCCACGCCAGCAAGGCGGCCGCCAGTCCCCTTCGACGCCGGCACAGTTTGTCGAAGTGAAGAAAATCGATGGTGAAGAGTGGCTGTTTTTCCGCCCGTTGCCGCTGAATGTAGCACTGCTGCGCGGTACTACCGCAGACGAGGACGGCAATATCACCATGGAGGAGGAAGCGGTGCTGGGGGAAATGCTGGCCATGGCTCAGGCCACGCGGCGGGCGGCGGGCGGCGGAAGAGGATCTGCTGGATTCCATTATTTTGACCAATGAACAGGGCATGATTGGCGGGGCGCCCATTACGGGCCGCGATTCCGGCGGCGACCAGAATGTCATGGCGATGATCGATCAGCCCTATCAGTTTGATTTCCATGACGGCGGCGGTCTCGATCTGGCTTTTCTCTCTTTCGCGCAAGTCGACGCACAGGGCAACGTTAATATCAGCCGGTTTGGCGATCTGATCGTGGGCGTCGGCGGCTTCATCAATATCAGCCAAAATGCCAGGACAATGATTTTCAACGGTACCCTCACCGCCGGCGGGCCTGGAATTGATAGAGATTGCGCCGGGTGTCGATCTCGAACGGGACGTACTGGCGCATATGGCTTTCCGCCCCGACGTTTCCGCTCATCTCAAAACCATGGATCCCCGCCTGTTCGCGCCTGCGCCCATGGCGTTGAAGGCCGAAGTGGATGCCAGACCGCCGCGTTATCGTTCGGCGCGTTTGCAGGCGTGGATGGAGCGTCAGGAAAGCCGCCTGAATAACATCATTTCCGATCGCAGCAGACTCTATTTCATGCTGGGACATCCGGTGCGCAGGTTTTCAACGCCATGCTGGCGGCCGCAGGCATCGATGCCGTGGTGGTGGCATTAAACATCACACCGGCCAATCTGTCTTCTACCGTCCGTAGCCTGATAGCCGCGGATAACGTTGACGGCTTTTTTGTCACTTTCCCGCACAAACTTCAGATGCTGGCGTTTGCCGACCGTCTACTGCAGGCAAGCCTGCGTACGGGAGCCACCAATGCCCTGCGGCGCGAGCCGGATGGATCCTGGAGCGCGTATATGTTTGACGGTCAGGGCTTCGTCAACGCCCTGCTCCGCAAGGGCCTGAACGTCGGCGGTAAACACGTGCGCCTTTACGGTGCAGGCGGCGCCGGTATGGTTATTGCGGCGGCGCTGGCTGACGCCAGCGCCGAGCTGTCACGCTTGTGGACAGGGAAGGTGGCAAGGCCGCCCGGGCCGCAGCGATGTGCAACATCGCTGCCCGAGAGCGGCAAGTTTAACGCCGAATCCAACAGCTGGCGCGAGGCCGATGTCATCGTTAATGCCTCACCGGTCGGCATGAAAGATTCGGATGGGTTACCTGAACCCTTGGGCAACCTGGCCGCCGGGACCATCGTCGGCGATGTTGTCATTCATCCCGGTGGATCGGCCCTTATCGCCCATGCCAAAGCCTTTAGTTGCTCCTGGGTCGATGGCGCGGACATGCACAGCGGACAGATGGAGGTCCTGATGCACTTTTTCCACCCGCACATCACACAGTGAGGATCCTATGAAATTTGTCGTAACCGGCGGCGAAGGTTTTCTCGGCTGAAAGCTCATTGAGGCATTACTGGCTTTCACCGGCAAACTATTCATCAATGGTACCGGCGTCAAAATAGATGAAATAGTTGCCTTCGACGTGGTCGCGGCCACCGGTTTTACCGATCGGCGCGTGAAAGCGGTGGCGGGCGATATCACAGACAACGCGACTCTACAAACGCTGCTGGACGACTCGGTGGATATCGTCATTCATTTGGCCGCGGTCGTTTCCAGTCAGGAGGAGGAGAACTTCGCGCTGGGCCTTGAGACCAATTTACTGGCGTCATTAGGCCTGATTGAACGGCTGCGTCAACTGGGTACCTGCACCGTGTTTCTCACCACCAGTTCGGTCGCGACTTTTGGCAGCAAATTGCCTGACTCGGTGCCCGATCAATGGTGTAACCGTCCCCAAAGCCCTTACGGCACGCAGAAAGCCATTGTGGATCTGCTCATCAATGACTATAGCCGCCGCGGTTACATCAACGGCCGCAGCCTGGTCATGCCCACGATTGTAGTGCGTCCCGGTAAGCCGAATAAAGCCGCGTCCAGCTTCGCCAGCGGGATCATCCGCGAACCTTTGGCCGGTCTGGCCGCCGTCTGTCCGGTAAATACCTTGACGTCGCTTTGGATCATGTCCCCGACAAAGCCATCAGTAATCTGCTGCACGGCTTGACGCTGACCGGCGAACAGCTGGGGCAGAATCGGATCGTTAACATGCCGATGACTCTGTCCGCGACATCATCGAATTACACCTGGACTCGCTAAGCGTTTAATCATCTGCCTAATACACACTTGTTACCCTATTATAAAGAAGAGGTTCACATGCAAAATTCGACAGCCTCAGCCAATACAACGTCATCGCAGTCCTGGTACCGGGAAATCACCTGGTCACAATGGAAAGTATTAATCACCGCCTGGGGCGTGTGGGTTTTTGACGCCGTCGACTTTCTGTCTATCACCTTTGTGTTAAATGATATCGCCAAGACATTCAATATCAGTCTTGAGGCATCGTCGCTGCTTCTCTTTGTCACCTATGCCGTGCGCTGGCTCGGGGGATTGGCCTTCGAAAGAGTTACCCATTGAGTTAAAAGCGGCAAGCCAGGCATTATAACTTGCCATATCGGTTTTTTGATCGTTTTTTGTTTTTTTAGGATCATCATCTTCTTCAATACCTGATGGCTGTTTTGGACAACTGTCTATTGCCGTGGTATCGAATTTAATCCTACCTATTACCTTCCCAGAATTATCTTTTATCAATTCAAGTTTAAATGTAGGTTTCAAACCTAGTGATTTCTCAAGGTCACTGATGGCCTTTTGTTTATCCTTGCCATTTTTCATATCGTATATTTTTTTAACTCAGCCGACTCTGGCATATCATAAACCACAGTCACTTTTGCATAATCCTTGAACTCATTGAACTTTTCCTGGAAGTTTTTGGCATCCCATTTCACGTGGTTACCATCCTCTCCTTCCTTCACTAATTTAGCCACCGTGGCTTGTAATTCTATGAATTTTTGGTAAAAATAAGTATATTTTAAAGTTAACTCAGAATAAAAATCAACGTACTCTTTTTTATTTTTAATCGATTTGATATCGCAGGCTATGCCTTCCCAGAATTCGGAATACCTCGACCATTGTTTTTCATCCTGTATACCCTCGCAGGAAAATTGACGTAACTCAGGCTTGGCCGCAACCTGATCGATATTTCTTTGTAATTGGGTTAATTTAACCTCACGATTAAGTCTCTCCTTACGTACCAGGCCTTTCACCTGATCAACTACTTCATACGTCGCTTGCGCGGATGCAGTGAGTGCTGTTTTCACCTCCTTCAGATTACTGCCGTCCGCCGCGATAGCAGGACACTCAGCCAATCGTCTACCGTCCAGCTTTTGTAGCAGCACTTCCATCACTGAACCCGATGAGGATACATAGTGAGCTGGCGTGCCTGCATCCGCTGTAAACTCATTACCCACGTCACGATATTCGTTAATGATTTCTTTTAATTCATTTTTCAAATTATGCATTATGATTGAATATCGGCAACTCATTTCATTTTCACTTTTTCCTTTCTGCACTGAAGGAAATCCTTCATCCATTAAATTACCGACTCTTATTTCGAGTGACAATAGCGTATTTATCACGACTTATCCATTATTAATCAAATAAATAATTAACCAGTCGTATATTTTTGCCATTTACGTCAGGAGAAATATATCCAATAGTTAATGAGATTGCAAGATGGTTAATATTAATAAAACCCATCATCGCTAATTGAATTAATCAACAATTAGTCGTGAATTATTATAAATAAATATTAATCTTATGTGCTGTAAAAGAGAAAGCGCCGATCATAAAAAAGAATAAAACACCCCCTTATCACCTTGGCATAAATAACCGCAAAACCTATTAACTCCCCCCTCAGGACATTTAGCAGCATGATTGAAATTTGATATTCTTTGTGGGCACAGGAATTACACTTATTTATGCTCGGGCGTTGTTTCCTGCTCCAAACGCCAGACAATGACGATCAGAATGCGGCAAAACGCCGGTGGCAAACGGTGGACTTGTCAGCTGATAGGTGGCGCTGCCTGGAAATGGAGAGGATCGCGGGCGTAGATGGCATGCCCCTTAGATCGTTAACAGGCGCCGCAACCGGTTGCAGTTATCGCAACCGACGATGAGCGCCTCATTCCGACAACGGCTGCCGCCACCGACGCTAAACGCAGCAAACGGCAGGGTTTGCTGCAGCATACGGCTGCGAAATTGCGGCGCTAAATGTACCGTATTGAGTGCGCTGCGCGGACAGCGTCCGCTTCTCTCCGGTTCACCGCTGTTGGGATTGACATCGTATTTCGGGAAATTGCTAGAGGAAATATCCAGGCGAATGCGGTGGCCCGCTTTAAACAGGTTCGCGGTGGCGAAGGGCTCGATACGCAGAGTAAAGGGTTCCTCGGATGTAACAAGCTGCGGATTATTAAAACCGTTGCGATAGCGGCAGCGGAAAATGCCGTCGGTAATGTTCATGGCAAAACCGGTCAGGTAATCGTCACTGGGAGGGTAGACATCTATCAGCTTGGCGGTGAAATCAGTATCCGGCGCATCCGTCGACACCACCAACTCGATGAATACCTCGCCTATCACCGCCAAATCCTGCGCAAGCGGCGGCGTCTCGAACGACAACACATCCTGACGAGTGGTAAGCGGTAGTCCGGGATGGCGGCAGCCTAAGAAGCGCGCATCTTCACGCTGATCAAACGCACCGCCGGTGAAAATAGGCTCGCCGCTGGTTAAGGAGCCGCCGATGGTCGGCACCAGCCGGGTCGGATCAAACCGGTAGCTAAGTCGGGAGGTTCAGCAAGCGACTGCGAAGACAGGCTCATGTCGTCTTGCAGATAAAGCATTAATGGTTCAGCCTCGAGCAATGACCATTCGCGGGCGTGCAGCCAGCGGCCGCCGTGCTGTAATTTCCCCTCAGCGCTCTTCTTGCGGTCGCCGCCGCCCATCAAAAACGCGTAAGAGTAGCCATTACACATTTCCTTTGGCACTGAGCCGCACGCGCGGATCGAGCAGCAAATAGATGATATTCACCAGCAAATTGATGCAAATAAACACCAGCACGATCATCATCAGATACGCCACCATGATTGGCCGGTCGAGGACATTGATACTGTCGATGATGAGTTTGCCCATACCGGGCCAGGCGAAAATGCTCTCCGTCACCACCGTGATCATGATATTTTTTTAGAACATGTACGCCAATAACCCGGGTTTCCGTTAGCCCGCACGCGCGGGTATAGCGGATATAATCCTGCGACAACACTTCCTGCACGCCTGCGCGGGTCAAGCGCATCACCAGCGACAAATTGATCGCCAGCAGAATGAGGTGTTGCCAACCGTCCAGAGTGAGAAATAACCACTGGGCGTGCAGCAATGTCACGGTCGCGCCGCGGCCGCTTGATGGCAGCCAGCCGAGCTGAACGGCGAAAACCATAATCAGCATCAGACCGACCCAGAACGTCGGCAGCGAAAAGCCGAGAATCCTGCCGGCCATCAGCAGTTTCGCCAGCGGGCTTTGGGGCCGCAGCTCGGCGTACAGGCCAAGAGGGATACCGATAATCACCTAAAAAATCATGGCGGTGACCTACAGCTCAAAGGTGGCGGGAAAGCGCTGCAAAATAACTTGTAGCGCCGGCTGGCTATAGACATAGCTGTCGCCCAGATTGCCGTGCAGCGCACCGTTGATGAACGCCAGATATTGCCGCTACAGCGGCTGGTCCAACCCCAATTAGTGAATGACTCTCAGCCGCTCGGCCTGATCGGCGTCCAGCGAAATCAGGATGTCCACCGGATTGCCTATCATATTGACGCCGATAAAGACGATGATGGTCATGATCCCCTGTGCTATGGACGGTGCGATATAACTGCCCCCCGGTGCGCCCATGACTACAAAGGGTTTGCCCTCGCTGAACACGATGGTCGGTGCGGCGGAGCTGGCCCGCCGTTTACCCGGCGCGATAGAGGCCGCGCGGCCGGGACGTGGGTCGAAACGGCTCATGGTGCCGTTATACATAAAGCCGAGCCTCTCGGTAATGGCGCCGGACGGACTGCCCAGCGTATGAGTCAGGGCCACCGCGTTGCCGTCGCGGTCCACCACCGAAATATGGATGGTGTCGCGACTGATGCCGTTGTCCGGCCGGATGACGGTGGCGCGCTAACCGGCAATGAGTGATAAACCCGCCCTGCGCCGCCATATCCGGTGCGATCTCCCGGGCGATCGCACCGGTGTAAAACGATTCAGGTCCCTCCTCGGCCAGACGCTCCAGCGTGCGGATCAGATCGGGATTGCTGATAATTTGATCGGGTCTTTTCAATGACCCATCCACGTTAAAATAGACCCGGCGGCCGGTGGAGGTCAGCGCCAATTTGCCGCGGGTATTCACCTGGCCGGCAGCCTGCTGATCCAGATACCAATAGCTATACACGTGCGGGCGCACCATAAAACCGCGGCGCGCCTGGTCTATCGCCGGTGCCATCACATCCCGCCAGTCAAAGGTGCCGTAACGGCTGAGCGCCTGGGCATAGCCCTTCACGCTACCCGGCGTACACACCGCCTGATAGCCGATTTCATTGCGATGGTCGTCGAGCAGAAAAGCGAAACCATCGCGGGACTGGCCGCTCATTAACGGCAGCCACATGTCTTCAGTTACCGCCGAGCCGGCGCGGGCATAGAATTCCAGCACCTCATGCACGCGCCGCCTTCTGCTGTTGACGTCGCTGCGACAGCGCGTCGGCAAGAAAATCCTTCACCCTGTCGAGCACTTTGATGCGATCGTGCGCGACGCCGGGCGTATAATGCCGCGATCCCTCTTTATGGGTTATCTCCCAGGTTTCCAGATCGGCGGCGCCCACCACCATTTGCACCTGCGCGGCGGCATCGAAGGTCACGCCGAATAGCGCCGGCAGATTGCGGATGCCGACCCACCAATCCCGGTCGGGATCCAGCAGCGTCACCGATCCCGGCGCACTGATGGACGCCGCCCACAGGCGCTGCGGATGTAATAGGGTGAAACGGTGGCTGAAATGACCGCCGCCGGAGAAACCGAAAATGGCGAACTGCTGCCAGTCCTGGCGGTATTTTTCCTCCACCTCCGCTACCATCTCCAGCAACAGCAACAGCAGGTCGTAGCGAATATCGCCCTCGATAAGATATTTGTAACCGCTGCGGGCGCCGTCGCCGCATACCCCTACCGGGAAGATCGGGCACAGTACCGCGCAGCGGTTCCAGCGGCGTGCCGTCGGCGACGCACGGCGGCACATACAGGCAGTATTGAAAACGGGGATCGGCGCGGGCGGCGGCGCCCCCAAACAGATCGGGTTTCATGCTTCACTCACTCCCATGGCCAAGGTGTATTGATCCGCGCGCGGGGTGTAATTGACTCCCTTGCGCGCCCCCACCGCCACTGCCTCGAAATGCAACGGCAAAATAGCGTGATCGGTAAACAGCAGGTGCAAAATCTCGGCCAGCAGCGCATTGCGCTTGCAGTCGTCCATGGTGGCTTTGGCTATGAGAAGCTTTTCGTCCACCACTGGATTGGAATAACGGCCGTAATTACTGCTGCCCATGCCCTTTGACTTGTCGTAAGTGGCGGTGATCGGATTGGACGTTTCGCCGGTATTCACCCCCCCCCCCCCGGATGCCAGCGACACGCTAAATTCCGCCTTGCTGATGTGCACGGAATAGACCGACCAGGGCATCACATCCACCTGCGTCTTTACACCGATACGGCTGAACATTTGCGCAATCGCCTGGACGATTTTGGAGTCGTTGATATAGCGGTCGTTAGAGCCGTGTAGCGTAAGCTGGAAACCCTCGGGATAGCCGGCCTCCGCCAACAACGCCTTAGCCGCAGCCGGATCATAGCTATCCACCTGAATATCTGACGAGGTACCGGGCGCGCCGTTCGGCAAAAACTGCGCCGCCGGTTGGGCATTACCGTCCATGACCTGTTTGACAATCCCGGCCCGGTTGATGGCCAGCGACAGCACGCGGGGTTCTTTCAGCGGGTTTTTCTCCAGCGGCTGGCCGGATGGGCTTTTGATAAACGGTGTCACCTCGCGCTGCTGATCCATCGCCAGATAGACCACCCGGCTGGAAATACCGCGCTGAATATGAAAGCGGCCGGAGGACTCGACCTGCTTGATGCCGTGATAGGGCATCTCTTCAATCAGATCGAAACTGCCGGATAGCAATGCCGCCAGGCGGGCTGCCTCGTCGGAAATAACCAGCGTTCGACCTGCTCATATGGGAACGCCTCCCCCCAATAATGCTCGTTGCGTTTCAGCACCACCTTATTTCCGGGCACATACTCCACCAGCACAAACGGCCCGGTGCCGATGGCGGCCTTACCATTGTTGAAATCGCTGCTCGGGGCGTCCTTATACTTCGCAGCGATGATGCGAATGCGGCTCAGGGAATTCGGCAGCAGGATCCAGCGCGTGGGTTTCAATCAGCAGTTGGTTGTTTTCCCCGGCGGCCATGGATTTGATGGTCTGGGTGTAGGTACGAAAAGAGGCGGTGCTCGGCAGGTTGGTGGCCCGGTTAATGGAGGCAATAATATCGTCTGCCGTTAACGGCGCGCCGTCGGAAAACGTCATATCGGGACGCAACTGGAATACCCAGTGGGTATCGTCCACGATTTTCCAGGAGGACGCCAGACCGGGCACCGACTGGGATTTGGCGTCGTTAACCACCAGCGAGTCGAAAATGTGGGTCGCCAGGTCATTATTGGGCGCGTTACTTTGCAAATGCGGGTCGACGGTGGTCGGCGCTGCCGACAGCGCGATGCGCAGCGTTTTGCTGGGCGCCGCCCATAATCGGCCGGGCAGGCTGACCAGAGACAACGATTCCAGCCCGGCCAGGGCGCCCTTCAGTACTGTCCGCCGCTGCAGTGGTTTGTCAAACATAACGCTCCCCTCTGATTGCCATAGGTGCCGGCGCCGTCAGACGCCGGGGATAAATGGATAGGCGTTCGCGCCTTAACGACGGCGGATATTGCGCGCCATGGTGAAACCATCACGGCGCGGCTCAAGCGTTAAGCCGGCGCGAATGCCCCAGGAGGATTTGAGGAAAAACAGCGGGATCACCGCCTGATCCTCGAGGGTCATCCGGGTGGCCTGCAGCAGTAATTTCTCATTCTCGGCTTCTTCAAAGGTGGTTTGCGAAGCATCGATCACCTTATCGATAGCCGGATTGGAGTACTGGCCGCGGTTATTGATGCCAAGCCCCTTGGCTTTGTCATAGGTTTCGACGGTGGTGATAAGGAAATTGGTGCTGCTGCCGGTGGGCGTCCCGTACAGCACCATATACATCGAGAAACCCGGTCCGCCGTTGGCGCCGCCGCTGGTGGCGCGCTTAAAGAAGATCGAGCTGGGCATGGTTTCCACGCGCGTGGTGATGCCCACCGCCGTCAGCATCGCCGCGACCGCCTGACAGGTCTGTGCGTCGCCGGCGAACCGATCGTTATAGCAATGGAGGGTCAACCGGAAGCCCTGCGGATAACCGGGGCATCCTTAAGCAATTGCCGCGCGCGGGCGGGATCATAGCGAGGCAGGGCGATGCCTGGATCATAACCTTTCATCCCCTCCGGCACCAGCTGGCCAGTAGGGGTGGCCGCGCCCTGCATAATCCAGCTTGCCAGTCCGTCGCGGTTGATGACAAGCGTCAGGGCCTGCCGCACCTGCGGGTTTTTAAACGGATTACCCAGCAGCGGCGAACCGTCGTTGGCGGTAATAAACGGAGAAACGTCGTAGTAACGGTCCGGCGCCAGAAACGCGTTGAACACCGAGGTGTCCTCTACCAGCGCAGTGTCTTGATTAGCAGTGATACGCTTGCTCAGATTGCCCGGCACCTGGTCGATAACGTCCACATCGCCGGATAACAGCGCCGCGCGGCCGCCGTTGAAATCCGCCGCCGTCGCCCCTTTCGCCGCCACGGATACCATGCCGATGGAGGTCAAATTCCAGGGCAGCAACGATGTCGGCTGCCGGGTGGTTCCTGACCCGATGCGCGTCCAGCACCTCTACCTTGACGATATCTTTTAAATAACCACGGTAGGTGCGCAATCCGTCCAACGTTAAGCCGCGGCGCAGGGAAAACATCACATCCTCGGCGGTAAAAGGCTGGCCGTTGCTGAACTTCACGCAGGGTAAGCTCCCAGGTGACGGGGTCTATATTTTTCCACGCGGTCGCCAGCCACGGCTGCGGCTTGAGGTAGCGATCTTGATAGATAAGCGCCTCGTAAACCTGCAAATCGTCGGCGCGGACGGCGGCACCCCACAGCAGCACCAGCGCCGCTACACCTGTAATAGCTCTTTTCATCAGGGTCTCTTTCCATCCCGTCGCGTTGTTCAGCCACTGAGCGCGTCGTCCACGGCCGCCTGCGCCAATAACGGCCAGGCCGGCACCTGCGTCGCCGGATCGTGCGCGAAACGGTTGCCGTAGGTATAATCAAGGGGAACCAGTACACGCGACACCGCCATCAGCGCGGTATTGATCTGGCCGGGCGGCAGCGCATGCTGTGGGTCCTGTAGCGTCAGCAGCGACTGCATTAAATGCTGCGCCTGCGCCGTCACGTCCTGCAAAGAGAAGCGGTCGTTCAGCTCGGTCGTAAGCGTTGCCAGTTGCGTATGCAATTCCGCCGCTTTACCCGCCTCGTCAAAGGGCAAGACCTCATCGCTCAGAAGACGCCACAGCACCTCAAGCACCACGCGGGCGTCGCGGCGCAAATTGGCCTCGTCAATTTTATCCAGCAGGTCATCGGGGGTATGCCACCACCAGCCCAGCGCGTTGCGCATTCCCGGCTCTAGCGCGGTTTGTCCGCTGAGAGAGCCGAAGAGCGAGGGAATACCGATGCCCTGAAAAGATTCATCCGCGGAGCGGGCCTTGCGCTTGCCGGCCAGAGCCTGCCCTGTCTCGGCCATAATGGCGCCGGCCGCCAGCGGATGCAGTTCGGTCATCACGCCGGTATTCGCCAGATTGCCGGCCGACACCTCTCGGGCTGTCGATATTGACATGCGCCACGCAGCGGCGATTGAGCTCGTGCCAATGTTCATCCGCATACCAGGCGGAGCTGGAGTAGCGACCGTGGGAATGGCCGGACCAAAAACAAATACGCAAGCCGCGCCGCCACAGATGGCGTTCCTGGGCGCAGACGCGCGCCACTTCGATCATGGTGGCGTTGGCGGAGCCGTTTTCCATCACGCCGTAATGCCAGGTGTCATGATGGCCGGAGAATAGGACAAACGGCTCGTTAGCCTCCGCCACGTTCATCTGCGTGACTAAAATCGGCGTTTTGCGCCAACCGATATCCACCTCGGTGGTCATGGTTGCGGTTAACAGTTCCCGGGCCAGATCGGCGCGGATGGCATCGCCGTCCGCCTGCAACACCGAAACGAAAGGACAGCGCGGCAAGTTTGCCACCGTTTCCAGCGACGGATTCCCCCACACCGGCGAGATACACATCTCATGAGTATCCGATGCGGGCTGGTCTGGATAACGCCAAGCGCCCCTGCCCGGCTGGCACGCTCGGCGACGCCCGGCGTGGCGATGCCCGTTATCAGCAGCAGCTTGCCGGCCACGTGTTGCGCGGCAAAATCCGCGTCCGACCCTGTGCCCAGATCAATCACCTCGCCTTCCACCGGCTGCACGCCGGTGGAAGGCGACATGGAATGAGTGATGCAGAGCAAGTTGGGCGCTAGCCGACAGCACATTTTCCGCATGCTGCGCAATCTTGAGGCCAGCGGCATGATTGAACGGAGCCGGGACGGCAAAACGTTTCATCTCGGCTATCAATCGCTGCTTATCGGTAATGCCGCCCGTGCGCAGATCGATTTAGTGTGTTTGGCTGAAACGATTTTACGTGAGGTGGGATTACAGGTGGATGAAACCATTCATCTCCGCATCCGCGACGAGCTGGAAACGATGTGTATCGCCAGTTGAGAGCCGGAGCGGGAAATCCGCGTGAATGCCATTATCGGCCGCCGACGCCCCTTACATACCGGCTCAAGCAAGATTTTTCTGGCGTTTATGCCGGAGGAGGAGCGCGCGCGGCTGGCTGACATCCGCCAGCAGCATTACAACATCAGCCGCGGCGAAGTGAGCGATGATTTGCTGTCCATCTCCGCACCGGTGTTTGCCGCCGAGCAATGGGTGGTGGCCACCATGAGTATCTCGGCGCCGGCGGCGCGGGCGGGTTGATGGCCCGCGTCAGCATTGCCAAAAAGGATCTGTTGGCCAGTGCAGCGCGCGGAATGACGCTGGCGCGGTGCTCAGCCCTCTAATACGGCTTTCGGCTCCAGATAGGCCAGCATGCCCCATTTCGCGCCCCAGACCCGATTGTTTCATACCGCCGAACGGCGCCTGCGGCTCATGATCAAGCGTATTAATCAACACACGGCCGCACTCAATTTGCCGCGCCAACGCCTGCGCACGACGGCGGTCGTGGCCCACCGGCAGAGCTTTCGAGGCGCTGCACGGGAGCTCTGCATGTCCGCCACGGCGGTAAGCCGCGCGGTGGCGGGCCTGGAAGCGTGGCTGAACGTGCGTATTTTCAATCGTTCAACCCGCACTGTGGCGCTGACCGACGCCGGCCGGCGTTATATTGCCCGCATTGCCCCGGCGCTGGCCGAAATACAGCGTGGCTCAAGCGTTGGCTCGGCGCGCTGGATGCGCTGGAGTAACGGCTGACGCGCGCCACCGGACTGGTCATGGAGGAAAGCGGTTTGCAACTGTCGTTAGGCGCCCTTGCCGGGTGGCGCGGACCGGCGGCGATGATAACGCAGAGGTGGATTGCGAGGTGGTCGGGCTTATCGGCGAACGCGGCCGAGAAGTCAAAGATTTTATCGAAAATATTCTGGGCAGCGAGGGGCTGGCGCGTTCGGTGGTGATTGCCGCGCCGGCGGATGTCTCGCCGCTGCTGCGCATGAGGGCGCCGCTTACGCCACCCCGCATCGCCGAAGATTTCCGCGATCGCGGTCAGCACGTGTTGCTTATCATGGACTCGCTGACCCATTATGCCATGGAGCAGCGGGAGATCGCGCTGGCTATCGGCGAGCCGCCCGCCACCAAAGGGTATCCCCCGTCGGTGTTCGCGCGCCTGCCGGCACTGTGGAACGCGCCGGCATCGGCGGCGGCGGCTCGATTACCGCTTTCTACGCCGTGCTCACCGAAGGGGACGATCAGCAGGATCCCATTGCCGACGCCGCGCGGGCGATACTGGATGGCCACATTGTTTTGTCGCGGGATTTGGCGGAAAGCGGCCACTATCCCGCGATCGATATCGAGGCGTCCATCAGCCGGGTAATGACCGCGCTGGTAACGGCGGAACAGGAACGTGATGTCCGCCAGTTAAAACAGCTATTGTCACGCTACCAATCAACCGCGATCTGATAAGCGTCGGCGCCTATGCGCCCGGCAGCGATCCGCTGCTGGAGCAGGCGATCGCCCCTTTATCCCGCTATCGAAGGTTTTTTGCAGCAGGGCATGCATGAAGCGTGCGGTTATGACAAGGCGCGACGGCAACTACAGGCCCTGTTCGCCCCGGCTGTAGAGGGGGTATGATCCTTAGCCTGGCCCTCACGCGCCCCCATGCATACCCGGTAAAGGGGCCTCAAGCGCCTGCGGTTTCGCCCGCCGGCAACCAGGGTACCGGCCACGACGCTACGCGCTGCACCCGCACGGGAGGGCAAATGAAAATACCTTCAGCGCTTGACGTGTTGCGCGCCCGTGAAGATAGCGACCTGGCGGCAAAGGCGCTCGGGCAAGCCCGACACGCCAGCCAATAGGCCGTGGCCAGATTGGATCAATTGCTGGCGTACGAGCTAGAGTGCCGACAAAAGCTGCAATCCGGCATGGTCTCCGGCGATTATGAAAACTTTCAGCACTTCATTTTGACGCTGGAAACCGCTATCGCCCAGCACCGCCAGGCGCTCAATCAGTGGAAAGAAAAATTACAGCAGGCGATTGCGCTTTGGCAGAGTAAACAGCAACGGTTAAATGCCTTGAGCACGCTGCATTCGCGTCAGGAACAGGCGGAGCACTTGCGTGAAAACCGCCTGGATCAGAAAAAACGACAGCCGTACCGGCAATCTCGACCCGCGGCGGTAGCGCCGGCTTCGGCACCTTCAGCGACCGATGTCGCCGCGCTGTTTCCCACCTCTTTGAGTGGCACCACCGCGGCCACCGCCACCCCGCCGTCGGCGATGATTGCCTCACAATTGGGCAGCGACGAATGGCAGCAGGCCATAGAGCAGCAGTTAGTGATGTTCGCCCGCAATAACCAGAGCAACGCCGAATTGCGCCTGCACCCGGCCGATCTCGGTACACTGCAAATCTCCCTGCATATGCAGGATAATCAATTGCAGATCCATATGGTGTCGGATCATGCCCAGGTACGGGATACGCTACAGGCAGCGCTGCCCCATTTGCGCACGGCGCTGGCGGAAAGCGGGATACAGCTCGGCAAAATAAGCATAAATTACTTATTCTATTCCGGCCATTGATGGCGAGAAATAGCGGCATAATTGGCGGCAATTAACCGATGGGCATCAGCTACGCCTGATTCGCATCGTCATGCTCAAGGAATTTGTTACGTCATGTCTGAATCCGCGCGTCCCATCGCCCGCACGTCCGCCCCCTGGATCACGCCGCTGGTCATCGTCCTCATTGCCGCCAGCGGAGCGGCGGGTTATTTTTGGTGGCAATTGCGTGCCGCTGCGACAACGTCTCTGGCGCCGCCGCCCGCGCCGGTCTTTATGGTGCTGGAAACCTTTACCGTCAACGTCGCCAATCCCGATAACGACTTGGACCGGGTACTGTATGTCGGCCTGACCCTGCGTCTGCCCAATGAAGAGACGCGCAAAACCTTCAATGATTATCTGCCGCTGGTACACAGCCGCCTGTTGCTGTCGCGCCAGCAGGCCGGCGAACTGGCCAGCCCGCAGGGCAAGCAAGGACTCATCGATAAGATAAAGCAAACCTTGGCCGAACCGTTGGTCGCCGGGCAACCGCCGCAAGTGGTGGACGACGTGCTGTTTACCGCTTTCATTCTGCGCTGACCGCTATGGCCGACAGCATCCTATCGCAGGCGGAAATCGATGAGTTGCTCAACGGCGACGATATCGTCGAGCAGCCGACCAGCCCCAGCGCCGAACCGGAGATCAAGCCCTACGATCCGTACATCCAACGACGGGTGGTGCGCGAACGATTGCAGGCGCTGGAAATTATTAACGAGCGTTTCGCCCGCCATTTCCGCATGGGACTGTTCAATTTGTTGCGCCGCAGCCCGGACATTACCGTCGGCGCCATTCAGATCCAGCCTTACCATGAGTTTGCCCGCAATTTACCGGTGCCGACTAATCTGAATCTTATTCATCTCAAGCCGCTGCGCGGTACGGCGCTGTTTGTGTTTTCACCCATTCTGGTGTTTATCGCGGCGGATAACCTGTTTGGCGGCGACGGACGCTTCCCCATCCGGATGGAAGGCCGGGAGTTTACCCATACCGAACAGCGGATTATCCGCCGTATGCTGCGTCTGGCGCTGGAAGGGTATCAGGAGGCATGGCAGGCCATCTACCAGCTCACTATCGAATATGTCCACGCCGAGATGCAGGTGAAGTTAACCAATATTACCTCCTCGCCTAACGATATCATGGTGACCACCCCGTTCCACGTGGAAATTGGGTCCCTGATAGGGGAATTTTATATCTGTATTCCATTTTCCATGATCGAGCCTCTGCGTGAATTGCTGGCCAACCCGCCGCTGGAAGATCAAAGCTGGCGCGAAAACCTGGTACGTCAGATCCAGCACTCCGAACTGGAGCTCGTGGCGAATTTTACCGACGTGTCGCTGCAGCTATCGGAAATTTTAAAACTGGCGCCGGCGGATGTACTAAACATCGAAAAACCCGAGCATATCACCGCCTATGTGGATGGCGTGCCGGTGCTCACCGGCCACGTCGACCAATTGATTAATCCCGTATTGAACTCCCAGAATGAGGAGTCACCCAATGACTGAGCCGACCAAACCGTCTGCCGCGGACGATCTGTGGGCTGAAGCGCTTGTGCAGCAGGGCGGCGATCGGGAACGGGCGGTGTCCACCGACGGCATTTTCTCCCCGCTGGCGGGAAAAGGTGGCAACGGATCGCTACAGGATATCGACCTGATTATGGATATCCCGGTCAAGATGACCGTGGAGCTTGGGCGCACCAAAATGACCATCAAAGAGCTGTTGCGTCTGGCGCAAGGTTCAGTAGTCGCGCTGGACGGCCTGGCGGGCGAGCCGCTGGATATCCTTATCAACGGTTATCTTATCGCTCAGGGGGAAGTGGTGGTGGCGGACAAATACGGCGTTCGCATCACCAGCATCATCACGCCGTCCGAGCGGATGCGCAGGTTGAGCCGCTAAATGACCGCTTCGCCGTTACGCGGCTCTCCGCCGACCACCGCCGACAACGCTAGCGCGCCGGCCGGCTATGGCGCCACCACATCCGCCGCCCAGATGCACTCGGCGCCGGCGCAACAGCTCACTCTAACCTGTCACGCCGCAACCGCACCGGCTACAAACGGTCAGCCCGCGCTAGCGGAACGGTCCGCTCTGAGCGGTCATGACGCCGCCGTGCCGGCGGCAACCGCTCGGTCCGCATTGACGAGACAAACACACCCTGCCGCCTCGGGGGGAGAGTTTGCCACCGCGCCAGCCTTCAGCGCCAGCGGCGCGCTCACCCAGGTTGGCGGCGCGCTGCTCGGTATCCTGCTGCTTATCGTCATTGGCGGCTGGCTGCTGAAAACCCTGCGTCTGACGCCGGCCGGGCGCGGCGGCAATCGGCTGATGGTCCGGGCCAGCTGTAGCGTCGGGGCGCGGGAGAAGGTGGTGATTATGCAGGTCGAGGAAACCTGGCTGGTGCTGGGGATCACGCCGCAGCACATTACTACGCTACATACTTTGTCCGCCCCCGAGCAGCCTGAACGCGGCGATAGCGGCCCCGCGCCGGAGGATTTTCGCCAGCGGTTATTGCGGCAAATTCGCCAGCGGAGCGGTAACGCATGATTCGCCAACGCAGAAAATCAGGCGAGTTCCGCCCCGCTTACGCCGCAGCGCTTATGCTGCTGTTCGCCCCGGCCTGCTTCGCGCAATTACCCAGCATTATCAGCCAGCCGCTGCCCGGCGGCAGTCAGAACTGGTCGTTGCCGGTACAGACGCTGGTGTTTTTGACCTCGCTGACCTTTATTCCGGCGGCTCTATTGATGATGACCAGTTTCACCCGCATCATCATCGTGCTGGGGCTATTGCGCAGCGCCATTGGTACCCCGTCGGCGCCCCCCAATCAGGTGCTGCTGGGTTTGGCGCTATTTTTGACCTTTTTTGTCATGTCGCCGGTGCTGGATTCCATTTACACCGAGGCCTATCTGCCGTTGAGCGAAAATAAAATTTCGATGCAGACCGCGCTGGAGCGGGGATCGCAGCCGTTGCGCGCCTTTATGCTGCGCCAAACGCGGGAGGCGGATCTGGGTCTGTTCGCCCGCCTGGCCAACGTGCCGCCTCTGGAGGGACCGGAGGCGGTGCCGATGCGCATCCTGCTGCCGGCCTATGTCACCAGCGAGCTGAAAACGGCCTTCCAGATAGGGTTTACGCTGTTTATTCCTTTTTTGATTATCGATCTGGTGGTGGCCTCGGTGCTAATGGCCTTGGGGATGATGATGGTACCGCCGGCGACCATCTCGCTACCGTTCAAACTGATGCTCTTCGTGCTGGTGGATGGCTGGCAGCTGCTGCTCAGCTCGCTGGCGCAAAGTTTTTATAGCTAGTTCCTTTACAGGCGGTACCAATGACACCGGAATCGGTAATGGCCCTCGGCCATGAAGGCATGCTCATCGCACTGGCGCTGGCAGCGCCGCTACTGCTGGCGGCCCTGTTCAGCGGCCTTATCATCAGCCTGCTCCAGGCCGCCACCCAGGTCAACGAAATGACGCTCTCGTTTATCCCGAAAATTCTGGCGGTGGTGGCCACCATCACCCTCGCCGGTCCCTGGATGCTAAATCTGATTTTGGACTACATGCGCACCCTGTTGACCAATCTGCCGCTCATGGCAGTCTAACCGTGCTGCATTGGGATAGCGGCCAGCTCGCGGCGCTGCTGCCGCAACTGTTTTGGCCGCTGCTGCGTATTCTGGCGCTTATCAGTACCGCCCCGCTGTTCAGCGAAAAATCGATTCTCGCGCCTATAAAGCTGGGGCTGGGCATTCTCATCGCCCTGCTTATCGCCCCCTCGCTGCCCGCCGTCGACTCGCCGTTGTTTTCATTGGCCGGCTTTTGGCTCGCCCTCAAGCAAATCCTGATAGGCACCGCCCTCGGCCTGACGATGCAGTTGACCTTCGCCGCCGTACGCATGGCCGGCGAGGTCATCGGGCTGCAAATGGGGCTCTCTTTCACGACCTTTTTTGATCCCGCCAGCGGTTTGAATACCCCGCTGTTGGCGCGCCTGCTCAATCTGCTCGCCCTGCTGGTGTTTATCAGCCTGAACGGCCACTTGTGGCTATTGTCGCTGCTGGCGGACAGCTTTCATATTTTGCCGCTGGACAGTCAGCTGATGGATCCCGGTGCCTTTATGGCGCTGGCCCGCGCCGGCGGCATTATTTTCTTGAATGGCATGATGCTGGCGCTGCCGCTTATCTGTATGCTAATGACACTCAATATCGCACTGGGATTACTGAACCGCATCACGCCGCAGTTAACGGTGTTCGTTATCGGCTTTCCCCTTACCCTGACGGTGGGCATTCTGACCTTTAGCCTGCTGCTGCCGCTGCCGTTGCTAGCGCCATCCTGGGAAAAAATGATGGGAGAAGTGTTCGACCTGCTGTCGGAGATCCTCCGCGGGATGACCCGCTGAGGATCCCGCCAATTACTGGCTAAACAGCGACATGGATTGCATGGCGGTAAAGGTGCTGTAAGCGGCCTGCAATGCAACCTGTTGCTGGCTGTAATCGGAGATCGCCTGATACCAGTCCACGTCCACCAGCGCGCTGATGTTATCGCTGATAAGCGTGCTGCCCACCGAACTTTGCACCGACAGGACAGTATCCAGCGAATTGGACAGTCCGCGGCTGGCTTTACCGATGGCGGCGGTGTAGTCATCGGTGACGGTGCTGTCGGCATCCTCGAGGGGGGTGGTCAGCGCCTTAAGGGCGATATCCAGCGTATTGAAAATATTGCTTTCGCTGTCGCCGCCGTCCGGCTCGGTGGTATAGCCGGCCGTCAGGCTCATAAATACCGCCGACCCGGTATCGCCAACGGTCAAGCTGCGGCTGGCGTCGACCTGCTGGGTCATCGCCTGGCCGCCGCCTCTGTAACTGATACTGCTGTCCTCGGCCGCGACAAACGGCTCACTGTTGGTTTTATAACCGGCGAACAGATAGTTGCCATTACCGTCCTGACTATTGGCCAGATTCAGCAACTGATATTTATAAGACTGCAACTGCGTCGCCAGCGACTGCCGATCCTGATCGCTAAGCGTACCGTCACCCGCCTGCACCAACAGCGTCTGGGCGCTTTGAATGACGTCGGTCACCTAGTTCCAGCACATTGGTTTCCGCCGACAGGCTGTTGGTCGCGCTGGTGCGCGCCACGCTATATTGGCTGTTGAGGGCCTGGCTTTGGCTGAGTTTGACTGCCTGGGAGGCGGCGATCAGATCGTCGGAAGGTACATTAACCCGCTTACCGGTTGCCAACTGTTGACCGGTATTTTCCCATTTTCTGTAAGACTCTCTGATAGCGTCTAAATTATGATGGTAAATCATACTGGTACTCAAGCGCATGGTGGTGTCCCCTTACGACATGACAAAAGCGCAGCGATGGCGTTAGCCAAGCGCCGATAATAATGCATCGAAAATGGTTCCGGCGGTGGTCATAACCTTGGAATTGGCCTGGTAGTACTGCTGATAACGCTGCAGATCGACATACTCCTCATCCAGATTGACGCCGGAAATCGACTGCTGCTTCTCGGTCAGCTGGCTTACCATGCTGGCCTGCGTTGTGGCGGTGATTTTGGCATTGCTGGTCTCGGTGCCGACTTTACTGACCAGCGACGCATAGGCGGTCGACAGGGTAGCGCTACCGCCCACCAGTTTGTGTTTTGCAGCGCCAGCAGCGCCTCTGCATTACGGTTATCGCCGTCGCCGCTCTCGTCGTCCTCCTGACCCGCGGTAATAAGACCGGGCTCGGTGATGGCGACGCTGAGACCCTGAATAACGTTTGAGACCGTTTTCAATTGATAGCTGTCATTGACGCTCGGGGTGCCGCTCACCGACATACTCAGCCCCTCGAAGCTCAGGACGGTGGTGCCCCCCTCGTCAGTGGTGGTGGTATAGTCCACGCTGGCACCGTCGCTGTTGCGGGTTATTTGCCAGCCGTCGGCGGTGTATTTGGCCGTGTAATCGCTGGCTTTAGCCGCCGTGCTGTCTCTAAAAGCCACGCTCAGCACTGCGCTACCGGTATTACGGGTGTTGCTGACGACCGTCGGGCTGCCAAGGGTGAAGAAATCGCCACCGGCATCGCCATTCAGATCCACCCCGGCCTGATGCTGCTGGTTGAAGCTGTCGGCGAACGCCAGCGCGATTTGCCCCAGCTGATTGCGGGCGTCGGCCAACGCTCCATCGCGAAAGCTCAGCATACCGCCCAGACTGCCGCCCGAGAGGGTGGCGGGGTCTATCTCGCTCAGGGTGCCATTGCCGAGATCGTAGGCCAGGGCCATCTGCGACACATCAGCCGAGGACGGTACCACCGCTAATGAATAGGCGCTGCTGCCCTGCACTAAGGTCAGGCCGCTACCGATAGTCAGGCTGAGGGTGCTGTCGTCCTGCGCCGTCACATTGACGCCGACCAGCTCATTGAGGGAGTTGGCCAATTGGTCGCGCTGACCAGCAGCGCATTGGACTCTGAACCGGTACCCTGACGGACTATCTGGGCATTAAGATTGGCAATTTGTTTCGCGTAGGTGTTGATTTGATCCCCGGTGGCAGAGAGCTGGCTGTCGATGGCGCTGTCCATATCACGCAGCGTGTTGTCCAGGCTGCTGAACTGGCTGACCAGATTCTGTCCGCTGCCGATCACCGTCTGGCGCGCCGCGCTATCGCTGTCGGCCGAGGATAACGCCTGTAGCGAGGCGAAACAGGTGCTCATCTGGGTGGATAAGTCCGTATCCGAATCGGACAGCAGGTTATCAATCTGGCTGATATTATCCGAATAGGTGCTGGCCACGGCGGCGGAAGTGGACGCCGCGCGCAGCTGCCCCACCACCAGCGAGTCATAGGCGCTGCTGATGCCGGTGATGGTCACACGCCATTGCCCAGCGCCCCGCTTTGCTGGGCCTCGCTCAACGTCACGCGCTGCAAGTTATAGCCGTCGACGTAAGCGTTGCTAATATTGTTTGAGGTCATGGCCAGCGCTATCTGGGCGGCTTTTAATCCGGAAGAAGCGATATTGTATAATGGGCTGGACATAACTTTTCCTTTCTTCCGGGTAGGTAAATAAAAAAACCGGCGAATGATAACGGCAATTAAAAAAATAACGGCGCTAAGGGGCAAAACTTTAGAGCGCATAAAAAAGAATTCGCCGGGTGTTATTAAAACAGCAAGCTTAAATCATGGGTATAGGCTTTTACCGCCCGGTGGGCGGTATCTTTCAATTGAGCGATTATCTGCACCAGTTTTTCCCCATAGCCGGGATCGGTGGCGTAGCCGGCGCGCGCCGGGCCTACCCGGTCCGGCGGCGATGGGTAAGCTCTCGCCGTAGGCGTTCATCATGTTAAAGTTGCGTCAGTTTCTGCAGCATGGCGTCGGAGGTGCTGACCGCTTTGCTGTTGATTTCGTAAGCGTGCTGCACCTGGATTATATCCACCAGCAGCTCTTCCGCCACACTGACGTTCGAGGTTTCCACGTAACCCTGGTTGAGCAATCCCGCGCCGTTTTGCCCGGGAGTGGACTCATTGGGCGCGCCTGAACTGTCGGTCTCCTGGTACAGGTTCTCCCCCAGACTTTGCAGCCCCGCCTCGTTGATAAAGTTGCTCAGCGTCAACTGCCCCACCTGCGTGGCGTTGTCCTGCCCCTGCGCACCGTCACGCTCACCACGCCGTCGCGGGCGATGGTGACGGTCAGGGCATTGTCGGGAATGGTGATAGCAGGCTGTATCGGGTAACCACTGGAGGTCACCATCTGGCCGTTTTGATCGACCTAAAACGAGCCACCGCGGGTATAGGCGGTCTAGCCGTCCGGCATTTGCACCTGGAAAAAACCCTTGCCGTTGCCGTTAATGGCCACATCTTTGCTGTTGTCGGTCTGCTCCAGATTGCCCTGGCTATGCAGCCGCTCGGTGCTGACGGTGCGCACCCCTGTGCCCAATTGCAGCCCCGAGGGCAGCGTGGTCTGCTCCGACGATTGCGCCCCCGGCTGGCGGACGGTTTGATACAGTAAATCCTCGAACACCGCGCGCTGGCGCTTAAAGCCGTTGGTGCTGACGTTGGCCAGGTTTGTTCGATATCACATCCATATTGGTCTGCTGGGCATCCAGCCCCGTTTTGGCAATCCACAGAGAATGGATCATCCGTTGACTCTCCTGACATTAGCTAAGGGACAAAAGTTGGTTGGCCTGCTGGAGTTTTGATCCACGCTGGCTATCACCTTCATTTGCATTTCAAAACGACGGGCGGTGCCAATCATGTCAACCAGGGTTTCGGCCGTATTGACGTTGCTGCCCTCCAGCACGCCAGACATGACGCGGACGGCACTATCGTTCGGCAACGGCGCCTGTGCGCCCTGGCCGTCGTCGTACTGATGAAACAGGCCGTCATCGCCGATAGTGAGGGACGCCTGCGTCGGCACCACCAGAGGGCCGTTTTGCCCCATGAGCGGATAACCCTGCACCGTCAGCCGGCCATCGGCATTCTGCTAGATATTGCCATTACGGGTATAGGCTTCCTGACCATCGGGCAGTTGCACCGCCAGGAATCCGGCGCCGCCGAGCGCAACATCCAGCGGACGGTCGGTGGTCTGCATTGGGCCGGGCGTCATTAGCGCGCCCGGCGTCGAGGCTACGCTCAGGGTTCGGGTCGGTAGCGACTCTCCCTCCACCGGCACCGCGGCCGCGCCCATGGCGGTATAAATAGCGTGATCCATGGGGTTGTTCCGTTACGGTTAGCGCAGGCTGACCAGCGTTTGCAAAATCGCATCCTGGGTTTTGATGGTTTGCGCGTTGGATTGGTAATTACGCTGGGCGACGATCATGTTTACCAGTTCCTGACTGAGGTCGACGTTGGACGACTCCAGAGCACCGCTGGTCAAGGTGCCGAACATCCCGCTACCGGCGGTGCCGACAATGGCCTGACCCGAGGCAGCGGTGGCAGACCACAGGTTGTTGCCGTCGTATTGCAGCCCCTGAGGGTTGGCAAAATTCGCCAGTACAATCTGGCCCAGGAGCTGGGTTTTACCGTTGGAGTAGGTACCGGAGATGGTTCCATCGTCATTAATGGTGTAACTAGTCAGATCGCCTGCGCTGTAGCCGTCTTGGTTCTGGGCTGCTCACGCTACTGCTGCTGGCATATTGCTGCCGGGTGCCTTCAAAGGACAGATTGAAGGTCTGCGCCGGCGCGCCTTTCAGCGCGGCCATATTAATGGAAAACGTATCCGTGCCGGTCAACTGACCGTTGGTGTCAAAATTGAGCGTGCAGACGTCGTTAACGGTACCGTCGCCGTCGCTGTTGTCCATGCTGTAGACTTGCCAGGTGTTATCGTCGGTTTTGGCGAAATACAGATTCACGTTGTGCGGGTTGCCCAGGATGTCATAGGTCGTCAACGGCTGGGAAAAACTGTAGGTGCTGCTATCGTCGGGATCAAAGGTGGCCGTGCCGACGGACGTCGCGCTGGAGGTCAGGCTCATCACCATCGAGCCGGTGGTAGTAGCACTGGCGGACAGCCCTTCTGGGGATGGTCAGCGCCACCATGTCGATCCGCGTTAAGGGAAAATTCTCCGTTGCGCGAGTAATACACGGCGCCGCTGCCGTCGACCATCACGCCGTGTCCGACCAGGGTGGTAGCCTGCAGGTTCTGGCTGGAGATCGATCCCAGCATGGTATTGAGATTTTCGATGCTGCTCAGGATGCTGATCTGCGCCAGCTGGGTTGTCAATTCGGCGTTATCCAGCGGATTGGTGGGATCCTGATTACGCAACTGCGCCACCAACAGCGTGAGAAAGTTATTCTGTAAATCCGCGCTGCTTTCACTACCGCTGCTGGACGTCGTGCTTGCGGCACTGGCGCTGGAGGCGGTTTCATTCAAATTCACGGCTAAACTCATTTTGGCCTCCCGTTACTGACCGAGCGTCAGCGTTTTTTGCATCAAGGTCTTGGCGGTATTCAATACTTCAATATTGGCCTGATAGCTGCGCGACGCGGACATGCTGTCAACCATTTCATTGACCACATTGACATTGGGCATGTGGACATAGCCCTTGTCGTCCGCCAGCGGATTGCCCGGCTGATACACCAATTTATCCGGCTGCTTCGACTCGATAACATCGCTGACCTGGACGCCGCCAATCACCTACCCGGCCGGCGCGACGACCTGGAATACCACCTGTTTGGCCCGGTACGGCTGACCGTCAGGACCAGACACACTGTCGGCGTTGGCCAGATTGCTGGCGGCCACGTTCATGCGCTCGGACTGGGCATTAAGCGCCGAGCCGGCGATGGCGAAAATCGAGGTCATCCCATGGCTTATTGCCCCTGTAATACGCTATTCATGCCTTTAATCTGGCCCCCCAGCAGGGTCAGGCCGGTTTGATATTGCAGGCTATTGTCCGCAAAGGCCGTGCGTTCCCTGTCCATGTTGACCGTGTTGCCATCCATCGCCGGCTGGTCGGGAATGCGGTACAGCAGCTCGGTTGTGGGCTCAATCTTACTGGCCCCGGCAATATGGGCGGCGGAAGTGGTGGTAAGCGCTAACGTCTCGCCACTGGCCCGTCCTTGCGTCAGGGCTTTGGATAATTCCGTCGAGAAATCGATATCGCGCGCTTGATAACCGGGGGTATCGGCGTTGACAATGTTGGCAGCGATGATGCTCTGGCGCTGCGCACGTAGGTTGAGGGCTTCTTGTTGAAACCGCATCATGTCATCGAGCTTATCAAAAATATTTGTACATTATTTTAATAATAATGATTAATGGAGCATGGCTTATGCTTAATGCAGCCAGCCCCATCGCCCGAATAAGGTCGAAAAGAATGGCTATTTTCTCCATTGGCCCGCGGGGGGCAGGGTAAACTACTTTCCAGCGGCGGTATCGCTGCCGGCGCCGCCGGGCGCCCGAGGTCCGAAGCCCGGAACCCTGAGCCCGAAATCAGAAACCAAACCAGAAACGAGAAACCAGGAGCCAAACATCCGGGTTCCGTAGCCGCAAGCGACAACGCCAAAGTTCGGTGCCGGTAATCTGGACGCTGTATTCACAGAACGGATAGTGGGTGCCTGGCATGCGGCACCCGAAGAGAGGGTCCCGGCGTCGGGTGTCCAGGCGTAGGAACGGGCGCCAGAAGACGGATGCCGTAAATCGCACGTTGCAACTTGCCGATCGCAAACGGCAAATCGCAAACCAGCAGAATGGGAGAGGCAGGGGTGAGAATAAACATGACTTCCGACGTCTGCGCGCAACGTTACAGCGACGCGGAAGGGAACGCTGGCCAGCCCGTCGGTACGGTGTCCCTTCCTACCCTGCCGATCGAATGCGGGGGCACGGCACGCTTTTGCCCGCCGGCCCGCCTCACCCGTAATATAACGCAGCAGCGGACAGCGCCACCCAGGCCGCCGCCGAAGAGACCCTGACCGTGCAGCTAACGGCGTTTATGCAGCGCCAATTCACTCCGGCTCCATTGTCGCTGCGGGTGCAGGTAATGACGCCCGCCGAACGGCGATTGACCTGCGCACAGCCGTTATTTTCTCTGCCTGCGCGCACCCGTGTGATGGGCAATCTCAGTATGCGCATGGTATGCGGCGGCCAGACGCGTTACCTACAGGTCTCGGTGCAGGTGACCGACCGCTATCTGGTAGCAGCGCGGCCCATTGCGGCGCGCCAGACGCTCAGCGATGACGACATTGACTGGCGCACCGGCAGCGTTAGCGAGCGCGTCATCGGCAGTGGCCAGCCGCTGACCGCCGCCATGCTGCGTAGCGCCTGGCTTATTCACTCAGGACAGAGGGTGACAGTCATCGCCGGCGGCGACGGTTTCACGCTGCACAGTTTAGGCAAAGCCCTCGGCAACGGCGCCACCAACGACACCATCAGGGTGAAAATGGATTCCGGCCAACAAGTCAGCGGCACGGTCACTACCGCCGGACAAGTGCGCGTCATATTATAAATGACTAAAGTTTTCGCGCCTGGCGCCGATAGCTAAGTAATAGCGCCGTTCCAATTACCGAATTACCGAACTCAACGTAAGCGAGGCTTGTATGAGTATTGAGAGTAGCCGTCCTGTTCAATCCCTGGCACCGCTGCAAAACATCGATGGCAACACCGTTCAGGCGCAGAAAAACAAGACTGCCGCCAGCGCCAGGAACCAAGAGAACCAAGAGAACCAAGAGAACCAAAGCACGGTCAGCCTAAGCGACACGCTAGATCAACTACAAAAACAAGACAGTCAGGATATCGATGTGGCCAAAGTCGAGCGTATTAAAGATGCCATTCGTGACGGCTCCCTGACCATGGATAGCGGTAAAATCGCCGATGCGCTGATAAGCCAGGCGCAATCGATGTTGGATGATTAAGCCATGAAAACGTTGGAAACTTTGCTGGCCGCGATGGCCGAACTACTGACCGAGCTGGAGGCAACGCTTGCCCAGGAACAGCAATTATTGAGCTCCGGACAGGTCAATGCGCCGCTGCTACACCGCACCACCGAAACCAAAGATGAGCAACTCAGCACGCTACAGCATATAAATCATCAGCGTCAGGCGCTGGAACAAGAGACGGGATTGCAGGCGCCTTACGTCAACGAGCCGGTCTTCAGGGCCGGATGGAAGACTATCGTCGTACAGACCCGCACGCTGCAGCAGCGTAATGGCCTGCTGCTGGATGTTCATCTCAAATTGAATCAGCGCGGCTTGTCCTCCATGACGGAGCAGCGCAGCCTGAGCAGAATGTACGATCCCAAGGGGCACGCCAGCGCACAGGTATTGCTGGGTCCCAAATTCAGCGTCTAGCGCTATTCCGTTGGCGGTCGCGTTCAGCACGTCGCGATATTCAGCATGCGGTTACACTCAGCGTGTAACGACGCCCTTCCAGGCGCTTTGGTAGTTTATCAGTAGCCGATAGCGCAGCAGACGCACCGGCGGCACAATCGCTCCATGCCCCGGCCATTTCAGCCACAGCGTCACCGGATTGCCGGCAGGCTGACCCGTCAGCGCCAGACTGCGCCCGGCCAATCCATCGGGAAAGAAACACCGTCCTCCCAGACAAATCGCCAACCGTACGCCCGCCGGAGCGGTCGTTCGCTCTCGATATGCCAACTGACAGAGGTCACAACGGCATCCGCCGGCGGCGGCCGGAGCGGGCGCAGGGCCGGACTGGCAACGGCGCCGCCGCGCTGGGCAAGGATTAACTGCGTGCCGCTCCCCTGCCAGGCGCCGTCCACGGCCCTCTCCATCGGCGCTATCGCCAGCATCCCCAAGAGCCAGCAGGCCGATACGGACCTCCCATGCCGCCGTCCCATTACTCCTGCCCGCCAATCACGGCGTTCATGCGTAAACGCCGTTCATCGCTAATTTCCTGCGTGGAAAGCACCGCCAGCTGCGACAACGCGCGGCGTAAAAAACGGGCCAGCAGCGGCCGCAGCGCCGGCGCCACCAATAACACCAGCGGCGCGTTAAGGCTTTCTTGCCGCTGCACTGCAGACTGCGCCTGTGCCAGCAGCCTGTCCGCCATGCCCGGCTCCATCCCGCCGCCGGTTTGCAGCGCCTGCAGCAATACGCGTTCCAGCGTGACATCCAGGCCGATCACCTGGATTTCTTCACTGTCCTGTTAGCGGCAGGGTGGCCGGGATAAAGTCCTCGGTCAATTTGGGCATTTCTTGCGTAACGCGTTCCAGCAGCTGCTGCGTTTCCTGCCGCCCCAATAGCTCGCTGGCGTATTTGCCTATCAGATGGTTTAAATGAGTCGCTACCACGGTATAACCTTGAATCTGCGCCCGCTCTTTTAGTGCGCTATCAATCCACACCGCCGGCAAGCCAAAGGCCGGATCGCGGGTCACATCGCCGCTCAATGCCCCTTCCACATTGCCGGAATTGATCGCCATCCAGCGGCCGGGAAAGGCTTCGCCGCGCCCTATCTCCATCCCTTTGAGCAAAATGCGGTACGCCGCCGGCTGCATTTCCAAATTATCGCGAATATGCACCACCGGCGGCAAAAAGCCCATTTCCTGAGTAAATTTCTTACGGATGCTGCGGATCCGACCCAGCAGTTCGCCGTTTTGAAGCGCGTCCACCATGGGAATTAATCGGTAACCCACTTCAATGCCCAGCGGATCTTCCAGTTGTACGTCGCGCCAGCTGGCCTTTGAGCCACCAGGCCAAACCGAGCAACAGCGCGGTAAATAACAAAAACACCAGGTTGGGCATCCCGGGCACCAGCCCCAGCACGCCGGCGGCGGTTGAGATCACCAGCGCCGGGATTTTGCGCCACCAGGCCGCCGACAATATTGATAACCATGATCAAAATGCCAGCAATGGCGTCGCCGCGCACAAACTTGCTGGCGCCGTCCATCGAGCCGTAAAAGTCGGTTTCCTGGGTAACCTCGCTGCGGCGGCTTTTCGCCTCGTCCTCGCCGATAAGACCGGCATTGAGGTCCGTGTCTATAGCCATCTGTTTGCCGGGCATACCGTCGAGCACAAAGCGATCGCCCACTTCGGCAATACGCATGGCCCCCTTGGTGATGACCGTAAAGTTGATGACCACCAAAATGACAAACACCACAATATCGATAGCGAAATTGCCGCCGACCAGGAAATGGCCGAAGGCCTCAACGACCCTTCCCGCCGCATCGGCGCCGGTGTGGCCCTGTAGCAGGATGATGCGCGTGGAGGCAACGTTCAGCGACAGGCACAACAGGGTGGAAAACAGCAGCAGGCTGGGAAAGGCGGCAAAATCTAGCGTGCGGCGGATAAACATCGCCACCAGCAGCACAATGATCAACAGCGCGATAAGGTAAACAGCAGATCAAGGATGAACGCCGGCAGCAGCAGCAGCATCATCGACAAGATCATCAGGATTAACATCGGTCCCGTCAGGATCTGCCACTGACCGGCGTTCATATTGGTAGGTAAGCGCAACAGCGCAACCAGATTAGCCATATCACTCTTTCTCGGGATCAAAATCCAGCGCCTCTGGCACCGGTAGGTCGATGGTTTTTTTCGGCATGAAGCCCCCTTGGCGCTGCCAGCGACGCAGCTGATAAACCCACCGGCACGCTGTGTTTACCGTCCTCATAGCGCAGCGCCACCGCAAAATGAGTGGGGTTGGTAATCACGACGTCCGCCTTGGGCACATCGGCCATCATACGGCGCCGGGCCACGGCCCGTTGCTGCTAGCGGATGCGGTTTTTTACATGGGGGTCGCCTTCCTGATTTTTGAATTCATCGCGGATATCTTGACGGATCATGCGCAGTTTTTTTAGGTGGCTCCAGAGTTGCCAGAACACGTCGAAACCGACGATTGGGCTAAGGCCGACGATGATAAACAGCATACAGGCGGTGATGATCCACATGGCATCACCCAGAGCCGGCACCGCGGGCTCCATAACCAGATGCAGCATGCGCGGCCAGTTGTGCCATAAAAAGCTGCCGGTGACGCAGCCAAATACCACCGCTTTCAGTATCGCCTTGAACAGCTCCGCCAAGACTTGCGAGGAAAACATCCGCTTTAGTCCGCTAAGCGGATTGACTTTTTTGATATCAAACTTGATCAACGACGGATTGAACGTGATCCCACCCAGCAACATCGGCGCGCCGAGGGCCACCAGAATCAGCCCGGCGAACAACGATATTAGCGCCAGAACGGTCTGGCTGAGCAGCGGAGCGGCGGCGGTCAGACTTTGGCGATCTTTGCCAATCAGACCATGATCGAAATGCAGGCCCTGGGCGAGCATCGCCGCCAGTTGGCGGGCTAGGTAAGCGCCGTCAAGCCAGAGCATGGCGCATCCCACCAGCAGCATCAGCATAGAGGTCAGCTCGCGCGATCGGGGAATCTGTCCCTCTTCACGGGCTTTTTCCTGTCGGTGCTGTGTGGGCGCCTCGCTTTTTTCTAAATCAATGTCTTCCGCCATCCAGGATCCCGCAAGCACAGTGCCGGTTGGAATAATGCGCGTAAGAATGCCAAAAATCGCGCTATTTTTATGACACGAACATAAGGCTAAACAGCAGGATATTCAGAGGATAGACCGGCGGCGCCGGCAATAGGGTCGGCCAGCCGCCCGGTGACGCCGGCAGACGTCGGTCTTAAAAACCGAGGCTGTCGAGCAGGTAGTCCACCTGATCCTGATTCGCCACCACGCCGGCGGTGGTATGATCCAATTGCGGGCCATTGAGCAGTCGTTCACTACCCCGCGGCTGGGCCAGCTTCTCGGGCATGTTCTCCAGCAGTACCATCAGCAGCTGTTTTTCAATTTCCTGCACCACATTCATCATGCGTTTTATCACCTGCCCGGTCAGATCCTGGAAATCTTGCGCCATCATAATTTCCAGCAATTGGGCGTGGGTGAAAGCGGTCTGCTCCGACACACCGGCCAGATACTGGCACGTTTCATCCACCAGCTCGCGGGCCTGTTCCAGCGGCATCGGCTCGGCGAACCACGCATCCCAGCGCGACGTCAGCGTGCGCGCCCCTTGCTCAAGCGCGGCTGGGCGGCCTCGACGCAATTCAGCGCCCGTTCGGCCGCCTGAGCGGTCATTTGCACCACATAATCCAGCCGATCGCGCGCATCGGGGATGGCTTCGGCGGTCACCATCAGTACCGGCATCGCCGCCATGGCGCCGTCGGCTCGAATGGCCTGCAACAAAGACAAGCCATCCATGTTCGGCATACTCCAGTTGGAAATTACAAAGTCGAACGGCGCCGCCTTCAGCTTGACCAGCGTCCAGGCGCCCGCCTGGCGCATCGCCGCAGGCCCGCCGCGCCATCGTTGCCCATGCCGGTCAAAATAACGCCAACGGTGTTGCGGCCGGCGAATTTCGCCACCGAATGGAACAGTACGTCCACTGAAGGACGATGGCGGTTAACCGGCAGTCCATCGTGCAGCCGGATTACATTAGTTGGCACCGCTGCGCGCCAGTTCCATATGGCGGGCGCCGGGGGCGATGTAGCGTGTCCCGGTAATACCCGCTCCCCTTCCTCCGCCTCTTTCATCGCAATATGGCAATGTTTGTTTAGCCGATTGGCGAACGAACAGGTGAAGCCAGCGGGCATATGTTGGTTAATCAGCAGCGCCGGACTGGTCACCGGCAACGGCTCCAGCACCTGGCGAATCGCCTCGTTGCCGCCGGTCGAGGCGCCGATGGCAAACAGCTTTTCGCTGCTGAGCAGCGGACCGTCCAGGATCACCGGCGACGACGGCTTCGGGCGATGCGGCAGCAGCCGGACTCGGGCCGCCGTGCGGATTTTCTCGCCAATAAGTTCCCGATACTGCAACATGCCATCGCGCAACCCCAACTGCGGTTTCGTCACGAAATCCACCGCGCGCAGCGTGATCTCCGACCCGCGTCCGGTCAGCGAGGACACCATCACCACCGGCATCGGCCGCAGGCGCATTAGTTTTTCCAGGAAATCCAGACCGTCCATACGCGGCATTTCCACATCCAGCGTTAACACCGCCGGATTCAACCGCTTAATTAAATCCCGGGCGATAATCGGGTCCGGCGCGGTGGCCACCATTTCCATATCGGGGAAGCTGTTGACTATCTCGGTCATGAGCTGTCGCATCATGGCAGAATCGTCCACGCACATGACTCGAATTTTGTTCATGCTGTCTCCCTCGCCAGAACATAGACCGACTGGCCGAGCAGGGTGAAATCCCGACTGATCTGGCTGAAATTTTCCGAATGGCCGGCAAACAGCAGCCCGCCGGGCTTAAGCAGCGGCACGAAGCGGCGCAAGATTTGCCCCTGGGTCTGCTTATCAAAGTAAATCATGACATTACGGCAAAAAATGGCGTCAAACGGACCGGGAAGATCCCACTCGGGCGCCAGCAAATTCAGCGCGACAAAACGCACCCGGGCCACCAGCTCCGGCCGTACCCACGCTATACCCTGCTGAGGGCCGGTACCGCGCAGAAAAAAACGCTGACGTTACAGGAGGCTCAGCCCGCGCAAATATTCTTCGCGGTAGATGCCGTTGCGCGCCGTTTCCAGCACCCGGGAATTGATATCGCTGCCGAGGATCTGCGCCTGGTTCCCCACGCCCAGCGTCTCTTGCAAAGTCATGGCGATGGAATAGGGCTCCTCACCAGTCGAGGCCGCGGCGCTCCAGACGCTGTATCCGGCCGGCCGATCGCGGGCATGGCGGGCCAAATAGCTGGCGAAATCCGACAACCCCAGCACCCTCAGACGCCTGACCAGCCGGTTAAACACCATGTCACGCTTATGGCTGGCCAGCACAATGCCGGCCCGTTGATAAATGAGCTGACTGATGCGCTGAAATTGCGCATCCGACAGCGTCACGCGCTCCGCCGAAAATACAGTGCGGGGAACAGCACGTCTTTGGTTGGGCATAAACAGGTCTCACTCAAGGCGCTGGCGCTCGCAGTCTTGTCAGACGGCTAGCGTTTGCAGAGGCTGCGGGCTGCCGCCGGCGTGTGCCGGCTCCCCTGATGCCACAGCCCCATCGGCCTGCAACGTAAAGACCTGCACATTTTGCATCAGCGCTTCCGCCTGTGCGCCCAACACCTCCGAAGCGGCGGCGGTTTACTGTACCAGTGCGGCGTTTTGCTGCGTCACGGTATCCATCTGGATGACGGCGGTCGCCACTTGATCGATGCCGCTGCTTTGCATTCGTCGGAGGCGGCGGTGACCATGCGCGATCCCTGCTGCACCCGGCTGACCTATTCATCGATCAAGCCTTTAATTTGCTTGGCCGCCTGGGCGCTGCGCCAGATTGTGCACCTCGCCGGCGCGCGCCGCTTCCACCACCGCGTTCAGCGCCAGGATGTTGGTCTGGAAAGCGATGCCGTCAATCACGCCGATGATATCGCCTATCTTCAGCGAACTGGCGTTGATTTCGGCCATATGTTTCACCACACCGCCGGTGATGGCATTACCATTGTTGGCAGCCGAAGAGGCCGCCCTGGCCAGATCACTCTCCTGATGGGCGTTGCCGGCGTTCTGTTTCATGGTCGAGGTAAGCTGTTCCATACTGGTAGCGGTTTCTTCCAGCGACGCCGCTCAACATGGCATCGATACCGTTTCGTACCGCGCTGACCGTCCCGGCCAGCTCGTCGCGCATTGCCTGCAATTGACGAAACAGCTGGCTGATTTCATTGCTACCGTATACCAGAATATGCCGGCTCAGATTGCCGCGGGCGATAGCGTCGAAGTGATCGCGCATATTGGTCAGCGGCCGCAACAACATGCGTTTCAGCCAGATCAGCGCCAGCACCGCCAGCCCCAGCGCGACGCACACAAAGACGCCATTAAGCCAGCCGGAGTAGACATTGATATCGACAATCTCTCTGCCCTCCACGTCAATACTGGCATCGAGCGAAGACAGGTTGGCTTTTAACGCGGCTTCAAAGGCATCCTGCGTTCCCTGGGTCGGGCTAGCGATAAAGGCGTCGACGTTGCCGTTATCGAGAAAATCAATCAACCCCTGCAGGTTTTCGGTTAAGCCATTAAATTCCTGTACCGTCCGTTCATGCAGGGCTTGCCCGCGGGCGTCGCCGGCAGGCAGCGGGCTGTAGGATTTGAATTGCTTTTCCGCCTCAGCCAGCGTTTGCTTGGCGCTGTCCATCAGCGACGTAATCAGCGTCAGCGGGCTGTGGTAGACAAAATCATTATTACCGGCAACGATTTCGCCGGTGCCGCTGTAAATGCCGTCGGCGCTGCCGCGGACTGCCCGTACCGTATCAATAAGACTCTGCTGCATCTGACGCACATTGTGCGCCAGCGTGCCCATCTCATTGCGGCTGTCGATGGTCAAACGCTCGATCAGATCCCCGGCGGCAATGCGCTGTATGTGTTCGATAATGCGGTGCAGCGGCGTCATCAGCACCCGGCTGATGGCAAACCAGAGCACCGCGCACAGGAAGATGCCGAGCATGATGTGCCCCACCGCCCGGTCGAACTGCTGGCTATTGCCGTTCAGATACTGGCGATAGGCGGCGTCGAATTGCGTCAGCGACGCCTGCAGTGCGAGAACGGCCTGCTTCAGTGGTTCATGCAGGCGGGTAAACGTTCTCTGCAGGGTGGCAAAATTGTCGGGTGTCGCCGTGTCTGCCTGCACCAATGCGACAAAGCGGCTAAAGGTTTTCTGCGCATTACCCAGCGCTGGCGCCGTTGAGCACCGAAATGCGCGCTTGATTGAAGCCGTCACGCGCCTGCAGGATGCCTACCCAGCTGGCACTGAGCTGCGTTTGCTGTTCGCGAAGAGTTTGGTAAACCTTGAAATATTGTCTGTCCTGCGTCTGGACCGAATAGAATAATCCGCCGCTAATTATTTGAATCAAGCCATAGCACACCAGGGCGATTAAAATAACGTTAACCACCTCATTCTGTTTAATATGTTATTAGTTTCTTATTTACATAATTCTGTTTTATCGGCATAGGTCCAGCAAACTTTATAGCCGGCGGCAGAAAAAAGGCGGAAGCCCCGCTTCCGCCTTTCGTTGTCCAGCCCCTACCATCAGGCAACGCTGTCCACCAGCGCCATCTCTTAGCTCGTTAGCAATCGCTCAATATCCACCAGGATCAGCATACGGTCCTCCAGCGAACTCAGACCGGTCAGATACTCCGTCGCCAGCGTCACCGCGAACTGGGGCGCCGGCCGGATTTGTTCGGCGCTCAGGGACAGGACATCGGATACGCCGTCCACCACCCGCTGTTGGAGGTTCAGTACTATCACCACCGTATTGTCGTTATAGCTGATGTCGCTTTGCGCGAATTTGATCCTGAGATCGACAATCGGCACGATGACGCCGCGCAGGTTGGTCACCCCTTTAATAAACGCCGGCGTGTTAGCGATGCGCGTGACCTGGTCGTAGCCCCGGATTTCCTGAACCTTAAGAATATCGATGCCATACTCTTCGTTCCCCAGGGTAAAAACCAGAAATTCTTCTCCCGCGCTCTCGCCGGCTAATGTCGTTATATTTGCAAGTCCTGCCATGGCTTACCCTTTTAGTAAACGTGATTGAAAATCAGGCTAGGCGGCGCTGGCCTGGCATTTGTCACGATTCAGGAATTGCAGAGCGGAAACATCCACAATCAATGCCACGCTGCCATCGCCCATAATGGTCGCGGCGGAAATCCCCGCCACCTTGCGGTAATTGCTTTCCAGATTTTTCACCACAATCTGATGCTGGCCGACCAACTGGTCCACCAGCAGCGCATACCGCCGCCCCGCGCTTTGCAAAATGACCGCGATGCCCTCGGTAGGGTCGGTCTTAGCGCCGGGGACATTGAAGATATGGTGCAGCGCAACAGCGGCAGGTACTCTACCCGTACCTGCAACACCAGTTCATAGCCGCCCATGCGATAAAGATCTTGCGCCTGGGGTTGAAGCGATTCCATCACCGTATTCAGCGGCAAAATAAACGCTTCATCGCTGACCCGCACCGACATGCCGTCCAAAATGGCCAGCGTCAGCGGCAACAGAATACGAACGGTGGTGCCTTGGCCCACTTCGAACACAATATCGACATGGCCGCCCATCGCCTGAATATTACGTTTCACCACATCCATACCCACGCCACGCCCAGAAACATCGGTCACCACTTCGGCGGTGGAGAAGCCCGGCGCGAAAATCAGTCTGCCGGCGTCCTCATCGCTAAGATGTTCACTGACTACCATGCTCTGTGCGCTGGCCTTGGCGAGGATCTTCGCCCGGTTAAGGCCGGCGCCGTCATCACGCACTTCGATAAAGATATTGCCCCCTGATGCTCGGCGGCCAGACAGGCGTCGGGAGATTCCAGACCATGATCGAGGCTGTTGCGCACCAGATGGGTCAGGGGATCGATGATGCGTTCAATCAGGCTTTTATCCAATTCAGTCGAGCTACCCTGCATCTCCAGCCGGACCTCTTTACCGAGTTTGGCGGCCAGATCGCGCTCCAGTTGCCCCATACTGTTGAGCAGTTCGCTGTAGCGGCCGGATCCAGCTCGCTGGACCGCTGTGCCAACATGGATTGAGTGATAACCAGTTCACCCACCAGATTTATCAGCTGGTCCACTTTCTCCACCGCCACGCGCAGGCTACCGTCGGTACTCTTTACCGCCATTTTCTGCGCCGCGGCCGGGGCGGCGGGCGACCCCTGCCGGCCCACGGACGCCGCATCTACCATGGCGTGGACCGGTTCCTGCCCGGCGGGCGCGTTTCGTTCGCCGGCGGCCGACTCAGACGCGGCACGCTGCGCGCCTTGCTCCGTCCGCGCCAATTCGCGTAGCGCTTCGCAAATATATCGGTAACTCTCTTCATCGGGTTACCGGGCCATTTTGTAGGCGTCCAATTGATCCTGCATAATATCCTTGGTCTTCAAAAACAGATCGACGCTGTCGGTATTCAGGGACATCTCACCGCGCCGCGCTTCATCGAGCAGGTTTTCCAGCAAATGCGTGGTCTCCTGCAATGCGCTAAAACCGAAGGTTCTCGCCCCGCCCTTGATGGAATGCGCGGCCCGAAATATGGCGTTCAATTGCTCGCTGTCCGGCACCTGCGGATCCAACTGCAACAAATGTTGCTCCATGTCGGCCAACAGCTCATCGGCTTCATCAAAAAACGTCCAAGTAAAAAACACTTAAATCCATGCTCACGGCTTCACCTCTGCGATGGGAAAATTCATTTTGTCGTCGCAGCGGCGGGGATATCCCGCAGCAGCTCGGGCCGCTGGCGCACCTCGGTGCCATCGAAGATCACCTCCTGACTCTGGCCGTTTTCATGGGCCAAAGACCGCTCGGTCCGCTTATTCAATACCAATAGGCTGATGCGGCGGTTAATGGCCGCGTCGGGATACTGATTATCCAGATTTATCGTGGACGCCATCCACACTACGCCAAGCACTTTATTTTCGGCCAGCACTAATTCCCGCCGCGACGCATTGGCTCTGTCCGCCGAGAGTTCCCAATTACTGTAACCGTGACCAGCGTTATCGTAAGGCGTGGCGTCGGTATGACCCGAAATGGAGATCTTGTAGGGAATATCATTCAGCAACGGCGAGATGGTACGCAGGATCACGCTCATATAGGTCGCCACTTCCACGCTGCCGGTGCTGAACATCGGGCGATTTTGGTTATCGATAATTTGTATCCGCAAGCCTTCTTCCACCAGATCGATAAGCAGTTGGGGACGCAGCTTTTGCAGACGGGGATCGTTTGCGATCAATTGTTCCAATACGTCCCGCAGCCGCTTCAGTTTTACCGTGTCCTGGCCGGCCTCCGACGGGGCAAGCCCCTTATGCACATTGCCTTCCTGGCGGGTGGGATCTTCCCCGCCGCCCGGTATCGGACTAAAATCCGAGCTGCTGCGCTCGCCCTTGGTGAGCGCCACTTCCAGCGGCGTACGGAAATACTCGGCCAAACGCTTCAGCTCTTGCGGACTGGCGATCGCCAGCAGCCACATGACCAGAAAAAAGGCCATCATGCTGATCATGAAATCAGCGAAAACGATTTTTCAACTGCCGGCGTGGGTACCCGAGGCACGCGCGGGCTTACGCTTGCGAACAATGATAATAGGCTTTTGCATTACGCCGCTTCTTGCACCCCATCCTGCGCCGCCGCTTTATTCAGTCCCCGCGCCTGTTTGACATGATTCTCCAGCTCAAGGAACGAGGGTCGCTCGGTGGTGAACAGCGATTTACGACCAAACTCAATAGAGATTTTCGGCGCATAACCATGCAAATTGGAGAGCAGCGTGATTTTGATGCACTGAAGCACTTTGACGGTTTCAGTTTTCTTTAAACGCAGCAGCGAGGCCAGCGGCGAAATAAACACATAGGACAACAGGATGCCGACCATCGCCTGTGCGATCAGTACGCCCAGCTCCACCACCGGGCGATCAACGACTCCTAAGGCGTGTACCATGCCCAGCACTACCGCCACAATACCAAACGCGGGCAACGAGTCGCCCAGCAAGTTAATACTGTTGGCGGGAATCTCGCATTCCTCTTCAAAAGTATCGATTTCCACGTCCATCAGCGCTTCGATTTCAAACGCGTTCATGTTGCCGCTTATCATTAGCCGCAGATAATCGGTGATGAAATCCAGCAGGGAGGGATCGTTAAGAATGCGCGGATACTGCTTGAATATGTCGCTTTCGGCGGGATTCTCCACGTCGCGCTCCAGACTGAGCATCCCCTGCTGGCGCGACTTTACCATCAGCCTGAACAGCAACGTCATCAGGTCCATATAGCGTGCTTTGGAGTACTTGGCGCTGCGGAACAACAGCGGTAGCGCCCGGAGCGTGGCTTTAATGGCCTTGGCATTGTTACCGACGATGAAGGAGGCCGATACCGGCGCCGCCGATAATCAGAAATTCAGCCGGTTGAAACAGCGCGCCAAGATGGCCGCCTGCCATCAGAAAGCCACCTAAAACGGTCGCAATAACAACAATGTAACCCAGTATGACTAACACGATAGCGCTCCTTCAGCGAAGAGCAGGCAAGCAAAAGCGACCCGGCTGGCACCCTTAGCTACCCCCTTCTTCTCCGTGGCGGCGTGGCGGCAGACACCCAGCTGCCGCAGGCGGTCATACCGCGACACTTTTCCGCTCATCTGACAACATAGAACTATTATCGGCAGCATCAGGCAAAAGTTTACGTCTTTTTACCGCCCGCGACGGCGGCTGGCAGAGACTGCACACAAAACTCTGGCTTGGCTGGTGGGCGTAGGTGATGAAATGTCCATGACAATGTGCACAGGGGGTCAGTTGCAGCATGCCGCTGTCGACGAATTTTACCAGCGTCCAGGCGCGGGTCAGCGCCAAAAGCGGAATATCGCCATCCTGCTCCGGGCACTGCTCCAGATAGAGGCGATAGGCGCCAATCACCGCCTCCACCCACGAGCAACACCCGTGATTCAGCAGCACCTGGTAGATGTTGTAGAACATCGACGAGTGAATATTGTGTTCCCAGGTCATAAACCAATCGGTGGAGAACGGCAGCATCCCCTTCGGAGGCGGATTACCGCGAATCTCCTTGTAAAGCTTTATCAACCGGCCCCGGCTAAGTTGTGTTTCACTTTCCAGCATCTGCAACCGTGCGCCAAGAGAAATCAACTCCATTGCAAGCTGGATTTCTTTTACCTCTTGGACAATACTTTTTTCGGCCATGTTTAACTCTTTCTTTTAGGCGTTGAGCCAGCTTTCGTGGTTAATTGCTCATTTAATCGACTGGACAATAAAATACTGGCATGTATTTGATTAAGATCTTCCACCCGTGAATCCTGTGTAAGCTGTGTAATGGCTTTCGGATCTTCAAAACGAAACACGCAAATCAGCTGATTCGTTTCTGCCAGTTTTACCATTTGCGCCATGGTTAATTTCTGCAATGTTTCCGCCATGGATTCACTAATACCCAATCGAAACATCGCAGAAGATTTATCTGTTTGAATCAAACGTTGCGCTAATGATAAATAAGACAGATTGATACCGTAGATATTCTTCAGCACTTCACTGGTATTCATTTTACATCCCTAATGACTATGTTCAGGTGTAGTCGGGTCATCATAATCTCCTGTAATTAGGAAGCTATGGTTATTAGAACAGGATATTGGCCAAATTGTGATCACGTGGCCAGCGTACTTTCAGAGCGTACGCCGCTATTACCGTCTGCAAAAAGTGAGGCAACAAAGGCAGAACCGCTGACGTTAGCCATGCCAGCACGCCAGGACCCATCCATGAGATTCAGTAACAAATAATACGATTAATCCGAAAGCTGACTCTACCGCTGAATCTTGCTGTTACACAATCAGTGAAGTGGAAAGATTTACTAAAAAAGTGATATTAATCACACTTTTTGAACATTTTAGCTGATTTTTCTTTGACTACTAGCAGATTTCACATCCGAGTCAACCATTTTGTCATCTCAGAATCACTCAGTAATCGTATGATAAAGGACCAAAATTAGTGATTTAATTCTAAAATCCTCATTTTGGCAGATCAAATTTCTAACTTATGCTATCTAACAGTCAAGAATACCAATAATAGATAAATTACCAGACGAAATGGCCAAGCACGCCGCAATGATCATTTTTTAAGCAGAAATAGCGCCAATTTCACCTGTTAATGCTCGTTTTAGGCGGCATTAGGTGTGTAGCAAGCATAATCAGAGCTTAAGAAACCGTCGCAGGAGTGTTGGTGTTTAGAGCTGAAGAGTAACTGTTTATGCACTCTAGCGGCCGGGGTAGCGTTGTGCAAAGACCATAGCATCGGCATGAGTATCAATATAAATGGGTGTTTGTTGTATTAATGTTACCATGATTGAATTTTCGTTATTCTTCCTTAGCTTTGAGCCCAATGACAATGCTATTTGCCCGCAAGCGCGGCCAGCGCAGTTACGCAAAACCTTCCCGCAGCGGTCGCGTCAGGAAAAAAAGGGGTTAACGCAGTTTTTTCAACGGGTCGCTACAGACGAAGCATAAAACCGTGGTTTAAATCATTTTGCGCGCTGGGCATGGCGTATATTTATATTTATTTTATGCGATTCCGACCAAATATTCGCCATTATTTATCTAAAATACAATATATCTCATCGCCGTTTCCGATTGACTTCACGGAATAAACTATGAGTCACGGCAGAGCGATAACATTATATCCCATTTAGAAATTGACTAAATGGAAGGCAGATGAATTGATTTTATCCCAAGCGAAAAGTTAATTACTGCCACCATTAAAGCGTTAAGTTCATCTTCACGCTTGGAACAAATCGTCGTACGAATTAAATAAATGACTGAATGCAGGATAAGCTATTATCCTTCTCCAGTCATATAGAATAACAGTTTAAATGAAGGTGCTGCCTTGTTTTTAAGCAGCACTTACCCATTTTACAACACCAATACGTACTAACGTTTGCCGTCGGTAATTAGCTTTCACGACGGGAATGCTTATTGCCACCGTCTACTGCCGCGGCTGGTATATCGCAACATCTCCCCCCCTACCCACCATCATGGCGCCGTGGAGTCATTGTCACCGTCTCCAACGCCAACGCCAACGCCGTAGGCATCATCGCCAACTCAGCCGCCTTTTATCCAGCGCGCAATGGCAACCGATCCGGACCCTGCCGAGACGGCGGCAATGCCCTTTGGCAATAACGTCCATTATTGCGACGGGGGTAAAATATCCAGCACGGTTTCCGCGGGACGGCAGAGCCGGGTGCCGAGCGGTGAGACCACGATGGGTCGGTTAATCAGGATAGGCACCTTAAGCATCTCCTCGATAAGAACATCTTCGCTGAGATTATCCGCATCCAATCTCTCTTGCCGGTACAGCTCCTCTTTGGCGCGCAACAGCTCACGTGCGCTTAATCCCATGGCGTTAAGCATCTCTTTCAACTGCGCCCGGCTGGGGGGCTGCTTGAGATAGAGGATCACGGTCGGTTCAACGCCGCTATCGCGGATTAACGCAAGCGTTTTGCGCGACGTGCTGCATGCAGGGTTGTGATAAATCGTTATCGAGGCCATAGTTCTTTCCTGTTATGTCGTGGACGCTATGTGTCATACCTGACCGGTATGGGGCAGGTTCAACGTGGCCGCTGCGCGTTCCGGTTGCACTGTCCTCATTCATAGTGGCGGATTCCGTTTAGGATTGCTGCAATCACTGGCGAAGGCGGTATTATGACCGATAAATTCTCACTGGCACATCACCGCAGCGCTATCTTTCTCACTCTCTTTATAAGGAAGATGCCGCCATGCCGTTGCGCCCCCTTGTTAACCACTTCCGTCCCAACGCTTAACGCCGCAAGCGGTAGCTCTCGCCCAGCGCCAAGCAGACATCCTTATGCGTTCTGGCCTTAAGCTTAATTACGCATACTTTTATAGAGAGATACTGGAAACACCTAATAAGGCCGCTGAAGCCGGTTTTCAATGTGCAGATTGATGTCATCCGCCAGCAGGGGGCCGTCCCCCTGCTGGGGCAACGTTTATTGCGCGATGTAGGTAAACTGGGGAGAGAAGGTGCTGCTAAAAAGATAGGTATTTTGCGTTATTAGGATTACCACCAGCAGAAGTACATTTTTGTAGGCGGTGTTTTCGCTCCAAAACTCGCCAAACACCGCTTCCTGAGTCTGGTCTAGCGGTGATTTAACCACATCATTTGATAACGGTAAGCTCCTTTCCCCACCCGCTGTGCATGGCTAAGATAAACGGTGCGGACAAAATAACTGTCACTCCTGTTATAGTTTGCATACCCTTCATAATTCAAGATTCCCTATCCCTTGCCGAATAGGCGCGCACGCACGTTGAGGGAAAATCTAATGCGTTGATTATCGTCATCGAGATTATTTACGGTGAACGCTTTACAATCTATCTGCGGCGTTCAGTTGAAAAGGTCATCGTCAGCGCCCAGAGCGTGTAACAGTCCGCCAGCGACGACGACAACCGCCAATGCAATCAAAATAAGGCGTTTAACCTTCATAACGTTTTCCGGTTATAATAATAGAAATTCTCACAGCTGATATTTTCCTGCTTACCGCCAATGTGGCATAGCGAAAGCAAGGTGCGGCCGAAAGTGGCGGGGTCATTATCTTTTTCACTAACGAAATAGACGCGCTTGTCCTTATCACAGACCCTGTGGTTTTCCTTTATAATAGCATTTACTTCTTGCAGCCTGCGGGCGCGGGGAGTTATTATCAAATCTGGTGTATGGCGATCAGGCTACGTTCTGCTCTGATGCTTCGTGAATCTGTTCTCCATCCTGAAATTGGACGTTGTTTACCACCAGGGTCAGCAGGTCAAATCCTCTTAGCCGGTTCCAGCTTTTCTGAGCAGACTGGAGCAGCTTAAATACCATTGACAGGGTGGTTTCTCTCGAACCACACTTCTTTGCGCGTCTGCTTCGTAGCCTCATAGTCGCAAAAGCCGATTCAATCGGCTTTGTCGTTCTTATTGATGCCCAGTGCTCTGACGGGAAGTCGTAGAATGCCAGCAGTTCTTCTCGATCTTTCTCCAGCTTCTTCATCGCTGCAGGATACTTCGCTGAAAACCTTGCCAACAAAACATCAAAAGCGTCATTAGCGGCATCGCGGCTTTCTGCTAGCCAGATCTCCCGAAGCTCAGCCTTAACTTTCGGTTGCATGGTTTTGGGGAGTGAAGCTAGCACATTAGCCGTTTTGTGCACCCAACAGCGTTGGTACTGCGTGTCCGGGAATATCTTTGCCATTGCATTCCAAAAACCAAGGGCACCGTCTCCCGTAGCTAGCTTGGGAGATACGGTTAGGCCACCTGCTTGCAGGCCATTGAGAAGTTCGGCCCAGTTTGCTTCTGATTCTCGATAACCCTCTTCGACCGCAACCAGCTCCTGACGTCCATGCTCAGTGACGCCGATACTGACCAGTAGGCAAAGGCGATCATCTTGCCTGACATGGCTGTATATGCCATCAGCCCAGAAATAAACGTAGCGCGTATCGCTTAAATCACGCAGGCACCATTGCCTGTGCACTTCAAGCCATTGCTGTTTCAGTCTGCTGATGGTACTCGCGGAGAGGCCGTGGGCTTTTTCACCGAGTAGCGCCCCCAGGGCTTCATGAAAATCACCGGTGGATATGCCTCGCAGATACAGCCATGGCAGCAACGCGCTGTTGAACGCTGTGGCAAATAACCGTTACGGACGACGGCATGACGCCCATCGTCAAGACGGCGTTCAGCATGGCTTCGAGCTCAGCCTCAACGACGGCGGCTATCAGTTGTTTAGCACTATGACGGATGAGTTCATGCAAGGGATCACTGGTAATATCTGGTTCTGCGGAGACCTGTAGGGTAGACTTTTTCATGGTGTATCATCTCTCTGTTGTTGAAATCATCCACGAAATCAATCAGCAGCATACGCCACCCTCTCCGAAACCTCATACACCAGAAATGAGCATAACTCGGGTGTGGGCGGCCACTGCGCCCGACGTCGACCAAAAAGAGTAGCTCAAGGCGCCAAGTATCATCATCAACGCCAGACCCCCACCCAGGGCTAAATGGCGTTGATGATTGCGCTTCGGCCCTTGATGAGGAACAACCTCCGGCGACGACGCGGGCTAATCTACAACGGACAGTTTCTCATGGTCGACGAGCGGCATGTGTTCCGCTATCTCACCGTCCGATGGCAGGGTGATAGTCACCCCCGGATTCAATTTGAATCCCACTTTCGGTAAGGTATCGATAAAGTTATTGATGCCAAGCCCCGCCAGCGTTCGCCGTAGCACGCTGACATATTGATTGAGATTATTGCCGGAAGCGGTGAGACCGTATTTACTCCACACATTTTCCAGCAAAGATTCTCGGGTGAGAATTATGCCACCGGAGTTGACGAAATACTCCAGCAAACGCGAGGTGGACAAGGTAAGCGGAGTCACATCGCCAGTGTGGATATAGACGAGGACACACTCATCTGCGTTAAATTCAATGATATCGTTGATAATATACTTTTTAAGCACGATAAGTTGCACCTGTATGACCTAAGTCAGATGGGTAATGGGTATGAAGCCAGGCAGGTCGCCTTCTCAGGCAAATTCATTAGCGATAATTAAGCATGACAGGATAATTCAGGCGTAATGCTCATTGCACTGAAAATTCGATTTTTCGGCACAAAAAACTAACATTCTCCACAAGCCATTAAAATATGAAACCCTGACTTCACAATAAGAAAATCCTAAATATTTATTTGTTATATTAATTATTATACACAAAAAATATTTATATATTAAAATAATATAAATTCATTTAGTTTCTATTTATTAGTTAGCTTACTTACTGTTAATCGCTTCACCACTTGCGGAAATTATACCCCATCCCCCGGTCTGGGGGCCCGGGCGTTAACCGGCAGACATAGTCATATAATGACGGATGTACCTTTTTAACGCTTTTTAAGTCTTTTTTAACTTTCAACAGAACGATCGCGTCCGACCGTCAGTGAAATGTGTGCGCCACTAGCCTGAGTTAACGCCAGTCTCCAGAGACGACGGCATGACATAAGGCGCCTTTGATTGCCCATCATCCGTCGGCCGCGTTTACCCGGCGCCTATCGGTAGCCCGGCGCAATCTTGATACCGGTGGTAGAGACGCAGCGTTTCATCGACCCACCGCGGTCCGAGGGAGCGAGCCTGCTCGGTATCGGCATGCGATCCTACCCACGCCAACAACTCTATACGCCGCTGCATGAAAAGCGCCGGCAATACCGCCCGATCCTCTACGCCGAGAGGGCAGTGGCACTGATAGCCGTCCAGCCAGCCCGCGACCCATTCCGGCGCGGCGGGATAATGTTCGACAAAACTTATTGCCGCCGCCAGATCGTGGAGATACCAGCCGAAGCCGCAGTCGTCGAAATCAATTACCCGGGTGTTATCCTGACACCGCATGATGTTGGTCAGCCGCAAATCAGCGTGAATGAGCCCAAAACGCGCGGGAGACTTGCCATAACGGTGCAGGGCGTCTGCCGTCCAGCAGAGGCAATCTTCGATAAGGGCGCAATCGTCAGGCCACAAGCCGGGAACTTCTCACCAGTCTCCCCCGTACCCTTGCACGCCGACCATCGAGTCGTGGTCCCAGGTCAGGCGGCTGAACCCGGCCGGTAACACCCACTGCAGGCTTTGCTGGTGCAGCCGCGCGGTGATTTCCCCCAGTACCACGAAATCGGCATGGCGCACGCTGTTGACATCGCTCTGCTACACGTCGCCTTCAATCCAGTCAAACAGTACCGCATAGCGGGGCGAACCATCAGCGGTGCACACCGTAACGACTGGCTGGTCACCCTGCGGCAACCTGGCTTGCGGCACGGAATGCCCGCGGCCTGCAACGCTTGCAGCCAGCAGAGTTCGCTACGGATATCGGCCAACGAGTGATAATCCGGTCGATGGAGGCGCATCGTATAACGTTGGTTGCGCTGGTCAATGACGCGCAACGTGGCGTTTTCGGAGCGGCAAAACAAATCCACCTGCTGCGGCGTCAGCTAGGGATAGACGGCGAGCACCTGATGGGCCAGGCGGACGATCGCGGCATCATCCAGACTATCGTATTGTTTGGCAGCCATACTGCCTCCTTTCTCAGAAGCAAAGTAAATAAGCATGCAAATCCAATGCCGATTTCCCATTGCGCGCTTGGGTCGGTGCGTTGCAAACGGACCTTGGTCGCGACATGCGCGTCCACGGATGGCGGCAATGAACCCTATTGTTGGCGAGTTAGTGTATCTATCACCCTGGTGGTTCATTGTGGCTGCAACATCGCTATCGTGCCAGAAGCGCTGCCGCGTTTGTCATGCGGTACCACAGCGGGTGGGTGGTGGGCGCAGCGGATATCTCTTTCTGATAAAAGGCTGCCGTATAATGTCAGAGTCTCCTTTACGGCCCGGTCACCCCGCCCTGGCGCGGGAAGCGGTGCGCAATTTACGCTTCTCCGCGATTCGCGACGTCGCCAATGCCGGCATCGGCCGCGACGATGTTTTGCCGTTCTTGTTTGGCGAGCCGGACCTCCCGACGCCGGCGACACCTTTTACACTCCGAATCTAGGCGAACCAGCGCTGAGGGAGGCACTGGCAAACGCCCTTTCACAATTGCACCGGCCGGTTAGCCCGGATCGGGTGGTGGTGGTGACGCCTGTATGGCCTAACCTGGTGGAGATCCCGCGCATTCTTGGTGCGCAGGTTGAGGAAGTGGCGTTGGAGCTCCAGCGGGACGAGCAGGGTATTGCTCGCTGGCATCTGTTGTCTGGAAACTTTGTTACACGCCTTAACGCCTGATTGCCGGGCGCTGGTAATCAATTCTCCCAACAACCCCAGCGGCTGGGTTATGTCGGCGCAGCAGCAGGCGGTGATACTGGCGCACTGCCGCCAGCACGGTATCTGGATCGTCTCTGATGAGGTCTATAGCCGCATTGTGTTTGACGGCCCGCCGGAAGGCTGTGCGCCCTCCTTTTTAGACATCGCCGACCCGGACGACAGGCTGTTGGTTATCAATAGCTTTTCCAAAAGCTGGCTGATGACAGGCTGGAGGCTGGGTTGGGTTGTCGCGCCGCCGGCGCTGATGTATGAGCTGGGCAAGCTGATTGAATACAATAGCAGCTGCGCCCCCGGGTTCGTGCAAAAAGCCGGTCTGGTCGCGGTCAACCAGGGCGAGGCGGTACGTCAGGAAACGGTAGCCCTCTTTCAAGCCTCGCGCGACTATCTTTATCAGCGGCTCGGCACGCTGCCGGACATCGAGGTGCCGCTGCCCGCGGGCGCCATATATTTGTTTTTCCGCGTACGCGGCCTGGACGACAGCTTGGCATTTTGTAAAGCGTTAGTCGCGGAGGCCGGCGTAGGGTTAGCGCCGGGCAGCGCATTCGGCGATGCGGGCGAAGGCTGCCTGCGATGGTGTATTGCCAGCTCTATAGAAAAGCTGGAGCAAGGCGCGGACCGCTTTAGCCGGTTCCTGCACCGCTCACCGCTGCGGCGCTGATCCCTTAGTCTGGCTTCCGGCGTCCGCCGTCTGACGTTTGTGTCTGCCGTCTGCCGAAATCACTTCGACGTTGCGGGCGGCACAAAAGCAAGACAAATCGGTATTGGGGAGGAGCCGGGATGGGGTACGAAGGCGATCTCCTCGCGATAACCTACGGACAATGCCGGCCAGGACGCCAGCAGTTCGCTGAAATCTGCTTCGCCGCAGTTCTGCCCGCGTGGCCCTACCAGCGCCACGCCATCGCGCAACAATCTGTCCTCTCGCACCGTGCGGTTGTAAATATTCGGCCGCTGACTTACTGACCAGGGCGTAATTACCGCCGGACGGTCGTCAATGTAGAACGTTAGCCACTGGGACAGATAATCGCCGCCGACAAAGCGCACCGGTTGATGATAATGCTGTTGCCAACGCGCACTCACCTGCTGGCTGAAGGGTTTGATGCCGGCCAATTTTTCGCCGGCGCCGCGCACGTTTAGCAGCATCACAGCGCTGTAACCCGCCAGCACCAGCGGCGCACACAGAGACAGTTTCTTAAGCACGCCCGCCAACGGACGGGAGGATGGTTGCGTGACGCAGGCCATCATCAGCGCCGTGGCGGGCATCATATAAGGCTGGAGCCATTCGGTAATGCGACCACCGTCATGAAAACTGAACCATATAAGGATAGGCGCCAGCGGAATCAGCAGCATCATTAACGCCGCCCGAGCCTGCGGGGCGCCAGGCCAACCCAGCCGGGCCCGCAGCCCGATGAGCACGGCGGCGAGCAACGCCAGTGGATAAAAGACCGTCAATGCCGACACCAACCCGTGCAGCGTCAATCCGGGCGATACCTGCGAATCCACCCACTTGAAAGCGGCAAAGTCATTTTGCCAAAGCCACCAACCGTTTGGTGCCACGATAATCAACCATAGCAGAATAGCCAGATAGAACACCGGCTGGCGATAACAGCGGCGAATGCTCGGCACCCATAGCGTCAACATCCAGGCCGAGAAAATAAAAGAGAGGCTGGAATATTTCGCCATACAGGCCAGCCCCCCGGTAAAGGCGAACGCCAGCCACCAACCGGGGCGATCGAAGGCTGCCCGTAGGAAAAACACCCACAGCCAGGGCCATAACATCACCAGCAGGTAGTTATCGTTAAATGAAATAATATCAAAATTGATAACGCCGCTGAGGTTAAGCGCCAGCAACGCCAGCCAGGCCAGGCGCCGGTCGCCGCTCAAGCGCCAGGCAAGTTGCCAGACGCCATACATGCCCACCGCCACCGCCAAAAAATGTGTCGCATACCAATAAAAGCTTAACCAGGGCGCCGACAGCCCCAGCGCCGGGCGCATAACCATGCCAACCAGCCACGGATTTTTAGGGGAACCCCACTCCGCGTTCATTGCCCAGTTTACCGCCTCAATGGCATCATAAGGCACGGTGGGATCCAACAGGAAAGTCACCCCCGCCCATAACATGGCATAGCTCGCACACCAGCCAAGCAGAATAATTCGATCTGTTTTCATGCGACCCGGTTAATAAATTTTTTCCTACCATAGTGCCGCGGCGCTAAACATTGCCTAAACATCAACGTTTCCTGTGGCGGAAATATAAGTAGCGACCCATTGCCGCCAGACGGTTATAGCAACAGCGGCGAGATTTAGGCTACACTTCCGTTGGATTTCTACCGCGCAGAGAGCGTATCATTTATGGCCTTTATTCCAAAAAATTACGCCCGGCTTGAAAACGGCTATCGCGAAAAAGCGCTAAAACTATTTCCCTGGGTTTGTGGTCGTTGCAGCCGCGAGTTTAACTACTCCAACCTGCGCGAGCTGACGGTGCATCACATTGATCACGACCATAGCAACAATCCCGAAGACGGCAGCAATTGGGAGATGTTGTGTCTTTATTGCCACGACCATGAGCATGAAAAATACACCGAGGCAAGCCTCTACGGTACGACGGTGGTGGCGGGCGAAGATGCGCAACGGGACGTGGGAATCGCAACACACAATCCCTTTGCCAATTTGAAAGACATGATGAAAAAATAGCCGGGTCCGTGGCGCTTAGCGGATCACCAGCATGTCGGTGGGACAATGCACATAACCCGCCATCGCGTTCTTCCACATCGCCTCATCGTCCATCGGTCGGGTAAGGGCACCGGCGGCAGCAAACGATGACAGGTAGTCGGGAAGATAGGCCGGTTTGCCTATTGCCTGAATGCGCTGGCAGATGGTCTGGCGTCCCTGTTTATCCGCGAGGATTGCCTTCGCCACCATCCAGAAAGCCTGTCGCCGGCTCTTATCGACACTTTTCAATGTTTCCGCCAGCAGCAGACTATGAGCTTCCCGTGCTTCATCGCTATCCACCCGCAGCGCGTCATACCAGCTGTAGCTGCCGGCCAGGGCGAACAGTAACACACCGTCCTGATAATGCTGAGCACGAATACAGCTCGCCAGCGCGCGATATAACATCGGCGGCGTCTGCCGGTTCACTACCGCACCGCCGCCTGTGCAACCGGGATCGGCCACGCTTGTCAACCAGGCGCGTACAGGATTGTCGTCGGCGGGGCCGCCGGCACAACCGCCTAACGCCAGCACCGCGAGGGCGACCCCGAGGCGGCGCTTTCGTCCGCGCCGAGGTAAAGATCCATTCATCATTGCTCCCATTATGCCTTTACAAGCTTGCTGCCGCGCTCACGGCAGACTATAGCTTTATTTTAAGGTTCATTTAGCGGCAAAACCGGCTCGCCGGCGAAATGCCGCGTTAACCGTTTTACCAACGCCTGCAATCCTTGTTCACTCAAGTGACGGGCCAGGGTCTCATAATCCGGGCGAGACGTCAGCTGCCGCGTCGCCGCGTCAATAAACGCCCCGGCATCGAATTCCGCGACCTGATCGCCATACTTCATGATAAAACTCTCGCCGTCGTGGGTGATGATGTCATATTTGCCGCTCCACAGCGCGCCTATCTGGCGATTCAGCCGTAACGCCGCGGCCCGGCGATCCGCCGGTACCCACAGCTCTAGCGGCGCTGGTATCGATGGTGCGGGCTGCTGCGCCAGCCAATCTTCCAGCAGCAACAGCAGCAGATCGGTATGGGATAATGCCGTCATAAGCAGCGTGCGGGCATGCTCCTCAACCTCGCGCTGCAGCGAAAAAATCAGCTTTTGTCGCTCGGCAAAGAAGCCGGCCACCGTATCCACCGCGGCCAATACCCCTTGCTGATATCCTTCGTTTCTGGCCTGGTTGCGCAGCTGTTCCGCCTCTTCGGTGGCTTGCTTGAGGCATTTTACTGCCTCACGGCGGGCCTGTTTGACTAAATCCATCGCGCAACGCTGGCGCTGGAGGTGTTCACGTTTGATCAATATACCGCCGTAAATCGGCGGTATCCGGCGTAGCGGGATGTCTCTTGGCATGTTGAAAGGCAAGTTTGAGTAATAATCGACAAGGGGGCGGCAGGGATAATCTTGATAAATCATCCCTACCCTCCTCCGGCGGGAACAGCAGATCCAGACGCTGGCGCAAGCCGCGCGGCAAGCTGCCCGCAAACGCCAGCAGTTCATATTTTCCCCACGCTAACAGCTGCGCTGGAGGCGGTATCGTTTCCCCAGGCGATGAACGTGACGACACCAGCGACAGAGCGGCGAATTGCCGTAACCAGTCGGGCAAGCTGGCGCCGTATCCGCCTTTGGCGAGTGATGCTCGATGGCGTTGGCAGGCCATCAGCAGCGCAATCTGCGGCAGCAAATGCCATGCCTCGACGAACTGCCGGGGCAAAGAATGGGTCGGCAACGCCGGGCGCTCAAGGCTGAGCCCATACAGGCTTATCAGCATATCGTTAACTATCGAGCGCTGCGCGATGCCGTCCAGACTGGCGGGCAGCGCAAAACGGGACGGATGGATCCACGTCAACGGATCGAACATGACGCTATCAAGGGGCACGACACTCATCACTTATCGCGCGCGCGGGCAAGGGCGCGGCCCGTTTTTTCCGCCACCATAATCCGACCGACAACAGCAAGGCCAGACCAGCCACAATGGCCCCCAACCGCCAACCGGACAGCGATGCCGCCGCGGGCGGCAAATGACGCACCGGCGGCGAATGCTGCGGCGCCGGGCGGCGGGAGAGGACCACCGAAATATGCTCATAGGCCACCTCAGCAAAGCTGTTTTTCAGAAAGCGTTTTACGTCGCCAATCAGCAACGCTGGATCGCTGTCTGGCTCATAGCTGACCAGCGCGGAAAGGTGGACCGGCCGGGGCGCCCTGCCGTTCTCACCGGCGTCGATATCGTAACTGACATGAACGCGCGCGTTGACGACACCCTCAAGCACCTGCAATGACTGTTCCAGACGCTGTTCGATGGCCGAGTAAAGTCGTGCCTTCTCAGCACGCGGTGATGACACCAGCGAGTCGCCTGGAAACATCTGTGCGATTTCCATGCGGGGCGGCGAAGGCACCTGATAGGTTCTCAACAGATCTACCGCCGCCGGTAAATCGACCTTGTTAATGGCAACGCTGTAACCGCTTTTACCGTGATCCGCTTTCTCGGCGGCGATATTGTTGCGCTGCAGCGTAGTGATGACCTCGTTCGCCTGTACCTGATCGAGGCCTTTGAGCAACGGCTCCTCTTTGCAAGCGCTCAGCATGGCGATCATCATAGCGCCGCACGCCAGGCGTCTGGAACTGCTCATGCGCCTAGCACGGTCTTCACCGCCAAAGTGAGTTTATTGACCAGCGTCGCTGTCAGCGAGGTGGATACGGCGTATTTCATGCCCTTGATTTGCTGCTGCAACATATTCGACAGCCCCCCAGGCCGAAGGCTCAGGGATGAGGGTGGTCGCAGCAATTCGGCTCGAGCATGATGACCCTGGGCCACGCCATCGGCAAGGGCGTGCATGATCTTTTCATCCAAACTTTGCATCCCCCCTTGCTGGGCGGAAAGAGCGGGAAGATGCGAAAGAGGGGCACCCCGCTCAAGGGGGCTCAGGCTTATATGCATGTTCTCGTTTCCTTTAAAGTGGGTTACGTCGCCCGCCTTGTGGTTAGCGCGAGTTACGTATGATTTCCGTGGTAACATCACTTAACATCTTTAACCGCATCGAGCGACTAAGGAAGTCATTCTTGATATTTGCATCGTTCCACTGCGCCATGTACGCCGCCATGGGATCAACATTATCCTGTTGATTCACTGCATTGGCGGCCCTTTCGGATATCGACTCAATAGGAATGACGGATTGACTGGCGTTGCCGGCGTATCTGCTTAGGCCAATCGGGCTTAGGTTACCGATACCGCTCACGTTTTATCTCCTTATCAGTGAGATGACGACGGGGTGAAATACCAGTGCCCGGCGTTGGGTTTGACAAAGTTCTGCTGACCATAGGAAAAAGATTTTCCCGCTATAGGGTCATCCCTGAGTTCGACGGTAAACTGCACATAGTTGCTGCTCCACCGCTGCTTGAAAGCCTCCAGGTAGCGGCGGATCCGCTGGCGCTCACCATCCTCCAAGGCACCGTTTATCACAAAAGTGACGCTGTCGGGGTGATCGACGCGCGCATAGCCGATCGCCAATTGCCGTAAACCATTTTCGGCATCGCTTGCCACGGCGTCGTCATCCAAGTGGCCGAACGAGATTTGCCGCGCATAGGGCAGTATGTCCAGCAGCGCCGCGCTCAACCGCTCCCGCTCCGCTGGAGAGAGGACGGCTCGCTGTCGGCTGAGAATCAGCTGGGGCGCGGACGGATCGTCGATGTGGATGCGATGAAGCCCTAGCCAGGGATAGTACCGTCCGAGCCATTCGTGCACCCGCCTGCGCTCGTCATCACAGCTCACCACCTTCACCGCGGCGGTGGGATGACGCACCAGCGACTGACGGCCCAAGGCAGCATCACGCTCGCTGCTGGCCAGCATGTACAGGCTCCCGTCTTTGCCGGGCAAAAGATGAAACTTACCTTGTGCACCGGTGAGCTGTTTGCCCAAGGCGGCGGCATCCTCATGCCCGGGGATCGCGTAGTTTTGCAGCAGGTAACCCGCGCCAACCAGTACCATCAGCGACAGCAGGACCATGGAGCCCCTGCGTCGTCGCTGCGTCGTCATGGCGGGCGCCGGCATCTCCTGAAAGTTCAAAATCGTATCATCCCACGCCGCCGCTGCCGGTCTCACCACCAACGCCTGCGGACCGGCGGTCAACACCCGATTGGTGACCAGGGGGGTTTCACTGATGCCGCCATCGACTAAAACGCGCAGCGCGCTTTTGTGCGGCGCCACAAAATCAATAACTATTTCAAAATTCACGCCGCCCTGCAGATGGGGAATGAAAATCGTCTCCGGCGGTAGGAACGGCGGCTCATGCCGCCGTTCGGCCTGCGCCGCATCGCTTGCGACAAATAAGGTTACGGGGGCATTGAGGCGATATTCGCAGCCTTTCAGCAAACCGTTGAGCAATCGGAGTACGAGACCATCCTGGTACAGCGTTACATGGTCATTTTCTTTATTCATCATCCATAATATCTATCAACACCGTAGCCCGCGGGGGAATTAATATAAGCATACCTTGTTCATCGACTCAACTTCATGATGAAAATATGATAAATTATTATTGCACGCAAGGAATTATTGCCGCCAGAGAAAATAGATAATCGCTAACACCGTCATAATACGCTAAAAACGATAAGTATTCACTGTCGAAATTTATTGTTTCCTCTCTGGCCTCTTGCCATCGTCACAATAATATTGTCGCATTAGCAGTCATCCCTTTGCGCCAAGCATATTCTCAGGTTTTAACCCGATGGCGGCACTGATCTATTGCGAAACTCATGCTCACCCCGAACTCATTGCGTCCGGCACCGACGATAACCTACCTTAAGACAGGCTCTCCTTCCACCTTGGCGTAAGGTGCGACACTCATCGCACCGGGTCGAAGATAACACCGAATATCAGGGGCAATCATCCAAGCTGGTATTATGCATTTCCTGCTCTTGAGGCGAGTGATTCAACTCATTGAGGCTCTGGCACGCCCAGCGTGCCAATTCATGTTGCTGGCAATGATCAATCACCAATTGAAAATAGCGCTTCGCTTTGCACTTTTTATGCATAAGCACCTGACATTGGCCGCTATAAAAGACGGACCGGTAATCATGCTTGGCCATTGAAAACGCCACCGCATACATATCCGCCGCCTTTTGATACTGCTTTTGCAACTGATAGACGGCGCCGAGGCCGATATAATAATCCGGGTTATGACAGTCGTAAATGCACAGAAACCTGAAAAAGGCCGCCGCATTTTCCAGCTGTTGTTGAAAATCGTCATTATCGTCAGCGCCTGCCAGCTCCGTCAGCCCCCCCTCAGGCAATTCGCGCATAGCCGCTTCGCCAGCACCGCTATTTACCACCTTCCATAATGTTTCAGCGATATTTTTTTTCTGAATATTATTATCAGCAGTCATGTTTATCTCCTGAAAATAGCCATATCGAGTAAGATAAATTATCAGAGTAAAATAGGGGCTAAATGACGCACTTAATTATTATGCAAAAGAAAATCTATTCCTCACTTTCTTTTGCATAATCATAACGCCCGGCATTTTCCACATCCTGCAACCAGCTTAATAAGCGGAGTACCTGATCCAACTCGTTAATCTTAACAAAAGAATATAGGTGATGCGTATAATATATCCGACGGGCCAGCTGAACATCTTCAATCACCGATACACCGACCTTTTTCGCATAGTCGCGCACGGCCAACGCCCGTTGATTGCGTTCCAGCACCGAGATAAACGGCAAAGGGGTCAAATCGGGATTATGATAAATGCCCACAGCAAGATGGGTAGGATTTGCAATGATCAACTGCGACCCTTTAATATCGGCTTGCGTCTGCTCAGACAAGATCTCCATATGAGCCTCGCGGCGGCGATGTTTAATCTCCGGGTCTCCTTCCTGCTCTTTCATCTCCCTCCTAACCTCTTGCTTGTCCATTTTGAGACTGCGCAGGTGCAGAAAATATTCAGCTACGATATCCAATATCACTATACAGACAATACACAGCAGGCAGGTTAGCACCAGCGACATAAGCAATTGCCGCCAAATGGCGACGATGTCCTGCGGATTGGCAAACAGTTGCTCAAACAAGAGCTGCCGATGGGTGCGCCAGACTATCATCAACGCTATAGCGAAAGCGGCCAAATACAGCAGCGCCTTTACACAGTCTTTCGCAGTGCGCAGACTGAATATTTTCTTGATACCGCGGGTGGGGTTAAGCGCCTGAAAGTTGAGCTTGAAGGCCCGGGTCGCCAGCATAAAGCCGGTTTGCAGCAGCAACGGCAGCGCTGATGCCACAATGCCCATTGCTATGATGGGCAGCAGTATTTGTAGCGCGGTAAACATCAGTGCATTGCGGTAGGCGGTCAGCGATAACGAAAAATTGCCGACCACCATTTGGCGATAAAGATCCATCAGGCTCTCAAGCGAGGTGAAGGAGGTTAGCCAACAGACACCGCATAACATCATGCAGGCAATGATGACGTCGCGGGATTTGAAGGCTTGCCCTTTTTTAGCAGCGTCGCGCAGGCGCTTAGGCGTCGGCTTCTCGGTTTTATTACTCATTCTCCTCCCCAGGCGATAGCCCGCTACTCAGCCATATCTCCAATTGAGAGGGCAACAGCCAATATTGACGAAATATCTCAGGCAACAGCGGCGCGAAATAGATCAAAATAATAAAGAAGGTCACGCCGCTTTTAAGCGTTAAAGCGATGGCAAAGGCATTCATTTGCGGCGCGAAGCGTGAAAGCAGACCCAGCGAAATCTCGATGAGCAACAGCACCACCAAAACGGGACTCGACAGGATCAGGATGCGTGTCGCCATCGTCTGCAACAAGGTTGTCACCTTGGCGAGGGATGGTAGGGAGGGCTCTAGGGGATCGCACAGTTGATAACTGCCGAGAAAAACCTCAAGTAACAAAGTCAGTCCGCCCCCCTGCAGGAACACGGCGGCAAAAAACAGATTGAACAAATTTGCCAGTTCCGAGGTATCGACGCCGCTGATAGGATCATAGGCGCTGCTGAGTAAGGCGCCGCGCTGATAGTCAATCAGCGCCCCCAGCCCATGCATAACCCAAAACGGTAGCGCCAGCAGGATTGCCAATAGCAGACCGATCGCCACCTCGCGCAGCAGGATGTCTGCTATCCGTGCACCGTCGAGCGACGCCATGGCGCCGAAGGAATAAGGCCACAAAGCTGCGCCGATAAAAAAAATTACCGGTGTGCGAACGGTAAGACTGAGCACGCTGGCGCTAAAAAACGGCAACAGGAAAAACGCCGGCGTAATGCGCGCCGACACGACCGCTAGGGTAATCAGCCATTCAAACAGGGAAGACCACAGTGGCAAGATCATCGGTCAGGAGCGGCCTAACGCCATCCTTATGACTTCATGGCTAAACTGCAGCAGCGTTTCGCCATACCAACCCGAGAGCAGAAACAGACACAGGGTGACACTTAGCAGTTTAATACCGAAAGGCAGGGTTTGCTCCTGCAGTTGCAGCACGGTCTGAAACAGCCCCACCAGCAATCCCACCAGCGTCGCCACAATAATAGGCCCCGCTGCCATCATCAGTACCAGATACAGGGCTTTATTGCCGGCAAATAACAAATTGTTCATCCCGGGCCCCCCGCAATCTCCGCGCCGGCACCCATATCGAGATATTGCAGAACCAGCCCTTGCGATAGCAGCGTCCAACCGTCGAGCATGACGAACAACACCAATTTTATCGGCACCGACAGGGTAATCGGGCTCATCATCATCATGCCCAACGCCAGCAAAACGCTGGAAATCAGCAGGTCCACCACCACAAAGGGAAGATACAGATAAAAGCCGATTCTGAAGGAGTCCTTGATTTCACTTAGCGCATAGGCAGGCAATAGCGCCAACATGGAGGGCGCATGACCGGACGCGGGTGCGTCATGCGCAGCACCGCCGCCACCGTGAGCCCGATCGAAGAATTCAGTCAGGCGCGGGTCGGCGTATTTCTGCAGATAATGCCGGTAGGACTCCATGCTGTTTTCCAGAAATTCCAGCACCGAGGCGGCGCTGCCCAACGCCACCGGCTGCTCCTGGTAGGCATTATAGGCATCGCCGGCGATAGGCCCCATGATAAACATCGCCAGCATCAGCGCGATACCGTTCAGAGTAAGGTTGGAAGGCACCTGCTGCAGGCCCAGAGCGTTGCGCACCATAACGAAGACGATGGAGAATTTGATATAGCAGGTGCCGGAGGCAATGATAAAAGGCAATAGGGTTGCCAGTGCCAGAATCCCGATAAGTCCCATGTCGTTGGGCAGGTCGAGATTAGCGGTCATAACGGTTATCCAGCGACAACTCCATCAATTCCACGCCCAGACGATCTTCGAGTTGTACCAGTTCGCCGAGCGCCAGCAGATGGCCATTGGCGCGAATCTCGATATGTTTTTCACCCTCCGGATCCAACTCCAGCACCTTACCCTGGCGAAATTGCTGGATTTCCCCGAGCGACAGATAACGACGCTGCAAAATAAACTCCAGCGTTAGCGGCAGGTTAGCCAAAGGATCCGCCGCCGTATCATCCCCCAACGCTAACCGCCCCGTCGGGGTTGGCGCGGCGGCGGCAAGGCCATCGCGCACCTTTGGGTGCACCGCCGCGGCGCCGGAAGCATAATCGGGCAACGGGGAAATATGGCCTGCTGCCAGCGTGGCTTCATCGTTATCATTGGGCTTCATGCTGATCTTTCCTTCCTGTTGTAAATAAAAACCGATCAAACGCCCCTGGCATTTCACTTGGCGGGTTACTCGCGAGATAAGCAAAACATCGCCGGACGCCAGCTGGTCACGCATCGCCGCCGAAAGGAGACTGCTGCCAATCACCCATTCCACGACCAAAGGTACGTCTGACAAGCAGGGCAGACCCGCAACGGGCATCTTGGGTAGCACCGCGTTAAAGTGTGTCAGCCAGACCGGACATTCGCGCGCCGGCAGACACAGGCAGGGGGCGTCGCCTGCCCGATAATGCACAAGCGGACCGATCTCAAGGGCCTGGCCTGACAAAACCGACGGCTCGAAAGACAAGGGCTGGGGCATGGCCTCTATCAACGTCTGGATTTGGAGATCGCTGATGGCTTCGCGCGCCATCGATGCCAGCTGCGGACTGTGCCAAGCCAACCACTGGCGCGGATCAATGATCCCCCGCCAGTGCTCGTCGCCAATAGACAAATAAACGCCTTCAGGTGGGCAGCGCAGACGGGCGGCCATGCCTTGGGCGTTCCATGCCGCCGACAGCCGCCGCCAGCGGCTGTCGGCGGGCGTCAGTCTGCGTAACCGAAATGCCTTCACGTCGGCGCCTCCGGCAGCGGCGGCGGTACTGCCGGAACATTCATCAGGCAAACGCCTGACGGCGCGCCATGAAGATGTGCCGTCAGGCGTTCCCTCATTTGATGGCTGGATGGGATCAGCCGGTACGCCCCTGCGTCATCCGCCGCCTGAATTTGAACGAACTCCCCTTCTTGGCCGCGAAAGCGGTAGATCCACTGCGTACCCACGACCGCCCTCTCCTGCCGCACAGGCGCCGACAAGATCTGCGGCTCACGCATCTGCGGTGTCTGTTGCTTCTGCCGACCGCGAACGCTTTTAGGTTCAGGGCGCTCGGCAAGCGCGGCAGACATCAGCAGCGGATCGGCAGCGCGCTGCAGCGTCAGCCACTGACTCTGCTCTAGCTCTCTGGTCAGAGCATTATTGAGGGTTTCCACCGCCAATCGCGGCTCCGACTGCACAACGGGCGCGCGCAGCTTACCCGCTCCGGGCGGATGCTGCCCAGTAGCATGGATGCGCAGAGGCAAGAGCGTCGATCGCGCCGTGCGTTGACCGCCGCCATACCGGAGCCCTTTGCCTGCCTCGGCCCTGCGCCACTGCGCCTTCAGTCGGTAAGGAGACGAGGACGTCTGTTCCCCCCATGCGGGCGGTAGTTCCTCCAGCGCAAGATCGTGCGTGGCGGCGTCCTGCCCCCACTGACGTTCCCCATCACCTGTCGACGGCAGCGCGCTGCGCTGCGCAGGATCCCCCCCCTCAGGCGATGAAGCGGAAACTCTCTCCTCCAGCGGCATTATGGCCGCGGACACAGCCGTTGCCGACGGGCAGTCCTTTATCCTCGCGAGCGGTTCCATGTCATCATCTCCTCTGTTTCTGTCTCCTGACGGTACAATTGCGTTAGCCGATGGGCGTGCCGCTGTCGCTCAAGCCAGCCATCGTATTTTTCCCGCTTACGGTCCCACACACGCCACTGGCAAAGCGCATCGCGCTGCTGCTTCTCCAGCGCCATCATCGCCTGCTCCAGCTGCCGCTGCTGTTCCGCCAACTGTCGACTTTCCTCGCGTCGGACCATCAACCGACGCTGGTGCAGCATCAAAGCACGGCGATCGACGATCCCCTGTGGCCATGCAAGCGCCCTTTGCTGCACGACGTCCTGCTGCTGCTCCGCCAGCATCCTGAGCCGTGCGGCAAGCGTCTCCCTTTGCCGCGCCAGCGCCGCAAGAGTCGCCGTCAATGTCTGCCGGAGCTGCTCGCTATGCGCGCGAAGGCGTTCAATCTCACGCATCAAACGCATGCATTAACCTCAGCGTCTGGCCAAATTCCTCCGCCTGGTCGGCGTCTTGACGCAGAAAATCCCATAGCGCCTGTTTTTGGGCATGCGCCCGGTCATTTTCCGCATTATCGCCAAGGCGATATTCCCCTAAATCAATCAGAGTCTGCATCTCTTCCAGCCGGGTCAGCAGCCCGCGCATAGCGCCGGCCAGCGCCTGCTGTCGGGCATCCGTCACCTGCCCTGCCACGCGGCTGGCGCTGTGCAGAATATCGATAGCGGGATAGTGACTCGCCGCCGACAGCTTACGACTTAGATAAATATGGCCGTCGAGAATCGAGCGGATTTCGTCGGCGATCGGGTCAGGTTCATCATCCCCTTCCAACAACACCGTATAAAACGCGGTGATACTGCCGGAGAGGCTGTTGCCCGGCCGCTCCAGAACGCGGGGTAGCGCGTCGAATACCGAAGCGGGGTAACCTCTCCTGGCCGGCGCTTCCCCCGCGGCGAGTGCCACATCCCGCAGCGCACGGGCAAAACGGGTCAGGGAATCGAGGAACAGCACAACCCGTCGGCCTTGATCGCGAAAGTACTCGGCCACCGTTGTCGCCACCAGTGCGGCATTGCATCGTTCCAGTGAGGCGTAGTTGGAGGTGGCGTATACCAGCACACATTGATGCCGGCGGGGGGAATGGCGCAACGTCTCGACGAATTCGGTCACCTCGCGCCCCCTCTCACCCACCAGGCCGATCACGAACACCTCGGCGTCGGACTGGGCAATCAGTTGATGCATAAGCATGGTTTTGCCGCAGCCGGCGGAGGAAAAAATACCGACTCGCTGTCCGATGCCGCAGGTCAACAACCCATCAAACGCGCGAATACCGGTGATAAATGGCTGTCGCACCCCTGCACGCTGTCGATAATCGGGCGCGGGCGCATCAATGGCGCGCCATTCCCTGTTACAACGGACCGGCGGCGGCGCCAGGCGCTCGCTTATCCGTCCCGAGGGTTGGATGATGGTGCCGAGCAACGCGTCGCCCACTTCCACCCGCAGCGGGCCGCCGGTGGGATGGAGTAATATCTCCCGGGACAGGCCATGAGCGGCGCCGATAAGGCTAAGCACCGTCCGCTCATGGTGGAACCCCAACACCTGCGCGTGGGCGATGACCTCGCGCGAACGCCAATGACGGCGGATCTCGCAGATCTCGCCCACCGCCACCTCCGGCAGTGCCGCCTCAATAATAGGCCCTGACAAACGCAGGGGAAGCGCCTGCCGTCGCAGCATTCGCAGCGGCCGTTCCATTCAGCGCAACACCTTGGTGAAGCGTTCCAAACGCTCGAAAAAACCGCTAAGCGCGCTGGCGAAATTTTGCTTGTTCTCCAGGCACCAGGGTTGCAGTAGCGCTTTAAGCTCCAGATAACCCTCATTTTCAGCCAGCGAAAAATGCCCGCCGCGAATATACTCCGCACCTTCGAGCAGATCTTTTAACAATTTGTACGAGCATTGTTCAATGAGGGTTTCCTGGTAATCCGCGATGCGCGACCAAAGCCAGATATCGTCATCGCTGCTGCTGATATAAATACTTGGCATGTCATTAAAGTCTAGCGCAATCGTGGAATGGCTGTCGAAACTCCCCAGTAAACTGGGATCACAGCCGCTGTCCAGCAGCGCCTCACGCACCAATGCCGCAATATCAACGTACATGTCGTTTTCCTCTTGGTTTAAATTGTTTTGATGACATTTACGGTAACGCTTTCCGTTAATTCACCGAATGACAGCACTTCAAGATCGCGAAAACGATGTTGAATAAGGGACTTGATAAAACGTCGAATATCCGCCGCCGCCAACAGGACGATATCGCGCTGAGCGATGGGCAAGCTTTCCAGGGCGGAGGTAAACAGCTCCATCAATTCTTCCGACACCTGAGGACCGAGATTGAGAAAGGTGCCCGCTGAAGTGGTGTGAAGGCTGTCACGCAGCGTCTCCTCCACCTCAGACGACAACATGATCACCCTCAACAGATTATCGGCGGCGAATTGGTGACAGATATAGCGCGCCAGCGCGCAGCGTACGTGCTCCACCAGGGCGGACACATCTTTTTCCCGTGGCGCCCACAGGGCCATCGCCTCCATAATGAGTTTCAAGTGACGGATGGAGATACGCTCCATCAACAGCCGCTGCAGCAGTTCGGCAATGCGCTGTACCGTCGCGTGGCGCAACACTTCCTTGAGCAAATCTGGCGCGTGGCTTTCCATTTGGTCCAGCAGGTGCTTAGTTTCCTGCACGCCGAAAAATTCGTTGACGTGGTGAGTCAGCATCACCGCGAAACAGTGATAAAGTTCATCTACCGCCGGCCGTAGCACGCACCCCGTGGCAAGCAGCCTCTCACGATCGTCAAGCGCCGCCCAGACCGCTTCCTGCTCCTGATGTAATGTCACGTCGGGCGGACAGGGACGATCGCCGGGTATCACGCGGCGCAGCATATCGAAATGGAGGGTGAACACATCAGCGCGAATTTCATTGAGCACCACCACCACCGTCCGATCGTCCGTGTGTTCACAAGGACACAGCATCAGGGGTGGCAACGCGACGCCAAAGTCGATGAGGAACTGCCCGCGCAGCCGTTCGCACAATTGCTCTTTTTCCAACCGGGCGTAATTGGCGCGCGACACCTGCAGGATCACGGCCAGCGCCTCGGGCATTATCCGTTCCGGATAGCCGCCGGCGTAATCTGCCGCCGCCGGCAGCGGGACGACGCGGGTCTGCCGCTGGCGCATTAGCAGCAATGTGCCGAGCGCCATGGCCAGCATGACGAACACCGGCAGAGGGAAACCCGGCAGCATGCCGATGGATAAGGCCAGTACAGCGGTGACCAGCAGCACGAAGGGATTCCCGAGCAATTGCTGCATGATATTACGGCCCAGATTGTCGCCATCGCCGTTGACACGGGTGACGATGAGGCCTGCGCTGATTGAGATCAGCAAAGCCGGGATCTGGCCGACCAGACCGTCGCCGATAGTCAGCAGGGTGAAGGTGGACAGCGCCTGGGACAGATCCATGTGATGTTGGTTCATTCCCACCGCGATACCGCCGATAAAGTTGACGAAGGCGACGATAATACTGGCGATGGCGTCGCCCTTGATAAATTTCATTGCACCGTCGAAGGCGCCGTAGAGCTGGCTTTCACGCTCCAGTACGCTGCGCCGTTGCCGGGCCCCTTCGGCGTCAATCACACCACCGCGCAAGTCGGCGTCAATGCTCATCTGCTTGCCGGGCATGCCGTCCAGACAAAAGCGCGCGGCCACCTCGGCGACGCGCTCCGATCCTTTGGTGATGACGATAAACTGCACCACGGTCACGATGGCAAAAATGACAAACCCGACGACGAGATTATCGCCAATCACAAACTGGCCGAAGGTGGCAATGATCTCGCCCGCGTCGGCGTCGGTCAGGATAAGTCGGCTGGTGCTTATCGTCAGCGCCAGTCTGAACAGGGTTGTTATGAGCAGCACGGCAGGAAAAGTGGAGAAGCTCAGGATGCGATCGATGTAAAACGCGCCAATGAAGACCAGCATGGCGATGACGATATTCAGGCCAATAAGAAAATCCACCAGATAAGCTGGAAGAGGAATTATTATCATAAAAATTATTGTAATAACCAGCACAAGAATTAATAATTCTGGACGATAATAAATGTGGTTTAAAAATCTATTAAGCACGTGAATAATCCATTTCGTTCAGCCAGATAGATATCAAATAAAGACACGATGACCGCCATTCGATATTCCCCGCAGCCGGCAACGCTTTGCTCAAAATCCCCCCTGCGCGTTTCCAACAGCATTTATGTTCTTATAAAAATTAATAATATGCATGATCAACATTTACAGCGACCGAGGAAATAAATAAAAGGAGACGATCTCATTTCCGGCCGTGGTACGGGCTTTAATCAGGCTATGCGACAATATCGGGCCACAACAGAGGATATGCCTTGTTCATATTAACCACATTTACTCACCGCCGGGTAAACCAGCGCCCATATTCTCAGCTAATAAGAATTTTCATCGTAGCGTGATCCAGCAATCAGAGCATTATTTTGCCGGTCAGTGCTGGCTGGCAAGATAATTATCGGCCCAGTCCTTCAGTGTGCCTTCATGGCTGCGCGCAGTAGCAGTAATTGAACGGGCAAACGCGGCGGCGTCTTGCTGCAGCGGCTCAGAAATTTCCCGCGGCTGGATGAGAAAAACCCTGACCATATTGGCCTGTTTATCGATGCGGTGGCGAAACAGCCCGCCAATCAGCGGTATCGACCCGAGACCGGGTAACCGGGCGCGGTTACCCCTGAGCTCATCGCGGGTGTAGCCGCCAATCAGCAGGCTTTTTCCCCGCGGCACGCGCGCGACCGTACTGATATGGGTCCGGCCCACTTCCGGCAGGTCGTCAGAGCCGGGATTACTCTGCCGCCGGGAGACCTCGCCGCCGTCTTCGATGGTCAACACCATCTCAATTTGATCGTCGCCGGAAAACCGCGGCAGGACGCTTATCATGGTACCGTAGGTCACTTCGCGCAGCTCCACGCTGCGTTCTCCCAGAAGCCGAGTATAAAAGGTCCTGTTGTTATCGAAAATCGCCGGCACATTTTCCTGGGTCAGGATAATCGGCCGCGAGACAATGTTGGCGCGGTGTTTCCGCGCCAGCGCCAATATGGAGGCGACAAACCGCGTACCGTCCAGCGCGCTATAGGATCCCTGATTGAGCGTGACGCCCCCGCGCTGGCCAATGCGGGCGCCGCCCTGCCAATTGATGCCGAATTGATCAAGATCGCTCTTTTCCAAATCAATTATCCATAACGATAACTCCACGTGGCGCTTCGGTATATCCAGTGAACGCACCAGATTGCGCACGAATTGGACCTGGCGGCCGGTACCCTTGACCAGCAGGCTGTTATTGCTGGGATTGGCAATCACCTGTACAGGCCACAGCGGCAGCGGTTCCACATCCTGTTCCGCGCGCACCTCCGCTACAGGCAACAGGGCCTCAGCCGGCGTCAGCGGGGCAGGAACGTCAGCCACCGCCGATCGCCCTTCCCGCCTCATCAGCCGCTCTATCACCGTGGCGATACCGGGAATGGTCACCTTTTCGCCGCGCAAGGCATAATAACGATCGCCGACAAAGGTGTAGCTTAGCGGGATAACCTCGGCCTGCTCGCGATCGTGTATTCCATCCGGTTCCTTATCCAGCAGGCGGGCTGCGTTTTCCACCAGTTCGACATACATCGGCGGGCCTGAAAGATAAAGGAGTCGTCCGCCGGGATCCCCCCGCAGCGGATAGCGCGGGTCATGCAGCTGGGCCTGCTGCAAAAAATGACGCAGCGCCGCCGGCAAGATCGTACGCAGCGCCACCACCGCGTGACGCGTTTCACTGGCGTCATAGATATAAATAGCCTGGCCGTCGCTGTACCACATCATCCCCATCTGCTGGGTAATGCGCGCCAGCAGCGCTCGCGGATCAGCCAAATCGAATTCGCCGCTAATTTGCTTACGCGCCGCCAGCTTGCTGACAATGACCGGCTGGTTGAGGCGCGCCGAAAGCGCGTCGAAAAACACTTTAACGCCGTCTTTGTTTGCCACATAGCCGTCGCCTTGTCGGGGTAACTCCGCCGCCCGCGCGCCTGCAAGAAGGCCGGTGCAGGCCAGTAACATAACGCAGAGCAAGCCGCGGCCTATCAGAGCGATGTTATTCATTGTTCCGCTTTCTTGTTGATCATATTCCATATCCCGCGGGGGGAAACCCCAAAGGCGTCCCTGACATCGTTGGAGAGGTGCGAGGACGAGGCATAGCCATAGCGCATGGCGACCTCGGTAAGGCTTTGCCGCTCTTCGACCATATCCAGCAGCGCTCTGGCGATACGCCAGCCGCGCAGCTCATTTTTAGCCGAGTTTCCCAGAGCATTGCGGCACAGGCGGCGGAAATGAGAATAGGACAAGCCGTAACGCGCGCCCAGAACATTCAACTTCCCGTTATTGACAGATTCATTTAACAAAAAACGTATTAGCCAATAGCACTCCGTCTGGCGTAAAAATACCGCCAGCGCGTTCATCTGGGTTAGCGCGCTTTGGTAATTCCCCAGCATCCACTGCTCTATATCGGCGCAAGTACCAATATTCGGGTAATCATCAAGCTCGACCTGTATCCATTGTTGCTGGGCGTAATCGACCTGTACGCCGCGGGACTCGTCGATAAATACCTGTAATTTCGCCAGCGCGAACAGGGGTAATTCCTGATACCGCACCGTGCCGGCGCGCAGCGCCAAACTCAGGCGCTGCATTAATAGCATGCCGCGCCAGCCGGCGGATAATGTCAGACGTGCCGATTCATTTGCCCAGCGAATATGAATATCGCAATCACCGTCGGGAATTTCCAGCAACCAGCATTTGGGTTCCGAGATATCCTGCTGATGGTGCTCGTTCAGCAGCGAAGCGGAAGAGACAATGATTTCTTTGCTAATCATTATCTCATTTCGCTTTTGCTTAATATTCATAGCCATACATTACCTATCTCTTTTGAAGAAATCATGATGAAAATATGACTCACGGTGAGAAATAATTGCAAAAGCTGCTTATTGTCTAATCGCTTCACAGCATGCCTGATGGGTGATAAACGTTATCTCTCATTGCCGGCATTGGCACAAAAGGCGTCCCTAAACGGCAACTTGGATTGCACCGCGAAATAATGCGCCCCCCAAAAGCACCTTGACCGGCTCGGCTAATCCTGCGCTGCCGTGGGGCGACCTATTCATTTTCTTCTTTCGTTCTTACCCGGCATGGCTGGCAGACCGGGTTCCGCCTCCACCGTTTTTCCCGCCGCCAGCCCCATCGCTTTCATGCCGGGCAATGCCCCTAAAATCATGGGTTTCAACTGAGGCAAAAAGCTTCCATCGCCTGCCAGATGCTCTTTGGCCACCCGTTCGCGCAGCAGTACCAGATGGTCTTCGGCGCGCATCAGCTCGATTCGCAGCGAAGGTGCACCACCAAGATTCAGTTCGTAACCGGTGAGGTAATAGTCGGGCCGGATTTTATCCAGCAACAGCAGCATGGCATCAGTCGTGCGGCAGTTCATGGTCAGCGAGGTCGGCAGCACATGCAACCCCAGCGGCGAGCACGGCGCCAGTTGCTGTACGATGGCGTCCTGCAGATCCACGGTGTCGATATCCTCCGCCAGCCGGAAGGGAAATACCGCCAGCACGCAGCGCGCCGGCATACCGGGCCGGGCCGGCAAAATGCGTGTTACCGGCAAGGTAAACCGATAGCCCTTACCGTAAACGGTATCGATGTAACGGCGGTCCTTCTCTTCCTGCAAAATACGCCGCAGCACGTAGATACAGCGCGTCAGCGATTCTTCACCAACATTGCCGCCATACCAGACCTCATGAATGATCTGCGCTTTGGTCACCAATTCGCCGGCAGATTCCAGCAATAAACTCAGCACCCCCAGTTCCTTGGGTGAGATGCTGAGCCGTTTGTCTTTATGAAACAACACACGGGAGGAGTTCAGCAAAAAATCTCCAAAAGCGTACTGTACGGTAGGCAGAGAATTTTTGCCTCCGCCAGCCGGGCCGATGGGCGCTAAGGGCGTGCATGCGTAAGACGCCTGATCTTTTTTCAGAGCTATATCCATCCTTTAATATCTCCTGTTGCCCGATAAACTTCTAATTCATTATTTCATCACGGAATAGTGTCCAGCGTAGCTCATGGCAAATGCATCATTCCTCAATACGATCCTTAATTCGCCACTAAAAATAATGATGATAAATCCTAGAGCTCAACGAATAAACCCTCGTCTAATTATTAAAGGTTATAGTAATGACTTAAACCAAAGATAAACATCCGAGCCTATAATCCGGAGGAGAATCGATAAATTAAAGAGTGATTAACCTGGTATTTTTGTGAACAATTAATGCAATTAAACCATATCAGAATTATGACATAATTATTTTATGCAAATAAAATATTTTTAAATTATATTTTTATTATTTTTGTTGATCGCCATTAGTTATCCGCCGTCTGGGTGCCTCACTGTGGAATTTACCCGTCAACGGACGAAACGAACTTCGCGCGGGAAGCCATGTCCAAAATCGCGCAGGTGAGGGCCGCCGGGCATTAGCAGGCCAAAACAGGCACAGCATGATGTTTCTTACGTTGCTGTACTGAGCAGGTCGAAATCCCTGCCGGTGACAGGTCTTTACGCCACGTTATGCGGCGGCGGACGCTGTACAGCAAATGAAACGCTTTTTGACAAAACGCTTACAAAATAAGCATTAGAATTACTTTAATCTGTTAAGATAACACTATTTTAACCGGAACTGGCCAGCCCCATCCCATGAAAAGATATTCAAAGCAGACGATTAAGTGGCGTAATGTTTTAGTGGTGGTTTTTGTACTGTTGTTAATTGTCGGTCTGGGTTATTACCTCTTCGCGCACCACAGCGGCGGTAACGCGGGCATGGGCGGCCCGACGGCGGTACACGGTGGTGTTGCCAGGCAGGCGGATGTTCCAGTCACCTTGTCGGCCCTGGGTACGGTGGTGGCTAACGCCAGCGTCACCGTCACCAGCCGGGTCGATGGCCAACTGCTCAAAGTCTATTTTACCGAGGGGCAAAAGGTTGAGCAGGGGCAGTTGCTGGCGCAAATCGACCCGCTCAGCTATCAGGCCAGCCTGGCGCAATATCAAGGCAGTCTGGCGCAAAACCAAGCGCTGTTGAAAAGCGCGCAGCTGACGCTGGCGCGTTACCAAAAACTTTATGCACAAGACTCGCTATCGCGTCAGGATCTGGAAACCCAGACCGCTACCATGGGGCAATATGCCGGGGCAATTAAATCCTATCAGGCGCAGATCGACGCCGCAAAACTGGATCTGGAATATGCGCGGATAACCGCGCCGGTCAGCGGCCGGGTCGGCCTGCGGCTGGTGGATCCCGGCAACATGGTGCGCAGTAGCGACACGACCAGCATCGTGACGATTACTCAGACCCAGCCTATTGCCGTTACCTTTAGCGTTCCACAAGCCAATTTACCCACGTTACTCCAGGCCCTGCATCACGACCAAACCTTGACCGCCACCGCGTTGGATCAGGATGGCACAACGGTGCTGGCAGAGGGAGAGCTAAATTTTATCAGCAACGAGATCGACAGCGACACCGGCAGTATCAAGCTTAAAGCCATGTTTGCCAATAAAGATGAAAAACTCTACCCCAACCAATTCGTCAATGTGCGTTTGCAAACCAACGTCCTCAAAGGCGCCACGGTTATCCCCGCCCAGGCATTGCAATTAAGCAGCGATGGAGATTTTGTCTATGTCATCAAGCAGGATAACAGCGTCGAACGCCGCCAGGTCAAGACGGGGCCAAGCTTCGGTACCACTATGCAGGCCGTTCTGAGCGGCGTCTCGCCGGGGGAACGGGTGGTTACCGAAGGTATCGACCGATTGAGCAATGGCGCGAAAGTGACGATTGTCAGCGACAATGATAATGGCGGCGGCAGTGCCGTCGAGAGTAGCGCGACCCGCGTCAAGGGCAGCGCCGGCACAGCGATAGCGGCGCCACGGGCGGCAACGGCAATGCAGGTCCGGCTGACGGCACGACCGGCAGTAACGACGGCCCCGCGCAATGAATCCTTCCAGACTCTTTATCGAGCGCCCGGTCGCCACCATTTTGCTGATGATTGCGGTGCTGATTTCCGGGCTGTTCTCCTACAAAATGCTTTCCACCTCGGCGCTGCCCAAGGTGGATTATCCCACGATCCAGGTCACCACGCTTTACCCAGGCGCCAGTGCTGATGTGATGGCTTCGTCGGTCACCGCGCCGCTGGAACGGCAGCTCGGCCAGATAGCCGGCCTGAGCCAGATGTATTCCACCAGTTCAGGCGGAGCATCGGTCATTACCCTGAAATTCTCCCTCGACCTGTCGCTGGATGTGGCGGAGCAAGAAGTGCAGGCGGCAATCAATGCCGCCAACAGCCTGCTGCCGAACGATCTGCCCAATCCGCCTACCTATAAAAAGGTCAATCCGGCGGATACCGCCGTCATCACCCTGGCGGCGAGGGCGAGTTCGAATACGCTGCCGCTGATTCAGGTGCAGGATCTGGTCAATACCCGCCTGGCGCTGAAATTATCGCAGATCGCCGGCGTCGGGATGGTCACCCTGGCCGGTGGCCATCAGGCGGCGATTCGGGTGCGGATGGATCCCCGCGCGCTCGCGGCCCATCACCTGACGCTGGAAGATGTCAACACCGCCAAGGGGGGCTTTGACGGCCGCTACCATTCAATTACCATCGACGCCAACGATCAGCTGCGCTGCGGCTGAAAGATATCGCCCAAATCGAGGAGGCGGAGGAAAACACCTTCCAATCCGCCTGGGCCAACCGGAATCCGGCGATTGTCATCAGCGTCCAGCGCCAGCCAGGCGCCAATGTCATCCAGGTGGTGGATAATATCAAAGCGCAGCTTCCCACGCTGCAGGCTGCGCTGCCGGACGGAGTCAAGATCCAGATCCTGTCCGATCGTACCCAAACCATTCGCGTCTCCATCAGCGACGTCCAGTTTGAGCTGATGCTGTCCATTGCGCTGGTCGTGATGGTGACCTTTCTTTTTCTGCGTAACATCGCCGCAACCCTGATTCCCAGCGTGGCGGTCCCGCTGTCGCTGGTGGGCACCTTCGGCGTAATGTATCTGGCCGGCTTCAGTCTGAATAACCTGTCGTTGATGGCGTTAAACATCGCCACCGGATTCGTCATTGATGACGCCATCGTGGTAGTGGAAAATATCTAGCGCCGGCTGGAAGAGGGAGAAACGCCGATGCAGGCGGCGCTTAATGGCTACATGCAAATAGGCTTTACCATAATCGTCGGACGGGTTCCCTGGTTCATGTCAGGCTGAATCAGTTCCCTGCGGTTACCGTATCCTTCAACTTGAATGACGGCTACACGATTGAAGACGCGCAACAGGCGATAGCCAAGGTTAGTCAGTCCCTTGAGCAGCCGGCAAGCATCACCCTGCGCTATCAGGGGGAAACCTCAGCGTTCCAGAGCGCCACCGGCAATACGGCGGCATTGCTCACCATGTACGTGGTGCTCGGTATCCTGTATGAGAGCTTTATTCATCCGGTCACCATTCTTTCCACCCTGCCCTCGGCCGCGGTCGGCGCGCTGTTGACGTTGCTGCTCGCCGACACCGAATTCAGCCTAATCGCCCTTATAGGCGTCATCCTGTTGATAGGCATAGTGAAAAAGAATACCATCATGATGATCGACTTCGCGCTTGAGGCGGAAAATAAGTATCACATGACGCCGCGCGAGGCCATCCATCAGGCCTGCCTGCTACGTTTCCGGCCAATTCTGATGACCACGATGGCCGCCTTGCTCGGGGCACTGCCGTTAATGCTGGCACACGGCTCCGGGGCCGAACTGCGCCAGCCGCTGGGGCTGGTAATTGTCGGCGGTCTTATTTTCAGCCAGGTGCTGACGTTGTTCTCGACGCCGGTGATTTTATCTGTGGTTTGACGGCCTGGCGCAGCGCGGACAGCGTTATATGCGGCGCAAAAACAGGCAAGCATCGCAATGAATATCTCACGGCTGTTTATCTTTCGGCCGGTGGTGACGCTGCTGCTCACGCTTGCCATTTTGTTGCTCGGCTTGCTGGGCTCCGGCTGCTGCCGGTGGCGCCGCTGCCGCAGGTTGATTTTTCTACCATTATGGTCAGCGCCAGTCTGGAAACCATGGCGACTACCGTGGCCACCCCGCTGGAGCGTTCGCTTGGCCAGATAGCCGGTGTGACCGAAATGACCTCCAGCAGCAGCACGGGGTCGACGCGGATTATTTTGCAGTTCGAGCTCGACCGCAATATCAATGGCGCCGCCCACGATGTGCAGGCGGCAATCAATGCCGCACGCAGTTTGCTGCCAAGCAGCATGCCGTCATTACCGACCTACCGCAAAGCCAATCCGTCCGATGGACGAACGGACTTCGTTTCTGGTGGACAGTAACGGGCAGTTGGACAAAGCGCGGGATTATCGTTCGCTTATTATTACCTATATCAACGGTACCGCCATCCACCTTAGCGATGTCGCCACCGTCATCGACTCGGTGGAAGATAAATACAACATCGGTTATTACAATCAAACCCCTTCGGTGATGATAGGCGTCACCCGCCAGACCGGCGCGAATATGCTGGAAACCATCGACGCCATCAACGCCGCGCTACAGACGGAATTGCCCGGCGATGTCGAGCTACATAAAGTGGTGGACCGTTCGCCCACCATTCGCGCCTCGCTGTACGACACCGAAGAGACGCTGCTCATTGCAATTTTCCTGGTGATCGCCGTGGTGTTTATCTTTCTGCGCAACCTGCAGGCGGTGATCATTCCGGCGCTGGCGTTGCCGGTATCGCTTATCGGCACCTGCGCGGTGATGTATCTGCTCGATTACAGTTTGGATAACCTGTCCCTCATGGCGCTGATCATCTGCACCGGCTTTGTGGTCGATGACGCCATTGTGGTGCTGGAAAACATCACCCGCTATATCGAAGAAGGCCTTGGACCGGTACGTGCCTCGATCAAGGGCGCACAGGAAGTCGGGTTTACGGTCCTGGCGATGACGCTGTCGCTGGTGGCGGTGTTCATTCCCATTCTGCTGATGGGCAGTATTGTCGGTCGGCTGTTTCGGGAATTCGCCGTCACGCTCACCGTTTCGCTGTTGATTTCGATGGTCGTGTCGCTTAGCCTGACGCCGATGCTGTTCTCACGGCTGCTGCGGCGCAAACCGCCGGTAAGCAAACGCCCCAACCGGATCTATTTGCTAATTGAGCGCGGGCTGGCCCGACTGCTGGCGGGATATGCGCTGGCGCTGGGCTGGGTGATGCGCCATCAAAGGCTCACGCTCTTCAGCCTGGTGCTGACCATCATGCTCAACTTTTTTATACGGCGTAGTGCAAAAAGGGTTCTTCCCCAACCAGGATACCGGCCTGCTGATGGGGATGGTGCGCGCCGATCAAAATATTTCGTTCCAGGCGATGAAACCCAAAGTGGAAGCGATAGCCAAGCTTATCCAACAGGATCCAGCGGTGGATGGCGTGATGTCGTCCATCGGCGGCGGCGCGTTCGGATCGCGCAACAGCGGTACCTTCTTTGTGCGCCTGAAGGATTATGACAAGCGCAGCGATAGCACCACCGAAGTCGCGAACCGGCTGACCAATAAGTTTCGCAAAGAGGCGGGTATGCAGCTGTTTTTGATGGCGGCGCAGGATATCCATATCGGCGGATGCAGCGCCAACGCGTCATATCAATACAGTCTGCAGGCCGATGATCTCAATCTGTTGCGCGTCTGGACGCCGATAGTGAAAACGGCTGTCAAGAGATCATGCTGAACATCGATCGCGATAAAGCCACCCGGTTGGGGGTGAATGCCGACATGCTCGACACGATGCTCAATAACTCTTTCAGCCAGCGCCAGGTGGCAACAATCTATAAAACCTTAAATCAATATCATGTGATTATGGGACTTAACGAGGCTTATACCGGCGATGCCGAGATACTGAAAAAACTTTTTGTTGTCAACGACAACGGTGAAACTATTCCCCTGTCGGCGTTCGTGACCTTCAGCAGCGCCAATGCGGCGCTTTCGGTGGCGCATCAGCGGCAGTCCGCCACCAGCACAGTCGCCTTTAATCTGGCCGATGGCGTATCGCTGGAACAGGCGCAGACGGCCATCAAGGACGCGATGGTAAAAATTGCCCTGCCCAGCACCATTCAGGCCGGCTTCCAGGGGGACCGCCAAAGCGTTCGCCACGCTGGCCGCGTCCATGCCCTGGTTGATCCTGGCGACGGTGACGCGGATCTGCGTAGCCCCCTGGGTATGGCCATCGCCGGCGGGTTGGCCCTGAGCCAGCTGTTGACCCTGTTTACCACACCAGTGGTTTATCTCTATCTTGATCGCCTTAGCCGCAAAAGCCAGCACGCCTGGCATCGCTTACGGAAAACTGGCACGGCCTGACGCCGCTATAAGAGTGAAACATGACAATGAATGATACACACCGCGCACTGAAGTTTATTCCCCTGGCGCTGGCGCGGCAATCACGCGCCGATCTCTACCCAAGCGTGACCGGCACGGCGTCCAGCAACCGTTCGGGCAACCGCAGCGCGACCACCAATAGTCATAGCGCCACCGCCAGCTGGGAGCTGGATTTGTGGGGCAAGCTGCGCCACACGCTGGAAGAGAACCGGGCCAGCGCCCAAGCGAGCGAGGCGGAACTGGCTAATATCACCCTAAGCGCACAATCAACGCTGGCGCAGGACTATTTCCAACTGCGGGTGATGGATCAGCAGTTGGCACTCTATCAGCAAAGTATCACCGCTTATGAGCGTTATGTGCGCATCATCGGCATTAAATATCAGGCTGGCAGCGAAGGGCGCGATAGGCGTCGCCAAAGCGGCCTATTATCCTGATTTAACCCTGAGCGCCAGCGGGGGCTTCACCAGCTCCGCGTTGCACAATCTGTTGTCGTTACCCAACCGGACCTGGTCGCTGGGGCCGGAATTGAGCGGTACCCTGCTGGACTTCGGCGCCACCAAAGCGCAGGTAGAACAGGCGGAGGCCAGCTACGATGCAAGCGTCGCCAACTATCGCCAAACGGTGCTGGCAGGGTTCCAGGAAGTTGAAGATTATCTGGTCCAGTTGCAGACCCTGGAGAGCGAAATCGCGTCCCAGCAGCGTGCGGCGCAGGCGGCGCAAGAGTCGGTGCGGGTTACCTACAACCAATATGAAGCGGGAATGATTGATTACCTTGATGTGGCCACCACGCAAAATACCAGCCTTTCCCAGCAGCAGAGCCTGCTATCGCTGCAAAGTACGCAATGGGTTGCCAGCGTCCAGTTGATCGTGGCTCTCGGGGGGGGGCTGGCAGGCGACGGAGGCCTTTACTGCGCAATAGCGAAGCGCCACGCCACGATGCACGTGACCGACGCTGATCAGGGCATATTGCACAGCGCGTAGCGACAAGGTCATCAGCTCAGGCAATAGCACACAGCTCGTAACGGCGAGGTCATCGGTTCAGGCAATACACGCAGGTGACCTAATCAGGCAATGGTGCGCCGGTTGATAATAGGGCCCCAGAACAATCAGGCCCTAGCCACTCGCTATCAGGCGTGTTCTGTGGCCTGCACACCGCTCACCTGGCGGCAGGTTTGGATTAAGGTAGGCCAGACAGCCATCAGGGTGGTGACGATGCCGTTGAGATCCTCTTCACTGGCGCCGTCACGCGCCTGAACCGACATCCCCTGCAGCGAGCAGGCGAGATATTTCGCCAGTACGGCACAGTCGGTGCCGGCCGGGAGTTCCCCCTGCTGTTGCCGCGCCAGCAGAAAATCCAGTAACGTATGCTCCTGCAAATGGTGACGCGAGCGCAGGATCTGCGCCACTTCATCTGACGACGCTGCCAGCGCCGCCGAGGTACAAATAATGAAGCAGCCGGACGGCAGGCTCTTATCGGTAAACATACCGGCTGCGGCGCGGTAAAAATCCTCGATGGCCTGGGTGACGGTAAAACCGGGACGCGCCAGCAAGGCCTTACCCTTCTCGGCAAACTTGGTCACATAGCGTTCCGCCGCGGCGCGGAACAGCCCTTCTTTATTACCAAATTCCGCATACAGCGTAGGCGCCTTGGCGCCCGTAGCTTCGACAAGATCGGCAAGGGAAGTGGCTTCATAGCCATGGCGCCAAAACAGTTGCAACGCCTGGTCCAGGGCGGCTTCACGATCGAATTGTTTCGGACGCCCGCGCCCCTTTTTGACACAGGCGGCTTGATGGTCGCTCATAGCTCCTCTCTTGCCGAATGGGTGAAAAATTGCACTAAATTAATGATCATTATAAAAAATACTCATCCCCGTGTCGAGGGGCTTTTTGCAATATGTGCGCATCGGAAAAATTATATTAACGATTATTAAAATATTATCTTGCCTGCGCGCCCGGTACGGTCTATAATTTAGTTATCAACTGTTAACTATTTATCCAGCCGCCATCCTTCTGACGGTAAAGTCGGGAGATAAATCCATGAAAAAATAAAATTATTTATTTTTACTATCGCCCTCAGCCTGCTGTCTTCAGGGGCGCTGGCCGTCGGCCTCCCCTCCCCGGCAGATGCTTTTCCTGGTACGCTTGCTGCGGCGTCGGGTCATAGCGGTATTGCCCTTAATTCTGGCGAGCCGGGAGATAAAGTGAACGGCAACCACTCTCCGAGCTACCCCCCGACATCTTTGTCGGGACAGCGTAATATGCACAGCACCGCCGTTATCTATAACTAAACCCTCACCCGGCAAAGCCGGAGATACCGCCGTCTGCATATTAACCGTCCCACGGGGCGGTCTTTTTTTGGGTGGCAAACGATCAGCCTAACAATATGCTTCTCAACACGGGCCACGTTTTAGCATGCCGCCATTACAACGGCTGAGGATGTGATACGCGATAGCTTTAAATCATGATTGTAATAAATTAAGATATTTCCTGATTGTTAAACCGGCGCCGTCAGCGGAGCGTTATTCGGCTTACTCCTATAGCGTTCAGCATTGCAAATTCTTTTTTTACGTAGCCCGTATTTTTTATCTTCACCTTGTTACAGCAGTCATCGTTTTTACAGTTCCTTTACTGTGTCTTGCATTGATTAAAATACATCCTCGGTGAATGATTTGACCTATAAAATTATTTATCCATGGAGTTAACGCATGCGTCAATTATTTATGTTTCTTGGCATTGTCTTTTTGAACGCCGCCCTGAGCGGCTGTCTGTGGCCCCCGCCCGGCGGCGGTGGCTGGGGAGGTGGTGGCGGTCCGCACTGGCGGACCACCACATTAACCTGTCCCGCCCGGGCCTTCTCTTTTCCGGCCGCGGGCGGCTCCCTCAAGTTCGGTTTAACCAAAGGCCGGTCCAGACAAACACCCTTACCCACGTGCAGGTTTGCCATATACTGTGCGCTTTCAAGCCGCGACAAAACTAAAACGCGATAAGCGATAAGCGATAAGCGATAAGCGATAAGGTCTCAATACCTCCGTCGACTGGGGAGCGTTAACGGTGAGGGTGGTTGCAACATTGGATGCGCGCGCTAAAGGCGGCGGCAATTACCGTTCCATCTCAGGACAATGTGGTTTCATTGCTGTTAACGTTATTTTCCTGAGGAGGGTTGCTTTATTGCACGTTAGCGTCAATAACTTAGCCATTACCTTATTTTTCAACGAATCATTTATTGAAATAACATATTCTCTGTGACATCTTTAGCAACGAAATGTCATGCGGGCGACAGCGATTCCAAAATAACTCGATCGGGATGGCTTAACAGGAATTTTCTCATTATACGCCACCTGGAGTAGTATTAATCTTGAAAGCCCGCGCGCGGCAACCCTTTTGGCCCTATGATTACTAGGAAAATCATGAGTGAATTACTCCGTTTTAAACAAGTCGATGTTTTTTCCGCGGTGCCGCTCAATGGCAATCCGCTGGCGGTGGTGATGGATGCGGATGGCCTGTCAGAGGGTCAGATGCTGGCTATCGCCCGTTGGACAAACCTGTCAGAAACGACGTTTGTGCTGCCGCCCTCCGAGCCGCAGGCTGATTATCAGGTGAAAATCTATTCGCCGGCCGGTGAACTGCCCTTTGCCGGCCATCCCACCCTGGGAACTGCCCATGCGCTGCTGGAGAACGGCTTTAAACCCAAGTTGCCCGGTCATCTGGTGCAACAATGTGGCGTCGGCAATGTCGCTATCACCATCGCCCGTGACGGCATGTTGGCTTTCGAGGCCCCCGAGGCTGCGATGACGCCGCTCGCCGCGCAAAGCTACGCTTTATTGACCACGGCCGCGGGGGGAGAACCTTCGGTTGGCGACGGGGCGCCAACCGTGGTGAATATGGGCATACGCTGGTTGATGGTCGAGGTGTCCAGCGCCGAGGTTTGTCTCAGGCTGCAACCGGAGAGTAATGCGCTGGCCGATTTGCTCACGCGCTGCAATGCTTCCGGCATGGCGTTTTATGGTCGTCATGGCCCGACAAGCGACGTAGATTTTGAAATGCGGGCATTTATCATTGAACACGGCAGCCTGGTGGAAGATCCCGTCACCGGCAGCGCCAACGCCTGTCTGGCGCGACTGCTGCCGCAGCGTGATTTCGCCGGCAATCCGGCGTTCGCCGAAAGCTACCGGGTGCGCCAAGGCACCTGCAAGCAGCGCGATGGGCGGGTTTTTGTGGATTACCTGCGAGCCGAGCCGTGGATCGGCGGCTATTCTTCGACGCTTATTGAAGGGCACATCACGCTGTGAACCCTTTCTGCCCGGATGCCTATTCCCACTGAGCATTAAGCAACGGCCGATCCCGCACCCCGCATCTCCCGCGGTAGACCATCGTGGGCCGTGGCAGAGGATCGGCCGTCGCTGACACATCTACGCCGGCGGCACATCATCGCCGTCAGGCGCTTGTCGCTGCTCGTCACGCTCGTTTTTGGCGCGGCTTTCCAGGCCGAGGTAGAGCACAATCGCCAGCAGCAACGGCGCGATAAAATAGATGGCGCGGTAGGCGAGGAGCGCGGTGATAATAGTGCCATGGAAAATCGACTGGCCGTGCAGCATGGCGACAAATACCGCCTCCAACACCCCGATACCGGCCGGAATATGGATGATGACGCCGGCTATACTACTCACCAGCAGCACCCCAGCACAAGCGGGAAGTTCACCTTGTCGTTCAGCAAAATATAAATAATGCCTGCCATGACGAGCCAGTTGGCGACGGACACCGCCAATTGCGCTAACGCCATACGCAACGACGGCAACACCAGCTTTTGCCCGCGTACCGTCCAGCGGCGACGTTTGGAAAAGGTGCATAAGCCGAGATAGGCCACAATAAACGCCAGCAGTCCTACCCCTATCAGCCGCAGCGCAACTTCGCCAATCCCCCAGCTGGCCGGCAGCTTGATGACGCCGAAAGCGCAAACCAGGCCGGCCAGCAGGATATATCCCAGCCAGTTGGCGCGATACTCAGGGTAAATACGCGGGTAATGGCGCTGTTGGAGAGTCCCAGCCGTGAATACAGCCGGTAGCGCAGCCGATACCGCCCACCCAGGTGCTGAGCGTGAGGGTAAAAGCGTAGCAGATAAACTACACCAGCATCACCTGGTGCCTGGCGAGCTTGTGGCCGCAATAGGCGCTGCCGATCAGATCGTAGACGCCGTAAATGAGGTAACTCAGCACCACCAGTCCGATCGCCGCCAGCATAGCGCCAGGGCTATAATTCTTCAACGCTTGGAGGACGTCATCCCAGTCTACCTTACCGGCGTATACCCCCATCAGCACTACTACGCCCAGCAAAAATACCCAGGTGATGATTTTCTTGCCCCAGGTCAGCCAACGGTGCTGCGCATCGCTGCCGAATTTCTCGCCGTGCCGAGTGCCATGGCGCACGAGGGAAGAGGAAAGATTCATGGTTTTACGCCCCCGTTCTCCGGTTCGGTCAGATCCTGGGTTTCCATCTCCGGCTGTACCGGTGCGGGGACCAGCGCCAGCTTCGGTGTATGCGCCGGCAACCAGCCGACCCAGGCGGGAAAGTGGCGCAGGAAGTGAAACACCACCACGCTTTTCGCCAAATGCCAATACGTCTGTCGCGGCACTTTGCTTTCATCCACCCATTGACAATCGTTAGCGATAAGACGGTTAAGGTTGTCGCGTAAGGTGCGGTTAAAGCCGCGATCGTGAATGATGACATTGGCTTCCAGATTGAGCACCAAACTCAGCGGGTCAAGATTGCTGGATCCGACGGTAGCCTAGGCATCGTCTTTCACCGCCACTTTGGCGTGCAGCGGCCAACGGCAGTATTCATAAATATTCACCACCTCCGGCACCAGATAGTTTACGCTGCTCGTCGCGTTTATACAATGCCTGCAGGCAGTAGCGGTGAATATCCTCCACCACCGGTCTTTCAATCTCCACCGCATAATCCTGTTTGGCCTGCGGCCCGTAATCGCTTAAGCGCTCGTGGGAAAAGTTGATGCCGCGACGAACGCCAGATGGGCGTCGACCACCACTATTTTCCGGTGCAGGCGGCGAAACAGATTGGTACGCATCCCCATAAACGCCAGCCGGGGATCGTAATAGCGAAAACGGACGCCAGCACTGGTCATCGCGCCGACGAAGGCGTCGGAAAGATCGGGCGAGCCGTAACCTTCTACCGTGCATTCCACACGGACGCCGCGCTGGGCGGCGGCGATCAGCACTTGTTGCAGTTCGCGGCCGACTTTATCCTCGAACAGTATAAAGGTTTCAAGCAGCACTTCCTTTTCGGCGGCGTTGATGCTCTCGTGCAGACGCGGAAAAAACGCTTCGCCATTTTCCAGCAATTTAATGCGATTTCCCTCGCACCACTCCATGTTCATGGTGTCGGGATTACTCATAAATGGATCTCCACCGCCAGCGGCGCATGATCGGATAGATGAGACCAGGAACGTTTCGCCAGCAGCGTCGGCTGGCTAATGCGGACGCTGCGCACATAAATGCGATCCAGCCGCAGCAGGGGAAAACATGCGGGGAAAGTGCGGGCCGTCCGGCCATGGGCTTCGGTAAACACCTCCTTTAGCCCGGCGGCGCGATGCAAAATCGGGCTGGCGCGCGGGCGCCAGTCGTTAAAATCCCCACCACCACCGGCGCATCGTCGGGCAAGGTGTTGACATGATGACCCATCTGCCGTAGTTGGGCCTGTCCTGCTCACGCAGCCCGAGATGCACACAAATCATATGCAACGGCGTCCCCGCGTAGCCGGGGACCGTCAGCTCGCAGTGCAGCATACCGCGCTTCTCCTCGCCCGCCACCGAGATATCGACGTTCTGATAACGACTGATAGGGAAACGGGAGAGCAACGCGTTGCCATGGTCGCCATCGGGGTAAACCGCATTGCGTCCATAGGCGAAACCTTCCCATAAACTGTCGGCAAGAAATTCATATTGCGGCACCACCGGCCAATTCTCGAAGCGCCGGGCGTGTTTTTAATTGGCGCCCAGCACCTCTTGCAAAAACACCACGTCCGGCGAGACGGTTCGGACCGCTTCCCGCAGTTCAGGCAGAATGAAGCGCCGATTGAAGGCGGCAAAGCCCTTATGAGTATTGATGGTCAGGACCTTGAATGAAAAGCCCTGACCGGCGCGGATGACCCTGGTATTCGTATTATCATCCTAATTTTCAGCTCGAAGCATGTCGCCAGACCCCCAAAACAAACAACGCCTCACGTTCGGTCAATTGACCAGCGCGGGCTTAAGACCTCCTCAACAGGCATTTTCGTCCTGTCGCTGCCGGGTGAGAAAACGCTCAAGGGAGTAATTTCCCTGCAAGACAGCACGCAAATCGAACCCCGCCGCGTCCAGCAGGCGCACCAGCGCGGAGACGCTCATGTCATTATTGGCCTGCGTCTCCATACGCGCCACGGTGGTCCGCGCCACGCCGGCACACTGCGCCAAAATCCCCTGCGATAGGCCGGCGTGACGGCGGGCTCGTTTCAACATCACTGAGATATCAGCCAGTGTCGTCATCGAAATATCCATTTAAACGTCAGTAAATAAGCATGCTTTTAATCGTAGCTTCCAGGACACAACTGCGCCACCCGCTGTAGCGCGGGAGCATCAGGCATGGACCGCGTGTGCGGTCATGCTGGCCCGATGAACTCACGCCCGCGGTGAATTGTCATAAAAGCGTCATCGCCCTTTCGTAGACTCCGGTCAGGTTTAAGAGAGTAAAATGACAATGGGAGCTCTTTTATGATGTTGCATTCCTCTGGCACACGTTCACCTCTCTCTGGCAATAAGCGCCGTTATTCTCGCAGCCAACAGTCTCGCCGCACCGGCGATATCACACAACCCGGCGGTGCCCGCCGCCTGCAGGGCGATCAGACCGCCACATTGGTCGCATCGCTCAGCAACCGCCAGGCCAAAAATGTGATTCTGCTTATCGGTGACGGTATGGGCGATTCCGAAATTACCGCCGCACGCAATTATGCTTATGGCGCGGGAAAAATGTTTCCGGGCATTGACGCGCTACCGATCACCGGTCAATACACCCATTACTCTCTGGATAAAACCAGCCACAAGCCGAGTTATGTGACCGATTCCGCCGCGTCGGCCACCGCCTGGTCGACCGGCGTGAAAACCTATAATGGCGCGCTGGACGTGGATATGCGCGGACAAGACCACCCGACGATCCTGGAAATGGCCAAAGCGGCGAGTAAAGCGACCGGCAATGTCTCAACCGTCGAACTCGAAGACGCTACGCCGGCGGCGTTGGTGGCCCACGTCAGTTTCCGCAAATGCTATGGACCGGTAGAAACCAGTGAGCTTTGCAGCGCGCAGGCGCTGGAAAATAACGGCCGCGGCTCGATTGCGGAGTAGTTGCTGGCGGCGCGGGCCGACGTCACTCTGGGCGGCGGCGGCAAAACCTTTGCCGAGCAGGCGAAAGCCGGCCAATGGCAGGGCAAAACCCTGCGTGAGCAGGCGTTGCTGGTAAACGATGCCGAAGGTCTGCAGGCCGTCACCGGCGCCAATCAGCAGTAACCGTTTCTTGGACTGTTCGCCGAGGGCAATATGCCGGTACGCTGGCAGGGACCGAAGGCGGTGTATCACGGCAACGTCGATGGTCAACCCGTCACCTGTGGCGACAACCCCGACCGTAGCGCCAGCGTACCCACGCTGGCGATGATGACCCAAAAGGCCATCAATTTACTGAAAGTCAATCCGCAGGGCTTTTTCCTGCAGGTAGAGGGCGCATCGATAGATAAACAGGATCACGCCGCCAACCCCTGCGGCCAATTTGGTGAAACGGTGGATTTGGATGAGGCGGTACAAATTGCGCTGGAATTTGCCCGCTCCGACAGGAATACGCTGGTGGTGGTCACCGCGGACCATGCCCATTACAGCCAGATCATCGAGGCCGATGCCAAGGCGCCGGGTTTGACGCAGGCGCTAACCACCAAAGATGGCGCGATAATGGCGATAAGCTAAGGCAACTCGGAAGATGCGGAATCTCAGGGCCATACCGGCACCCATTTGCGCATCGCCGCCTATGGTCCCCATGCGGCCAATGTTGCGGGCCTGACGAACCAAACCGATTTGTTCTATACCCTGCGTGATGCTCTGGGATTGAAATAATCCCGCGCTGCGCCGTCGGGGAGTAACGCTGCCCGGCGACGACAGGCCCCTGTGTGCACTATCCTACCGCCCGGTGGCGCAAGCGACCGTCACGCGCCTGCCTCTCAGTTCCGCACCAGTTGTCGGGCCATGGTGTAGCCGGTGAGGTGGAAGGCATGACTTTCATACAGCGCGCGGGCGTGAGGATTATTGGCCGACACCCGCAGCGCCACCTCCTTACATCCCGCGGCCATAAGCTTGCTATCCAGCGCTGTCAATGCGGCACGGCCGTAACCCCGGCGGCGCCACTGCGGCAGGATACTGAAATCGCAGATATAAGCCTCTGGCAGGTTACGCAGGCTGACCCAAAGGTAGCCCACCCGTTCGTCGTCACAGACGATGCACCCCAGCCGGTGGTCGGCGGTATCAGGTCCCTCAGGAAGATAATCATGCATAATGCGCGCGGCGTTATCGCGGCCAACGGCCAATGAATAGCCGTGATTGTCGCTGAGATCGCGTGCATAGTCTTCAATCGCGCCGGGCAGGTAGAGGTCAAACTCCGCCGTGGTCATTTTTCGTAATGTAATCATCTGCTTTCCGTTGTGCTTAATCATAAACGCCGGGGGTGTCCCCATCCTCGAGCAATGATACTGCTAATGCGTCATCTCATCACGTCCGACCCTTCTTTGATACGCACCGCTGCCCGTCTGCCCCACAGGCTGTGATCCTGGCGCCCTTGTGGCCCCCACGCAGCGAACCCAACACCCGCGCCCTACCTCACCAACCCTACAATGCCACACTTTGCCTTACCTGCAATGCAATGTCTCTCCTTGCCTTACTTTGCCGGCGTGCCATAACGCTATATCCCCGCCAATAACGCTATCTTTGTCACATTCTTCACCCACCGTGGTGATTAACCATAACAACATTGAGTGAAAACAAATGCATTCGTTCATAGGTTAATTATTACTCTAAAATAAAATAGTTTTTATAACAATTAACTGACCTTGCGCTGAGCGGTTTAATTTTATTTGAGCAATCAATGGATGATCGATGAAAACTAACTCCCTTTCCCCGCAGGAGCCGGTAACTATCAGCCGGCGCGACCTGCTTAAAGACGGTACCGCAGCCGGCGGTTTATTGCTGGTCAGCCATGTTCTACCCCTGCCTTTTCGCCAGGCGCACGCCGAGTCTACCGTACCCGTCGTCGCGCAAGATAACGTCGTCTGGAGTATGTGCTCGGTGAACTGCGGCAGCCGCTACGCGCTGCGCATGCATGCATGTGCGCGATGACGAAATGTACTGGGTGGAAACCGATCACACCAGCGACGACCAGTATGGCGATCATCAGGTGCTCGCCTGCCTGCGCGGCCGCTCTATTCGCTGCCGCATGAACCATCCCGACCGCCTGAATTATCCGATGAAGCGGGTCGGCAAGCGTAGCGAAGGTAAATTTCAGCGCATCAGTTGGGACGAAGCGCTGGACACCCTGAGCGCCAATTTAAAGCGGATTGTTAAAGATTACGGCAACGAAGCCGTCTTCATTCATTACAGCTCCGGTATTACCGGCGACAACTTTTGCCGCTTGTCCTTCCGGCTCGCTGGTCACCAGGCTAATGAATTGCTATGGCGGATCGCTTGGCCAGTACGGTACCTACAGCACCGCGCAGATTGCCGCCGCCATGCCTTACACCTACGGCAGCAATGAAGGCAATAGCACCTCAGACATCGTCAATACCAAATTGGTGGTGATGTTCGGCAATAACCCGGCGGAAACACGCATGAGCGGCGCCGGCATTACCTATCATCTGGAGCATGCGCGGGAACGCTCGCAGGCACGCATGATCGTCATCGACCCACGCTATACCGACACCGCCGCCGGCCGCGAGGACGAATGGATCCCCATCCGCCCGGGCACCGACGCCGCGCTGGTGAACGCCATCACCTGGGTTCTCATCACCGAAAATCTGGTGGATCAGGCGTTTCTCGATACTTACTGTATCGGCTATGACGAGAAGAACCTGCCGGCGGACGCCCCCGCCAACGGGCATTACAAGGAGTACATTCTTGGCGAAGGTGACGATGGCATCGCCAAAACCCCGCCTGGGCGGAAAAAATCACCACGATACCGCGCGATCGCATCATCAAGCTGGCCTATATCTGCCGGGGTGGGGACCGCAACGGCAGGCCAATGGCGAGCAAACCTCGCACGCCATCGCCATGCTGTCGATTCTTACCGGCAATGTGGGTATCAACGGCGGCAACAGCGGCGCCTGGGAGTCCACCTATACCATTACCATCGAACGGTTGCCGGTGGGCAGCAACCCGGTGAAAACCAAGATACCGGTGTTTTTATGGACCGACGCCATTGCCCGCGGTCGGGAATTGACCGCGCTGAAAGATAGCATTCAGGGCAAGGATAAACTCGACGTTCCAATTAAATTCATCTGGAATTACGCCAGCAATACGCTGGTGAATCAGCACTCTGACATCAATCGCACCCACGAGATCCTGCAAAACGACAAAGATTGCGAGATGATCGTGGTTGTGGAGAATTTCATGACCTCGTCGGCGAAGTACGCCGACCTGCTGCTACAGTACTTGATGACCACCGAGCAGGAAGATATCGTGCCAAACGATTATGCCGGCAATATGGGCTATCTGATTTTCGGCCAGCCGGCCACCAGCGCGAAATTTGAACACCGGTCTCTCTACTGGATGACCAGCGAAATCGCCCGCCTACTGGGCGATGATGTCTTGCAGCGATTCACTGAGGGCCGCAGTCAATCGGAGTGGCTGCACTATCTGTACGCCAAAATGCGCGCGCGCGATCCCGACGGCCATTTTGTCGCCCGCCAATTTCGCGAGGATCACGCAGGCCATCCGTTGAAAACCCCGTCGGGGAAAATCGAGATCTACTCGGCGCGCCTGGCGGATATCGCCGTCCGCTGGCAATTGCAGCAAGGTGATACCATTACGCCGCTACCGCAGTATGTCTCGACCTTTGAGGGCTGGGATGACCCGCTGCGCACGCGTTTCCCCCTGCAACTGGCGGGATTCCACTATAAAGCGCGGACACACTCCAGCTACGGCAATATCGATGTCCTGCAGGCGGCCTGCCAGCAGGACATCTGGATAAATCCCCTCGACGCCCGATCGCGGGAGATTAAAAACGGCGATTGGGTCAGAGTCTTTAACGATCGCGGCGAGGTCCACATTCTGGCAAAAGTCACGCCGCGCATTTTGCCCGGGGTAACCGCAATTGTCCAAGGCGCCTGGCCGATATGAACGGCTATAATGGTGGCTGCATCAATACTCTCACCACGCAGCGTCCGTCGCCGCTGGCGAAGGGCAATCCCCGCAGCATACCAATCTTATCCAGATAGATAAGGCGTAGGGAGTCGGTAATGAGTACTTAATACGGATTTTATGTTGATTACGAACGTTTCACCGGCTGTAAAACCTGCGAGCTGGCTTGCAAGTATTATAAAAACCTGTCGCCGCAGGTTAGTTTTCGTCGTATTTATGAATATGCCGGCGGCGACTGGCAGCAGGATGGCGACAGCTATCATCAGAACGTCTTTGCCTATTATCTGTCCATCGCTTGCAACCATTGCGAGGATCCGGCCTGCGTTAAAGTCTGCCCGAGCGCCGCCATGCATAAAGGGGAAGACAGTTTTGTGGTGGTGAATGAAGAGATTTGCATCGGCTGCCGCTATTGCCATATGGCGTGCCCTTACGGCGCGCCGCAGTTTGATGCCGCCAAAGGGCCACATGACCAAATGCGATGGCTGCCACGAGCGGGTGGCGGTGGGGCAAAAACCCATTTGCGTTGAATCTTGCCCCTTACGGGCTCTGGATCTGGCGCCTATCGAACAGCTGCGCGCCAAGTACGGTCAACTGGCGGAAGTCTCTCCGTTGCCGCCGGCACATTTCACCCGGCCCAATCTGGTGCTGAAGGACAATAGCAATAACCGGCCGGTGGGCGATACCACCGGCTACCTGGCTAACCCGCGGGAGGTGTAACATAGGTAATGGATGGCATGAATGGCCGTTAATGTTTTTCACCGTGGCCGGCCAGTGCGTGATCGGCGGCTATCTGGCGATGGCAGCGCTGCTGCTCGGCGGGCGGTTGTCGGCAGACAGCGGTCGCCGGGTGCGCAGGATGATGTTTTTTCTGTGGGCGCTGATGGGGTGGGCTTTGCCGCATCCATGCTGCATTTGGGATCGCCGTTGCGAGCCATGAACGCCCTCAACCGGCTGGGTGCCTCGCCGCTGAGCAACGAGATAGCGACCGGCTCGCTGTTTTTCGCCCTGGGCGGACTTTACTGGCTGTTGGCGGTGCTAAATCGTGCCGGTCGGGCTGGATAAACTCTGGCTGGTGGTGACGGCGCTGGCGGGGCTGGTCTTTCTGTACGCCATGGAGCGGGTCTATCTTATTGATACCGTGCCAACCTGGTACAGCGTCTTTACGCCGCTCGGTTTTGTGTTGACGGTATTGATAGGCGGCCCGCTGCTCGGCTATCTGCTGCTGCGCGCGGCGGGGGTCCCGGACGCTGCCATGCGCTATCTGCCCTGGGTAAGCTCGCTTGCCCTGCTGGCCACCTGCTGGTGGTCATTTTGCAGGCCAGCCAGCTACCCACAATCCACAGTTCCGTGCAGCAGGCGGTAACGCTGATTCCCGATTACGGTTTGCTGATGGCCGGCCTTCTGGTGCTGCTGGTGCTTGGGCTGGCGTTCTGGTTGCTGCCGCAGCTGCGCGTGAAAAACGCCGGCGGTCGGCGGACTGGCGTTTGGGATGCTTTGGGTATTGTGCGGCGAACTCATCGGCCGGGCCGTGTTTTACGGGCTGCATATGACCGTCGGTATGGCGGTGGCCGGTTAACCACGCGCTGGCGGCCGAGGGCTGCCCGCTTTGCGAGCGAGTTGATGATGACTGAGATTTCCGGTACCGACGGCCGAGAGGGGCTACCACAGCCGCAGGCGGATCGTCAGCGAGCCGGCGCGGATTGTCGCACAGTTTCGGCAGCACGCTGCCTGAACGGCAACGGCGCGTCAAGGGCTGACAGCAACGCGGCCATCGCGTCAGCAGAGGCGTGCGGCACCATCGCCTTCACCTGCAGGACGCTGGGCACGTTGCTTTATTACTCCCCCGAGGGGCCGGAACACCAGCCGCTACTGGCTGCGCTGTCCGGGGATGCCTGGCAGGCAGAATGGCCGGCGCTACCGTGGGGGTCGGTTTACCTGGACGAGGAAAGCAGAGAACAGCAGCTCACTATCCGAATCCCCCAGGGCACGCCGGATGTACAGCCCCTTCCGTTTGGCCGAGTGCAGGATACCGTTGAGATTGAAAAAGTTGATGAGGGTCGTCACCAGGACAAAGGCACCGGCTCCGTAAAGGGTATAGAGCAGCCAGCGGGAAATCACCGTTGCGATTTCATCGGCATAGCCGCCATCATAATGCATGGCGCCAATTGGACATGCGCTCAATTGAATAAACTGCGAAGGGGTAAAGGGCGCACCGGGCAGCTGCGGCGCGTGGCGCTTGACAATCGCCTGTAACATCGAGTCATCAGGCAGCGCCCGCGTTTTCATCCGGGCGAAGGCATAAATCTGCGTGCTGTACCAGTCCCCTCGCCTGGCGTAGTAATCTTCCACGAGCGCCGGCGAAAAGGCGATTATCGCCTGCATCGCCAGGCTGGACGCCGGCTGTGGCTGCACCACCCCTTTGATGGTAAATATCCCTTTGCCTTCGAGATGTATCGTTTTGCCAACGGGGGAGTCGAACCCCAAATACCGACGATTAAATTCGGGGTGATATACATTTCATTTTTCCCCGGCGGAGCAAGAGCCTGCTGAAAAGGGTGCATCATGTCAAGAAAGCCAGAGCTGACGGCGAACAGCGCTACCCGCGGAACCAGGCGATCCGGGTAGCGCTGAAGAAACGATAAGTGAACTCTGCGACATTGACCTGCGGGGCATTTTGCAGCACATCCACCAGCGGTAGCGGAACCCGGGCGGAGCGAATAATCTCACCGCCGGGAACCGTAAAGCGGGTTTCCAGTCGATACAACCGTGCGTGGTCATGACTGAAACGATCTCTGCGCTGATCTTGCAGAAAGAGCAGCAAGACCAAAAAGGCACAGACAAAACCAAAAGCGGTGATGACCACCACCAGCATGGCGCTGACCGGACTCAGTTTAATATCGTCAAGATATTATCTCATTATCATGTTCATTTCCGGTCAGAGAAAAAAGAGGAGAGCAATAACGGGCAAAATGGCAAAACTATTATTAGCCATGCCACCGAACCAGAAAATTAATCGATACCTGCTGGCCTATTTCATTTAAATTAGCGCATTGCGGTCAGACATAACTTAAAAGCGGAATGACCAATTCCAGGCAAGGTGCCGCCGTTGACAGGCCCGCTGCTCCAGGGCATGACAAATTTCCTCATTGACGTTCATCCCCGGCGGGTTGAATAACGCTGAAAAGGCGAGTAGCCACTGCTTCACTTTTGACGGCACTCCGCCAAAGGGGACAGTGGGCACATGACATTCCATATCTACTTCCACATGCTGTTGAGTGAATAATGATGATTGCAATTCTTACTAACAACTTTAGCACTATTTATTCTTGATAAAAAATCAAAGACCGTCAATTGTATGCGCTTTTTATACAATAATTGATTCACAGTTTAATGTTAATATTTTAAATAATTTTGAAATATAATATTAAAAATATATAAAATACACTAACATTCATATTAAAATATGAAGTTAATTTGATACTTATTTAAAAATTAACTTTAAATTGAACAAAAACTATTATGTCAGCCCGGAGCCGTTGGCATAAACAGAGGGTAAAGCCGGGCTGGTCAGGGCGGGAAAATGGGCGCAGCCGGCCTGTAAGGACGGCCGTCTATGTCTGTCAATCCGTTGTCGCTTGCGATAAGCTTTCGTTTGCGGTGTAGGCCGCGCGCGCCAGCAGGATGGACGGTAGATGATGTTCAATCCAGTCCGTCAACGCCGCGACTTTAAGGCTTACCTCCCGCCCCGGCTCGGCTCGCTTAAGTGGTATTCTACATGCGGCGGCACGACCGGCAGAGCGGTGCGTACGACCCATCCATCTTCCTCCAGCAGACTCAAGGTTTGCGCCAACATCTTTTCACTCACGCCGCCGACTTTGCGTCACAGTTGGCTGAAACGCAGCGTCTCCTGACCCAGCGCGAGCAGTACCAATACCCCTCAGCAGCTGGTTAAATGCTTCAGTACCGCGCGTAAGGGGCAGTTGGGATCCAGTACGTCCCCCCGTTGCATGCTCGTTGCCAGCACCCCGTCCGGCAGGTGATTCTCAATCATGACACTTATCTTTTTGTATGTACTTACTTTTTGTTAGTTTAAGCGATATGCTTCTTTTTTTCATCCTGAAAGGATGAAGAATGATGATTGCGATTACCGGCTCTACCGGCCAACTTGGCCGTCTGGTTATTAAAGAATTGCTTAAAAAGGTGCCCGCGGAGCAAATTGTCGCCGTCGTTCGTTCGCCGGCGAAGGCCGACGAGTTGACACAGCGGGGCGTGCAGGTGCGCCAGGGGGATTACGATCAACCGGACACGCTCATCGCCGCGGTTATCGATGCCGCCAAACGGGCCGGGGTCACGCTGTTGGCCTATACCAGCCTTCTGCATGCGGACAAGCCCGTTGGGGCTCGGCGAGGAGCATCGCGCCACCGAAGCCCTGCTGGCGGCGGAAATCAGCCATCAGTCGGGGCAGGCCGTGTAGTTGTGAATCTGCCTCAGGCAGAGTATCAGGCCTTGCTGGAGCAGTGGGTCTACCGGCACCGCTGGCGGCGATGCTGGCCGATCCGGAAAGCGGTGCCGCGTGCGGCGGCTTATTCGATGACGGGCAGCAATTGAGCCAGCTCATAGGCCGTCCCACCACACCGTTGACAACGCTGGTGGCGCGCACGCTGAACGGATAATCCCCCACCGCCAACGCGGGGCGCCGCAGCCGTCTGACGGCGGTGGTCGGCATATCTCCACCGCGATAGGCCGCCGGCGGTCGACGCAGGGCGTAATCAAGCAAACGCGCCGCCGCCAGCAGCACCACGCGTTGATTCCAGCGCTGCACGGCGGTGAAAATCGGCAACAGACCGGCGCCGTCCGGCGCGCGGCGCCAAACATTCATCACTACCCCTAGCATGCACATACCGCCGATCCACAGCGTCATACCGATGAAATGCAACGACTTTAAAAACATAAACAGTGTCATTTTTTTCTCCTTCGCCGGTCTCTGACAGTCGGCCGGTCCGGCTTAGCGCCGTTTTGATGTGCTCACAGAGTAAAGCGCCCGGCGGCGTCGGTGCCGGGCGGCATTCGGCATGCGCATGATTGGCATCAAACGCACCCGGGATGAAGACGTCGCCTCGCGCTATCGGCTGGACTGGTTTGGCATGCTGGATGAACTCCCCACGCTGCTCGGGCAGGCGGATTTTGTCGTGCTGAACCTGCCGGATAATGCACAAACCCACCATCTGATCAATGCGCAAAGCCTGACGTGGTGCAAACCCGGCAGCTTTCTCATCAACGTCGGCCGCGGCGGCCTTGTCGAGAAAAACGCGCTGGAACAAGCGATTATCCGCGGCCAACTGGCGGGCGCCGGGCTGGACGTGTTCTGGCAGGAACCGCCGGATCCCGACGATAGCCTGTTTCAGCAGAATGTCATTGCCACGCCCTATATCGGCGGGGTCACCGACATTTCCGCTGCCGGAAATATTCAGCCGGTCTGTGACAATCTCCGACGTTTGCAGCAGGGCGCGCCGCTGTGGCATCTGGCCTGAAACGGCGCTTTTCTGGGGCGTGAAAAGAGATGTTGCACCCCAGGGGCGGCGAAGAGGCCGCCAAACGATAATACTTAGGGCTGGCTGTTACTGGAAAGTCAGATGAATACCGAAATGCTGGCGCTGCTGTTTTCAGCGTTGCTTTGTCTTTTGCTGCCCTTGATTTACTCCTTCTTATACCAGCGTCAGGTGGGGATTTCCGGCACGCTGGGCAACTGCGAGACGATTCCGCCGCCAACGGATGCCGCCGCGCGCGGGCGACGGGCACATTGGAATCTGCTGGAAAAAAAGATGGCAATAGCGAGAAGGTTTGCCCCCCCGGCGCTACCTTGAGGTATCGCATTATCGGCGAATACCCTCAGATCCACCCAATGCTGTCATCAGGGGCATGACGATCATGAAAATACGCACGATAGGTTTCCCCATTACCTGGCCTACGGCTCAGGTGACTTTCTGGGAGCCTGCACCACCGCGTTAACCGCCGCCTGGCTACTGTATTTTTACACCACCTTTTGCGGTTTGACGCCTATCGAGGCGACTTTTATTTTCGCCACCGCCCGCGTTCTGGACGCCATCGTCAGCCCGCTGATGGGCTATCTCACCGACAATTTCGGCAACACCTGGCTGAGCAAACGCTTTGGCCGGTGCAAACTATAGTCTGGTAGTCTCGCTATTCGGCCTGAGCGTTATCGCCTATTCCGTGCTGTGGTACGCCGGATTAAGCGATATCTATACGCTACTGCTGCTGGTATCGGCGATAGCCGGTCTGGGGCACGGCAGCATCAACTATGTGCCGTGGAATATCTATACCTACATTGCCGATGTGGATGAGACAATCACCGCCCAACGCCTCGAAGGGATTTTCGCCGGCATCATGACCTTGACGCGCAAAGCCTCTCAGGGAAGTGGCCCATACGATTATGGCTGTCCTGAGCGTAGGCACGGTCATCGTGCTGGCTATCGGCTTTTTCATCTCGTTACGCTTTAAACTCAACCTGGAAACGCACGGCGTGCTGGCGGCGGAGACGCGCAAAATGCGCGATGCCAACCGTCTGGTCCGGAACAGATTACGCCGGAAAACAAGGCCATCGTCGAGATGCTGACAAACATGAAATATGAGTATCTGTGGGGGAACAATAATATCGGCTACCTTAACCACCATAAGCCGGAGCGGGTAAACGAACGATCCTACCTTCCCCTGCCGACCCCGGATTCAGAGAAACGATAAACTTGCAGGAAATGATGATGACGATTTTCAGCGTGAAGCACAGTGTCCTGCTACGATAACACCAACGATACTCTGGTGGCCGCCGTGGCCAATGGTTCTCTGGATATCGGCATTGACATACTGGATTCCACGGTGCCGACCGAGATTGAGACCCGGGTGCTGCAAGAGGATCATTTCGTTGCGGTCATCCACCGCGACGATCCGCTTGCGGCGCAGCCTCATCTGCCGTGGCGGTTACTGACGCCGCGCGACATCGCGCTGTTTCAGAAAGGCAATTGCAATTTACTGATGATGGAGATGATTGAAAGTCATCGCCTCACCCTGCGCTTGCGCTACCGCGTGGATTTTCTGGAAACGCTGTACGGACTGGCGCGCGCCCGGCTGGCGGTAGCCATCGTGCCTAGGCTTTATACCCATTTGCTGAACGATCCGGCGCTGCGGGTGATCGCGCTCCAGCAGCCGGTGGTGGAGCGTAAGGTCGTGCTGATGCGCCGCCATCGCCTGGCCGTTAGTGCTCATCGGGCGCCACCCGGAAGGCATCCGCCCCGGCAGCTTGTCCTTGGAATTGGGTATCGAGGGGCCGTCGCTGGTGCGTTCGCTTAATCAGCTGGTGGACACCGGCACGAAGGACTGAACCGTGATGTCCCTGCCGGCATGGCCGCTTTTTTCCCGCGGTGAAATCCTTTATTCGCTGAAGAGCTACACCGCGGCGATGCTGGCGGGGATGGTGCGCTCAAAAGCTCTTGGTCGAGGAGATTTGCCTGGGCATTCTGTGCGCCACCCTGGTTCACAGCGTAGTGCTGCCCGCCGGTCTCAGCGCCAGCGTTATGGGATTGATGGATAAAACGCTGACGGATATCTTCGCGGACGCGGCGCCACCGCCGCCGGATGAGGAAGACGCGCTGTCCACCGCCCGGGTCCGTCTATCGCTGGATATTACCCAGTTGCGCCTGCTGGCAACCCATATTCCCTTCGACACCGGCAACTTACGCTGGACCGCGGCCACGGTACGTACTTTGCAAGACCGGGTGGCGCTGCTGCTGCCGACGCTATCTGCGGTGGACGATCGCCTTCAGGCGCTCTATCAGGCGGAAGATGGTTGCGCTACCGTTGCTGTTCGGCGTCGCCGGCACGCTCCCTTTGCATGATAGCGCCCGCGCCGATGTCACCAGTTTCATTAATACCACCACCGCTCAGGTACTAGGCACCTTCATCGCCGCCCGCGTTACCCGGCTTATCCGCTCGGTGGGGGCCTACTGGAGCGCACGCCGGATCCGCCACGCCATCCGCCGCGAGATGGTGATAATCGCCAGCAGCAGCCGGGCGTATCAACTGCAGGTGTTCGCGGTGCGGATGCTTGACCGCATTGGCCTGCTGGTGGTGCGGATCGCCCAGGGCGAGGTCACGCGTCATAACACCGTCGCCCGCGAGTCGCTGCGCGATTTGCGCCTTGGCGCCAATATCATCGCTCTGCAGCAGGTGAAAAAGCACTTTCCGTCCCTGCCGCTGCCGGGCCTGCTCAGGCAGTTGGCGGTGCTGTTCAACCGGGCGGAAAATCAGCCGCCCGCGCCGCTGTTTTTAACGGTCGACCAATCCCTCACCGCGGTTTTATCCCTGCCGGAAGCGACCCATCACCGCGGCACGTTGATTACCGCGCTGGTAGTACTTCGCCATAACCTGTTTCCTCATGCGCCGCACTAACTGACCGCCGGAGAGACGCCATGATAGGCGAAGCGAGCTTCTATGGCATGTTCATCCCCTAGCTAATGCTGCTGGCCCTGGGCGCGCTGGGGCTATTTTTCGTCGTCCGCCGGCTGCTGGCCGCTCTCGGGCGTATCGCTGGATCTGGCATCCGGCGCTGTTCGATATCGCCTTTTACTGTTTGTTACTGTACGGGCTCACCTATGTCACCTCTTTTTTACAGCGATAATGCGCAATGAAATCAGAAACTTTTACCTTACGGGGCCGACAGCTTATCCGGGTTCTGATAACCCTGGGGGTAACGCTGGCGGAAGCAACTCCACACCACTGGCCAACATGGCAAACCCAGGGGGGACTGCTTACGCCCAAGGGCGGGAAGGTGGAAAATCATGTCGGACACTACTTCCAGGCGTGGCTGGCGCAAAATCATCTGTTCGACAAACGTGGCTGTCCTGAGGGGCGCGCGGTATTCGCCTACGCCAACAGCCTGCCGCGCACCATTGATACCGCCAAACTCTTTCTCGACGGCGCGTTTCCCGACTGCGGTATTCCGGTTAACCATCAAGCGGCGGTGGGCACGATGGATCCCACCTTCAACCCCATCATCACCGCCGCAGTGACCGAAGACTTCAAAACCGCGGCGCTGAACTCGATTGCCCAGCATGCCGGACCTGGCGGCGTCGATGGCCTGAATGCACGGCTGAAACCTAACTATCAATTACTGGAGCAGGTGCTGGATTACCCACAAAGTCAGGCCTGCCAGCGCGACAAACGGTGTAGCCTCGCGACACAGCAGTCCTCGGTGGTGCTGGAACAGGGTAAAGAGCCGGCCATTACCGGCCCCTTGCGCACCTGCTGCAATACTACGAAGGTTTTCCGCTGTGCGATGTCGGTTGGGGTAAAATTACCCCGCGGCGCAATGGCACCAGTTGGAAGCGATAAAGAATCTGTACCATGAAACGTTGTTCGGCTCCCCCGCCGCCAATGCGGCAAAACCGCTCTTGACCTTTATCGCCGGCGCGCTCAATGCGCAACCTGCTCGATGAAAATGCGCGATTATCAGCTACCGGATCAGTTTGAACGCATGCCTATCAGTGGTGCAATTGTGTTTCAGCGCTGGCATGATGATAAACAGAACCGGGATTTGCAGGGCATAACGACCGAGGTTGCGCCGCGCTTTCCACCGCGGCGCATCAATCGTAGCGGGAGGGTCTTATGAGGGAAGCCACACACCGTCCCAATCGACCGAAGCTGTATCTTATTAAAAATCAGCGCCGATTCCCGCCTCCCCATCTATCCGCCGGCGACCGGGTCATATTGTTTGATGGCGAGTGTGTGTTGTGCCGCCGATTGATACGGTTTTTGATGCATATTGACCGTTGTCAACGTATCCGGCTCGCCGCCGGGTCAGGATTTGCTGCGCTGGGCCGGTTTACCGACGGATGATTTCAACACCATCGCCTATATTTCCCAAGGGCAGGTATCAGTGCGTTCGGCGGCATTTTTGCAGGCGCTAACGCAGTTGGGCTGGCCGTGGCGGGCGCTGGCCATTATGCAGCTTTTTCCGCGCCGACTGCTCGATAAGCTGTATGACGGCGTGGCCCGAAATCGCTATCGCTGGTTTGGTAAGCTGCCTGCCGGTACTCTACCGCCGGAGGATGGCTGCGGCACCCACTACCTCGACCACAGTCAGGACAGTCTGAAAAGTGGCGCCGGGGGTTAACGACACGCAACCTATCTGCCCTGAAAGCGCGTGCACGGGCCAATCGCCCTAAGCCTGAAGGGCGCGCCGGCGCCAACGCCTAACCTGTAAGACATCAGCCCCACGGCGCCGAGATCCTTTAAACGCCGACCGAGGTCAGTATCTCGTCTTCAATTCCCAGCCCTTGCGCCACCGCGCGGCCGTAATCAACATCCGCCCGCAGGAAATGCGCAATTTGTCGCAGTTGGACGTCCCGGGTTACCGGCGCCAGGGCCCTGACCAGATTGGCCGTCAGCAGCGTTTTCTGCTGTGAGTCCATCAATCGATAAAGATCACCAGCCTGGCTGTAATAATCTTCATCCACGCGATGGTCATAACGATCCGCCGCGCCGCTGAAATTCAGCGGTGGCTCCCTAAACCCTGGTGCCTGCTGCTGCGAGGTAGCATACCTATTCGGCTCGTAATTAGGCGTTCCGCCGCCGTTAGCGTCAAAACGCATGGCGCCGTCACGCTGATAATTGTGATAGGGGCAGTGCGGCGCGTTAACCGGTAGCTGCTGGTAATTGGTACCGATGCGGTAACGTTGGGCGTCGGCATAGGCGAATACCCGTCCCTGCAGCATCTTATCCGGCGACAGGCCGATGCCGGGTACCACATTGCTAGGCGCGAACGCCGCCTGTTCGACCTCCGCGAAATAGTTGTCCGGGTTACGATTAAGTTCCAGGATACCCACCTCCTGCAACGGATGGGTTTTCTGCGACCAAACTTTGGTGACATCGAACGGATTTTCCTGACGCTGTGCGGCTTCCTGCTCGGTCATGAGCTGGATGCAAACCCGCCAGCGCGGACAATCGCCCCGCTCGATAGCGCTGAACAGATCGCGCTGTGCATAATCCGGATCGCTGCCCGCCAGACGGCCGGCCTCTTCCACCGTCAGGTTTTTGATGCCCTGAAGCGTTTTAAAATGCCATTTAATAAACACTCGCTCGCCGTCAGCATTGATCAGGCTATAGGTATGGCTGCCAAAACCGTGCATAAAACGGTAACCATCGGGAATACCGCGATCGGAAAACAAAATGGTGACTTGATGCATCGACTCCGGCGATAAAGACCAGAAGTCCCACATCATCTGGGGGGATTTCAGATTCGTCGCCGGATCCCGTTTTTGGGTATGGATAAAATCAGGAAATTTCAGCGGATCGCGGATAAAAAAGACCGGTGTGTTATTACCCACCACATCCCAGTTACCCTGTTCGGTATAAAATTTCAGCGCAAAACCGCGTGGATCCCGCTCGGTGTCCGCCGAGCCACGCTCGCCACCCACGGTTGAAAAACGCAGTAATACCGGCGTCTCTTTGCCGATGTGCTCAAAGGGCGACGCGGTAGTCAGCCGGCGGATGTCCTGAGTCACGCGAAACGTCCCATAGGCGCCGGACCCTTTGGCATGCACGCGCCGCTCGGGAATCACTTCGCGGTTAAAATGGGCCAGTTTTTCCACCAGATGAAAATCGTCCAGCATCAATGGCCCCCGCGCTCCGGCGGATCGGGAGTTCTGATTATCGGCCACCGGGATACCGCTGGCGGTAGTTAACAGCGTTTTATCTTTCATAATATTCAGGCTCACGGTAAAGGAAAGGGAACTCTGAGCCCACTTTATAGCGCAGCGGCTAAGGTGGCTAATTCATTGCATCTATCAACTCAATAGCTGAATAAAACCCTTTCATTGCGATAGCCATTAGCAATAGATCACTATAAAAACAATTTTAAACAATAAGTTAAATAACACCATTCAGCGCGAAGGAGAATATCCTCAAGAGAATAAACGCGGCTGACAGCGCCCGCCCGACAGGGAAAATAAGTTCAGGAATGCCTTTTATGTCGCAGGATAAACCGGCGCGTTATCGCCGCATCATTTACAGATACGTCCATTGCCGCCCTGGAAAATGTTTGGCGGGCCCGGAAGAGACGGCAGAAGGCATTGACGAGAAAAGCGCAATCGTATTGGTTTTGCCGGTGCTCAGACCGCGGGCGCGCAGATTAGGGATATAGCCCAGCTCGGTAATCGCCGCTTCGATGCTCAGACGCGTACCAGCCTCCACATATCGCCGTCCGTTGGGTGTTGCTGATGGATGAACCCTTTGGGGCGCTGGATGCGCAGACGCGGGGAGTGATGCAAGATCTGCTGTTGCGCATGTGGCAAAAACACCGGGCAACGGTGCTGTTCATCACCCACGATGTGGATGAGGCGTTACTGCTGGCAGACCGCATTGAGAGGTGATGTCCGCCGCGCCGGGTAAAAATTATGCAGCTATGGCCTGAGTCAACCGCGGCCGCGGGCGCTTAATCGCGAGAATGCCGATTTGCTAGATATCCGCGAAGAAATTCTGTCACTGCTGCGGCCGCTGGCATTGCCGTCCTGAGGCGATGCGCCGTCGGCGATCGTTGCCAACGTGAAGCCGCCGGATCAGTCAACGTGGCCAAAGCACCAAACGCTTTAAACGCATTGACGCAGACATAACAGCAACGCAGGAATGATACCAGGCATGCCGCTATTAGCGCATCCGGACGATAGCCGGCCGAAACATGCCGCCGATAACGAATCATTTTTAGCGACACCAAGCAAAACCAACAACGGGGAAAACGATGAGATTAACACAAATATGCCGTGCCGCTGCGGAGTTGCTGGCGCTAAACATCATGGCGGCATCGGCCGCGACGGAAACGGTTAATCTCTCTTGGTCGCCGACGCCCCTGATGCCGCAGATCGAAATCGCCCTGGCCAAGGGGTATTTCAGCGATGCCGGCATCAAGGTGCAGCGGATTAATTTTCCTAGCGGCCGGGAAGCCTTCGAGGCGCTGCTGGGCGGACAAGTGAACATCGCTACCCTCACGGAATTTCCGGCCATCACCGGCGCACTGCGCCAGCAACCTTTTGGCATCGTTGCCGACGTCGCCCGCTACCGGAGAACGCGCGCCATCAGCTCGGCCAAATACACCCCGCTGCGCACCGTCAGCGATTTAGCCGGGCTGAAGATCGGCACGCCTCTCGGCACCAACACCGATTACTACCTCAGTCAGCTTTTGAGTGCGGCCAAGGTGAGCGCCGAACGGGTCAAAGTCTCGCCGGTGGATCTTATTCCCGCGCTCCTGCGCGGTGATATCCAGGCCATCTTGCCTTTTGCCGGCGTCGAAAGCGTGGCGCGCAAAGCGCTGGGAGAGGACTATCGCGACTTGAAAAGCGACAGCTATCAATACCATTTTCTGCTGGCGGCGTCACGGACCGTTCTTAACAATAAACCGGCAGTGGTCAACGGGCTCTTGAGGGCATTACTGCGTGCGGACGCCGATCTAAAACGCGACCCCGCCGGAGCTTCTGACATCGGAAGGACAGTGGATCATACAGCAGCGCATCATCAAGGCCGCCGCCCCTACCCCCCCCAGACCCTGCGGCCCTGGCTGGTAAGCGCCCCGCTGCGCGCTCTCGCCGCGGACGCGGTGGATCCCGATTTGTGACGTGACGGCCGGCGGGCGCTGGACGCTCCGCGCCGACCCGAATCAGACGGTAAGCAGCTCCGCGCGGGCGTCAGCTCATCGTGCGATCGTCGATATACTTGCGTTTATCCGGCGGCGGCGGGAAATATTGGTACAGCCAGGTTTCGCTCAGCGCCTCCTGCCCGGTACGCAAGAACATGCGCAGCGAAAGCGACAAAATCGGGAAACTCTTCCAGCTTGTCGGTAAAGGTGTCGATGGAGAGGCCACGGGCCGACAGGCCGTACTGGTAAGTATCATCTACCGCGCGGAAATAGCTGGCGGTTGGGGATGTCATGCCAGAGAGAATGATCGGCGTCGTACTGGATTTCGTTGTAGGCCTGCGGGGTAAGCTCTGCCAGCGTTTTGGGCAGCTCCGCCGGGGGGCCGCCGAAAGGTTTGCGTGAGAGATCGACGGCCAGGGTTTTCAGCGTGGAGAAATCGAAGTGGCTCGCGCTGCCGTCGGCGATGTTTTCCGCAGCCTGCGTTGAACGCGTAAACAATGTGGCCATGGTGGGCGCGCCGCAGTAGGCGGCCAGCGCCAGGGACGCTTTGATAAATGATCTTCGTTCCATGCCAGAATAGGTTCCTGTACTGGTCGATGTATTGTCCGTGTGGAGCCGTCTAAGGCAACAAAGACACCGGACTGCGAGCATCATGCTCCACCGGGTTGCGAAAATTTTCGACAACGCTTGGCGAGGAAAATTCATTGCAACGCTAACCTCGCCGCAAAGTTTACCGTAAAACGACATAGCCGACACAGGCTAAATGCGCGATAGGCCGAACAAAACGACCGCCGCCGCCGCGCCGGATTGATGCTGACGCTTGGACTTATGGCGTTCGGTACGCTGACCATTGCCTGCATGCCCGGCTACGCCACGCTCGGTCTGCTGGCGCCGGCTCTGGTGTTGGCCGGCAGACTATTGCAGGGGTTTTCCGCGGGAGTTGAACTGGGAGGGGTATCGGTCTATTTGGCGGAAATTGCGCCCGCCAGCAGAAAAGCAACTGTCTTGAACGATAAAATTATAGAGAAACGTGATGGTACGATTCATCCCACTCTTCGTTCTTTCTGAGCATCGCGTTCAGAGAAGTTTACGCATACAGGCAACCAGCGCGACTTTTTTGGCTTTTCCCGCTGCAAGCAGCCGCGTATAAAATGCTTTTATCACCGGATTAAAGCGACAAGTGCGGCGATATAAAGCGCTGTTCGGACTCCGCCCCTTCCGCCAAAGATGGTTCGTCGGCCGCGCCCTCCTTGCCGCGTCTCATTAGCGCAGAACTCTGGCTTTTCTTTCTTTACGCCGACTATAACGCGGCTATGGTGGTGGCGCTGACGGAGATTATGCCCCCCGCCGTACGCGCCACCGGTTTTTCCATGGCCTACAGTTTAGCGACGGCAATTTTTGGCGGCTTCACCCCCGCCATCGCCAGCGTGCTTATCAATGAGAGCGGGATAATGCACTGCCTGGTTATCGCTGGCAGCGTTATTAGGGTTGATGGCCGCGTTGCTTTTGCCAAAATTCTATCGGGCAGGCGCCCGCAACGCGGCTTACTCATCACCCGTGATGAGGACCCTGCTTCAGAAGTAATATATACTTGAGACAGCGAGAAAACGCGCACGAAAGGTTCAATAATCACCCATTTTAGTTACAAATTAACTAAATTACGGAAAGTGATTATTCTAAACACTACGCGAAAAAATAGATCTAATACAATCCACTGCGGGATTAAATTCCCTTTCTACATTAATGGAACCTTTTATCACTCAGTTGTTTACAGCGGGTTGGAAATTAAACTATACTGCCGCCTCTATATGTTATAAAACCAACGCATTTAGCGTTTATTCGGAAATTTTTTAGCCGCTCACCGTTTACGGCGCGGCTTTTTTCATACCCTTAACAACCGGCCAGCTATTTCCTCTGCATAGACTGATGCTAAACACCAAATTATTTTTTTAGAATGAACTTTTCAGTAATTATTACTTAACTGATTCTGGTAATAACGAGATGTCTGCTTAGCACCCTGACGTTAATCGGCAAAAAGTGTTTGTTACCTGTACGACGCTTGGGACACTCGTTTTGTCCTAAACGCAGGACCAGGCCGGCCACCGGCCCTGTTAAAGTCATGACCAACGCTGAAACGCCCCTCTGACGCGACTGCATCACCCGCACCGAACTTCACCATCGGCCTGACCACAGGCGTTTATGCTACCGAAGAACGCTCCCCTCGCTGCGGCTTGCCTTCTCAAGGGGCATGACTTCCCCAGAAGCGGGAATGGAATAATCGATTCGCCCTTCCCCATTGATAGCAGCTTGCGCGCCATTTCCGCTCATATCAACGGCTCTGGCGGCCACCTCGCCCTTTGCCGTTGATGGTCGCCGGCCCTGTCAATAATTCACGTCCGTAGCCATTCATCACCGCCGACCCGGTCAATGCCGGCGTGATGTTCCCCCCTAAGCGCCGTACTGCCGGCATCCCCAAAATATTCCCGCGCCGGCGGCCACATTCAGGGAGTGGAATCCTTGCCCTTAAAGGGCCGGCGGCGCGCGCCCTGCAACGGCTGCCCCCTCAGGACTGAGAATGAAAGCGTCGCTAAGACTCACGGCCTGACTGACAGCAGGCTGCGTTCCCACGTGTTTTACTGCCCGAGATAATGGCGCGCCGCTCCGCGCGCAAGGTTAACGATACGGTGGGGCAAGCCGCGGGCGAGCCGGCACCTTTACCTGACGTCACAGACACATTCACACCGTAGTGCCACATGCCGGAAGAGGAAAATACTCTCCCCCCTCACCATACATCCAGGTGCCGCTGTTAACACGGCGCTAACCCTACCGAGCTCTCCCGCTATCAATAAACTCGACCACCGCTACGCACACAACACTTAACATGATATTAAAACTAATAATACGACAAACTTATAATTTATAAAATTATAAGTACAGTATCATGATGTGATAAAACGGCCATCGTTCGTAATACATGATGTTATTGATGATAATAAATATAACATTAACTCTGTGCTGAACCTCGGCTAATCGGATAAAAATCATTATGCCGAGTTAACGACGAGTTATGCTCATTTCTGGTGTATGAGGTTTCGGAGAGGGTGGCGTATGCTGCTGATTGATTTCGTGGATGATTTCAACAACAGAGAGACGATACACCATGAAAAAGTCTACCCTACAGGTCTCCGCAGAACCAGATATTACCAGTGAGCCCTTACATGAACTCATCCGTCATAGTGCCAAACAACTGATAGCCGCCGTCGTTGAGGCTGAGCTCGAAGCCATGCTGAACGCCGTCTTGACGATGGGCGTCATGCCGTCGTCCGTAACGGTTATTTGCCACAGCGTTCAACAGCGCGTTGCTGCCATGGCTGTATCTGCGAGGCATATCCACCGGTGATTTTCATGAAGCCCTGGGGGGCGCTACTCGGTGAAAAAGCCCATGGCCTCTCCGCGAGTACCATCAGCAGACTGAAACAGCAATGGCTTGAAGTGCACAGGCAATGGTGCCTGCGTGATTTAAGCGATACGCGCTACGTTTATTTCTGGGCTGATGGCATATACAGCCATGTCAGGCAAGATGATCGCCTTTGCCTACTGGTCAGTATCGGCGTCACTGAGCATGGACGTCAGGAGCTGGTTGCGGTCGAAGAGGGTTATCGAGAATCAGAAGCAAACTGGGCCGAACTTCTCCATGGCCTGCAAGCAGGTGGCCTAACCGTATCTCCCAAGCTAGCTACGGGAGACGGTGCCCTTGGTTTTTGGAATGCAATGGCAAAGATATTCCCGGACACGCAGTACCAACGCTGTTGGGTGCACAAAACGGCTAATGTGTTAGCTTCACTCCCCAAAGCCATGCAACCGAAAGTTAAGGCTGAGCTTCGGGAGATCTGGCTAGCAGAAAGCCGCAATGCCGCTAATGACGCTTTTGATGTTTTGTTGGCAAGGTTTTCAGCGAAGTATCCTGCAGCGATGAAGAAGCTGGAGAAAGATCGAGAAGAACTGCTGGCATTCTACGACTTCCCGTCAGAGCACTGGGCATCAATAAGAACGACAAAGCCGATTGAATCGGTTTTTGCGACTATGAGGCTACGAAGCAGACGCGCAAAGAAGTGTGGTTCGAGAGAAACCACCCTGTCAATGGTATTTAAGCTGCTCCAGTCTGCTCAGAAAAGCTGGAACCGGCTAAGAGGATTTGACCTGCTGACCCTGGTGGTAAACAACGTCCAATTTGGGGATGGGCTATGTCTTCGAAGAGCTAATCCGCAAGTTTAATGAAGAAAACAACGAAGAAGCCGGTGAACACTTTACGCCCAGAGAAGTGATCGATCTGATGACGCACTTGGTTTTTGACCCGGTGAAGGACCAGCTTCCACACACCATGACTGTTTACGACCCAACCTGTGGTAGTGGCGGTATATTGACTGAATCTCAGAATTTCATTGAAGAGAAGTATCCCAATGACAGCCGGGATATCTATTTGTATGGCAAAGAGATTAACGACGAAACCTATGCTATCTGTAAATCAGACATAATGATCAAGGGTAATAATCCTGAGAACATCAAAGTAGGTTCAACATTGTCTACGGACGAGTTTGCGTCCTCGCGGTTTGACTTCATGTTATCCAACCCACCTTATGGCAAGAGTTGGGCGTCCGAACAGAAACACATCAAAGATGGGAGTGATGTGATTGACCCACGCTTTAAAGTGAGCCTGAAAGACTATTGGGGTCACGTTGAAGTTGTCGATGCCACACCACGCTCAAGTGATGGTCAGTTACTGTTCTTAATGGAAATGGTCAACAAGATGAAAGATCCCAGCGTTAGCCCGCTCGGCAGCCGGATCGCATCTGTTCACAATGGCTCATCCTTATTTACAGGGGATGCAGGTGGCGGTGAAAGTAATATTCACCGGTTTATTATCGAATAACGATATGCTAGACGCCATCGTTCAATTGCCGAATAACCTTTTCTATAACACAGGTATTACTACTTACATTTGGATTGTCAATAACAATAAGCCTGCCTTCCGAAAATGCAAGGTACAACTGATTGATGCAATCTTACTCTATCGCAAACTTCGTAAAAACTTAAGCAATAAAAACTGCGAATTTGCGCCTGAACATATCGCAGAGATCACCGATACCTACCTTGCCTGCGTGGATGTTGAAAGACAATTAGATAAAAACAATGACCCTGTCGGTATTGCCAGAAAGGTGTTTAGCAATGATGACTTTGGTTACTTCAAAGTGACCGTTGAACGTCCGTACCGACGTAAAGCACGCTTTACTCAGGACGCCATTGCACCACTGCGCTTTGATAAGCAATTTAGCGACGTAATGGCGCACTTGTATGTCGAATACGGGCTTTGTTGAATAATAGGGAATCATGCTGTTTTGCCATACTCGTTTTGGCGGAAAATGCTTGTCACCCTAGGTGTGCCGTTTTCTTACGCGGCCTAACTGCATGATTTTACGTTGCCAGGATCAGCAGTTGCACTGGAGGGGCAGCATAAAATCGGTTTATTCAACAAAGCCTCGAATACGGTGAAAATGTCTATAAAAACACAGGTTTCGACAGTGACCAGAAAAAGAGTTTCCTGAAATCCATTGAGAAAAAAATTCTCGCTTGGTGTGAAGAGAACGAAATCAGCTTAAATGCGAAAGCCAGAGCCAAACTTCTTGATGTCAAGCATTGGCTCGCACTTAAAGGCGTTTTGGAAACCGCTCAGCAATTGATGTCTGACATTGGCAGTGATGAATTTTATGACTTTAATCAGTTCATGAACCTTGTTGATAAATCCCTTGAAGCAAACAGTGTGAAACTCTCTGCGTCTGAGAAAAATGCTATTCTGAATACCGCCAGTTGGTATGACGAGTCAGCCAAAAAAGTAGTTAAAAAAGTCGTTAAATTAAGTAGTGACAAATTAGACGACCTGCTTTCCCGCTATGAATGCGAAGTGGATGATTTACCTGATTTTGGCTACTACCCAAGTGGAAAAAAAGGTGAATACGTTACTTACGAGACCAACACTGACCTTCGTAACACTGAGTCGGTTCCGTTGAAAAAAAGCATTTATCAGTATTTTCTCGATGAGGTAAAACCGCATATCAATGAAGCTTGGATCAACCTAGATTCAGTGAAGATTGGTTATGAAATCAGCTTTAATAAATATTTCTATCGTCATAAACCTCTACGAACCCTGGAATAAGTAGCAACAGATATCATTAATCTGGAACAAAAAGCAGACGGGTTAATTGCGCAGACTTTGGGTGTAAAAGTAGCAGAAGTAAAGGGAGAGGCCTGATGAATAATTTGGTTTTAATTCCTAAGTATGAGACATATCAGATTTCTGGTGTAGAATGGTTAGGAGATATTCTGGGCTCATGGAATTTACTGACAAATAAATATATATTCAAACTCAAAAAAATCCTTGTCGGGAAAAAATCTGATGAGTACGAACTTTTATCACTGACTTTAAGAGGTATTATCAAAAGGGATATGGATAACCCTGAGAGTAAATTACCCGCAGAGTTTAATACATATCAGAAAGTTAAAAGAGGAAATTTTTTTCTTTGATGTCGAAGAGATCCCAAGAACAGTTGGTTTATCTTTACAATGGAATGATTACTGGTACTTATACATTATTCTAAAATAGTACAGAGTTTAACAGTAAATTTCTTTATTACTTTTATTTGAATCTAGATTTAAATAAGCGCCTAAAGCCATTATATCGTGGACTAAGAAATAAAATTCCGAAAGAATTCTTTATGGGGTTTAAGACGTTTATTCCACCTTATGAACAGCAATATTTAATTGCCTGTTACCTGAATAAAAAAACAGCACAAATTGACGAGGCGATAGATATCAAAGAGCAGGAAATCAACCTGCTGAAAGAGCGTAAACAAAACATCATTCAAAAGACGGTCACGCAAGGACTTGATCCAAACGTGCCGTTGAAAGACTCTGGTGTTGATTGGATTGGCAAGATTCCTGAACATTAGGAAATTCGCAGAAGTAAGTTTCTATTTACGCAAAGGAAAGAGCGGGCATGGAAAGATGATGTTCAGCTTTCAGCTACGCAGGCTTATGGTGTCATCCCTCAAGAGCAATACGAAGAATTAACAGGTAAGCGCGTCGTCAAAATTCAATTCCATTTGGAAAAAAGAAAGCACGTCGAAAAGGATAATTTCGTAATTAGCATGAGAAGCTTCCAGGGTGGTTTAGAGCGCGCCTGGTCGCAAGGCTGTATTCGATCATCCTATGTTGTTCTTAGAGCATTAGAGGATATTGACACTGCATTCTATGGGTATTTATTAATAATTACCATTCTACATCGCTGCCTTACAACAAACTACAAGCTTTATTCGAGATGGGCAGGATTTGAACTTCGATAATTTTTCACAAGTAGATTTTTTTATTCCTCCAATCCGTGAGCAGCTTGAAATTGCGAATTACGCCAGTTCATTTATGACATCTTCAGATGAGTGTATCGAGCTGTTGTGAGCGCAAATCAAGAAACTAAAAGAATACAAAACCACTCTGATCAATATAGCTGTGACAGGCAAAATAAAAATTACACAACAGATGGTCGAGCAATAGGACGCTGCAATATGTTCACGATGAATCATCAAATCAGTCCTGTTAAGGCTAAGAAGCTTAGCAAATGGGGCTTTACCGCACTCAAACATCTTCATAAATGGTTGGACACTAATCTGATGCACCAAGCGAAGAACTGCTGATGGCCCCAAAGGAAGATGGCTTTGATGATAACCGTGAATACTTGCATTTACTGGCGCTTGATAAAAATGTTTTGAATTAAGGGAGCTTACAACTACGGTTAGTCAAACCAATGAACAAGCATTAGAGTCAACCATTGAAAAATGTTTGGTAGATATCAGTACAGAAGAACTCAAAGAGGGCACGAGTCCCCAGTTCTCCAGAGCAGGGTGGCTTTGTTGAATAAATCAGAACTTGTGACTACGCCCCCCTAGCAGATCGATTGTTATGCGATCCGGATGCTGTTCGGCATTCCTAACAGCGTCATTTTGTTAAGCGCTTTGACCATCGCCATTGCCTCACCTACCTGCGCATCATAGTCACGCAGACTTAGATGTCTGCCCACCACTGCACCATTAACCTGCGCTCCCTAGGTGCTCAGCCTTATGAATATAAGCCGCACGCATAGAGTTACGTTCCTAGTGACTCATCTGGGCTTTGTTGAATAAATATAACTTTTAGGTGATCGTCTGCTCAGATCACTACCGTCATTTCAACATCTGCACTCCATGGCAAAGCAAAAGTTTAAAATAACCAACTGGTCCACTTACAACAAAGCTCTCAAGCAGCGCGGGGCTCTAACGATATGGCTGGATGAGTCGGCAATTGTTGCATGGACGGAAAAAACAACGCCTGAACGGCGTGGCCGGCCGCTTCACTACGCAGATATGGCTATCACCACTGTTCTGATGATGAAACGCGTGTTTGGCCTTTCGTTAAGCGCTTTACAGGGCTTCGTTGACGCCATTTTTAAACTGATGGTGCTGCCGCTAAGATGCCCAGACTACTCGCTGATCAGCAAGCGAGCAAAGACAGTTAAGATCAGCATAAAAACGCCAACCCGGGGTGAAATCTCACCTCTAGTCATTGACGGAACCGGCCTGAAGGTCTTTGGCGAAGGCGAATGGAAAGTCCGACAGCATGGTGCCGACAGACGGAGGGTGTGGCGTAAGCTGCATATGGCCGCAGACAGTGTAACGCATGAGATTATCTGTGCTGACTTATCGCTCAGCGGTACGACGGATGCTCAAGCCCTACCAGCTCTGATAAACCAGATGCTCTGCTGAGGAAGAAAATAAGGCCTCTTATTCCTCCACGAGGTGGGGCGCAATATTGGCCAGACCGATACCATGAGCGTAACTACGCCGTTGCGAATCAGCATCTAAGCGGCAGTAACAATGTATGGAAAAAGCAAGTGGGCTATCATCGACGCTCAGTGGCTGAAACAGCTATATTCCGGTTCAAAACGCTTATGGGCGATCATCTAAGTCTGCGTGACTATGATGCGCAGGTAGGTGAGGCAATGGCGATGGTCAAAGCGCTTAACAAAATGACGCTATTAGGAATGCCGAACAGCATCCGGATCGCATAACAATCGATCTGCTAGAGGTGCGTAGTCACACAAGTTCTGATTTATTCAACAAAGCCACTCATCTGTCACTCTACTGCATCCTTCGACCACAACCCTGACTCAATCAATGAACTACTCGCCATCGTCCTAAAACCATGCCCGCAGACTTCAACTTTTTTATCGTAGCCCATAACCCGCAAAGCTTTATTGACAGTGTTCTCACTCATGGGCTTTCGCGGATCGTGATCGCCCACAAAAATCAGCTCTCGATTCCCGTTCATGCTTTTGATCTTTTCCAAAATGGCTAGAGCCTGCCGCGATAACGGTACAAGATGAAGCGTCCGCATCTTCGAACCACTTGAGAGTGCTTAACGCCTTCCAATGGTTCACGCTCTCCAGGAATCGTCCACTTTGCCGTGTCAAAATCCACTTCAGGCCAGCGAGCAAAACGCAGTTCGCTTGAACGGATGAAAACCAACAAAGTGAGTTCAACAGCCAATCGGGTTAATGGTCTTCCAGAATAGTGATCAATGCGATGAAGTAATTCGGGTATGCGGTTAAGCTCCAGAGCCGCACGATGCTGTCTTTTCGCAGTAGCAACCGCACCAGCAATCTCTTGTGCAGGGTTGTAATCGATTAAGCCACTCTGCACAGCAAAGCACATAATTGCGGTAGTGCGCTGCTGTAAGCGGGCGGCGACTTCGAGTCGTCCGGATGATTCCACCGCCTTGATGGGTACAAGCAGATCTCGCGTCTTCAGTTCCGCAATATTCCGCTTACCAATGGCAGTAAAAAGATTATCTTCCAAGCTTTTCAATACCCGAGCACTATGCGATGCAGACCATTTCTGATTGCTGGCGTGCCAGTCTCTGGCGACCACTTCAAAAGTTATCGCTTCCTGCTCTTGTTCTACCTTAATGGCTTTCTTATTCTCGATAGGATTAATGCCGTTAGCTAACAGCTTACGCGCTTCGTCTCTACGTGATCGGGCGTCCGCTAACAAAACTTCAGGGTATTGTCCCAACTCCAGCATCTTTTCTTTGCCGCCGAAGCGATAACGTAACCGCCAGTATTTTGAACCGTTAGGGTGAACTAGCAATACCATGCCTTCGCCGTCTTTAAGCTTATAGGCTTTTGCTTCAGGCTTGGCAGCACGAACCTTCACATCACTCAGAGCCATGATGAGTATTCTTTCAAAGGTTTTGTGTGGGTACAAACATTATCGAATCGGGATATACCCGTAGTTGTACCCGCAACAGTAAGTTGATGTAGATTGAATCGGGTTGACTTAGGTTGAGTAAAAAAGCGAGGAAAGCCTTGCGGATACTGGATTTCAGGCACAAAAAAAGACGTCCGTTGACGTCTATTGATGTTCCGATGGTGCCGAAGGCCGGACTCGAACCGGCACACCCGAAGGCGGTTGATTTTGAATCAACTGCGTTTACCGATTTCGCCACTTCGGCACTGAAGGGGTACGGATAGCGAGGTGCATTATACCGTTAACAGATCCCAGCGCAATACTAATCCGCCCTTCCGGTGTGCAACTGCTGAAAAAACGGCCTCATTCTCTATTACCGCAACTGTTGGTTCATGTTAGCAGCCGGAACATCGCTGCCGTCCCCGCGCCTGTCAACGCACTCCGTTAGCCAGGGTGCAAGTACTTTTCTTGTTCATGCGGTCTACTGCTGGCAGCCAGGCACCAGTAAATACGCCGCTATGGCTGGCGGCATGGCGCAAGCGGCAAGCTGGATGGATTCTGCCGCCAACGTCGCCAATAGTTTTAATCAATCGAACGCTAACAGCGGTACGCAGAACAATACCGCGACCAACAATAGCGACACTTCCTTAACGTCGCTGGCCGGGCTGCTGAACGGCGGCGATAAAGCGCTGAGTTCCGGCACGATGACCAATGCCGCCGGCGTGCTGCAATACTGCGTTAAAAACAATCTGCTGTCCGCCGGCAGTACCTCTGCGGTAAAAGACCAGCTGCTGACCAAGCTGGGTATTAACAATACTGCTTCGGCATCCTCCTCCACGGCTAAAACGCAGGATTACTAGTCCGGCCTGGCGGGGATCCTCAACACCAGCCAGGGCAATGCCGTGGACTTGAACGCCCTCAGCACCTCCCAACTGACGGAAAAAGTAAAAACCAAAGCCTGTGATCTCGTCCTTAAGCAGAGTAAAAACTTCATTTCCTGAAGTACTTAACAGCGGGAAAATGCTGCCGCTCCCCTGCCCGCTAGCGAAAATGCCGGCGGGTAAAAGACTCTGGCTCAACCGTGAAACACAAGCGCGCAACCTTTTCGTTCGTCTCGAAGAAGCGCCGACGCAGCGCACGACGACGCTATTGTAATCCCGATGAGCTTGTCGCTATGTGCCCATCAGGGGAAAATAGCCAAGCACCTCACATCCCTCGCCCACACGCGGTGTGGCGATCACCTGCAGCAGGTTCAAATCGATTACGCTCAGGGTGCCGTCATCCTCGTTAGCAATCAGCAAAAGGGCGTTGTCAGGGCTGAAGCAGCCATCCATCGGCTTATTGCCGACGTTCAGTCTGGCCAGCGGTGTGAGTTCACCGTCCAGCAGCGTGACCACCGGCTCGCCATCGCCAATCACCGCCAGCAGCGAACCGTCGACATTGAAACGGACGACCTATACGCCCTGATGATGAAAATCCAGGGTCAGCGTGCCGCGCAGAAGATGGCTGTCGCTATCGACAATATACAGCGCCGTGCGATCAGCGGCGGCGGCCACAAAGTAGGGATGACGGGGTGAGGCGGCGATACCACCGATAGGCCCCGGCATAGCAATGGTATCCAGCACGCGTCCCGGCGAGACGGCAATATCTACCGCGGTAATGCTGGCGTCTTCTTCATTTTCCGTGAACAGTTTTTTCCCCGACGGGGTCATGGTCAGGCGGTGGGGGTTAGCGGAGGGAGTAGCGATCTGGTCAACCACCCGGTCATCATCGGTGTCGATCACCACGATCGCGTGGCTAGAGCGGTTTTCATCTATTTCGGCGCATCTGTGGATTAGGAATTCTATCTACTGAGGCAGTGCTATATGCGAAAAAACCGGAATAGATGAAAAGTGCTCTAGTCTCACAGCACAGATAAAGGCGCCCATCATCGCCGATGCGCCCGGTATGCGGAGATTGCAGCGGGCTGATGTCGATAAAGCCCTTCAGCACGCGCCGCGCCAGATCGATAACGGCAATTTTATGCCCCGGATGCGGATTGTCGCCATGTACGCCGTCGCTGTAAAGGGGAACATAAGCCTTCATTTTTGACGCCGCAATCACCAACTCGTGGGGGCGAGGAGGAAAGCCGTTTAACCTTTGCTGTACAGCGTAGCTGACGGGATCAAGAAACAGGACGTTTGAACCTTGTTTGTCTACTGCAATCAGGCCATAGGTGCCGGCGAGTGTGGTCATAGTGGCTTTCCCTTCTTGGCAATATCTACCCTGAGAATGGTTCATCATGCAAGGTTTTGCGCCAGCGCACGCAGCGTTTACACTGGCAACAACGTCGACATACGCTCAAACACAGACAAGGATTAAACCGCCGCCGCCAAGACCGGTATGCGTTCTGGCAGTGACCAAGACTGAAGCTCCTGCGCCGAAGCCGGCACTCGACCTGCCGGGGACCAGGATGGAATCGCCAATGCCGGTACACGCTCTGGCAGTGACCAGACTGAAGCCTCGGCGCTAAGGTCGACGTCGGCAAACGATAGCGATAACGATGCAGGCAGCGACAACGGTACCGCCCTCGTTCTGTCCACAGCCGCGGCACCCGTGATGTCCCCCCCTGCGGTGATAAACGTATCCTAGACGACCCAGGCGGCGGCACCAGGCGGTAACACGTTGAGAAATCATGCAAGAGATTGTGGTAAAAATGCGGCTCAGCATCCCGTGTAACATGATGCCAACCATTAATTTATTTTCTTAATAATATATTAAATAGCAATAAAATTAATCCAACGGCAGGAGGATTTAATTTATGTCGTGGGTATTAAAATAAATAACTCACTATTTACCCACAGATAATAACATTATTCCTAGCGGGGGAAAAGGAGGTCAAGCCAGCAATAGCGCCCATTGCGGTGTGATCGGTCGGCAAAGCGATAACTCTGGACCAAAGGGGAAGGTTAATTTAATGTTGTCATAATTAAAAAATCAAAGATAGAATCATTAGTTACCAAAAGCAGTTAACTATCGCACCCAATGTTATTTTCTCTCCCGACCTTGTCAGGAACGTTTAATGACTTGGATTCCTTAATATTCGTTTACTAACGAATATCCCACAAACCAGCCATTTAACGAATGCCTCTTATATGAATAACTTTGATTTTAATTTATTAGTGGTTCTCAACGCATTACTGGAAGACTGTAGCGTCAATCTGGCTGCCAGGAAGCTAAACGTTACCGCGCCGGCCATCAGAAAATTGCTGAATAAAATCCGTGCCTTATTCAATGATCCGATTCTGGTGCGCAGTGGCACCAAATTAATTCCCACACCCAAGGCGATCGCATTAAAGGAGGATGTTAGACAACTCGTCAATCGGATTGAATCCATGCTTAACACCAATATGACGTTTGAGCCGCATACCACCATCGTCTCATTTACCATCGCCGCCAACGCCACTATCGTGTTCACCCTTAACGCGCTCCTGTTCTGCGAGGTTCAGCGCAGCGCGCCAAATGTGTTTATTAATCTGGTGCATGACTCGGACTATGACGACGATTTTCTCCGCTCAAACGATATTGATCTCTATATCGGCGAGATGTGCGATTTAAACCCGGAGATTACCATTCGCATTATTCACTCGGCGAAATGTTACTTTATGTGCCGTTGCGGCCACCCTATCCTGGCCAGCGATAAAAGCATGGACAATCTGCTGAAATATCATTTTATGCAAACCAAAGAGAAGTATCCGAAATGAAAAAATTGAATGTGGCGGTGGAATTCTTCAGCGCCGATTTTGATCTGGGTAAGCGCAGTATTATCCAGGCATGGCATTCAAAACATAATCACTCACCGTGCCATAAGTGGTTTCGGGATTTGACCAAAGGCATGTTTATTGACAGCATAAAATAATTTTCCGCTGTCGGCATGACACAGCATTAAGGTGGCTTTGTTGAATAAATATAATTTTTAGGTGATCGTCTGCTCAGATCACTACCGTCATTTCAACATCTGCACTCCATGGCAAAGCAAAAGTTTAAAATAACCAACTGGTCCACTTAAACAAAGCTCTCAAGCAGCGCGGGGCTCTGACGATATGGCTGGATGAGTCGGCAATTGTTGCATGGACGGAAAAAACAACGCCTGAACGGCGTGGCCGGCCGCTTCACTACGCAGATATGGCTATCACCACTGTTCTGATGATGAAACGCGTGTTTGGCCTTTCGTTAAGCGCTTTACAGGGCTTCGTTGACGCCATTTTTAAACTGATGGTGCTGCCGCTAAGATGCCCAGACTACTCGCTGATCAGCAAGCGAGCAAAGACAGTTAAGATCAGCATAAAAACGCCGACCCGGGGTGAAATCTCACCTCTAGTCATTGACGGAACCGGCCTGAAGGTCTTGAATGGAAAGTCCGACAGCATGGTGCCGACAGACGGAGGGTGTGGCGTAAGCTGCATATGGCCGCAGACAGTGTAACGCATGAGATTATCTGTGCTGACTTATCGCTCAGCGGTACGACGGATGCTCAGGCCCTACCAGCTCTGATAAACCAGACCCAGCGGAAAATCAGGGAAGCGTTGGCTGATGGCGCTTACGATACCCGCTACTGTCATGATGCTCTGCTGAGGAAGAAAATAAGGCCTCTTATTCCTCCACGAGGTGGGGCGCAATATTGGCCAGACCGATACCATGAGCGTAACTACACCGTTGCGAATCAGCGTCTAAGCAGCAGTAACAATGTATGGAAAAAGCAAGTGGGCTATCATTGACGCTCAGTGGCTGAAACAGCGATATTCCGGTTCAAAACGCTTATGGGCGATCATCTAAGTCTGCGTGACTATGATGCGCAGGTAGGTGAGGCAATGGCGATGGTCAAAGCGCTTAACAAAATGACGCTGTTAGGAATGCCGAACAGCATCCGGATCGCATAACAATCGATCTGCTAGGGGGGCGTAGTCACACAAGTTCTGATTTATTCAACAAAGCCCATTAAGGTCCAAAATGAAAGCCACGGCAATAAAAAAACGGCGCTGACGGTATTACCGATCAGCGCGTCACCGACACCGTAACAGCATGACAATGCTGATAATGAGAAACGCCATACTGGGTAGCAATGCTCCGAACACGGGCGGCATGTTGTACACCAGACTCAGCGGTCCGAAGATCTGATCCAAAACGTAAAACAAGAACCCAAAGCTTATCCCGATAACCACTCGTACCCCCATAGGGACGCTGCGCAGCGGTCCGAAAATAAACGACAAGGCCATGAGCATCATCACCGCCACCGAGAACGGCGAGAAAATCTTGCTCCACATATTAAGCTGGTAACGGTTGGATTCCTGTCCGCTCTGCTTGAGATAGTTGACGTAATTGTACAGCCCCGAAATGGACAACGAATTGGGCTCCAGCGCGACAACCCCCAGTTTATCCGGCGTGAGATTGGTCTTCCATTCGCCGTTCAGGGTTTGCCGGCCGGTGATTTGCTTGTCGTTGGTCAAATCCGATTCGTCCACCTGAGACAATTTCCAACTGCCGTTGCTGAACGTGGCCGTGGCGGCATAGCGCAGCGACTGCAGCCTATCCGCCTTATCAAAATGGTAAATATTGACGCCGGCCAGCTCATCGCTGCCCACCACCCGCTCGATGAAAATAAAGTCGTTACCGTCCTTAGCCCACAACCCGTTCTGGGTTGAGAGCATGGAGCCGCCGTAAATCATCTGAGTACGATAATTGTAGGCCATTTGCTCACCCGCCGGCGCCACCCATTCACCGATAGCCATGGTCAAGAGCACCAGCGGAATAGCGGTTTTCATCACCGAGCCAGCCACCTGCATACGGCTGAACCCCGAAGCCTGCATCACCACCAGTTCACTGCGGGTCGCCAGCGAACCCAGCCCCAGCAGCGCGCCCAACAGCGCCGACATCGGGAAGAAAATCTCGATATCCTTGGGAATGCTGAGCAGGGTAAACAACCCCGCGCCCAGCGCCGAATAGCCGCCCTGGCCCACTTTGCGCAGCTGTTCGACGAATTTGATAATGCCCGATAGCGATACCAGCATAAACAGGGTCATCATGATGGTATTGAATATCGTTTTACCGATATAGCGGTCTAACACACCGAACATCAGGCCGCTCCTCTCGCATGCAGACGCCCGCGAAGCCTTCTCGCCGGTACGCTGTCCCATAAATTCAGTACCAGCGCCAGCGCGAGGTACGCCACATTGGTCAGCCACATCCACAGCATCGGGTCAAGCTTGCCCTTGGCGCCGTTGGAGCGCAGCGAGGTTTGCAGCAGGAAGAAAATCAGATACAGCAACATGGCAGGCAACATGCTCAGAACGCGCCCCTGGCGTGGGTTGACCACCGACAGCGGCACCACCATCATTGCCATGATTAGCACCGAGACCACCAGCGTAAATCGCCAATGCAGTTCGGCGCGTGCCTCGGGCTCCGGGGAGCGCCATAGCTGGCGCAGCGACATCTGCTCAGCGTCGGTGCCGTCCACCGCCACCGCCCGGCGACCGATAACCGCCTGATATTGAGTGAAATCAGTAATGCGGAAATCGCGCAGCAGCGCGGTCCCCTCATAGCGGGTGCCTTTGTCCAGCATCACCAGTTGCGATCCGTCCGGCCGCTGGCTCATATGGCCGCGGTCCGCTATCACCACGGAAGGACGCGCGTTGCCGTTTGGCTTAAGCTGCGCCAGGAATACATGTTCAAAACCTTTATCTTTGACGTTGCCGACGAACAGCACTGAATTGCCGTTTTCTGCCGGTTTGAATTGCCCTTCGACCAACGCCGCCATGCTGGGATTGGCTTTGGCTTCCGACATGACCAGATCCTGATGGCGCGACGACCAGGGTGAAAGCCATACCACATTCACCACCGCCAGTATTGCGGTAATCAGGCTAAGCAGAAGCGCCGCACGGATCAATATGCTTTTACCCAACCCGCAGGCGTGCATAACCGTAATTTCGCTTTCGGTGTACATACGGCTCAAGGTCATCAACAACCCCATAAAGAGACTTAGGGGTAGGATCAGTTGCGCCATTTCAGGCACGCCCAAACCGAGTAAGGATAAAACCAGGTTTGTCGGGATATCGCCATCCACCGCTGCGCCCAAGATCCGCACCAGCTTTTGACAGAAAAAAATCAAAAGCAGGATGAACAGGATGGCGAGCTGGCTTTTAAATGTCTCCCGAACCAGATATCTAGTGATTATCACGCTTATTTCGCCTGTGAAAACTTGTCTTTTTGCAGAAAAATCGATAATTTCATCGCTAATCCCTCATTAATACGTATCAAAAAACCACCTTTATCGCTAGATAGAGTATAACAACATTAAGCGTTCGGCCGAGACATGAGAACGCACTGATTGTCGACAGAATAGCGTCCTTTGCGTCGTTCAGATTAACACATAGAGTGAATGCAAAGGCGGGACGATGACGGGAAAATCTATTTTATCCCGCGCTACCGTCTTTGTCTTTAAGATTCAGGAGAATGCATGGAGTTCAGTGTAAAAAGCGGTAGCCCGGAAAAACAACGCAGCGCCTGTATCGTCGTCGGGGTATTTGAACCACGTCGTCTGTCCCCGATTGCCGAACAGCTCGATAAAATCAGCGATGGCTATATCAGCACGCTGCTGCGCCGTGGTGAACTGGAAGGCAAGGTCGGACAAACGCTGCTGCTGCATCATGTCCCGAATGTGCTGTCCGAACGAATTTTGCTTATCGGCTGCGGTAAAGAGCGCGAGCTGGATGAGCGCCAGTATAAGCAGGTCATTAACAAAACCATTAATACGCTGAACGACACCGGCTCGATGGAGGCCGTGTGCTTTTTGACCGAGCTGCACGTCAAAGGGCGCAATACTTATTGGAAAGTGCGCCAGGCGGTGGAAACGGCGAAAGAGACGCTTTATACCTTCGATCAGCTGAAAAGCAATAAAATCGAACCGCGCCGACCGCTGCGCAAAATGGTGTTCAATGTGCCAACGCGCCGCGAACTGACCAGCGGCGAGCGCGCGATTTCGCACGGTCTGGCGATTGCCGCCGGTATCAAGGCCGCTAAAGACTTGGGCAACATGCCGCCCAATATTTGCAATCCCGCCTACCTGGCCTCGCAGGCGCGCCAGCTGGCCGACGGCTACGGCAAAACTACCACTACCCGGGTTATCGGCGAACAGCAGATGAAAGAGCTGGGGATGAACGCATATCTGGCGGTAGGCCAGGGCTCGGCCAATGAATCGCTAATGTCGGTCATCGAATATAAGGGCAGCCCTGACGCCGACGCGCGGCCTATTGTGCTGGTGGGTAAAGGCCTGACCTTTGACGCCGGCGGCATTTCCATCAAGCCCGCCGACAGCATGGATGAAATGAAATACGATATGTGCGGCGCCGCAACGGTGTATGGCGTGATGCGCATGGCGATGGAGCTTAATTTGCCGCTGAATATCGTCGGCGTACTGGCCGGCTGCGAAAACATGGTGGACGGCCGCGCATTCCGGCCCGGCGATGTGTTGACCACCCTTTCCGGCCAAACGGTGGAAGTATTGAATACCGATGCCGAGGGGCGGTTGGTGCTGTGCGATGCCCTCACCTATGTCGAGCGTTTCGAGCCGGAGGTGGTGATTGATGTCGCCACTCTGACCGGAGCCTGCGTTATTGCGCTGGGGCATCATTTGACCGGGCTGGTGTCGAATCATAATCCGCTGGCCCATGAGCTTATCGGCGCCGCCGAGCAGGCCGGGGACCGCGCCTGGCGTTTGCCACTGGGGGATGAGTTCCAGGAGCAGCTGGAATCGAATTTCGCCGATATGGCGAACATCGGCGGCCGGCCCGGCGGCGCGATTACCGCTGGCTGCTTCCTGTCCCGTTTCGCGCGTAAATATAATTGGGCGCATCTGGACATTGCCGGTACCGCCTGGCGCTCCGGTAAAGCCAAGGGCGCCACGGGCCGTCCGGTGGCGATGCTGTCGCAATTCTTGCTTAACCGCACCGGACTCAACGGTGACGAGTAACCGTAAAAAAGGTATGCTTGCCGCCCGCTGTTTTTTCCGTAATACCCTTGTTGACTTAACGGCACATGAAAAACGCAACTTTCTACCTGCTCGACCAACATGCCATCAGCGATGGGCTGACCGCCGTGGAGCGGCTCGCCTGCGATTTGGCGGCCGATAAATGGCGGCAGGGGAAACGGGTGCTTATCACCTGTGAGGACGATGCTCAGGCGCTCAGGCTCGACGAGGCGCTGTGGGAACGCGATCCCCATGCGTTCGTGCCGCACAACCTGGCGGGGGAAGGTCCGCGCTACGGCGCGCCGGTGGAAATCTGCTGGCCACAGCGCCGCTGCAATGCGCCGCGGGATCTGCTGATTAGCCTGCTGCCGGCCTGTGCGGATTTTGCCTCCGCTTTCCATGAAGTGATAGACTTCGTCCCGGATGAAGATACTTTAAAACAGTTGGCGCGCGATCGTTATAAAGCGTATCGCAGCGTCGGCTTCCAATTGACTACGGCCCCGCCACCAACGCAGTGATTAACGACGCATAATGGACAAAACTTACAATCCCAAAGATATCGAGCAGCCGCTGTATGAGCACTGGGAGCAGCAGGGCTATTTCAAGCCGAACAACGATACCCGGCAGGATAGCTATTGCATCATGATCCCACCGCCCAACGTGACCGGCAGCTTGCATATGGGCCATGCCTTCCAACAGACCATTATGGATACCCTGATTCGTTATCAGCGTATGCAGGGTAAAAATACCCTGTGGCAGGCGGGTACCGATCACGCCGGCATCGCGACGCAGATGGTGGTGGAGCGGAAAATCGCCGCTGAAGAGGGCAAAACCCGGCACGATTACGGCCGCGACGCCTTCATCGACAAAATTTGGCAGTGGAAAGCGCAATCCGGCGGCACCATTACCCATCAAATGCGCCGGCTGGGCGACTCGGTGGACTGGGAACGCAAGCGGTTCACCATGGACGAAGGGCTGTCCAACGCGGTGAAAGAAGTGTTCGTACGCCTGTACGAGGAAGATTTGATTTACCGCGGCAAACGCCTGGTGAACTGGGACCCGAAATTACGCACCGCGATTTCAGATCTGGAAGTGGAAAACCGCGAGTCGAAGGGCTCAATGTGGCACCTGCGTTACCCCCTGGCCGACGGAGCGCGCACCGCCGACGGTCTGGATTACCTGGTGGTCGCCACCACGCGGCCGGAAACCATGCTCGGCGACACCGGCGTGGCGGTGAACCCGGAAGATCCGCGCTATCGCGATTTAATAGGTCAGTTCGTCATTCTGCCGCTGGTCGGCCGCCGCATCCCGATTGTCGGCGACGAGCACGCCGACATGACTAAAGGCACCGGCTGCGTCAAAATCACGCCGGCGCATGACTTTAACGACTATGAGGTCGGAAAGCGCCACGCGCTGCCGATGATCAACATCCTGACCTTTGACGGCGATATCCGTCAGGACGGCGAGGTATTCGATACCTTCGGAGAGGCCAGCGACGTCGTGTCAGGGGAAATTCCGGCGCCCTTCCGTGGCCTGGAGCGTTTCGCCGCCCGCAAGGCTATCGTGGCGGAATTCGATCGTCTGGGCCTGCTGGTCGAGGTCAAGATCCACGATCTCATGGTCCCTTACGGCGATCGCGGCGGCGTGGTCATCGAGCCGATGCTGACCAACCAATGGTACGTCCGCACCGCACCGCTGGCGAAAGTGGCGGTGGAAGCGGTGGAACAGGGCGAGATCCAGTTCGTACCGAAGCATTACGAAAACATGTATTTCAGCTGGATGCGCGATATTCAGGACTGGTGCATTTCCCGCCAACTGTGGTGGGGCCACCGTATACCGGCCTGGTATGACGCCGAGGGGCGGGTCTATGTGGGCCGCAGAGAGGTCGAAGTACGCCAGCAGCATCGGTTGGGAGATGACGTGACGCTGCGCCAGGACGACGACGTGCTGGATACCTGGTTCTCTTCCGGGCTGTGGACCTTCTCCACCCTCGGCTGGCCGGAAAACACCGACGCGCTGCGTACCTTCCACCCCACAAGCGTAGTGGTAAGCGGCTTCGACATTATCTTCTTCTGGATTGCGCGCATGATCATGCTGACCATGCATTTCATCAAGGATGACAACGGTAAGCCGCAGGTGCCGTTCAAAACCGTCTACATGACCGGTTTGATCCGCGATGAAGAAGGGCAGAAGATGTCCAAATCCAAAGGTAACGTCATTGATCCGTTGGACATGGTGGATGGCATCTCGTTGGCCGATTTGGTCCAAAAGCGTACCGACAACATGATGCAGCCGCAGCTGGCGGACAAAATCCGCAAACGCACCGAAAAACAGTTTCCCAACGGCATCGAGCCGCACGGTACCGATGCTCTGCGCTTCACGCTGGCGGCGCTGGCCTCTACCGGTCGCGATATCAACTGGGACATGAAACGCCTGGAGGGGTATCGCAATTTCTGCAATAAATTGTGGAACGCCAGCCGTTTCGTCTTGATGAACACCGAAGAGCAGGACTGCGGCTTCCACGGTGGCGACAAAGTGCTGTCGCTGGCGGATTGCTGGATCCTGGCGGAATTTAACCAGACGGTGAAGGCGTTCCGCGAGGCGCTGGATAATTATCGCTTCGATCTGGCGGCCGGCATTTTATACGAGTTTACCTGGAACCAGTTCTGCGACTGGTATCTGGAGCTGACCAAGCCGGTGATGAGCGGCGGCAGCGACGCCGAGCTGCGCGGTACCCGTCATACTCTGGTTACGGTGCTGGAAGCGCTGCTGCAGTTGGCGCACCCGATCATTCCGTTTATCACCGAAACCATCTGGCAGCGGGTGAAAACCCTTACCGGCGACCGGGGTGACACCCTGATGCTGCAACCGTTTCCGTCCTACGATGCGGCGCTGGTGGATGCCGACGCACTCACCGATTTGGAATGGATCAAGCAAGCGATCGTCGCGGTGCGTACCATTCGCGCCGAGATGAATATCGCCCCCGGCAAGCCGCTGGCGGTACTGCTGCGCCAGGCGTCCCCCGCGGTAGTGCGACGGGTGAACGAGAATCTGAGCTTTATGCTTACCTTGGCGCGGCTTGACAGCATTACCCTGCTGCCGGCTGACGATAAAGGGCCAGTTTCCGTCACCCAGATTATCGACGGCGCCGAATTGCTGATTCCGATGGCGGGTCTGGTCGATAAGGAAGCCGAACTGGACCGTCTGGCGAAAGAAGCCGCGCGCATCGACGGCGAAATCAGCCGTATTGCCGCCAAGCTCGGCAACGAGGGCTTTATCGGCCGCGCACCGGAGGCGGTGGTGACGAAAGAGCGCGAGAAGCTGGAAAGCTATCAGCAATCCAGGGCAAAATTGCTGGAACAGCAGGCGATTATCGCTGATTTATAAGCGCGCCATCGCGGTTTTCCCGGCGCGCCATGGCCGGGATGCCAGCATGCTATGCCGTTCGCCTATCGCGCCCCGGCGGGTTTCGGTTGCATCTGTGTGCCATGCTGTGCTATTACTTTTAACCCATCGTGCCTTTACTTATCACTATCCGGATCATGACCATGCCCACGACCTCTGCAGATGCCATACGGGTGCGTCCGATAACGCTGGCAGATAATAGCGCCATCGCGCAGGTGATCCGCCGAGTTCGGCCTGACGGCGGATAAAGGCTATACCGTCTCCGATCCTAATCTCGATCACCTCTATAAGCTCTACAGCAAACTTCGCAGCGCCTATTGGGTTATCGAACTGCGGGGAGAACTGGCAGGCGGAGGCGGCGTCGCGCCCCCCGTTAAGCGGCGGAAATGAGGCAATCTGCGAACTGCAAAAGATGTATTTTCTACCCGAACTGCGCGGGCGAGGCGTGGGAGCTGGCACAGAGTGCGCTGACCTTTGCCCGTGAGCAGGGCTTCCGCCAATGCTATCTGGAAACCACCGCCACGCTGGATCGCGCTATCGCGCTGTATGAAAAGCTGGGCCTTTGCCATATCCCTGGCCCGATGGGCAATACCGGCCATGTTGACTGTGAAGTCATCATGTTGAAAACGTTATAACCATCTGCAGTGAACGCAAATAGCGCCGGCAACGGTCGTATTCGCGTCCTCTTTCAGCCGACCGCGGCGGGGGCAATTAATGGCGGGTGGCGGGCACCTCGTCTCTGTCCGCCGGGCCGTCTTCGTCATCCTGATCGAACTCGTCACCTTCTTCCTCTTCGCCGTCGGGATCTTCAAAGTATGTGCCCCAGCCGTCGTAATTCACCTCTAAGCGCTGCGTCAGGGTGAACAACTGCTCCACCTGCGCATCGATAAGTTCCGCCTGCAGCGCGATTTCACTAACCGCATCGCAGCACATCAGCTTTTCGCCGCCTTCAACTTCAAGCTCTTCGGCATCGGTTACTTCATAACCCAGTTTGAAGGCCTCTACCGCCACCTTCTCCAGGGTGTCAAAATCGTCTGCGGAGAGATGATGTTCGATAGTGTAAAGCGCCTCGGGATCGCTGCCGTCTTCCAGCAGCTCGTCAATAATCAGACGCGTCTCTTCGCGTTGCTCGTCAAGAAATGAATGTGCCATGTCCCTGTCCTCAATACGTCGGCCTGTAGGATGACTATTTTCACACAGCGGCGGGTGCGGCTCCAGCTTAATGGTAAAAGATTTGCCATCAGCACTTTAAATTGAATATTAATACATATAAAGTGAATTTTAATTCAATCAGCTTGACAGAATATTGAGGGAGAAATGGATGATGAATCAGTTGTTTCAACGCAATTTCCTGAGATTGATGGATTTTACCTCTGCCGAAATTAATCAGATGCTGGCGCTGGCCGCCGACCTCAAGAGCCAGAAACGCGCCGGCAGCGAGACGCCGCGGCTGGCCGGTAAAAATATTGCGCTCATCTTCGAAAAAGATTCGACCCGTACCCGCTGCTCTTTCGAAGTTGCCGCCTTTGATCAAGGCGCCCGCGTGACTTATTTAGGGCCAAGCGGCAGCCAGATTGGCCATAAAGAATCCATTAAAGATACCGCCCGGGTGCTGGGCCGCATGTATGACGGCATTCAATACCGCGGTTACGGACAGGGGATCGTCGAGACGCTGGCGTGCTACGCCGGCGTGCCGGTATGGAATGGGCTGACAACCGAATTCCATCCGACCCAGCTACTGGCCGATCTGCTGACCATGCAGGAATGTCTACCGGAAAAAACCTTTCAGCAAATGAAGTTGGCCTACGTCGGCGATGCTCGCAATAACATGGGCAATACGCTGCTGGAAGCGGCGGCGCTGACCGGCCTCGATCTGCGGCTGGTCGCCCCCAGGGCCTGTTGGCCCGATCAGGAGCTGGTGACCGTCTGCCGCCGTTTGGCGCAGCAAAACGGCGGCGACATCACCCTGACCGAGGATATCGCCGCCGGCGTGAAGGCAGTGGACTTTATTTATACCGACGTGTGGGTCTCCATGGGCGAGGACAAAGGGGTATGGCAGGAACGTATCGCGCTGCTGCGCGCCTATCAGGTGAATATGGCCCTGCTGCGTCAGACCGGCAATCCACAGGTGAAATTCCTGCACTGCCTGCCCGCATTTCATGACGATAAGACCACGCTCGGCAAGCAGATGGCGGCGCAATACGGCCTGTCTGGCGGCATGGAAGTGACCGATGAGGTGTTTGAATCCCCCCATAGCGTGGTCTTCGATCAGGCGGAAAACCGCCTGCATACGATCAAAGCCGTGATGGTGGCGACGCTCGCACCACCGTCAGCCGGGTAACATACACGCATCGCTGGCGGCGCCCGATGGCCGCCGTCAGTGGACTCTCGTCCGCCGCCTGCGCCGCCGAGGCTTAGCGTGTTATCAGGCCAGGGTTTCAACCGCGGGAGTTAATGCAGCGCGCGGCTCAGACCACCCGTGCCGCATCAATCTTCACCACCGCCTTGCGGATATTCGCCGGCTCGCCCACTGCGCACAGCGGCGTATGCACTTCACCCGGGAAATACACGACGAAATCTCCCGCCTATAGCACCACCTGTTTTTCCTGCTGGCCCGCCGGCAGCGTGCTATAGCACTGCGCTTCGGTACCGTGCAGCAAAATCTGGATATCAAGATATTTGGCATGATATTCGGCGCGGCGCGCCTGCCGCGGCTCCGTCACATCGTTGGAAACGATGACAAATACTTCATTACCCTCGATATCATGTTTACCCGCCGGCGTCTCATCGTTGACGTGGCGTTTGACGTATTCGATGGCGGCGCGCAGTTTGTCGGGCAGATACGGAATGAATTCGAGATGATTGACGTTACCGGTGATCATGATATTTCCCTGAAAATGAAAAGTCGTTTTAGTGTAAAGCAAGAAATGGGTGAAAGGTGAGCGCAATTCATCAGTTATTTTACTCCGGCGACAAAACGGCCCCTTCGAGGTCGATGGACATTATTTAGGCTTGAAGTAGAAATTCACCGGCGTATAATGCCGGACAATTTGCCGGGAGGAACCATGCACAGCATCAGCACGTTGGCATATTTTCAGCTGCATACGTTTCACGCTGGCGGCCAATCGCCGCGGCTGCTCCCGTTATATTCTGTTATTATCGCCCCTCAATGAGGGGCTTTTTTTGCACGCAACCCGGCGTATTCCCACGTCATTCGGCGGCATGACCGGCGCTCATAAGGAGGAAGGAAAGATGGTCAATCCCCTTTATCAAAAGCATATCATTTCCATTAACGACCTGAGCCGCGAGGAGCTGGAGATGGTATTAACCTCAGCCGCGGCGCTCAAGGCCCGGCCGCAGCCGGAATTACTCAAACACAAGGTAATCGCCAGCTGTTTTTTCGAGGCATCGACCCGGACCCGCCTGTCGTTTGAAACCGCCATTCACCGTTTGGGAGCCTCGGTGGTGGGTTTCCCCGATGCGGACAATACTTCGTTGGGAAAAAAAGGCGAGACTCTGGCCGATACCATCTCGGTGATAAGCACCTATGTCGATGCCATCGTTATGCGTCATTCTCAAGAAGGTGCGGCCCGCCTCGCCACTGAATTTTCCGGGCAGGTACCGATTCTTAACGCCGGCGATGGCGCTAACCAGCACCCGACACAGACCCTGTTGGATCTGTTCACTATTCAGGAAACCCAGGGCCGCTTGGATCACATCAGCGTCGCCATGGTGGGCGATTTGAAATACGGCCGCACCGTACATTCCCTAACGCAGGCGCTGGCCAAATTCGATGGTAACCGCTTCTATTTTATCGCCCCGAAGGCGCTGGCGATGCCGGCCCATATCCTGCATATGCTGGAGGAAAAGGGCATCGCGTACAGTCTCCACGCCAGCATTGAAGACGTCATCCCGGAGCTGGATATCCTCTATATGACCCGGGTGCAAAAAGAGCGGCTGGATCCGTCGGAGTACGCCAACGTAAAAGCGCAATTCGTCCTGCATGCCGGTGATTTGCTGCAGGCGCGCGCCAATCTGAAGGTGCTGCATCCGCTGCCGCGGGTCGATGAAATCGCCATTGAAGTGGACCATACGCCCTACGCCTATTATTTCCAGCAGGCCGGTAACGGCATTTTCGCCCGTCAAGCGCTGCTGGCCGCGGTGCTGGGCCACAATCCGGATCAACCGACGTCGTAAGGACGCGCTCGGGGAGAAGGTAGGCCGTTTTTGCTCTCGCAGCCTTGCGCCGCCGGCGCTCTGCCTTGTGTGACGGCGCCGCTTGCGAGAGCGCGATTGCCGATAGACACCCGGACACCATCCGGCTAGCATAGCAGCGCGTACTGCCGTTTCCGCGCCGGGCCAGCGGCCGCGATACTGCGTAAGAGTCGACCGCCTGAACAACAACAGGCCGCATGAGGGGAACCACCCATGACGCAAGATAATAAATTACAGGTTGAAGCCATTCGCCGCGGCACGGTCATCGACCATATCCCGGCACAGGTGGGCATGAAACTGCTCAGCCTGTTTAAACTGACCGCCACCGATGAACGGATCACCATCGGTCTCAATTTGCCCTCCAACCAGCAGGGCAAAAAGGATCTTATCAAGCTGGAAAATATTTTCCTGACCGAAGAGCAGGCCAATCAGCTGGCCATTTATGCGCCGCACGCCACCGTCAACCGGATTGACAATTACGATGTAGTGCGTAAACAGACGCTTTCGCTACCGGAGCGTATCGACGGCGTGCTCACCTGTCCTAACAGTAACTGTATCAGCCGCAGCGAGCCGGTAGCGTCCGGTTTTCGCGTGCAGGTCCACGGTCAACAGGTGCATTTACAGTGCAAATATTGCGAGAAGGAATTTGAACACCAGGCGGTGGTTCAAAGCGCATGACCGCCGTGATTTTGAATATCTTAACATCAGGAGTAGCCATGACCCGAATTATCAATACGGAAAACGCGCCGGCAGCCATCGGTCCTTATGTACAGGCGGTTGATCTGGGCAATATGATCCTCACGTCCGGCCAGATCCCGGTATGCCCGAAAAGCGGCCAGGTCGCGGAAGCCATTGCCGATCAGGCGCGCCAATCCCTGGAAAATGTCAAAGCCATCGTCGAAGCAGCGGGCTTGCAGGTAGCGGATATCGTAAAAACGACGGTGTTTGTCAAAGACCTCAATGATTTCGCAACGGTTAACGCCACCTACGAAGCCTTTTTTACCGAACACAACGCGCCGTTTCCGGCCCGCTCATGCGTGGAAGTCGCCCGTCTGCCGAAAGATGTGAAAATCGAGATCGAAGCTATCGCCGTGCGCCGTTAGGTAGAGCGCCGGCGGGGCAATTCCTGCCGGCGGCACCGCTCCCTCGACACTATACCCGTTATCACGGCCGCTACGGCCGCCCCCGCCCCGGCGGTTACATGCGGTGACGACCGCTCTTGCGATAGGCAAGGGGCGTCTGACCCATCATCTTTTTAAAGCAGGTAATGAAATACGGGCTGTCGGCAAAACCGGCCTGGCGGGAAATCTCCGCCACCGCGCTATCGCTACCGCGTAACAGCTCGCAGGCGCGCTTGACGCGTCTGATTAGTAAGTACTCACGTATTGACCCGCCCGTTTGCTGACGAAATAGCCGCGATACATAACTGGCAGACAACCCGATGTCGGCTGCCAGCGCCTCCAGCCTGAATTTTTGCGGGTAATGTTCCTCAATCCATTGCATCACTCTCGCCGCGGCGCTGTTCCACCACCCGTTGGTTTTCCGTTTGCGGCGGCAAAAAAACCATCAGTTGCAGCAGCAGGCAGGCCACCTCTTCAAGCGGGTGGCAGCAATGAGGAAAAACGGTGTTAAAACGGCTGAAAATGGCGTCAATCGTCGTGGCTCTGTCGCTAAGATCGTATACCGCTGCCGTACGATGTTATCAAGGTGAATGATGGTGCGCTGGTATAACTCGCGCTGACTTTCTTCTACCAATACCTTGTGCAGTTTGAAGGGCGGAAAAATGAACATCCGCCCCGGGCGCATAGTATATTGCTGATTATCAATGATAATAACTCCATAGCCGCGCTCAACATACAGTATTTCCAGGCATTGGTGCCAGTGATGATAACGCACGCTATTAGCACTGAGCCGGCTAAAAGAAACAATGCGCTCATTCAGTGGGATCAATTCCAAATAGTCGGTGGCATCGGTAGACATGGATGTCAACAGAATGAAATTTTTGGCAGTATTTTTATAATTCAGCGCTCTATTCCCCTCTCTCAGCAAACAAAGTTTTAAAAATCCTCCTAATTTGTGAAGTAGGTAACATTTGAGCGCCAGCGGTCGGGCCGCCCGCATTCATCACGTCATGACCTGACGCAGGAACAGTGACTGAGGCTTCGAGAATCAGGAGGCAAGGTATGTTTTTATCACGGCTGACCGATGATGCATTAAGCAGCGATAGACAGCTGCTCGTCCAATTTTTACACGCCATGATGGGCGCGCTGGACCGTCAATTTACGCCTGGCGCTAGTGGTATTCCCTTAGGTAACACCGCCGCCCACTATGCACCTGAGATTGCCGCCATGGAGGGGCTGTCGCGCGTTCTCTGGGGATTATTTCCGCTGCTGGCCGGCGGTGATGAAAGCCCTTTCAGCGACAACTATTTTGACGCTATCCGTCACGGTACCGATCCGCAACATCCCGGTTACTGGGGCGAGATGCGGCCTTATGATCAGCGCCTGGTGGAAATGGCGGTTGTATGGCCTTGGGCTGGCGCTGCTGCTCGATGAGGTTCTGCGGCGTTTTAGCCAACGCGAACAGCAAAACCTTTTTCGCTGGCTGGACCAGATAACTCAGGCGGAATTACCGGACAGCAACTGGAACTATTTTGCCATCATGGTACAGCTCGGTTTCAAACGAGCCGGTTTGCCCTGGGATCTATAGGTGGTGGCCCGGCATTTTGCCAAGATGGAAGCCTATTATCTCGGCAACGGCTGGTATTCAGACGGCGCCGGGCGGCCTAAAGATTACTATATCTCGATGGCGTTTTACTATTATGGTCTGATTTACGCCACCCTGATGGCGGAGGACGATGCCGCACGCGGGCGGAACGCTTTACCAAAGATTTCATCTATATGTTCGCGGCCGACGGCGCGGCGGTACCATTCGGCCGCAGCCTGACTTATCGCTTCGCCGAAGCAGCATTTTGGGGCGCCGCTGCCTTTGCCGGCTTGAAAACGCTCACGCCGGGCCAGATGAAAGGGCTCATCATGCGTCATTTGCGTTACTGGCTGGCACAGTCGATCTTTGACCGCGATGGCATCCTGACCATCGGGTATCACTACCCGAACCTTGTCATGGCGGAGGACTACAACTCCCCCGGCTCCCCCTATTGGGCATTCAAACTCTTTTTGGTGCTGGCGTTACCGGCGTCCTATGCGTTCTGGCAAGCGCCGGAGGAGTCCCTGCCCGCGCTCGCGCGCCAAAGAACGGTGCCCGAGGCCGGGCAAATTCTCCTGCATGACGCCGGGTCCCGGCACGTGTCTATGCTTACCGCCGGCCAGCTTGAGCTAAATAATTACGTTAACACCGAGGCCAAATACACCAAGTTCGACTATTCCAGCCACTTCGGCTTTACCGTCGAACGCGGCCGATTTGGTTTAAAACACGCGGCCGGCGCGACTGTCGCGATATGTCGGTAAGCGCAAAAGGCATTTTCTGCCGCTGGACGCCCTGGCCAGACGTGGAGATTGCCAGTTGGCTTATCCCCCTCGGCCCCTGGCAGGTGCGCATGCAATCTGCGCACCGACGCCGATAACGGTTTCAGCCTCATCGAGGATATCAGCGCGGGTACGCCACGCCAACCGGATCATGTCACTACACCGCCAAACAGCAGCATCATGTTTGCCGATTGCGCCCTAATCCCCACCCTGACGGCCCGCTCGCGCCCGGCGAACATTGGCTTTACTGCGCGGCATACGCCAGTCCGCACTCTCCGCCGCCGCACCAGCCACCCGTGGCAATACGCGGCGATGGTTGCCTGCGGCTTATCGACCCGCTCCAGGACCAGATAGTTGTCCTCACCCTTTAATGATTTCTTTTTTTGCATCATTCCGAGGCTTCCACGATGTTTATTCACTCTGAAAACAGAAGCGGTTATTACAAAATCAGCGCCTTTATTTTTCTCTATTTCTTTACCTGATCCGCCAGTATCGGGCTGTTCGCCATCTGGCTGGGTCAACAAACCGGCCTGAGCAGCTCCATGATTGGTACCGTTTTTGCCGTCAACGGCGTGTTTGCCGTGCTGTTGAAGCCGGTGTACGGCTATATCATGGATAAAATCGGCATGAGCAAAGCGCTGCTCTATTTTGTGGTGGCGATGTCCCCGCCCTGATGGCGCCGTTTTTCATCTATGTTTATCAGACGCTGCTGCTGCGCCATGTGACGGCAAGCATTATCGTCGGCGGTATCTATCTGAGTTTCGCCTGGTATGCCGGCGTGGCGGCCTGTGAGTCTTATGCTGATCGGTTCAGCCGCCTTAACGGTTTTGAATTCGGCCAAATCCGCATGTGGGGATCGCTGGGCTGGGCGGCGGCCGCGTCCTTCTCCGGCGTGTTATTTAACATCTCGCCCGCCATCAATTTTCTGCTCGGTAGCGTCGCCTCGCTTATCATGCTGGTAGTGCTGCTCAGCCTTAAAGTCGCCGCGCCCAGCGCCGAAATAAACGCGGTGATCGGACGCGAGAAAATCGTCCTGGCCGATGTCGGCCATCTGCTGCGCAACCGTAAATTCTGGGCATTCTGTCTGTATGTGGCGGGCGTGGTGTGGATGATGTTTATCGCCGAGCAGCAATTTTCACGCTACTTCGTTTCGTTTTTCAGAGACGTACATCAGGGCAACGCGCTCTTCGGCTATCTGAGCACCGTCCAGTCCGCTACCGAATTTGTCATGATGATGGGCATTCCGCTACTGGTGAACCGAATCGGTGCCAAAACCGGGCTGCTGTTGACCGGTTTGGTGATCGGTCTGCGGCTGATGGCGTCCGGAGTAACCAGCGATCCGCTGATCATTTCCATCATCAAGCCCCTGTACGGTCTGGAGATGTCACTGCTGTTGATTTCGGTGTTTAAGTATATCGCTGAACATTTCGACCGACGGGTCAACGCCACATGTACCTTCTGGGCTATCAGGCCATGATCTACGTAGGCTCTATCGCCATTGCCTCGCCGGTGGGTTACCTGTATGAGCGCATCGGCTTTGCCTATACCTATATCTTGATGGGAGGCACGGCGCTAATGTTTACCTTTATCTCGCTGTTTACCTTATCCGCCTGCCGCCGTCAGCCTCGTCCCGGCACGCCGGCCGAGGTCACGTCGCCCCCTCTTTTACATGACGCCCGTACCGTCAAACATTGATGCCGTTTTGTCCCAGGGAGAACACCATGACTATCGCAGTTGTTAAAGAACCCTTACGCGTCTTCGGCGGGTGCCCCCTCGAAGGCCGGCAGTTGTCGAGCGAGCTCATCGAAGCGCACCGCCGGACGCTGAGCATCATCGATCTCAATCTCGCCGAGTTTGGCGAGCGGTTTCCGGCCGAAGCCTGTGTTAACGGTTACTATCCGCTTACGGAAAATGTCGAATGGACCACCAGCTTCTGGACCGGCCAACTTTGGCTGGCCTGGGAATTGAGCGGCAAAGACTCCTACCGGCAAGCGGCCCTGCAGCAGGTGCGCTCCTTTGGTGTGCGGATTGCCGGTCGCCAGGACACCGACACCCATGATCTGGGCTTTTTATATACGCTTTCCTGCGTCAGCGGCTGGCGCCTGACCGGCAACGCCAAGGCGCGCGGCTTCGCGTTGCTCGCGGCACAAGCGCTATTGGAACGGTTTCACGCGCGTGCCGGGATCATCCAAGCCTGGGGAGATTTGACCGACCCGCAGCAGGCCGGGCGAATGATCATTGATTGCAATATGAATCTGCCCCTGCTCTATTGGGCCAGCGAGCAGACCGGCGATTGCCGCTTCGCCGATGCCGCCCGTCGTCATGCGTCGCAGGCGGCTCGCTATCTGGTGCGCCCGGACGCGTCTACCTGGCATACGTATTATATGGATGTGGTCAGCGGCGAGCCGCGTTATGGCAATACCCAGCAGGGCTATGCCGACGATTCCTGCTGGTCGCGCGGCCAGGCCTGGGGCATTTACGGCCTCCTGCTCAGCTATAACTATACCGGCGACAGGCAATTTCTGGAACTCTCTCGCCGGCTGGAAAATTATTTCCTCAACCGTCTGCCGGCGGACAGCGTGTGCCATTGGGATCTGGCGTTACTTGGCACGGATGCGCTGCGCGATAGCTAGGCGGCGGCGATTGCGGTATGCGGGCTGCTGGAGCTGGTCAAACATTTACCGCTTACCGATCCAGACCGGGAAAACTACCAGCAGGCGGCGATGGCAATCCTATCTTCATTGAGCCGCCACTATCTGGCCCGACCAGACGAGCCCGGCAATGGCTTGCTCAAGCACTCGGTTTACCATCTCGCCAGCAACAAAGGAGTGGACGAATGCTGCAGCTGGGGCGATTACTTTTATGTGGAGGCGCTGGTACGAATGAGCCAGCCCTGGCGCGCCTACTGGTAGCGGCGCTTCAGAGGTCCGATGCCCGCCCGGCGTTAACGATCGTTTTTAGAGAGTATCAGCGCCTGCTCGCTTTCTTCACCTGGGCACCCAATGCGCATTTCAGCCACAGCGTCAATGCCGCCACGCTTTGCTATATGCCCGGCCAGGACACCCCCCGGGCCGTTTGCCCTGGCGATGGGCGTTAGGCGTCAGGCGGCGCGCGCCTAACGCTCCCCGAACAGCAGCCACGGTTAGCCCCTGAAACAAGATGGAGCGGCAGCACGCTCTGCGGTGGTTGAACGCCACATGCGACAATATTAATGGAAAATCCGTGTTCGCCGAGAAAATAGAACTGATACTTGAACATCTGTGGGCAGAAACTGCCAACTTCACGGCGGTGGAAAGCATGTACGACGAACCGGCGCTATTCGGGGTGACGGACGGTAAGGCGGTCAGCACTTATTTTGAGCACAAATTCACCTTCCATCTTATGGAACGCTATCGCTTTGGGGCGGGTAATTCGGCCAACGGCATCGATCTCCTGAGCCTGAACGTCGACATCAAGGTTACGAGTATCCGGCAACCGCAATCCTCCTGCCCCGATAAGTCAGCGCTCCAGAAGATATACGGGCTCGGCTATCATCTCATTGTGTTCGTCTATGAGAAAACAGACGATCCTGACGCGCGCACCGGCCGGCTAAATATGCTGCACACGATTTTCGTCGATAAGCACCGTACCGCTGACTTCCAGATGACACGGGGGCTACGTCAAATTATTGAGAATGACGGCAATGCGGACGATATCGTCGCTTTCATCCAGGATAAGAACCTGCCCGTTGACGAAATAGAGGCGCGCAACATCGTGGAAGCGGTACTGCACGAGCCCCCTCTGCAAGGCTATCTCACCATTTCAAACGCGCTGCAATGGCGGGCCAGATTATCTCACAGGCGGGCGCCGTGGACAGCCTGGAACGGGTGCGCTGACGATGGCCGGAGAAAGGAGCAAAACGTCTTGCAATTTGGGGATTTTCAAACCTCGCTTGACCTGGCGCGCGACGTTTGTGCCGTTCTAACTCGCCGCGGTATCTCACCGGGGGCGATCGTGGAACCCACTTGCGGTCAGGGCGCTTTCCTGCAGGCCGCCGCCGAGCATTTCACCGCAGCGCGGCACATGCTGGGCGTGGAGATTAACGCGGCGCACGTAATGGATGCCCGGCTGCGCCTGAAGAATGCCGCCCGGGTGGAGCAAGACGACTTCTTCAGCGTCGACTGGGACGCTTTGCTGGCTAGCGATCCGGGACCCTAGCTGGTGCTGGGCAACCCGCCTTGGGTTACCAACGCCGAACTGGGTCTGCTCAAGAGCACCAACCTGCCCACCAAAAGCAATTTCCAGGGCCATAAGGGACTGGAAGCACTTACGGGTAAGGCGAATTCGATATTTCCGAATGGATGCTGCTTAATCAGCTTGAATGGCTTCGCGAACGTGCCGGCTGGATCGCGATGCTCGTCAAGACGTCGGTAGCGCGCAAGCTTCTACGCCAGGCGTGGCGGCGGGCTGATCCGGTGGGATGAGCCGCTATCTACAAGATCGACGCCATGCAGCATTTTGGCGCGGCCGTCGAGGCATGCCTTTTTATTTTGCCGGTAGCCCAAGTGAACCCCTCGCAAGATTGCGATGTATTCGCCAGCCTGCAGGCTGCGGATCCTGAATCCACCATTGGTTTCCACGACGGTTTCCTGGTATCCAATGTGCAGTCGTACACCCGCACCGCGACCTGATTGCCATCAACGCGCATTACGTCTGGCGCTCGGGGGTAAAGCACGATTGCTCAAAAGTAATGGAGCTAGCAATAACGGCTGACGACTGGCTGACCAATGGGCTTGGGGAGCAGATACACCTCGAGCCTGACCTCCTGTTCCCGCTGCTAAAAAGCTCGGATGTGGCGAAAGGGAGGACGAGAGCGGATCGCTTCATGATTGTCACCCAAAAACAGATCGGGGAAAACACCGCCCTACTTGCCGACACCGTGCCGAAAACGTGGCGCTACCTTCTGGATCACGCGGACAGATTCGATGCCCGGTGCAGCGTTATTTATCGGGGCAAGCCACGCTTTTCGGTCTTTGGCGTCGGTGCCTATACCTTTGCGCCCTGGAAAGTCGCCATCTCCGGTTTCTATAAATCGCTCAATTTCATGAAAGTCGGACCGATGAATAACAAACCTGTGGTGTTGGACGACACTCTCTATTTCCTGCCTTGCCGTGAGGAAGCGGAGGCGGATTTCATTATGGCCCTGGTGCGCTCATCCGCCTTTACGGCACTTCTTGGCGCGATGGTCTTCAACGACGAAAAACGGCCCATTACCACCGAGCTGCTAAAACGCGTTAATGACACGCATCGCCCGCCTGGACGGGGTAAAAGCGCTGGCGATCGTCGCACGGTTGCAGGCGGCGACCGACAATTGGAAGAAGGAAACCTATTATGGTTTCAGCCTGTACAGCACCCCGAGCGAAAACCTGTGCGACCGCTTCTGCCGGCTGGACGCCGCCCAGTTCGGTATTATCGACGGGGTGACCGATAAAGGGTACTACACCAACAGTTTCCATTTGGATGTGGAAAAGAAGGTCAACCCTTATGACAAACTGGACTTTGAGGCGCCCCATCCCCCTTTGGCGAGCGGCGGTTTCATCTGTTATGGCGAGTATCCCAATTTGCAGCACAATCTGCGGGCGCTGGAAGATGTCTGGGATTACAGCTATCAGCGCGTGCCTTACTACAGTACCAATACACCTATCGATGAATGTTACGAGTGCGGTTTTACCGGGGAATTCGCCTGTACCAGCAAGGGCTTTACCTGTCCAAAATGCGGCAATCATAACCCGGCGGGTCTGCAGCTATCTGGGCAGCCCGGATGCGCGCCCCTTCAATGCCGGTAAGCAGGAGGAAGTCAAACGGCGCGTTAAGCATCTTTCGACCGGTGAGCTGGGCTAAGCGGCAATGAATTATCACTAGTACTACCCGGTGGATGTCATCAACGGCTCCGGTACGCGCTGTACGCTGTTTGTCTCCGGCTGCGAACATCAGTGTCCGGGGTGTTACAACAAAATCACCTGGCGGCTTAATTCCGGTCAGCCGTTTACCACGCAAATGGAGGATCTCATTATTTGCCATTTGCAGGACACACGCGTCAGGCGGCAGGGACTTTCCCTGTCGGGCGGCGATCCGCGGCACCCGGCGAATCTTGCACCGGTTAGCCGGTTATTGCAGCGCGTGCGCCGGCACCCCGATTTGCCGCCTGCGCCGCAAATTGTCAATTTGCGCAAATTTGCTCCCGCAGAATATGTTTATCACGATAACATTTATACACATCAATAATCCAGGCGTACTTTTCGCGTTCACTGAAGTCTGCCCAGCCTGATGTTGGTCACCTGAAACAGGAACCTTATGCTCGCTTTAGTTCGTCCCAACCGATTCAGCCACCTGCTTCGCAGCCGCCGCCGGCGGATTGCCTGGCAGTGCATGCTGTTTATCTGGCTGTGGATGAACGCGCAACTGGCGCTGTCCAGCCACGATTGCAATCTGAAACCCATCTCGCTGCCGCCCAGTATTCAGCATAGCGAAGGCATGATACACAGTGTCATTCCGCAGCCGGGCCACACCCTGACCTCCGAACCGATCTGTGATAAACACTGCGTACCGGATTCGGTGCAGCAGGATAATCAACACGCCCCGCTGATCACATTGCCGAACAGCGCCAGACTCAGTCTTATCGATCGGCATGGGCCGCCGCAGCTGCATACCGTTGCCTGGCTAATGCCTCCCATTGCAGGACCGCCGGCGGAAGAGAAATTCTGCCGTTACCGGGAATAACCACCTGACAAAACGCCACGGGTTGCCGTCGCAAACTTTGCGCCGGCAGGAAATGACTTTTGCTCAGGAATTATTCTCATGCGTATTTTATTGCTCAGCGCTAACGCTGTTGTAAGCCTGTTTTTTGTTTTTTCACCGCTGACCGTAGCCGCAGCCATTACACCCGCCTGCGCCGATAATGCTGCCGGGCAGACGGTGCACAACCACCCCTCCGACATGGCGCAGATGATGCACGACCACCCCGCTACCCTCACCACTCCTCCCATGACCACCGCCGACGCCCGAGCGATGCAACAGGCCGATGTCGATACCGCTGCTGCCACCTATAGCGCCTAGGGCGCTATCGCGCGCTGGGGAGATCACGAAGTCGCCATCGCCCACCACGCGATCCCCGCCCTCAAATGGCCACCGATGACCATGACCTTTGCGCTGCCGGACGCGCTGGCGTCCAGGCCGCTCGCCAAGGGTACCGCGGTGAACTTCAGTTTCCGCCTGCAGGACGGTACCTATACCGTTAGCGCTATTCAGCCTGTCCAGCCCTGAACGAGGAAAATCATGCTATTACCGTGCCGATACTCTCGGGCATGGCTGGTTCTCGCGCTCCTGTTCTCGACGGCTGCCGACACCGAAGAGATGGGGTTGTCTGAGTCACTGGTCAGTGCCGAACGCTACTCAGCGGATTTATCCGCCACCGTTTATCAACGTCAGGCGCTGGAGAAGCAGGCCGACACCGCCAGCCAACAATTGCCGGATCCGAAGCTCAAATTCGGTATTGAAAATGTCCCGGTAGGCGGGGCGGCAGTAACGATCGCCGCTTTACTCGGGAAGGCATGACCATGAAGCGCGTGGGCATCATGCAGAGTGACAGTTGATGTAAAATAACACATTATTTTAAAAATAACAATAAAATAAAAACTTAGTTAATATTAATATATTAATAAGTATAAAATAGTATAATTAAATCTTGATGCTTTTATGGGGTATTTTAGTAAAGTTAGCAGTCGCCAACTTTACTACATTTAGAAAATACCCCACTTGAGGTTTAAAAATGGCATTAACTGACTTAGAAATCATAAGGTTAGAGGCGTGTGGACGTTGCTATAGGCGCAGTGATGGAGGAGGGCTTCTTATAATGGTTACGCCTTCTGGATCAAAACTGTGGCGTTTCAATTTTAGATTTATGGGAAAAGAGAAGAGTTTATCTATTGGTAAATATCCTCATGTATCGCTCAAACAAGCCGGAGAAGCGCACAATAAAGCAAAATGGTTTTTATCTCAAGGTAAAGATCCCTGTGTATTAAAACAGCAAGAAAAAAAGAAAAACTCCAGAGAGAATGTTGAAAAGATAGCAAAAGAATGGTTCGACTCTAACAAAAGTGAATGGAGCCTCAGTTACAGAAAGGCTATTGTTCTTTATATACGTTCAGATGTTTTTTCCGTCATTGGTAAGAAAAACTTGTCTGAAATTAAGCCGCTAGATATTTTAAGAATCTTGCAAAAACAAGAAAAAAGGGGGCTGCTCAGCCAGCAAAAAAACACGTCAATGGTGTAATAATATCTTCAGATATGCCATTTCTACAGGAAGAGCGGAAGTTAATCCAGCCTCTGAACTTGGAGAAATACTTAACACAAAGGTAGGCAATCATTATTCATTTCTGTCAGCAGAGGAGTTACCTCATTTCATTCAAGCTCTTTTTTCTTACAAGGGGAGTCCAATTACCAAAAGTGCAGTTATGTTAATTATGCATACAGGCCTACGACCCGATGAATTAGTGGATTCTCTTTGGAGTGACATAGACTTTGAAAAGAAAACATGGACGATACCAGCAGAAAGAATGAAAAAAAGAAGAATACACACTGTTCCGCTATCAAGGCATATAATTAATATTATTATAAATATTAAAGCAGAAATACATTAAAAAAACCAATGGCAAGGACAAGCATTAACTAAGTAATAAATTATATTGGTTACACAGGAAGAATATGTGGTCATAGTTTTATGACATACAATGAGCACGATTTTACATTAGAATAATTTTGATTCTCGTCATATTGAGTTACAGTTGGCTCACGTTGATAAGAATGCAATAAGAGGAATATACAATCATGCACTTTATTTAGAACAGCATCGAGAAATGATGCAGTGGTATTCTGATTTTTTAGATCGCCAACTATCTTTAAATAAGGAGGGAAAATGAATCCCAATATTTATTTTAAATATTGCAGAATCCAACGAGCCGCAGATTTTCTAAATTGCAAAACGGATGATATTTTACATTATGCATCATTGGGATTAATTGATTTATGCTTGATGGTATCTGAACTTAGCGCTTATTTATTTTTATAAGATGGCGATGAAAAGGAGGCTGAAAAATGGTTTCGATATAGATGGCGGACATCTGGGTATTGTGATATAGGAAGGCAGGTTATGCTTACTGATTATTCTTCATTCAGATTCCATTTAGAATTTGATGAAGACGATCATATGGCTGATTTTATGAGAAAAATAAATGACAAAGCTTTTGTTGTAAATAAATCTCAAGAAACTTGGTACCCAGAGAAAGGGAGAGAGGACCACTTCACAACCTATACGACTAATTATGGAAAAATAAATGGACTATGGGTAATAGATAAAAACACATGTTTGAATTTATTTATTCATGGCAGTTCTAAACTTAGCAGCGCAACTTTTTCACGGCTTTGTTGAATAAATATAACTTTTAGGTGATCGTCTGCTCAGATCACTACCGTCATTTCAACATCTGCACTCCATGGCAAAGCAAAAGTTTAAAATAACCAACTGGTCCACTTAAACAAAGCTCTCAAGCAGCGCGGGGCTCTGACGATATGGCTGGATGAGTCGGCAATTGTTGCATGGACGGAAAAAACAACGCCTGAACGGCGTGGCCGGCCGCTTCACTACGCAGATATGGCTATCACCACTGTTCTGATGATGAAACGCGTGTTTGGCCTTTCGTTAAGCGCTTTACAGGGCTTCGTTGACGCCATTTTTAAACTGATGGTGCTGCCGCTAAGATGCCCAGACTACTCGCTGATCAGCAAGCGAGCAAAGACAGTTAAGATCAGCATAAAAACGCCGACCCGGGGTGAAATCTCACCTCTAGTCATTGACGGAACCGGCCTGAAGGTCTTGAATGGAAAGTCCGACAGCATGGTGCCGACAGACGGAGGGTGTGGCGTAAGCTGCATATGGCCGCAGACAGTGTAACGCATGAGATTATCTGTGCTGACTTATCGCTCAGCGGTACGACGGATGCTCAGGCCCTACCAGCTCTGATAAACCAGACCCAGCGGAAAATCAGGGAAGCGTTGGCTGATGGCGCTTACGATACCCGCTACTGTCATGATGCTCTGCTGAGGAAGAAAATAAGGCCTCTTATTCCTCCACGAGGTGGGGCGCAATATTGGCCAGACCGATACCATGAGCGTAACTACACCGTTGCGAATCAGCGTCTAAGCAGCAGTAACAATGTATGGAAAAAGCAAGTGGGCTATCATTGACGCTCAGTGGCTGAAACAGCGATATTCCGGTTCAAAACGCTTATGGGCGATCATCTAAGTCTGCGTGACTATGATGCGCAGGTAGGTGAGGCAATGGCGATGGTCAAAGCGCTTAACAAAATGACGCTGTTAGGAATGCCGAACAGCATCCGGATCGCATAACAATCGATCTGCTAGGGGGGCGTAGTCACAAGTTCTGATTTATTCAACAGAGCCGCCAGAAGATGTCGTCCGCGCGGTTGAGCGCAGCGGATAACCTCAGATCTACCTCACGCTGCGCGCACCGGCCAGCGGCTTCATCAACAAATTGTCGGTTCGCGAAGGCAGCCAGGTCACCGCCGCGCAGCCGATGTTTGAGCTGGCGTCTTTGGATCCGCTGTGGCTGGTGGCCGATTTTCCGCAGGCGCAGGCCAGCGCCGTCGCGCCGGGCAGGCGTTTTCACGGACGCGTCGAGGAGTTGCTACCGCTCGTGGAGAACAGTCCCCGTACCTACCGGGCATGCATCGCCATCGATAATCATGACGCTCGCCTGCAGCCGGGTATGTACATGCGGGTATAGCGGGCCGACGGCCGCGGTCAAGGGGAAACCGTACTGACGATTCCGCAGGACACGCTGGTGCAAATCGGCAGCCGTAATACCGTGCTGCTGGCCGAGGGTAACGGTTATTTCCGGCCAATCGAGGTCACCGCCGGGCAATTCCTGATTGACTCCGAAGCCAGTCTGCGTGGCGCTTTACCGCAGCTGGCAGGCCCGACGGCCGCCAATGACGGCACGGCGGCGCCAACAGAGCCCTCCGGCGACGACGGCCACGGTGGCATAGCCACACCACAGCAGGCAGACCACCAGGCCGGCAGCCACGGCGCAGCGGCGCCAGCAGAGTCCTCCGGCGACGACGGCCACAGTGGCATAACCACGCCACAATAGGCGGACTACCAGGCCGCGGCGACGCCGCAAATCTACCGGGGGGAGGGCACCCTGAAAGCGCAGCACGGCCAACGGGTTACCCTCGCCCACGGCGCCATCGCGGCGCTGGGCTGGCCGGCGATGACCATGGATTTTATTTTGCCCAAGAGCGATATGCCGCCGGCAATCCACGCCGGTAGCCGGTGCAATTCGCATTTATGCTGGACGACAACGGCGCACAACTTACCGACATCGTACAGGTAAGGAGCGGCCAATGATCGCCTTTATCATTAGCTGGTCACTGCGTAATCGGCTCCTGGTCATCTTGGCGGCGCTACTGCTGGCGGTCTGAGACATCTGGTCTTTGCAACGGACACCGGTGGACGCGCTGCCGAACTTGTCCGATGTCCAGGTCATCGTCCGGGTCAATTATCCCGGCAAAGCGCCGCAGATCGTCGAGGATTAGGTTACCTGGCCGTTGACGACCACCATGCTGTCGGTGCCTGGGCGCGACCACCTTGCGCGGCTTTTCCATGTTTGGCGACGCCTATATCTACATGCTATTCGCCGATAGAACCGACCCCTACTGGGCGCGCTCGCGGGCGCTGGAATACCTGAGTCAGACGCAAGCGACGCTGCCGGCGGAGGCCCGTGCCGGCCTGGGCCTGATGCCACGGGCGTCGGTTGGGTTTATGAATACGCGCTGGTGGACCGCAGCGGCCGGCATAATCTGGCAGAGCTGCGCGCATTACAGGATTGGGTAATAAAATTTGAGCTAAAACCGTGCCCAACGTGGCGGAAGTCGCCAGCCTGGGCGGGATGGTGCGGCAGTATCAAATCGTGTTGCTGCAGGACAGAATGCGTGCGCTGAATATCAGCCACTAGCAAATCATCGAGGCGGTTCAGCAGGCCAACCAGAGGCGGCGGCTCGGTGCTTGAGATGAGCGAAGCCGAGTATATGGTGCGCACCTCCGGCTATCTCAAAACGCTGAATGATTTTAACCACATTGTCATTGACGCCCGCGGCGGTGTGCCGGTATTGCTATCCGATGTCGTGCAGGTCCGGCTCGGGCCGGAGATGCGACGCGGCGTCGCGGAGCTGAACAGCGAAGGAGAGGTCGCCGGCGGTATCGTGGTTATGCGCTATGGCAAAAACGCCCTCGATACCATCAACGGAGTCAAAAACAAGCTGGCGGAAATCCGCCGCAGCCTGCCGCCGGGCGTCAAGATTGTGCCGGTCTATGACCGCGCCCACTTGATTGAGCAGGCGATTGACTCTTTATCACATAAACTGCTGGGAGAGTTTATTGTCGTGGCGCTGGTGTGCAGCCTGTTTCTGTTCCACTTCCGCTCGGCGCTGGTAGCGATAATCACGCTCCCACTCGGCATACTTGGCGCATTCATCGTCATGCGCTATCAGGGGATCAACGCCAATATCATGTCGCTCGGCGGTATTGCTATTGCCATCGGCTCCATGGTCGACGCCACCATCGTGATGATCGAGAATATGCATAAGGTGCTGGAGCAATGGCGCCATAACCATCCCGGTAAGACGCCATCAAACGAGGACTATTAGCAGATCTCCGCCCGAGCCGCTACCGAAGTGGGTCCGGCGTTGTTCAGTAGCCTGCTTATCATCACGTTATCTTTCATACCGGTTTTCTCGCTGGAGGCACAAGAGGGCCGGATGTTCAGCCCGCTGGCGTTCACCAAAACCTACTCCATGGCAATCGCCGCCGGGCTCGGCATTACTCTGGTACCGGTACTGATGGGGTATTTTATCCGCGGCCGTATTCCCGACGAGGGGGCCAATCCGCTCAACCGCTGGCTGATAGCACTTTATCGTCCCGTGCTCAATCTGGCGCTGACCTGGCCCTGGGCCACGCTCGGCCTGTCGCTGGCGCTGCTGATCATTACCCTCTTTCCACTCAGTCGGCTCGGCAGCGAGTTCATGCCGCCGCTGGACGAAGGGGATCTGCTGTATATGCCCTCGACCCTTCCCGGCATCTCGGCGCGCGAAGCCGCGCGGCTGTTGCAGCAAACCAACCGGCTTATCAAAACCGTGCCAGAAGTGGAGACAGTGTTCGGCAAAGCGGGCCGACACCGCTACCGATCCGGCGCAGCTGACCATGCTGGAAACAACGATCAATTTCAAACCCAAAGATCAGTGGCGCCCGGGAATGACCATGGAAAAACTGGTGCGCGGACTGGATAACACCGTCTCACTGCCCGGCATTTCCAGCGTGTGGGTGCCACTCATCCGCAACCGGTTGAACATGCTTGCCACCGGTATAAATAGCCCGGTCGGCATCAAGGTCAACGGCAATAACATTGACCAGATAGAAGCGGTGGCACAGCAAACCGAGCGAGTACACCAGATGCCGGGCATCACTTCAGCCCTGGCTGAACGATTGAAGGGCGGCCGCTATATTGATGTGGATATCGACCGGGTGAACGCGGCACACTATGGCGTGACGGTGCAGGCGCTGCAATCGTTGGTCGCCGCGGTCGTCGGCGGGGAGAATATCGGCCAAACGATCGAGGGGCGCGAGCGTTATCCGCGCGAGCTGCGGGACTCGGTGCAAAAGCTGCGCGATCTTCCCGTGATTACCACCGCCGGCGCACAGGTAACCTTGGGTGATTTGGCCTCTATCCGCGTCAATGACGGGCCGCCGATGTTGAAAAGCGAGAATGCCCGGCTCTCGAACTGGATCTACGCGGCCGGGATTTAAAATCGGCCGTCCTGGAGATGCAAAACGTGGTAGCGCAATAGGTTAAGCTGCCCGAGGGCGTGTCGCTAAGTTGGTCCGGGCAGTTTGAGTATCTGGAGCGCGCCAGCGCTAAACTGAAAATTGTGCTGCCCTTCACTTTGGCGATCATCTTTGTTCTGCTGTATATCACCTTTAGCCGGGTACGCGATGTGCTGCTTATCATGGGCACGCCGCCGTTTGCGTTGATAGAAAGCGTGTGGTTGCTCTATTTGCTGCACTATAATCTGTCGGTGGCTGCCGCGGTGGGCTTTATTGCGCTGGCGGGCGTGGCGGCGGAATTTGGCGTGATCATGGTTCTGTATCTTAACCATGCGCTGGTCAAGTACCGAGATGAAAACGGGCGGCTGGACGAGCAGGCTTTGCTGACGGCTATCCGCGAGGGCGCGGTACTGCGCGTGCGGCCGAAAGTGATGACCGTGGCGACCATCATGGCCGGTCTGTTGCCGATCATGTGAGGCGGCGGCGTGGGCTCGTAGGCCATGCAGCGCATCGCCGCACCGATGGTCGGTGGGATGGTCAGCGCGCCGCTGCTGTCGATGCTGGTCATTCTCGCGCTGTATAAGCTGTTGCATCGCCATGGCTGAAAGACGCGATGGAAGCTTGCAGGCCGGCGGGTGAAACATCCGCTGTGAAAGCCCCTACCGCCGTACATCTTCACCGGCGGCGCAGCGAAAAAAGCCTGATGTCATCAACATCAGGCTTGTCGGTGCCGCGTTCGCGTCGCCAGGCCGACACAGCAACCCTTCTACCGCAGGCCTCTGCTTCTCGGCCGCAGCACTGCACCGCGTCGCGCCATGGGGTCTCTCACGCAGGCCCCGGCTCCGCGTCCGGCTGACAGGGGGGGATCATCGCCCCCGTTTGCCGAAGCGCAAGGGTCGTTTGCCGGAGCTTAAGGGTCAGTCCCGGGATTCCAGCATCTCTTTTTCATACGCCAGCGCCTGCACACTATCGTATTGATTTTCCCATTTGGCTATCACCAATACCGCCAGCGCATTCCCTACCACGTTAAGCGCTGTGCGCGCCATATCCAGAATACGGTCGACACCAGCGATAAACGCCAGCCCCTCCAGCGGAATACCCACGCTACCCAGGGTCGCCAGCAGCACCACAAAGGACACGCCTGGTACCCCCGCGATCCCTTTGGAGGTCACCATCAGCGTCAGCACCAGCACCACTTCCTGCCCCAAAGACAGTTCAATGCCGTAGAGCTGGGCAATGAAGATGGCGGCAATGCTCTGATACAGCGTCGAGCCGTCCAGATTGAACGAATAGCCGGTCGGTACCACGAAGCCGGTAATGGCCGCCGGAACGCCGTAGGCCTCCATTTTTTCGATAATACGCGGCAATACGCTTTCCGAACTGGCGGTGGAAAAGGCCAGAATCAACTCTTCCTTCAAGATGCAAATCAATGTCCAGATACGCAATCGGCAAAGCCGCGCCACGGCGCCCAGCACCACCAGAGCAAAAAAGATAATGGCGCCATACACCAGCAGCACCAGCTTGGCCAAAGGCAGCAGCGAGGCGAAACCAAAGGTCGCCACGGTGACCGAAATTAGCGCAAATACCCCTACCGGCGCATAGCGCATCACCATATGTGTGACTTTGAACATCGTTTCCGCCACCGCATTAAACACATTGAGTAATGGCGCGCGGGTATTTTCCGGCAATGAGGCCAGGCCCAGGCCGAATAACACGGAGAAGAAGATGATCGGTAGCATATCGCCCTTTGCCATCGAGGCAAAAATATTCGCCGGAATAAGCGATAAGATCGTGTCGACCAGACTATGGCCACCCGATTGCACTGCGACAGTGGTCTGTTCATATTTTGAGATATCAACTACCGCCAGCGTTGACATATCGATCCCGTAGCCGGGATGGAACACGTTGGCAAGGGTAATCCCCAGAATAATCGCCAGGGTCGTGATTATCTCGAAATACAAGATAGTTTTGAATCCGATACTGCCGAGCTTTTTAGCATCGCCAATTCCTGCAATGCCGACAACCAGCGTAGCCACCACAATGGGCACCACGATCATTTTAATCATGCGGATAAAAATATCCCCGGCCGGCGAAAGTATATTGGCCATCATCCAATCACGTAATTCGCCCTGGTTATGGAGTACCGCGCCAAGGAGAATGCCGAGTATCAAGGCAAAAAGAATTTGCCAGGCGAGCGTTACTTTTAACTTTTTCATAACAATAGTGCTTTCCATAGTTGGCCCCACCGTGACGAACACCTGTCCATCTCCGTCACCGGCTTCACTTATTCACCTCTTATGATCATGCGAAGCGGGGGCGCTCAAAAAAGTTGGTATAAATCGAAAATCTCAAAAACGCCGTACCTGCACGTGTCTGCTTAAGACTTGATTTATAAGAGCTTTCGACAATTTAATTTGTTATTTCCTGCATTTTACAAGAGATTAACTTTAACTCTTTTTTATTAAAGGGTTAAGTAATAGAAAACGCGCTGAAAACTCAGCCATCAGCTGCGCTACCCGTCTTTATATACGCTTTTTAAACAGAAGAAAATGATAAATATCGCTGAAAATGTCTTGAGAAGGTCATTAGCGCCTGTTATCCCAGTGCTGACGGGGGTATGTTTTTTTCGCTGGCGGAGTGATCCTAAAGGTGATGCGTGATCTGTCGCGCAAAAAAGAAACAAAGCCAATTCAAGGAGGTGTAATTAACTAAGGGTTAACACATAATTAACAAATAGAAGGAGGAAACTATGAGCCAACCCCATCGTTACCCGATTCCCGCTAGCCTCGCGGAACGTACGCTGGTTTCTGCGGAGCAATATCGGAAATTGTATGAGCAGTCCATCAACGATCCCGATTCCTTTTGGCGGGAATACGCCCAGATTGTGGAATGGATAACCCCTTTCCAGACGGTGAAAAATACGACCTTCGATCCTGGCCATGTCAATATTCGCTGGTTTGAAGACGGCACGCTGAATGTGGCCGCCAACTGTCTCGATCGGCATTTGCAGGAGCGGGGCGACCAGACTGCCATTATCTGGGAGGGGGATGACGCCAGTCAAAGCAAAACCCTGACCTACCGGCAATTACATCAGGCGGTGTGCCGCTTCGCCAATGTCCTGAAGGCGCAGGGTATCGGCAAAGGGGATGTGGTGGCCCTTTACATGCCCATGGTGCCGGAAGCCGCGGTGGCGATGCTTGCCTGCGCACGCATCGGCGCCGTTCACTCGGTCATTTTCGCCGGTTTTTCGCCGGAGGCGATCGCCGGCCGCATCATCGATTCCAGCGCCAAATTGGTGGTAACCGCCGACGAGGGGCTTCGCGCTGGACGCAAAATCCCCCTGAAGAAAAACATCGACGATGCGTTAAATCATCCGGAGGTGAAAAGCGTCAACCGGGTCATCGTCTTCCGCCGTACCGGCAATGCAATTGACTGGCAACCTGAGCGGGATGTGTGGTGGCACGACGCCATCGACGGCGCCGACGATACCTGCCCGCCCGAGGCGATGGGGGCGGAAGATCCGCTGTTCATTCTCTATACCTCCGGCTCCACCGGCACTCCCAAGGGGGTGCTGCACACTACCGGCGGCTATCTGGTTTACGCCGCCACGACCTTTAAATATGTATTCGACTATCACCCCGGCGATGTTTATTGGTGTACCGCTGACGTCGGCTGGGTAACGGGGCACAGCTATCTGCTGTACGGCCCGCTGGCCTGCTGCGCCATTACCCTGATGTTTGAGGGCGTGCCCAACTGGCCAGCCGCCAGCCGCATGGCGCAGGTGGTGGACAAACATCAGGTGAATATTCTCTACACCGCGCCCACCGCCATTCGCGCGCTGATGGCCGAAGGTGACAAGGCGATAACCGGTACGCATCGTTCGTCGCTGCGGATCATGGGCTCTGTGGGCGAACCCATCAACCCTGAAGCCTGGGAGTGGTATTACCATAAGATCGGCAACGGCCGCTGCCCGATCGTCGATACCTGGTGGCAGACCGAAACGGGCGGCTTCATGATCACTCCGCTACCGGGCGCCATGGCGTTAAAACCCGGCTCGGCGGCGCTGCCGTTTTTCGGCGTCCAGCCCGCTCTGGTAGATAACGTCGGCACGCCTGTCGACGGCGCCGGGGAAGGCAATCTTGTCATCACCGACTCCTGGCCCGGTCAAGCGCGTACCCTCTATGGCGATCACGATCGGTTCAAGCAGACCTATTTCTACACCTTTAAAGGCATGTATTTCAGCGGCGACGGCGCCCGGCGCGATGAGGACGGCTATTATTGGATAACCGGCCGCGTCGATGATGTACTCAACGTTTCCGGCCACCGCCTCGGCACCTCCGAGATCGAATCGGCTTTGGTGGCCCATCCGAAAATTGCCGAAGCGGCGGTGGTGGGGATGCCGCACAACATCAAAGGCCAGGCGATCTACGCTTATATTACGCTCAACGCGGGCGAAACCCCGACGCCTGAGCTGTATAACGAAGTCCGCGCCTGGATGCGTAAAGAAATCGGCGCAATCGCCACCCCCGATGTTCTGCATTGGACCGATTCGCTGCCGAAAACCCGCTCCGGCAAGATAATGCGCCGCATCTTGCGTAAAATTGCCGCCGGCGACACCGGCAATCTCGGTGACACCTCCACGCTGGCCGATCCTGGCGTGGTCGAAAAACTGCTGGAAGAAAAACACACTCTGACCTTGCCTTCGTAATCCTCCGCCACCTTCGGGTGGCTTTTTCTACCGTACCTCTGACCCTACTGGAGAATCCCTGATGAATGCGATCATTTATCAACGGATACAGAGCAATCCGCTTTTTCAAGAAACTGGTGAGCAAACGCCAGCGTTTCGCCTTGTTGCTTGCCCTTATCATGCTGGTGCTGTATTACGGTTTCATCCTGCTTATTGCTTTCGCGCCAGATTGGCTGGGAACGCCGTTGCATCCGGGCACCAGCGTAACCCCCAGTATACCGCTCGGCATCGGGTTGATTGTGGCCTCCTTCGTTCTGACCGGTGTTTACGTCATTCACGCCAACGGCGAGTTCGACCGTCTGACCCAACAGCTTTTGCGCGAGGTGCAGCATGATCAATAACGCCCATTGGACATTGACGCCGCCGCTGGCGGCCTGTCCGCTGCTGATCCAGGCGGAAACGGTTAATGGCGCGGTCGATCGCCAGCCGCTGAACATTCAGGCCATCATTCTGTTTGTACTGTTCGTCGCCGCCACGCTTTATATCACCTATTGGGCGTCAAAACGCACCCGCTCGCGGAAGCGATTATTACAACGCCTGCGGCAATATTGCCGGGCTGCAAAACGGCCTGGCCATCTCCGGCGATTTTATGTCCGCCGCGTCGTTCCTAGGCATTTCGGCGCTGGTGTATACGTCCGGCTATGACGGGCTGATTTATTCCCTCGGCTTTCTAGTGGGCTGGCCAATCATTTTGTTTTTGATAGCCGAACATCTGCGCAATTTGGGGCGTTATACCTTCGCCGACGTCGCCTAATACCGGTTGCAGCAGAAACCGATCCGCACCCTGTCCGCCTGCGGCTCGCTGGTGGTGGCGCTGTACCTGATAGCCCAGATGGTAGGCGCCGGCAAGCTGATACAACTGCTGTTCGGCCTCAATTATCACATCACCGTGGTACTGTTGGGCATCCTGATGGTGTTGTATGTCCTGTTCGGCGGCATGCTGGCCACGACCTGGGTACAAATCATCAAGGCGGGGCTGCTGCTGGCCGGGGCGAGTTTCATGGCGCTGATGGTGATGAAGACCGTCGGTTTCAGCTTTAACCGGCTGTTTGCCGACGCCATGGCGGTATACGGCAAAGGCGCGGCAATTATGCGCCCCGGCAGCCTGGTGGCCGATCCCGTCTCGGCGCTGTCGCTGGGGCTGCGCTGATGTTCGGCACGGCGGGCCCGCATATTCTGATGCGATTTTTCACCGTCAGTGATGCCCGCGAGGCGCGTAAAAGCGTGTTTTATGCCACCGGGTTTATGGGCTACTTCTACTTTCTGACGTTTATCATCGGCTTCGGTGCAATTTTGTTAGTGGTTGCCAACACCGCCTTCAAAGACAGCGCCGGCGCGCTGCTCGGCGGCAACAATATGGCGTCGGTGCATCTGGCTAACGCGGTCGGCGGCAATTTCTTCCTGGGCTTTATCTCGGCGGTGGCTTTTGCCACTATTTTGGCGGTAGTGGCGGGGTTGACGCTGGCCGGCGTCTCGGCGGTGTCGCACGATCTGTACGCCAGCGTAATAAAAGCGGGGAAAGCAACGGGGCGCGACGAGCTGAGGGTGTCGAAAATTACCGTCGTGGTGCTGGGTTTTGTAGCTATCGGTCTCGGCATTTTGTTTGAGAATCAAAACATCGCCTTTATGGTCGGTCTGGCGTTTTCCATCTGTAATTTCCCCATCATTTTGCTGTCGATGTATTGGTGATCGGCGGCTGGCTGGGGCTCATCACCGCGGTGGTGCTGATGATCATCGGTCCGACCATCTGGGTGCAGGTGTTGGGTCATGCCAAACAGATTTACCCTTATGAATACCCGGCATTATTCTCAATGCTGGTGGCGTTTATCGGGACCTGGCTGTTTTCCATTACCGATCATTCGGCGCAGGGTGCCAGGGAGCGTGAGTTGTTTATACCGCAATTTATACGTTCCCAGACCGGTATCGGCATTTCCACCGGCGCGGCCTCGATAAGGAGCTTGGCAGCGTTTACTCTGTCTGGCGGAGTAGCGTAAGGGTCACGTTCGTTGAGGAAGGCGCGATGGCTGGCGATGCGTCACTCGGGATCATAGCGGGGGATGGGCTGGAGGATGATAGATAACACCGTAGCGTATCGGTACCCGCACCGGAATGACTCAATCGACCACTACTACATGATATGGCCGATCAACGGCGCCAACAGCACCGTAACTACCCCAGCCAGCATCATCACCAGGCTGGACACTACCCCTTCCCGTTGCCCCATCTCATAAGCGCGGGCGGTACCGGCTCCGTGGGACGACGCACCTAACCCCGCTCCCCGCGCCACGCCGGCCCGTACCGCCAGACGCAAAAACAAGATATCGCCAACCGCCATGCCGAATACGCCGGTTATCACCACGAACAGCACCACCAGATCCGGTTGACCGCCCACTTGCTCCGCCGCGGCCAGCGCAAACGGCATGGTAATCGAGCGCACCGACAAACTGCGTTGCACCACTTCCGGCAGCGCCAGCCATACCGAACTCGCCACTGCTACCACGGTCGAGGTAATGACGCCGGGGCTTAACGAAAGCCAGTGGAGGCGGATAATGGCCATATTTTCATAAACCGGGGTTTATTGAAGAAATACAGCAGTAGCGTCACCAGCAGACACAGCGCGCCCAGCATGAAATCACTGTTCATGTCGTTTCCTGCGCGCCAGCCACAGCTCAAAACGGTAGACCCGATCCACTACCAGCGCGGTGCTCAACGCGATAACCAGAAAGATACTCCAGCCCTCCACGCGCAATAATTGGCTGTAATTCACCACCGCCACCACCGCCGACACAAAGAACAACAACATTTCCGCCAGTAACCAGCGTGCGCCGTCGCGCACCCAGCCGAGGGGAAGAATGCGCAGTAAAATCAAGGCTAGCAACAGGAACATGCCGACGATATTAGCCGGCAGCGGTAAATGGAAGCGCAGCACCAGTTACTGCGGCAACAAAAATAATCCGACGTATAGCGCGACCTGCAGCGGTACCTGCACGCAAGACCAACGCGGCGCCCGGTTAGCGACATGGCACTACCCTAATAATGTGAGATTTCTCACAGTATAGGCGGCTGGTAAATATTGCTGAAAATGAATTAATATCATGAGAATCATGCCCTGTAGGAATAGTTCATGGACATTCGTACGCTGCGCTATTTTGTTGAGGTAATCCGGCAACAAAGCTTTACCCGGGCGGCCGCCAAACTCTATGTGACCCAACCCACCATCAGCAAAATGCTCAAACATCTGGAAGAGGAGCTGGATTGCCGGCTGATCGTACGTGAAGGGCGCACGCTAAAGATGACCGATAGCGGCCGGGCGGTTTATCAGCGCGGTTTGACGATCCTCAATAAGTTCGGGCAATTACAGGCGGAACTTGAGGATATTAACGCCCTGCGCAAGGGGGCGGCTGCGGCTGGGTATACCCCCTATGGTGGGGATACAAATGGCGGAGCTTATCGGCGATTTCCGCCAGCACTACCCGGGTATCGCGCTGGAGATAGCGGAATTTGGCGGCGTCACCATGAAACAGGCGGTGCTGGCCGGCGATTTGTATCTGGCGCTGACCGCGCTGACTGCCGAGGTCGACCCCGAGCTGGCCGCGCTGCCGCTATTTAGCCACCCGTTGTGTGCAGTCGTGCCGCGGCGCGCGCCCTGGTTAACGCGGCGGGAAGTCCCGTTTACGCTGTTGGGCGAGTGGCCGGGATTGAACCGCAAATTGCGGTCCGCAGCGGCCAGTGGGATTTTCTGGCGGCGATGGCGGCGACGGGCATTGGTATAGCGGTGCTGCCGGAACCACTTTGCCGAAGGCTGGATGGCCAACGTCTGCTGTGGTTGCCGCTGATGCCGCAAATGCTGTGGCAATTGGAGCTTATCTGGCGCCAGAACAGTTATCTGTCCCATGGCGCGCAGGCGTGGATCGTCGCCTGCCGCGAACGCTGGCTCCCAGGCGAGCGCCAACGAGTCATCGCGCCAAAAGCGCCCTAGTCACGTGGATGCGGTTCATCCCCCAACCGCAAGCGTTGCTCCTGGAGAGCGACTCCCCCTTTAGTACCTAACCGCCCTCGCCTTACCAACGTGGTTACGTCCCTGCCGCGCGATTGAGGACCCGCGCGAAGGGCTCCCCAGGCACGTGCCGGCGGCGCGGCCTATTCGTGCTCAACCAGCAGCGCTTCCAGCAGATCCAAATCGTGCAGTAACTTCATCAGCGTTTCATTGCTGATTTTTTGCTGCGCGCGCAAATGATAATATTCGCCGCGCTCGGCGCGCAACGCGTTAAGCCGCATGCGCCGCTCCAGATTCTCAATCAACAGGGCGCTGTCCGCGTCGTCATTGCCGTCAATGCGGCGGCGTAAATTGCCGATAACCCGGGCGCTGACTTCGTTGAGAATTTGACTGTCGATATTCTCTTCCTGGCTATTGACCAGCCGCTCTTCCATTTTATGCAGACTTTCAATGGCCACTTCCGCCGCCGCACGGGCCATACGTTCTTCCTGACGGTGCTGCGCTTTGTCAGACACCTGAATACCGCGCAGCAGCAGCGGCAGAACAATCACGCCACAGATAAGGGAAAACAGGATCACGCCTGTGGCGATAAACACCAGTTGGTAACGCGAGGGAAACGCTGAACCGTCGCTGAGCAGCAAGGGAATCGACAACACGCCCGCAAGCGTAATGGCGCCGCGCACGCCGGCGAAAGAGGCTATCAGAATTTCGCGCGTGCTATAGTCGCCGAAGACCATTGGCCGCTTGGTCATAAAGCGCAAACTTATGCGTTTCATCAGCCACAGCCAGCCGAAACGCAGCACCATCAGGGCGGCATAGATAAGAATGACATCGGTAAACAGCATCCAGGTCTGGATGGTGGGATCCAGTTCCGCCTGGGTAATGGAGGTCTCCAGAATGTCCGGCAGTTGTAGTCCCAGCATGATAAAGACCATACCGTTGAAGACAAACTCCAGCATCGCCCAGACGCTATTGCCGCGCAGCCGCATTGCCAGCGGCGCATTGCGGATAATGCCCGACTGACCGATGGTCATGCCGGAGGCTACCGCGGCCAGGATGCCGGAAACGCCGATATGCTCGGCGATCAGATAGGCGACGAACGGCAGCAGCAGCAGCAATACCGTCTGCGTCGCGGCGTCGTCGCCGCTCCAGCGGGTAATCAGCCGCAGGGACTTGCTGTAACCCCAGGTCACCGCCACGCCGGCCAGCAGACCGCCCGCCGCCACTTTGACAAACTCGAGCGAAGCGCCGCCGACGGAAAACACCATCGTCCCCATCGCCACCGCGATGGCAAATTTAAGCGACACCAGACCGGAGGCGTCATTCATCAGTGCTTCGCCCTGCAAAATGTCCATCAACTTTTTCGGGATGTGCCCTTCGCCAACAATCCCCGACAGCGCGACCGCATCGGTGGGCGATAGCACGGCCGCCAGCGCCAGCGACGCCACCAGCGGGATACCCGGCACCATCCAGTAAATCAGATAACCGATACCGACCACCGTGATAATCACCAACACCAACGCCAGCGCCACAATCTCGCCGCCGTGGCGCAAAAATTCGCGCGTGGGTGTCTTCCAGCCATCGGAAAACAACAGCGGCGGGATAAACAGCACCAGGAAAAGCTCAGGATTAAAATCCACGTGCAGGCCGAACTTTGGCCAGGCAAGCAGCGCTCCGAGCGCTATCTGCATCAGCGGCAGCGGTATTTGAAACGGTAAGATACGTGTCACTACCCCGGAAAGGGACACGATAAGAGTGAGGATAAGAATCGTAAAAAAGATTTCCATGCTTTCCTTAGTCTCTAGCTTTTGCAGCAATGTGCAGGACGCGCGAGAATAGCTCCCCGCAAACGCGAACCCCGAGATGATAGTAGATCATTTTCCCGGCAGTTAAAAATCCGTTATCAACTATCGGCCTGCGTAACAGAATTTTTAACCGTTAAAGATAACAACCGTCGCCTCGCCGTTGATCAGGCAAAAAAAACGCACCGGCAAGCCGGTGCGAATGACACGTCCGGTGGCGGCGATACCGCTGAGCCCCGGCAGATCTCATTCGCCGCCCAGCACGAATTGATAGCGCGGCACGCCGATGGAGTCGTTACCGTCATTGGTGCCGTCCTGGGTTTTAGTCAACTCCGGATCCATCCATGTCGCGCTGCCGTTCAGGCGCACGCCGACCACCGGCTCACCGAACAGGTTAAGCTTAATGCCGCGGTTGCGTTCCTCGGCGTAGTTGCCGTATTCATACTGCGCGTTGCCGTTGCTGGTGCCCAAATAGCGATAGGCGGCCACCGGTTTTTTAATTTCAAAGACCGCCAGCGAGCCGGCGATACGACCGTAATCCGCTTTCACACCCACTTCATTTTGCTTCGAGGTTTCGACACCGGTAACCTGGCCGCCGTTGACCACGGTGCCGGAATTATAGGTACTGCCAACGGTTTCCCCTGCCTGTAGAGCTTCGATATGGTTGGCGTAAAGGGAGATGTGCTCACAAGGCTTGACCATCAGACCGAAGGCCGGCGTCACTTTGGTGCGCTCAAACTTGGTGGTCTCTTCGCCGGTGTAGGCGTAGTTGGTCACATTGACGCTATGGCGACGCAGACCGGCTATCAGCTTCAGGCGATCGTCAAGCATCGACAAGGTATCCGACAGGCTCACGCCGCTGTTGTAGGTGCATTGGTGACGCCGGGGTTGCCCATCTTACCGCCAGCATAGGTCGCGTCCGTTGGCTCATCGGAATAGCTCGGATCGTAGATATTGGTGGCGAGGCTGCTGGACGAGATTTGATAGGCGGTACGTACACGACGGTAGGTGCTAGAATAACCAAGATTGACACTGTGGTCGATAAAACCGGTGTCAAATTTACCGCGAATGCCCGCCTGGCTGGAGATGCTGTCGGAAAAGTAAGGTACCTGCATCTGGCCCATGGTGGCGTCGCCATAATCGTTAAAGGGGTGGCGTTGGAGTAGGAACCGTATTCATGGGTATGGTTGCCGCCGACCGCACCATAGACCGTCCAGTCATCGGTCAGGTCGTATTCGCCACGCAGCGCGCCAAACTGGCTTTTAATGTTAGTAAACGCCTACTTTTACCCTAGTTGGTTCGTTGCGGAAGGTGCCTCGAGGATTTTATCCATGCCGGAGGTATAGACCACCGAACGCGCACCATGCACCGTTTGTTTCTCGGCGCCCGCATCCAGTGAGGCGCGGAAACGGTCGCCGCGGTAATCCAGGCCAATGGTACAAAGCGTCAAACGGCGCTTTTGATTTTCGACCGCCGTCTCGCCCTAGCGATGCACGCCACTCACCCGCACGTCCCATTGGTTGTTGTCGCCGAAACGGCGCGCAACGTCAAAGGCGCCGCCGACCTGGGATTTAGAGGTATAGTCAACAGAAACACAGTTCAGCGGCTCGTCGCCGGCCCGTTTCGGTTCAATATTAACGGTGCCCCCCACGCCGGTACCGCCGGGGGGTACCCCGTTCAGGAAGGCGCTGGAACCTTTGAGCAATTCCACGCGTTCCGCCAGCTCGGTGGCGACAAACTGGCGCGGCAGAACGCCATAGAGGCCGCCGTAGGCAATATCTTCGCTATTAAAGATCAAACCCACGTACCCGGAAAGACTCCTGGGTGCTGCCGTAGCTGCAGGTGGTCTGCACCGAGGCGTCGTTTCGCAATACATCGGTCAGAGAGCGCGTCTGCTGATCCTGCATCAGCTTGGAGGTATAGCCGACGACGTTGAACGGCACATCTTGCGCCGACTGCTCACCCAGCAGACCCAACCGGCCACCGTTGGCGATTTGACCATCCAGATAGGCCGGCACCAGCCGATCGCCGCCTGGCGTGAAGCCGTTGTCCGGTTTCGCCACGACGGTAATGGTTTCCGTGCCGTTACCGGTCGCAGCAGCGGGAGCGCCGCCGGTAGCCGCCGGAGCTGCAGTCGTGCTGGTGTTCGCAGCGGTGGTCGCGGCATAAACCGGTACGGCCACAGAACCACAGCAGGCGCTGATGAATAACGCCAGCAGGCGCGGCGAGGAGACCTTGGCCGCAGGAAAAACGAGACGCGCGGTGCACATATATTTATTACCAGGTCAAATGTGAGTTATTATAGTTATTATAGTTATTATAGTTATTATAGTTATTATAGTTATTATAGTTATTATAGTTATTATAGTTATTTATTATGTAAATTTAGGTCAACATTGCAAGAGGTTATTAACTATTTTTAATAAAAAGTTTTACTGCGGGAAAAGGAAAGGCGTTAATAAAGCGTAAAGCGGGCCGGTGCAGACGTCCCGGCCAAAGGGACCGGGACGGTATCGCTTCAGTACGAGCATGCCCGCGTCGCGATAGGCACGCTGGCAGATATCGACAGGGACAGGCGCCGGCCTAAGGTACAAAGGGGTTGCGCGGGCCCGTGAATGTCGGGGGTGAGCACCGACGGGTATTGCCAAGATTGGTATCACCATGATGGATATCGCCTAGGTTGGACTTGATAAGGCTGGCATTGACCCGGCATGCATTGCGAAGATCAGAGCGACGCACCGCCCTGACTGAGCCGTGCGGCCTGACGGCTCACTCTGGCGCTACCGACCGCACCCCATCATAGGTACATCCCGCCCGACGCTTCAACGCGCTGAGCGGTCATCCAGTGACAGTTATCGCTCAGCAGCGCGACGAGCGTCGCGCCGATATCATCGGGCAACCCGACACGTCCGAGAACGGTATTGTCGGCGATGACCTGATTTACCTGCTTGTTATCCCGTACCGTGCCACCGGCGAAATCCGATTCTATCGCGCCGGGCGCCAGAATATTGACCCGAATCCCGCGGCCCCCCAGCTCTTTGACCTGATAACGCGTCAACACTTCCATCGCCCCTTTCGTCGCCGCATAGGCGGCAAAACCAGGCGTGGTGAATCGAGTAAGCACGCTCGACATATTCAAAATACTGCCGCCGTCGGCCAGTAGCGGCAGTAACGCCCGGGTCAGAAAAAACGGGCCCTTGAAATTGATGCGCATCAATTGGTCGAATTGCTCTTCGTCGGTTGCGGTAAAAGGAGCATGAATACCAATCCCGGCATTGTTGACCAGATGGTGAAACTGCGTCTGGTTGAACTTATCACTCAACAACTGCTGCAAATCGCTGGCGAAATCGCCAAAACGGCGACTATCGCCGGTATCCAGTTGCAGCATGGCCGCGTTGCCGCCGCTCCATTCAATCTCCTTTACCAGCGCCTGCGCTTCCTCTTTGTGGGAGTGATAGGTGCCAATTGTATAAAAAGCGTTAAACCGGAAAGACTGTTCACTATCAGCAAACAATCATAAGAGCGACGATGAATAAACTGGCGCTGCTACAAAGCTTTGTTTGGGTGGTGGAACTGGCAAGTTTTACTCAGGCGGGCAACACGCTTGGTCTGCCTAAATCTACCGTGGCCGAGCATATTCAAACGTTGGAGGGCGTGCTTGGCGCTTGCTTGCTGCATCGTACTACCCGCAGGGTTACGCCGACTCAGGATGGTCTGGTCCTCTATGACCGGGCGCGAGACGTGCTCGCTTCCATGGAAGAACTGGACGGCTTATTCCGTCAGCAAGGACCGGTACCAGACGGCAGGCTGCGCGTCGATATGCCAACCGCCTTCGCCCGGCTGGAGGTGTTCCCGCGCCTGGGCGAGTTTTTGCAGGCACATCCGGCGATTCAAGTAGAGATAAGCTGTACCGACAGACGGGGCGATGTGGTTCGTAAGGGATTTGATTGCGTGGTACGTATCGGGCAATTAAACGACGATAATCTGGTCGCGCGCCGCCTGGGAAAACTGCGCATGATCAACTACGCCAGTCCGGCCTACCTGCGGGCGTATGGCGTGCCCGTCACCCCCGCCGATCTTGATCGCCATGTGTTGATTGATTACGTGCAGGTACTAGGCTCCCAATCGGAAGGGTTCGTTTATCAGCAACACGGCCGCATGGTCAGCCGCCAAATGCCCGTCCGGGTCACGGTGAATAATGCCGATGCCTATGAAGCGGCCTGCCTAAACGGATTGGGAATTATTCAGGTGCCGGTTGCCCGATATATCGGGCTTTTCACCAGCGGTCAATTAGTGGAAATTTTGCCCTATTACCTGCCTCCCCCTATGGATATCACCCTGCTCTATGCCCACCGGCGCCATCTACCTCCGCGGGTAAAGGTGTTTATAGACTGGCTGGCGGACCTGATTGCCCCGTGCGTTTGCCCGGTATCACCCAATGCAGCGCAGTGACCTTCAGCGCCGCGGCGACCACCCGCCGTGCCGGGCAACGTTAATTGCGGCTTAGGTAATCGGCCAAGAAGTATTGCGGGTTAAGCTGCGCCGACAGTGCCGCATCATAGGTGACAGGATAGGCCTGTGGCTCACCCGGCAGGGTGATGCGTCCTAAGCCGTCTTTGGCAAGCGTCAGCGCGACAAATCGTTTGCCCTGCAAGTTGAGCCAGTAAAGGTTTTCTGAGGCGTTTTTTTTACTTCAAGCTTTTGGATCTTGCCGTCCCAGGCATGCTTAGTGCCGCTGAATTGCACCAGCGCTTCACTGACCCGTGTCGACCCATAACGCAACACCAGGACATCTATCCCGTCGGGGCCGGTGTACACGCTAACCTCATCCCCCACTTCCTGGCGCATTGGCATATCCATTGGCGCCGCCGGCATCAGGGGGAGCCGCTTCGTTTGCCGCGCCGTCCGGGGCGGCGGCCGTTATTCCATGACCATCCAAGAGATAAAGTTAACGGTCGACGCAGCGACTTGCCAGACAGTGCGCACCTTTACTGCCGCTTGAAGATAGCCGGCAGCGGCGACACGGGCATAAGCTTGCTGCCGGTCTCGCTGCCATAGTATGACACAGGACGGCCACGGGCGACAGCTAGCGTCACGCGGTCTTTTGTTACCGATAACCTATTGTGTTACCGATAGGCCATTGTCCCAATAAGCGCCGCAGCAACGTCCCGTCCTGCGCGTCCCCCAGCCCCCGGCGTAGTAAACGCGTCACGCTTGCCGTCAGCGACACGAGTATCACAACCCCGTGCCCTGCTGCCCGTGCAAAAGCACATTATTCGCTAAGCATACGCAAAAAAGTTGTTTTTTTCAATCAACAGGCCGGTTACGTTGATCTTTTTTACAGGGGATGTGCTCCATGAGGTTATTGGCTTATTTGCGTTCTCCATCCTACTGGCGCAGCGCGTGGCTGCTAGGGATAAGTCTGCTTTGCATGACGTCCATGTTCGCCACCGCACCGGTGGCCGCAGAGCCGCAGACGGTACTCCGCGTCGGCGTAGCCAGCCGGCTGGGTCAGGATTTGTGGTTCCGCGTTTCCGGAGAGGACCAGCACTTACCCTACACCTTGCAATGGGTCAATTTCGATGCCGCGCCACCGGCGATGGATGCCCTGCTGGCGGATTCTATCGATACCTTCTGGGGCGGTGATACCCCTGCCGTGTTCCTCTCCTAAAATCAGCGCGATGCAAAAGTCGTGGCGGCCAGCGAAAAGGGCCTGTTTGGCGCATTACTTGTGGCGAAAAACTCCCCCATCACGACGGTCGAGCAATTAAAAGGGAAAAAAATCGCCGTTTATCGCGATTCAGGTTTCCATAATAGCCTGTTGTCCATCTTGCGCGATCACGGTTTGTCCGTTGACGACGTGCAGTTGCGCTATCTGGCGCCGGCGGAAGGACTGGCCGCGCTGACTCAAGGCCGCGTAGATGCCTGGGGCATCTGGGACCTAACGCGGCCATCGCCGAGAAAACCTTCGGCACCCGCATTCTGGCGATACCGCGTCCTTCAGCCTCGGTTTACAGTTTGCCTCGCAGAAAACCCTGGCGGATAAAGCAAAATCACAGACTCTGCAGGACTTTTTATTACGCAGCTACCGCGCCACCGCCTGGTTGCGCGCGCACCCGCAACGGTGGGCCGAACTGCAGGCCAAAGAGGCCAATATCAGCCCCGACGTGGCGCGCCTCGCGGCCTCACGGGTCGGCGGGCAATTTGTACCGGTCGACGCTGCTCTGGACAACGCGACAGACCCCATCGCCGATAACTTTTACCGACTGGGGATCATTGATCATGCCACCGACGTCAGCCCGGTGTTTGACGCGCGTTACTCCGCCTTTTTGCAGCAACAGCTCCAGGAGAAGAAATAATGTCCGGTTTACGTGAATATTTGCAGGTTAAACGCGAAAAAATGTTGCCTGGCGCAAAAAAATCAGCGAGGACGGCAGTCAGCCCAGCACGATTTCCGCGCAGGTGACGGCCGAAGGTCGCAGCGGCGTCCGGCGTATTCGTATCAAGGATCATCAAATTATCCTCGACAGCCAGCCCGCCCGAACTGGCAGGCTACGGCCTCGGCCCGGGCTCGCAGGAAGTGCAGCTCGGCGTCCTAGGCAGCTACCTCACCCATGTCTACCTGACCCAGGCGGCGCTACAATCGGTACTGCTGGATTCCCTATCGGTACACGTCACGGCGGAAATAGATCATCGCGCCACGCAGGAAGCCTTCTAACACTTACCGGTATGGCCGCAAAATGTCCGCTACACCGTGCAGGTTTCATCCCCCACGAGCGATGAACAATTGGCGGCCCGGCCGTGCTGGCAAACGAACTCGCCGCCCGGCGAGATATCTATGATGAACGATTATGGATGAAATATGCCCGCGTATTGAAAGTGGGCGGACCTGGTCGGCACGGCGGAGCAGGTCGCAGAAGCGTTTATGCGTTACCGTCAACTGGGGGTCTGTGCCTGGTATCTGCGAGGCTGGGATATCGCCGAAGACGCACACCGCTATGGTGAACAACTGATCCCGTTATTGCGCGCGCGCATCGCGGCAACGGAACAGGCCTTATCATAACCCGCCAAGTTTAGCCCGGAGAAAAGGACGCTTGTTGTTGCCTTAGTCGGTGGCGCACGTCATCAGCCCGTGGATTTCAGACCGGGCTGATGACGTCAAAACGCGGGCAAAAGCACCTGTTCTGCCCGCGTACCTCGCCTGTAATCACAGGGCCCTGCTCCACTAAAATGGTTGCCAATGACATCAAGCGATGAATGGCCCCATTTCACACCCGTTAACAACCTGCAACCAGGTAAATGGCATCGTCAATATGCCACCCTTCACTTTTTCTTGAACTGAGTAGCTTAATCAGGTGCACAGCGCGAGGGATTAAATACCTTCATCATTGTGAGCCCCTCGACGGAAATAACGTGTACACGAGCATAGGCAATCATATATGCAAGGATTGTACGTGTTTGAGATGCAAAGGCCAAATTTATACGGTATCGAAATTTTATAGAATGCTCATCCAGAATCAATAAGCTTCCATGGCGCAATAAATAAAAAATTCTGAACATGGGGTAAATTAAAAATAAATAAATCGCCTAAAGTCAGTTTAGGCGGCAGGAATTTACTGACTGAATGTAAAAATATTGGTTACCCTGATTTATAGCCATTTCCTATCATCAATCGCTCTGTAACGTTTTAATAAGGTAAATATTTAACATGCATAACATCTTTTCATAACGCTATTCATCATGCAACTATCGGCGCCAACCGCGAGAAAAATCAAACGCTGCCATTAATCAATCGGTATGGACATTATTCCAACTTAATTGGTGCGGTAATAATACAAATGCCGTGCTGAAAACCCGTATTTAACGCTCCAGCGGCACATTAAACATTGTAGCTTCAACCCCGAAAGACGTAGGCGCAGCGAATACTGACGAAACACCGCCACTCATCAATTAACGCATCCTCTTCTAAACGCAACCAGGCATGACGCTTTTTCGCGCTCCAATAATACCATGAACGTTGCAGACACACGCCGCAGGCAGGTCACATCCTTCTTCAGGCCATAGATCTGAATCAACGTCCGCGTCTACATACGGAGGCTCTTTCGTCAAAAAAACCTCATGCTCATAGGAGGTTTTTTTTCGCAGCTTTGACAAGGTTGTCTAAGGTTAACCTCAGAATGGAATATCGTCATCAAAGTCCATCGGCGGCTCATTGCTGGGCGCCGGAGCGCTGTTCTGCGCGCGGCGCGACGCCGGTGCATTACCGCCGCTGAACTGCGCATTATTGCCCTGCGGCTGCTGAGGCAGGCCCCAGCCGCTCTGCTGGCCGCCGCTGGCCGCCGCGCCGCCCTGACGGCCCCCGAGCATTTGCATGGTGCCGCCCACATTGACCACGACTTCGGTGGTGTAGCGATCCTGACCGCTCTGGTCCTGCCACTTGCGAGTTTGCAGCGATCCCTCGATATACACCTGGGAGCCTTTACGCAGATATTCGCCCGCCACCTCGGCCAGTTTGCCAAACAGCACCACGCGGTGCCATTCCGTTTTCTCCTTGGTCTCGCCGGTCTGCTTGTCGCGCCAGCTCTCCGAGGTGGCCAGCGTAATGTTGGCTACCGCACCACCATTAGGCATATGGCGGACTTCTGGATCCTGGCCCAGGTTTCCGACTAGAATCACTTTATTAACGCCTCTGCTGGCCATGGGGGTCTCCTGATAATGATAAGATGAATGACTAAGTTTAATCGCTCAAGTTTACCATTGCCAACGCTTAAAGAACATGTTTTGAAACTTGGACTGTCCATCAAGAAAGCCTGTGAAGCAGAATTGTTTGTTACAATCAATACTGGATATTCATTCAGATTTTTTTGTGCCATAATTGACCATTTCGCGCCGCAGCGGTTTTGTCAATCGCGCAGGCCACCCTCGTTCATCCGGTGTTGGGATTAGTTGAATGGATAAGATTGAAGTTCGTGGTGCTCGTACCCATAACCTGAAAAACATCAGCCTAGTAATACCCCGCGATAAATTGATAGTCATTACCGGCCTATCAGGCTCCGGAAAATCATCGCTGGCGTTCGATACGCTCTATGCCGAGGGCCAGCGTCGCTATGTTGAATCGCTTTCCGCCTATGCCCGGCAGTTTCTGTCGTTGATGGAAAAACCGGATGTTGATCATATCGAAGGGCTGTCGCCCGCCATTTCGATTGAACAAAAATCCACGTCCCATAATCCGCGTTCAACGGTGGGAACGATAACCGAAATCCACGATTATCTCCGTCTTCTGTTCGCCCGCGTCGGCAAGCCGCGCTGTCCGGATCATGATGTGCCGCTGGCGGCGCAGACCGTTAGCCAGATGGTAGACAATGTGCTGTCGCAGCCGGAGGGCAAGCGGCTTATGCTGCTGGCACCCATTGTTAAAGAGCGCAAAGGGGAGCACAGCAAAACGCTGGAAAACCTGGCGGCGCAGGGCTATATCCGGGCGCGTATCGACGGGGAGGTCTGCGATCTGTCGGATCCGCCGAAACTCGAGCTGCAAAAAAAGCATACCATTGAAGTGGTTGTTGATCGTTTCAAAGTGCGCGAGGATCTTGCGCAACGCCTGGCAGAATCCTTTGAAACCGCTCTCGGCCTCTCGGGCGGCACCGCGGTGGTGGCAGATATGGATGACGAGAAAGCGGAAGAGTTGCTGTTTTCCGCCAACTTTGCCTGCCCCGTTTGCGGCTACAGTATGCCCGAGCTGGAGCCCCGGCTTTTTTCCTTTAACAATCCGGCCGGCGCCTGCCCCACCTGCGACGGCCTCGGCGTGCAGCAGTACTTCGATCCCGACCGGGTGTTGCAAAATCAGGATATATCCCTCGCCGGCGGCGCCATTCGCGGTTGGGATCGCCGTAATTTCTACTATTTCCAAATGCTGCGCTCGCTGGCCGAGCACTATAAATTCGACGTCGAGGCGCCGTTCCACGCGCTGAGTCCGACGGTGCAGCAAAAAATTCTGTTCGGGTCCGGCAAGGAAAATATCGAATTCAAGTATATCAACGATCGAGGTGACACCTCGGTGCGCCGTCATCCGTTTGAGGGGGTGCTGCCGAACATGGAGCGCCGCTATAAGGAAACCGAATCCACCGCGGTGCGCGAAGAGCTAGCCAAATATATCAGCAACCGTCCCTGCACCCATTGCGGCGGCACCCGTCTTCGGCGTGAAGCCCGCCACGTCTTCGTGGAGCACACCACCCTGCCGGAGATTTCCGAAATGGGCATCGGCCACGCGCTGTCGTTTTTCGACGACATGAAACTGAGCGGTCAGCGCGCCAAGATTGCGGAAAAAGTGCTCAAAGAGATTCGCGACCGGCTCAAATTTTTGGTCAACGTCGGGCTGAATTACCTCTCCTTGTCCCGCTCGGCGGAAACCTTGTCCGGCGGCGAGGCGCAGCGTATCCGTTTAGCCAGCCAGATCGGCGCCGGTCTGGTCGGGGTCATGTATGTGCTGGATGAGCCGTCCATTGGTTTGCACCAGCGCGATAACGAGCGGTTACTGGAAACGCTGATACATTTGCGCGATTTGGGCAATACGGTCATCGTGGTAGAGCATGACGAAGACGCCATCCGCGCCGCCGATCACATTATCGATATCGGTCCTGGCGCCGGCGTCCACGGCGGTGAGGTAGTAGCCGAAGGTACCGCCGAGGAAATCATGGCTCACCCGGCGTCGCTCACCGGCCAGTTCCTCAGCGGCAAGCAGGAAATAGCCATTCCGCAGGCGCGTATTCCGGCGTATCCCACACGGGTGTTGAAGCTGGTCGGCGCGCGCGGTAATAATCTCAAGGACGTGACACTGACCCTGCCGGTGGGGCTGTTTACCTGTATCACCGGCGTTTCCGGCTCGGGCAAATCGACGCTGATTAACGACACACTCTTCCCGGTGGCGCAGCGCCAGCTTAACGGCGCCACCACTACCGAAGTGGCGCCCTATCGCGATGTGCAGGGCCTGGAGCATTTCGATAAGGTCATCGATATCGACCAGAGTCCGATCGGCCGGACGCCGCGTTCCAATCCCGCGACTTACACCGGCGTTTTTACGCCGGTACGCGAGCTGTTCGCCGGCGTGCCGGAATCCCGCGCCCGCGGTTATACGCCGGGCCGTTTTAGCTTCAACGTACGCGGCGGACGTTGCGAGGCTTGTCAGGGCGATGGCGTCATCAAGGTGGAAATGCATTTTTTGCCGGATATCTATGTCCCCTGCGATCACTGTAAGGGCCAACGCTATAACCGTGAAACGCTGGAAGTGAAATATAAAGGCAAGAATATCCATCAGGTGCTGGAGATGACCATCGAGGAAGCGCGCGAGTTTTTCGACGCCGTTCCCGCCCTGGCGCGTAAGCTGCAAACGCTGATAGATGTCGGACTATCCTACATCCGTTTGGGCCAGTCCGCCACCACGCTGTCCGGGGGTGAGGCGCAGCGGGTGAAACTGGCGCGGGAGCTGTCCAAACGCGGCAACGGGCAAACGCTGTATATCCTCGACGAACCGACGACCGGTCTGCATTTCGCCGATATTCAGCAATTGCTGGCTGTGCTACATCAGCTGCGGGATCAGGGCAATACCATCGTGGTCATTGAACATAATCTGGATGTCATCAAAACCGCGGATTGGATCGTCGATCTCGGCCCGGAAGGCGGTAACGGCGGCGGCGAAATTCTGGTCGCCGGCACGCCGGAAACGGTGGCGGCCTGCAAAGCTTCCCATACCGCGCGCTTCCTGCGGCCGATCCTGGAACGCGCGCTACAAAAAGCATAGGAAAGCTGGCAGGTCAGAGTGCGGCACACTTCATGGCGAGACGCTGCGGGCACTCGCCAGCCTTATCGGCACTGATGTGCCACCAGACGCTGACGCGACGCCGGCATGACGCTGCCAGACCATTACTCAACTCTCGGCGCCCGGACGCCATTGCGCGTCTGCATCCCTCTGCCGTCAGACACCGCCCCTCAGATATTCAGCGTCTGACGCGTCGCTTCAGGCAGACCGGCCACCGCCCATTGCCAGGAAGCGTCTACCAGTTGATACAACTGGGAATCGGGGATATCACCATCGAGAAACAACGTGCTCCAATGGGCTTTATTCAGCCGTTCGCCCGATACCGCCCCGCAGCAAACGCGCTGCGTAATACCTCAGCCATTTCGGCGCTGCTTTTCAATGACACCGCCGGTCTGCCGTCCACGGTATGAGTCATGGCAAACATCACTTCCCCGACTTTCACCTGGTTAGCCTGCCACTCTTGACGAACGCTCTGCACAGCGCCCGGTTTTGTCATGCAGTAACTCAATAGCGTCGATTGGTCCATGAATTATTCTCCCTGTAAAGTGGAGACAATACGGCGGCGGCCGCCACGGTTACGATGTTCGTCCAGCCAAATACCTTTCCAGGTACCCAACAACAGCGTGCCATGCCCGACGGGCAATAACAGTGAGCTGCCAAGCAGAGAAGATTTGATATGCGCCGGCATATCATCCGCCCCTTCATCATCGTGCAGATAGGGGGCCGATTCCGGAACCTGACGTAAAAAATGGTTTTCCATATCGGTTCTGACGGTGGGATCGCAATTTTCATTGAGCGTCAAAGATGCGGAAGTATGCTGCAGCAATAAATGCAGCAACCCGGTGCGGACTGCGCTTAGCGACGTCAGTTGAGAAACGATTTCATCCGTGACCAAATGAAAGCTGCACGTGCACGGCGGGCTTTCAGGGTCTGTTGGTGCCACGTAATCCTGCTCCTTTGTTGATCACTTAGTATAGTGGCAACGCGGGAACAGGTGAAAACCGGTCACGGCAGGGCGATTACTGCACTGCCGCGAAGGCCTCGGCCACTTTAGCGACATTGGCGGTATTCAGGCCGGCCAGACACATCCGGCCACTGTCGATTAAATACACGCCGAAGGTATCGCGCAAATCCGCCACCTGCGCCGGGCTGAGACCGGTGTAGCTGAACATGCCGCGCTGACGCAGGAGATAATCGAATTGATGGTCCGGCAGCGCGACTTTCAATGCCGCCACCAGGCTATGGCGCATTGCCAGAATACGCTGGCGCATTGCCGCGACTTCCTCACGCCACAGGGTATTCAACGCCGGTTCGTTCAGAACTTGCGCCACAACCTGAGCGCCAAAGTTTGGCGGACTGGAATAGTTGCGGCGCACGGTCGCCTTCAGCTGACTCAGCACCCGCTCGGCTTCGCTCGCGCTATCGCAAACTATCGATAGCTCTCCCACACGTTCACTATAAAGAGAGAAAATCTTTGATAAAGAATGAGTTACCATGCAAGGCAGGCCCAGCCGCGCCATTTCGCGCACCGCAAAGGCGTCTTCCTCCAACCCGTCGCCAAACCCCTGGTAGGCGATATCCAGAAAGGGGATGAGCTGCCTTTCTGCCACCACCGCGATAATCTGCTCCCATTCGGAACGTGTCAGGTCCGAGCCGGTCGGGTTATGGCAACACTGATGCAGCAACACAATGCTGCGCGGCGGCAATTGCTGGAAACAGGCCAGCATCGCGCTGAAGTTAACACCCAGCTTCTCATCATCGAAATAAGGGTACCGGTTCACTTGGAATCCGGCGCCGGAAAAAATCGCCACATGGTTTTCCCAGGTCGGGTCGCTGACCCAGACCTGCGAATCCGGGAAATAACATTTGAGAAAATCCGCCCCGACTTTCAACGCCCCTGACCCGCCCACGGTCTGAATCGTGGCGATACGCAACGCATTGCGCATCGGATGATCTTCACCAAATAGCAACGCCTGGGTGGCGCTGCGGTAGGTTGACAAGCCTTCTATCGGCAGATAGGACGACGAACTTGACGTCGCCCGGGCGAGCAGCATGGCTTGCGCCTCGGCGACGGCCTGCAGTTGGGGAATGATCGCCTGTTCATTATAATAAAGGCCGATGCTTAAATTGACCCTGTCAGGTCGCGGATCCTGTTTATAGGTTTCCATCAGCGTAAGGATAGGATCTCCCGCATAAGCATCAACATTTCGGAACACGGTGCAGCTCTCCTGGATTTACGGGTGCAAAAGTGCACCCACTTCATCACAACATCAAATAAAGAGATTTGAAGGGCGAATAAGTTAACAAAAAGCGTCAAAAATGGAAGCACTATAGGAAAATAGCGCATCGGGTGCAATCACTCATCGTCATATTGCGGACCAGCATAATTATCGAATCGTGACCACTGTCCGTTGAAGGTCAGCCGCACGGTGCCAATCGGGCCGTTTCGCTGCTTGCCAAGAATAATTTCAGCGATACCTTTCATGTCGCTATTCTCGTGATAGACCTCATCACGGTAGATAAACATAATTAGATCGGCGTCCTGCTCGATAGAGCCGGACTCGCGCAGGTCGGAGTTGACAGGGCGCTTGTCGGCGCGTTGTTCCAGGCTGCGGTTTAGCTGCGATAACGCCACCACCGGCACCTGCAGCTCTTTAGCCAGCGCCTTCAGCGAACGGGAGATTTCGGCGATTTCCAGCGTGCGGTTGTCGGACAACGATGGCACCCGCATCAGTTGCAGATAGTCGATCATAATCAGACTCAGGCCATCATGTTCGCAGAATACCCGTCGCGCGCGGGAACGCACTTCTGTCGGGGTCAGGCCCGATGAGTCATCGATGTACATATTGCGCTTTTCCAGCAGAATCCCCATGGTGCTGGATATCCGTGCCCAGTCCTCATCGTCAAGCTGACCGGTACGAATCCGGGTTTGATCGACGCGCGACAGCGACGCCAGCATACGCATCATGATCTGTTCGCCGGGCATCTCCAGGCTGAAGATCAGCACCGGTTTGGCCTCGGTCATAGCGGCGTTTTCACACAGGTTCATAGCAAAGGTGGTTTTCCCCATGGAGGGGCGGGCGGCCACGATGATCAAATCCGACTTTTGCAGTCCGGCGGTCTTTTTATCCAGATCGAGATAACCGCTGGACACGCCGGTCACGCCGTCGTGCGGCTTCTGGTAAAGCTGTTCGATGCGCGCCACCGTATCCTCAAGAATACGGTCGATGCTTTTCGGACCTTCATCCTTACTGGCGCGATTCTCAGCTATCTGGAACACCCGCGACTCCGCCAGATCCAGCAGATCCTCGCTGCTGCGTCCCTGAGGATCGTAACCGGCATCCGCGATCTCATGGGCGACGCTTATCATTTCTCGTACTACGGCCCGTTCGCGCACGATATCGGCATAAGCGGAAATGTTGGCGGCGCTAGGAGTATTTTTCGATAGCTCCGCCAGATAAGCAAACCCGCCGACCGCGTCCAGCTCCCCTTTTTGCTCCAGGGATTCCGAAAGCGTGATCAGGTCAATAGGCTTGTTCAGCTCCAACAGACGCTGCATCTCGCCGAAGATAAGGCGGTGAGGACGATTAAAGAAATCGTTGCCGGTTACTCGTTCGGCGACATTGTCCCAGCGTTCGTTATCCAACATCAAACCGCCCAGCACCGACTGCTCCGCTTCCAGCGAATGGGGCGGCATCTTCAGACCTTCAACCTGGCGGTCGCGGGTAAAATTTGCTTTGTTAGACGGCTTTTTTTCTGACATGAAAGAGTACTTTACCTATCTAGAAGTCCTCGAATAAAGGCGCATTGTATCCTCTCTCGTGTCGAGATCCTATGCGCTTTGCAAACCACGCCGCAGGGCTTATGGTTATTAAAGATATCTCAACAGGAGGAAGAGTGATGGCTAAGCGTATACAGTTTGCCGCCCACGGCGGACCGGAAGTTATGGAGTATGTGGATTTCACGCCGTCGGATCCCGGTCCGGGCGAGGTGCAGGTAGAAAATAAAGCCATCGCTATCAATTATATCGACACCTATGTCCGTTCCGGCCTTTACCCCACGCCATCGCTGCCCTCTGGTCTTGGAACCGAGGCGGCTGGCGTGGTGAGCAAACTCGGCCCCGGCGTAGAACATCTTCAGCCCGGCGACCGGGTGGTCTACTCCCAATCCCCACAGGGCGCCTATGCCACCGTGCACAATGTGCCGGCGGATAAACTGGCCCAATTACCTAACGCTATCTCCTTTGAACAGGCGGCCGCCGCATTTTTAAAAGGCCTGACGGTGTTTTATTTGCTGCGCCAAATCTATGAAATCAAGCCGAACGAGATTTTCCTGTTTCATGCGGCCGCCGGCGGCGTTGGCAAAACAGGCCGGCTCCTGGGAAACAATTAATTACCGCGAGGAAAATGTGCCTGAACACGTCGCAACCCTGACCGATGAAAATAAAGTGAACGTAGTGTACGATTCAGTGGGCAAACACACTTGGGAAGCCTCTCTCGACTGCCTGCGCCGCCGCGGATTAATGGTCAGTTTTGGCAACTCTTCGGGACCGGTCACCGGGGTGAACTTGGGGATATTGAATCAAAAGGGCTCGCTGTTCGTCACGCGTCCGTCGATCAATGGCTATATCACCGATGGCGCCAGCCTGAAACACGCCGCCGATGAATTGTTCAGCATGATAGCCAGAGGGGTGATCAAAGTCGACGTGCCGGCAGAGCAAAAATTCGCTCTGTCTGAAGTACAGCAGGCGCATCAGGCGCTGGAGAACCGGCAGACCAATGGGTCGCTGCTGCTGATCCTATGAGGAAAAGCGCCGCCGGGACCGCGGGCCGACACCTATCGCCGCTATGATTTTCTGCTGAATAAACAATGGGCTTCCCGAAGGAAGCCCGTCACAGACCGCTATAGCACTACACACTGTAAAAATGTAGGGGCAGAGCAGAAATTACTGGACCATGCAGCTAACTACCGCTATTGTTATCCGGTAATGATGAAATCAATGAGCCTAAACGCGTTTATCCTAGCAGCCGCCATAAGAAAAAAATATCATCCGGGGCAGGAAAACTCCAAGCTGTGATCCACTCCCCATTTTTGCATCGCTAGCTCACTGGGTCAGCAGCGCAGGCGGGAATCAAACCGCGAGCGCGGCGGCGCCGGTTTCTTCAGCACACGCCAGACCCAGGGCCACCAGCACGGAAATACCGTTCAATACCAGCATCAGAAAAAACCTGACGACGAAGAAAATTTCCAGCATGAAGGACTCCTCAATGGCAAATGGCAGGGTAGCGCCCACCGCGGCGGTGATAATGGCTCTCATCAGTTAATACAAGAAGCACGCCAGGTTGCAATGCGGCTAACCCACTGATTTCACTAACTAGGCCCAGCCACAGGATGTTAATACTTAGCGTTTTTAACCACTGTTTAGCCATATTCGCCACGAATTCTCCCGGTCAGCGGACGCCGACTAGCCCTCCGGCGCGAGCGTCCCCACCGCCCGAGCCCGGATCCTGACCGCATTTGCGGGCATATACCCCAGCGGCAACGAATCCAGCTCAATAACGGCCACCGTATCAGGCAGCGCCCCGGCGGCAATAGCCGCCTCCCGTGCCTGATGTTCCGCCCGCTGCAGGCAGGACTCCAGAGATTCATCGCCGGGTAAAATAATGGTGTCTACGCTGCCGCTGACCTGAGCAATGGCGACACCGGTGGCGTTGGCGACGCCAGCGTAGGGCGGGCGTATGACTTCAGAAGCGCCTTTGAGGTGCATGGGAAGTAATGCCGCGCCGCCGCCCACCAGAATAACCGGCATATCATTCTGGCTGGTATTCATACGCGCGAGGCATTTTTCAACCATGGCCACATAATGTTCCGCCGCCCGGGTTACCATTGCAGGACACAGATGGGCAACCAGAGCGGCATCGCCAATGTCCGCCCAGCCACGGGCCACCGCGATATCGGTGACCGTCAGGGCATCACCGCCAAACACCAGCGCCCGCTGCGGTAAGTCATAACCCACGCTCTCGGGTCCGACGCTGATAGCACCGTCGGCGTTAACGGTTACCACCGATCCGCCGCCAAGGCCGATAGACGCAATATCCGGCATGCGGAAGTTAGTACGCACTCCGCCTATCTCAGCCGCCATGGCAGATTGCCGGGGAAATCCCCCGCACAAAGCACCAACGTCGGTAGTCGTGCCGCCCACATCGACCACCAGGGCCTCTTGTAAATTGGAGAGTCTGGCTGCGCCCCGCAGGCTATTCGTCGGACCGGAGGCGATAGTCAGGATCGGGAACATCTGCGCCTGATGCAGCGGCATCAGAGTACCGTCATTTTGACCGAAAAACAGCTCGGCAATAATTCCCTGCCGCGCCAGCGTCTGGCGAAAACCATCGGTAAGGGTATGCACCACTCCACTTAGCACCGCGTTAAGCACAGTGGCATTTTCCCGCTCCAGGAGACCGATGGAACCGATTTCAGATGACAGGGACACCGGTGTTTTCACCCCCAGTATCTCCCGCGCCAGGGCTGCAACCCGCTGCTCCTGCTCGGCGACGACGGGCGAAAATATACCGCATACCGAGACGGCACGAACCTGCCCCCTTACCGCCAACAGTTGCCGGCGTACGGCCTGTTCATCCAACGCCGATAATTTCTCGCCGTTATATTGATAGCCGCCGGCAAGGGTAAAGAGCCGTACCGGCAGACGCGCGCGAAAATCGGCCGGCATATCGGTTAACGGCGGCACCGCCAGCGAGGCCGGCGCGCCGAGACGGAAATGCGCCACCGGCTGCAAGCCTTTATGTTCAACAATAGCATTAGTGCACTGCGTGGTGCCGAGCATTGCCCGGCGTATGGCGCCGCGATCCACTTCAACCTGCGCCAACACAGCCGCGATCGCCTGATCAATCCCCTGCATGACATCAGCGCTGGTCGGCTGTTTGCTATGAGCGATAATTCTTTGCTGCGCATCAAGCAACACCGCATCCGTATGGGTGCCGCCGACATCAATTCCCAACGACCAACTCATACGCGCTCCTCACTGCAGCGGGCCGCCAGCGTTTCGACCGGCGTATAGTCATCCAGATAGTGAAAATACCTCGGCCCGCACACCTCAATTCCCCGCGGCGTACGCCATTTTTCATTAGCGGGAACGCCGAGCGCCACCACACGCATCCCGTAACAAAGCCTCTCGCCCAGAATCGGCAACCCCGTTTCTTCATCAAGAAGAATAATCAAGTCCGGCGTCATACACAGCGCCTGGTCCTCTCGCCGCGCCAAGAGATATTCATTTTGAAAAAGTACGTCAAAGCGGCTGCCCTTATCGTCATCAACGCCGACAAAACAGGCAGTACCGTAGTTGAAACCGCCCTCACTACGCTGGTTGACCCGGTTGGCTTTCCCGCGAAACAACACGATGCCTTGCAAAAGCGTCGTCAGGGTTTCAATAACGTTGCGGCGGGCATCACGCGCCTGCTGAACCTCGACGCCAATGCGCCACATCAACCTCAACGTGCCCGTAATTCCCGAAACGCGCGCTTGGTCAACCGTCACCGGATAACCGGCAAAGGCGGCGGAGCCGCCCATTTTCACCGCGACGGCGCGGGCCAGCTTCTCTGCCTTGAGACTGTCTTGTGCCTCGAACAGTGCGGCATTCGCATTTTCATCCACGACGGCGAACGGCGACGCATTGATGCCATCCAGATAAAACGTGGTCATTTGAAATTCGGGAAAAGCCCGGCCCATGGCGTCGACATCCGCTACCGGCAGCCCGAGAATACAGGCCGAGGCCAGCGGCAATAGTGAATTGATACCGCCGGTTTCGATCGGGTAGATGGCAGATAAAGAGCAGCCCATATGCTCAGCGATATACCGGCAGGCCAGCAGCGATTCCTGTCCGCTCGGTAACTTTTCCATCATGATTGTCGGCGAACCTATCATGCCCGTCGCCAGCAGCAATGCCTCAGGCTGAAGCTCGTCTAGTGTCACTAATTGGATGGGGCCGTGTTGGGCAATGGCCCGCTGAGCCATGATTTTGCCGATATAGGGATCGCCGCCACCGCCGCTGGCAAGAATAGCGGCGCCGTAACTGATGTGCTCAATTGCTTCATGATCCAGCCATTTCATCTCACGACCTCCCCATTATCTGCACAGGCGCCGACGCCCAATTCTCCGGTGAAATACATATAGTGTTAATATACGACATCGCGCGTATAATAGGCATGATATAAATATTAGACATACTATAACCCCTCTCACCTTTGATAATCCCTTCCAAGACAGAGAAATTAAACCATAAATATATTCGACCTCACAAAGTTTTTGCAATAAATCCACGAATGAAAATTTAATATTTATATTAATAAATATTATGTTAATATTGTATATATCATAATCATAGTCTGTCATCAAAATTATACTATTGCTCAACCGATTATTTCCCACACCTCACGATGACTGATTATTGGCCTGGCCCTTACCGATCGACGGCTGTCATTCTTAGCGTATGACAAATTCGACCGCGATGTAACTTGTTACACCGCCCTTCATTCAGCCTCCCCGCTTACTCATCAATTAGGGGGTATCCTACCAAGGCTTGAACCTTTCGCGTCATTTGCGACCAGTCGTATTCACACGCACTCAACGTAATCCCCCCCCCTCGAATGCCCCTTACTTTGCGGGCTGACGGCTCCCTTTTTCCCTTTGCCGCTACACTCTAATACCGGCCTGAGCGACTCAGCCAATAATCCGCCTAGCAACTTAACGGCCCACGACAGGACATCCTGTCGGCGCTTAGCTTAACCCCCTATAAGCTTATCGATCCGGATTATCGATTGATGTCTCCTCCGGCTGGAACCACCTGACACCTTATCCACTGCCAATTTAACGAAGCTCACCTGATTCATTTCGCGGCTGTCAACCCGGTATTTAATCTAATAGTCAGTTTCCGTCGATAAAGTATTTAATCCACATTGCCAATTTTTGGTTATTGGAATATTACTTACCGGCGCATAAATAATCGAAAGAAGGTGGAATGCAGGTAGTAAAACCAATTATTTATCACCTCATTAATAACTAATAACCTAAGCCGAGGTAATATTACACAATGAGAAGTTTGGGCAATATTTTCACGCTATTAAACATAAATTGACATGAAATCAGGCTGGATCAGAAATAACATTTGCGGTAAAAAATAGAATGGACATGCGGTATTTGCAAAAAGGACTTTATATGAACAGCGATTGCCTATCTCGCGATACTCAAGATAGCGTCATAGCACCGCAGCTGCTAATGCTATGGGAATCTTCCCGTGAGCCCTGGGGCGTCAAGGATCTTGATTCGCGCTATCTTTATGCCAACCATGCTTATTACGATCTGCTGAATATTAACCCAGCACTCTTCACCATTCCTGGTCGTTTCGATCATGAATTACCGTCACCGGTGGCGGATTTTGCCTCACATTTTCAACTCCACGACCGCTGCACTATCAAGCAACAGGATCGCCTCTGTTCCATCGAAATTCACTGTTACGGCCGGGAAAAGCTTATTCAACCTTATTTTTTTGATAAATATCCACTTTATCACCAGATTAGCCGAGAGTGTATCGGCTCCATTTTCCATGCGCGCAAAGTCGAGGACGTCTCGCTGCAGAAGCAGCTATGCGGTAAAAGCCCCGGCTATTTTCTGTTTTATCCGCCGGAACCGATCTTTACCGAAGGGGAATTGGACGTCATTTTTTTTGTTCTGCAAAACATGAGCAGCAAAGTCATTGGCCGTCATCTTGGCCTGTCGCACCGCACAGTGGAGAACAAGCTCCAAGGTATTTATCAGAAAGCGGGCGTACACTGTTTACGGCAGTTCAGCGAATACAGTAGGCACACCGGTTTTGACCGTTATGTGCCGCAAAAATTTCTGAAACCGCTAAGCCAGTTATTAATGCTGGATGCAAGATAGCGCTTTAATAACCACATCGATACCTGCGCCAGGTCGGTGAGCGTGCTCGCTCAAATAGCGGCGCCACTGCCGGGCGCCCGGCATTCCCTGAAACAGTCCAAGCATGTGACGGGTAATGTGACCCAGCGCTGCGCCTTGGGACAGCTCGCGCTCGATATAAGGCAACATCACATCAATCACTGCCGCCTGATTCGGCAACGTATCGGCATCGCCAAACAGTTCACTGTCGACCCGCGCCAGGATGCCCGGGTTTTGGTAGGCTTCCCGCCCCATCATCACACCATCAAGCTTTTGCAAATGTTCCCGTGCGTCGTGCAGCGTTTTAATCCCGCCATTAAGCATCAATCGGAGCGCGGGAAAATCCCGTTTCAGCTGATACACGCGATCATAATCCAGCGGCGGAATTTCGCGGTTCTCTTTGGGGCTCAGGCCATTGAGCCATGCCTTACGGGCGTGAATTATGAATGTTTCGCATCCGCCGTGCGTGGCGACGGTATCGATAAATTCACACAAAAACGCGTAGCTGTCCTGCTCGTCAATACCGATGCGGGTTTTAACCGTAATCGGCAGCGTCACCGCCTCGCGCATAGCGGCAATACAGGCCGCCACCCGGTCCTTTTCAGCCATCAGGCAAGCGCCGAAACGACCGTTCTGCACCCGATCGGAGGGGCAGCCTACATTGAGGTTGATTTCATCATAGCCTCGCTCTTGTGCCAACTTGGCACAACGCGCCAGCGCATCAGGTTCGCTACCGCCCAGTTGCAGCGCCAGGGGGTGTTCCGCGTCGTGGTAGGCCAAATAATCGCCTTTGCCAAACAATAAAGCTCCGGTGGTCACCATTTCCGTGTACAACAGCGCGCGGCGACTTAGCTGGCGCAGAAAAAAACGGCAATGACTATCGGTCCAATCCAGCATAGGTGCAACGCTGAATCGGCCTGGTGCAAGCGTTATAGGCCCTGCCGAGATTAAAGTGGACGGCTGGCTGTTCTGTTGAAAGCGGTTTTCAAGCATGGCTGATAGTTTCACGTCTGTTCAAGCAACTAAATCCCCGTTCAGCACAGTGAAAGAGGGCACCGGCAGGGAAACTTCCGCTAGATTCTAACACAGAAAAGCGATCGCCGGGGTTTAGTCCCCGCTGGAGGGTGAACCTTTACCAAATAGGGATGCAGACTCAAATCGCGGCAAAGACTGCCCCGTATGAGCCACGCTCTTTGCCAAACAGGCAGCGCGCCGGTGCGCTCGATGTGAAATGAAGTGATTGTTCACGCCGGTTAAGCTGCTCACTCCGGGTACGACAGCCCTCAGTTCCCGGCGCCAGTGCACCGCGGTATCATAGCGCCCGCCTCGGTCAGGCAACGATATCAGTTAATGTGTAATGTAGCGGAAAGGCATTCGGCGCCCTTTATTCATACCTGTACTCATGCATGGGTATTAAAACGGACACGGGCGATAACCTGCGGCCAGTGAGCCTAAAACCCAATGCTAAGGAAATGGCTTTGCAGAGGATGTCTTTTTAGAACAGTTATCATTGACGACTCACGCTGATATGTACCCACGCTAACCGGATGCTCCCTTTTTTCACCCGGGAAAGTTTACTTTGATCCAGTGCCTGTAAGGCCAAAGCGTCAGTAATACAGCCGCCCTGCATCCCTTATCACCGTTGCTGCCCCCCTACGGAATCACGCGGTCAAGGCATGTATACATCAACTTCGGCTAACCATGGCCAGGGGGCTGATGAGATCATTTTGTCCCAAATTGCTTACATGGCGTCCCAATACCCAATGGACGGATTTACAAAATGCTAAGTCTGTTCTATCAAAAGAAAGCTGGGCATTGAAAATGCATGTCGATGTTGTCTAGGGCAAAGAACCCCATCCAATGCGTCAATTGTGAAACCCTATTTGCAACACTGTGAGGACTTTTGACTGCTAATAACGGCCGATTCATATCATCGCCACCGCTTTGCGCGCTTTCGATATTGATGACAACGCGCACTGACGAGTAGTCTGACATGGTAGCCAACTAATAATCTCTTTTTCCCGATGGTGAAAAAGTTACCAGACTGAGCATTATGACAGCCTTTATCCTTGATCATTGTGTTTTTACCCGTAGCGCCATGCGATCATTATTAAATGAAGGTGATTTGGGAGAAAATATCTATACTCTCAATGATGTTTTGAAATTAGATATGCTATGCCAAAAATTAACGCCTGACATTGTCATTATCAGTCAGCGGTATATGCATATGCAGGATAATGATCGTATTCTCAAGGCATTAATCGAACGGCTGCCGCGCACGTTTTTCATCATTTTCATCGGTAACGAGAACATTGTCTATAAAGCGATTATCCCCATCAAGAGTAATGTTATCGTAACCTCCAAGTTTCTTGCCGTTGATGATTTTAGTAAACTGCTGCGCCATTTTTCCGGTCAAGAAAAGTATCCTCTTGCCCCTACGGTAAAACGATGTGCACCGCTGCGGTTCAGCAAGACTGAAAGACAAATCTTGGCCATGTGGATGGCTGGCGAGAACACGAAAGCCATCTGCGCGCACCTGAATATTAAGGATAAAACGCTGTCGTCACATAAGATTAATATAAAGCGAAAAACGAACGCCGATAATAAACAGATTATTTATTATATTCTGAAGATTGCTGAAAGCGTTACCGATGATCTTTATGCGGCTTTGTTGAATAAATCAGAACTTGTGACTATGCCCCCCTAGCAGATCGATTGTTATGCGATCCGGATGCTGTTCGGCATTCCTAACAGCGTCATTTTGTTAAGCGTTTTGAACCGGAATATAGCTGTTTTAGCCACTGAGCGTCGATGATAGCCCACTTGCTTTTTCCATACATCGTTACTGCCGCTTAGACGCTGATTCGCAACGGCGTAGTTACGCTCATGGTATCGGTCTGGCCAATATTGTGCCCCACCTCGTGGAGAAATAAGAGGCCTTATTTTCTTCCTCAGCAGAGCATCATGACAGTAGCGGGTATCGTAAGCGCCATCAGCCAACGCTTCCCTGATTTTCCGCTGGTCTGGTTTATCAGAGCTGGTAGGGCCTGAGCATCCGTCGTACTGATCAGCGAGTAGTCTGGGCATCTTAGCAGCAGCACCATCAGTTTAAAAATGGCGTCAACGAAGCCTTGTAAAGCCCTTAACGAAAGGCCAAACACGTGTTTCATCATCAGAACAGTGGTGATAGCCATATCTGCGTAGTGAAGCGACCGGCCACGCCGTTCAGGCGTTGTTTTTTCCGTCCATGCAACAACAGCCATATCGTCAGAGCCCCGCGCTGCTTGAGAGCTTTGTTGTAAGTGGACCAGTTGGTTATTTTAAACTTTTGCTTTGCCATGGAGTGCAGATGTTGAAATGACGGTAGTGATCTGAGCAGACGATCACCTAAAAGTTATATTTATTCAACAAAGCCTTAGCTTGCCATAAGGCCGTTGAATAAATTCAATCACGCTAAAGCCATTGTGTATATGACCGTTAAGCATGACAATTTGCGGATAATCGCTAAACAATTTCTTTAACATTCCATCTTGATCGCCAAAACCGCCATATAGGCCCGCTCGCCAATGCGAATCGTTAAAAGCTTGGTGCGTGACTATAAAAATGGGTTTATGGATATAGCTGTTTTCAGCCAGTTTTTCCTTCAACCATTTTACTGAATCATCATTCAAATGCATCATGTCTTTAAGGCCGAGATCGGTATTCAAACACAAGACGTGATAGTCATTAAACCAAGCATCAATACACATAGTATTATCATAATACTTGATGCCGAATTTATCCAAATAGTCATGATATAAGTTAACCAAATCCGGGTCTAAAGAAAAACCTTCTCCGGCACCTGTTCGTACATCGTGATTCCCCAACATAAGCATCATGGAATTATGCTGTAAAACAACATGTTATGATCGATAGTGCTTTATCTCTTTTAGCATGCACATCCCTGATATCCCCTGCCATAATCAATGCTGTGGCGCCATTCTTCACCATATTGTTTAATGATGTGGTTAACACGTCATTCTCGTGTTGACCGTCATGATGAATGTCACTGATGACTCCAATAATCATTTTTTCGCTCCTTTACGATTGCCGATTTTCAACTAATGTCGAGTGGAACTTACAGTCATGCATTAACATTAATATGAATGCCATGGATTATAAATATAACGGTTTTATCGCTTGTTGTTTCAACAGTCTGTTTTGTGATGCAGGATTGAATAAAGTAGATTACGCCGCAGTACGGCTGATAGGGGGCGACCTGTCACCTGTGTTGTAAATACACTCTTTAGGTTCATTATGGCAAACGTCGGAGATAACCCCGTGAAATCAACGCAGATGACTTTGCTTGTTAAGGAATCAATTGCCGCCAAGACAAGCCGTCAATAGATTAGTATTAGAGGGTTTCATTTTCCCAAATTACTTTATCTGGCGTTAACCCTTTTTTAGCTATATACTTACCATCGGAAATATAAGCACTGGATTGAGCAGAGCTGGCAGAGCCTGGAACCGATGATAAAGCACCGTGGTCAAAGAGACGGCCACTCAGGATTCATGCGCAACAAGTTTGTGTCATTTTGCGGGCTATTGAGCAGCCTAATGGCCCGGATAGCCATGCTGTTTTACAGGAAAGAGAAATTCGGCAAGAGGATGCTAGCGTTTTTTTATTGCCACGCTGTGGTCATGTTCACAGGCGTCAGGATGTTGACATGCCTGCACCTCACTACATTGTGGACAAAAGCCATGCGCCTCTACCACGTTATAGGAGAGAGTAAAACCGGCCGCCGCCGCCATACGCTGTAAAATTTCGTCTATCCCCTGCGTGGTCTGCTCTGTCACCTGACCACAGCGGTCGCAGATAAAGAAAGCGGAAGCATGGGATGGTTCCGCGAAATGATGGCACAGTACAAAGCTGTTGGTGGACTCGACGCGATGAACAAAACCTTGCTCAAGTAAAAAATCCAGCGCACGGTAAACGGTCGGGGGTTTTGCCTGCGGTTCAGATTGACGCAATAAATCCAGCAAATCATAAGCACTTATCGCACCATTTTGTTGAGACATCAGCCGCAGGACTTCCAGCCGTTGCGGCGTCAGACGGACATTGCGCTGCTCGCACAATTCTTCGGCCTGGCTGAGAAGAGGGTTTTCAGTCGTTGTTTTCATGATGCTCCCCGGTTGCGGTTTCTCAATCTATATTACCACGAAGACACAAAAACCACGACTAAAGCTCGCTCAAGCGCTGTATAGACGGGCATAAAGGGCTTTGTTGAATAAACTATAACTTTTAGGTGATCGTCTGCTCAGATCACTACCGTCATTTCAACATCTGCACTCCATGGCAAAGCAAAAGTTTAAAATAACCAACTGGTCCACTTACAACAAAGCTCTCAAGCAGCGCGGGGCTCTGACGATATGGCTGGATGAGTCGGCAATTGTTGCATGGACGGAAAAAACAACGCCTGAACGGCGTGGCCGGTCGCTTCACTACGCAGATATGGCTATCACCACTGTTCTGATGATGAAACGCGTGTTTGGCCTTTCGTTAAGCGCTTTACAGGGCTTCGTTGACACCATTTTTAAACTGATGGTGCTGCCGCTAAGATGCCCAGACTACTCGCTGATCAGCAAGCGAGCAAAGACAGTTAAGATCAGCATAAAAACGCCGACCCGTGGTGAAATCTCACCTCTAGTCATTGACGGAACCGGCCTGAAGGTCTTTGGCGAAGGCGAATGGAAAGTCCGACAGCATGGTGCCGACAGACGGAGGGTGTCGCGTAAGCTGCATATGGCCGCAGACAGTGTAACGCATGAGATTATCTGTGCTACTTATCGCTCAGCGGTACGACGGATACTCAGGCCCTACCAGCTCTGATAAACCAAACCCTGCGGAAAATCAGGGAAGTGTTGGCTGATGGCGCTTACGATACCCGCTACTGTCATGATGCTCTGCTGAGGAAGAAAATAAGGCCTCTTATTCCTCCACGAGGTGGGGCGCAATATTGGCCAGACCGATACCATGAGCGTAACTACACCGTTGCGAATCAGCGTCTAAGCGGCAGTAACGATGTATGGAAAAAGCAAGTGGGCTATCATCGACGCTCAGTGGCTAAAACAGCTATATTCCGGTTCAAAACGCTTATGGACGATCATCTAAGTCTGTATGGCTATGATGCGCAGGTAGGTGAGGCAATGGCGATGGTCAAAGCGCTTAACAAAATGACGCTGTTAGGAATGCCGAACAGCATCCGGATCGCATAACAATCGATCTGCTAGGGAGGCGTAGTCACAAGTTCTGATTTATTCAACAAAGCCGCACGCTGGTTGAAATTCCCAGCTTGACCAGAAGAGAAAATGGCGTTAAATCATCGGGTACCGGCTGGTTGATAAAAACGAGCCAGGATGAAATGGTGTTTGAAGCATGAGATTTTTATGACAATAAGAAACTTGCTGAATATAACCAGGTTATTAAGCTGCCACCCTTATCGGTATTGGTCAAAGAACTCAAGGAGATAGAAGCAAGTGAAAGCCAGGATCTGCTTGCCGAAGCATCAATGTTAATGAACAAAAAATATGTTGATGATATGCCTGACGGGAACGCTACCCAACAAGGGCAAAGTCATTATAATATTGATAAAATTTATGATGAGGAAACGTGGCAGCGTATAGAGGCGTTACGGCAGGACATGATTGACTATTTGGGCGAAAAAACGCTTATTTTCTGTCCATAAATAATGGTAAAGCCATCACGGAAGCATCATTACGTGCCGCATTGAAAAAACATGATCACATATCGATAAAAATGGTTAATGGTGGCTGGGCACCCCAAAGTTTTTGTTCCTTCATTGACCGACGTAGACAAAACACTAAAAATTGCCACTAACGCCATCTATCAGACAACGGTTTACCACGACAATAAAGAGGTCATGCTCAATACGGGAGAGTCCTTAACGTTAACCACAAGAGTGGCTTGGCATGAGGTGAATTAGCGATAACGGCCAGATAACGTTGTCAGCGACGAAAAAGTGAGACACCACGTCTTCCCTATACTTAGCGTTGAGCCTGTGGAATTAAGCGCCAAAGGACATTTTGCGGGTAAGATGCTTTAAGGGGAAATAAAGCGTTTCATGGCGCAGAATGGAGCAATGAAATCCTAGACTCAGAGTAGCGATAGGTGCGAAAACCATCTTGATGAGCGTTGCAGGAGAGGGATATTTTGGGGTTAAAATTAGGCTCATGCAGTGTATTGAAAGCAATATTTTACCTGTGGGTATCTGACTTGTCTTATTTTCACTTACGGACACTTCGCCACAGAGAAAATACAGCAGACGTACCGTACCAATGCGGCAGCCACCTGATGATTGGCAGAGGATTGAAATTTGGTCAATGAAACGCCCGGGGAAGATGGGTCATACCTTGCGATAAAAAAGTTGGTACATCCCTGTACCTTTGGGTAGGAACATCTCGGTAGACATGGCATTAACTCACTCTACCTTTGTTGCTGGAAACCGCTTACCATCGGTATTTGTTGCGGGTTTCCCAATCTTTTACTTCTGTTTCGGCAGCTCCTTTGCCGTAACCATAACGTTCCTGTATCTTGCCGACTAATTGATCGCGTTTCCCTTCCACAACGGTCAAATTATCATCGGTGAGCTTACCCCATTGTTCTTTGATTTTACCTTTAAACTGTTTTCAATTGCCGCTGGCTTCGTCTTTATTCATGTTATAACTCCTTTGTAGGGTAGTTTATGAATTACCTTGTGCCCTAGCCTGAATCCGCAGATTCAGCCAAACCGTGCGAAAAGGGTATTAGCTATGGTTTATAAAAATTATAGCAGTGGATTTGGTTAACGTAGCTTTTATCAGACGATTCCATCGCAAATGGCCTCTGTGAGCAGAGATATCGAAATAACGCCTGTGAAAACAGAGAGAAATCAGCGGTCAGTTGACCAGTAAGTCTGTAAACAAATGTGTCTGAACGCCCTGAAAACCTGGCGGGGTCAACACGTTGTAACAAAGGATACAGCAGCAAGCAGGATAAGGTTAGGAAGTACTCACACCAAATGGACGCATATAAACCCGACGGCGCCTGTTTCAGCATCAAAAGGATTAAGGCTGTAGGCGTGGAGGATGAAGGGAAGGGAATATAAGGCAACACGCAAGCGGGGACAGCGTTACGCTCCCCCCGCAGTGCTCGGATTAAAGCCAGTTGCCGTTGCGTATCACGCCAACCGCCAGCCCTTCAATAGTCAGCTCTTGCTGCCGCAGGTCCACCACGATCGGGTCAAACTCACTGTTTTCCGGTAATAGTTCAACAATGTTACCCTGGCGTTTCAACCGCTTAACGGTAACATCATCATCAATGCGCGCCACAACAACCTGGCCATTGCAGGCATCCTGCGTTTTATGTACCGCCAGCAGATCACCGTCCATGATGCCGATATCCTTCATCGACATGCCGCTTACCCGCAGCAGGAAGTCAGCATGGGGCTTAAACAGGGCGGGATCCACCTGATAGTGGCTTTCAATGTGCTGCGTTGCCAGCAAAGGCTCGCCGGCGGCCACGCGCCCAATCAGCGGCAAACCGCTTTCTTCTTCTATCATCAGCCGAATGCCGCGCGACGCGCCGGAGACAATTTCAATGGCGCCCTTGCGCGCCAGCGCTTTCAAATGCTCTTCCGCCGCATTGGGCGAACGAAACCCCAGACGCGACGCAATCTCGGCACGCGTGGGGGGCATGCCGGTCTGCGTGATATGGTCGCGGATCAGGTCAAAAACCTCTTTTTGTCTGGTGGTTAGCGCTTTCATTCCGCCCCCTGTTTGTTTATACAGTTTTTCTGAGAGTATATACAGGTCATTGCCAATTGAAAACCGAAAACGCGCGAAATAGGGTGTCATTCACGATAATATAGGCCCCTTGCCGTTGCGTTTCTGGCAACGGGGCACCCAAGCACGGGAGGTGGCAACGTTTACGCCGTGGTCAGATGCCCCTGGATTATTCACCGCCGCCGGCAGATTACCGGCAAGTATCAGAAAACTCGAACCCAGCGGGCATCATTTTTGCGCGCGATACTGCAGCGGCCGCCGCTGTGGCCCCGGACAGTGGCGCCGCCACAGATCCGCCGTGCGGTTTCTGGTATGCTTGCATCGTATTGCTAACAAGAGGCTTCACAGAGATATGTCAGGTTGGCGTAGAATTTATTATACGTTGTTGGATTTACCGCTAAAGTTGCTGGTAAGAAGTAAAGTTATTCCGGCCGATCCGCGCGCTGAAGCCGGCCTCGATCCCCGGCAGCCCATGATGTATATGCTGCCCTATAACTCCAAAGCGGACCTGCTCACCCTGCGTATGCAATGCCTGAAACAGGGTTTGCCCGACCCGCTGACGCCGCTTGATATCGACGGCGTCACCCTGCCGCGTTATGTATTTATTCATGACGGCCCGCGCGTGCTGACGTGGTACGCGGAAAAGTCACAGTCCGTTTCGCTGTTTCATAACTATCTCGATTTGCACCGCTCCAATCCTGCGCTGGATGTACAGTTGGTGCCGGTATCGGTCATGTTTGGCCGTTCGCCCGGCAGGGAGTCGCAAACCTCCCAGCCGGCGCCGCAGTTGCGCTTGCTGAACGGTATCGAAAAGTTCTTCGCGGTGCTGTGGCTCGGGCGCGACAGTTTCGTGCGTTTTTCGCGGCCGCTGTCGTTGCGCTATATGGCCACCGAGCACGGCACCGACAAGTCTATCGCCCAGAAACTGGCCCGGGTGGCGCGCATTCACTTCGCCCGGCAGCGGCTAGTGGCGGCGGGGCCGCGCCTACCGGTGCGCCAGGATTTGTTCAATAAGCTGCTGGCGTCTAAAGCCATTGAAAAAGCGGTGGAGGATGAGGCGCGCAGCAAGAAAATCTCGGTAGAAAAGGCGCAACAGAACGCGATTGAACTTATGGAAGAAATCGCCGCCGACTTCTCGTATGAAGCGATCCGCCTCTCCGACCGGGTTCTGAGCTGGACCTGGAACAGGCTGTATCAAGGGCTGCACGTACGCAACGCCGAACGGGTGCGTCAGCTGGCCGAAGAGGGCCATGAGATCGTCTATGTGCCTTGCCACCGCAGCCATATGGATTATCTGCTGCTTTCCTATGTGCTTTACCATCAGGGGCTGGTGCCACCACATATCGCCGCCGGCATTAACCTCAATTTCTGGCCGGCAGGGCCGATTTTCCGCCGTCTGGGTGCATTTTTTATTCGCCGCACGTTCAAAGGCAACAAGCTTTATTCCACGATTTTCCGCGAATACCTGGGCGAGTTATTCACCCGCGGCTATTCAGTGGAATATTTCGTCGAAGGCGGCCGTTCCCGTACCGGACGGCTGCTGGAGCCGAAAACCGGCACGCTGACCATGACCATCCAGGCCATGTTGCGCGGCGGCAATCGCCCTATTACGCTGGTGCCGATTTACGTCGGCTATGAACATGTGATGGAAGTGGCGACGTATGCCAAAGAATTGCGCGGCGCGGCCAAAGAGAAAGAGGGGCTTTGGCAAATGATGCGTGGATTGCGCAAGCTGCGCAATCTCGGCCAGGGTTATGTCAACTTTGGCGACCCCCTGCCCCTGGCGACCTGGCTGTCGCAGCAAGTGCCGCAGTGGCGTGATTCCATCGACCCGATAGAAGCCCAGCGCCCCAGCTGGCTGGCGCCGGCGGTGGATGAGATTGCCGCCACCCTTATGGTGCGGATTAACAACGCCGCTGCAGCCAACGCCATCAATTTGTGCTCCAGTGTGCTGCTGGCCTCGCGCCAGCGCTCGCTTACCCGCCCGCATTTGCTGGCGCAGCTGGCCTGCTATTTTGAGCTACTGCGCAATGTGCCCTATGCGCCGGACATCACGGTGCCCGATCTGACGCCGGAGGCGTTGTTAGCCCATGCGCTGGCGATGAACAAATTCACCGTCGAGCATGACACCATCGGCGATATCATCTGCTTGTCGCGCGATCAGGCCGTACTGATGACCTATTACCGCAACAATATTCAGCATCTCTTGATTCTGCCGTCGCTGGTGGCAAGTATCATTTGCGGCCATCCGGGGATCGAACGTGCTCAGTTGCAGCAGCGGATCACTCTCCTTTATCCGCTGTTAAAAGCGGAGCTGTTTATGCGGTATAGCAAGCAAGAGTTATCGCCGGTTATCGACAGCCTCATCGCCGAACTGGCGCGTCAGGGACTGGTGGACGCGCAGGAAACGCGGCTATATCCGGCGCAAACGCGTCTGCATGTTCTGCAACTGTTGGCCGCAAGTGTCAGAGAGACGCTGCAGCGGTATGCCATTACCTTTTCGTTATTACGCGCCAATCCGCAGCTTAACCGCGGAACGCTGGAAAAAGAGAGCCGCATTATGGCTCAGCGGCTATCGGTATTGCACGGCATCAACGCGCCGGAATTTTTTGATAAAGCGGTGTTTTCAACGCTGGTGGCGACGCTGCGCGCCGAGGAATATATCAGCGATACCGGCGATGCGATTGACGAAAAGGTCAGTGAGATGTGCGACATTCTCAGTGAATTGATTACTCCCGACGTGCTTGGCACCATCGAAAGCGCCAGCTTACTGGCACACGGACCGGCGAGTGCGGCACTGCCGGCGGACTAGCGGCTACGCTGCCCTTTACGCCCCGCGGCTATAGCATCGCGCGCCGCCTTAGTAAACACTTTCGCCGGCGCCGTTCACCGCCGGCGTTACTTTATACGCACCGGCGACATCTGCCGGAAGACGCATTGGTGCAAACGCCGCGCTAACGCGCTGAAACGCGTTTGAGACAGGGGTCAATAGGACAGTAAGCTCAGCAAAATGCCGACAAAAATCAGCATCCCGACGAGGTTATTATTTAAAAACGCCCGGAAGCAGGCCTCCCGTTCGCGGTCGACGATAAGCTTTTGTTGCCAGAGGAACAACCCCGCCGCGCCCGCCAGCGCCAGATAGTAGATCCTGCCAAGCCCGAGCTGCCAGCCGATAACGCCTAGCAGCAGCAGCGTCGCCAATTGCAGCAACCCAATGATAAGCTTATCGAAACGCCCAAACAGGATGGCGGTGGATTTGACGCCGATGCGCAGATCATCATCCCGATCCACCATGGCATATTGGGTGTCGTAAGCCACCGTCCAGGTAATATTCGCCAGGAACAACAACCAACAGCTTAAAGGTAAAGACTCACTTACTGCGGTAAACACCATCGGTATCGACCAGCCGAACGCCGCACCAAGCACCAGCTGCGGCAAATGCGTATACCGCTTCATGAAGGGGTAAACCCAGGCTAACGCCAGCGCCACCGTCGACAACGCGATGGTCATACTATTTAGCGTCAACACCAGCGCAAAAGAGATCCCCACCAGCGCGCCGAACAACAGTTTGGCTTCTTTTTCACCTATCGCGCCGCTGGGCAACGGGCGGGCGCGGGTGCGTTTAACATGACCATCTATTTTTCGATCCGCATAATCGTTTATCACGCAGCCGGCGGCGCGCATGAAGAAGACACCCAGAATGAACACCGTTAACGTTCCCAGCGCAGGTATAGCCATACCCGCCAGCCACAAAGCCCATAGCGTCGGCCACAGCAGCAGCAGCGAACCGATAGGCTTATCGATTCGCATCAAACGGCACCATGCCTGCCATCTATCCTGTGTCAGACTGTGATCCAACGGAATTCTCCTTTACTGTTGTGGCGCATCGCCGCCGCTAATATACAGCGGGCAGTCGGGTAAAAACGCTTCCGTCAGCAGCAACGGTTGCCCCTCGGTAAGCCGCAGGCGGGCGCGTCGCGCCCATAACGTGCCAACCCGGCCGAATTGGATAACGTCGCGCGCCGGCGGACGGTGGCGGAACAGCCATTGCCCCAGCGGCACATCCCCCAGGCTCAGCACCTGCTGCGCCGGCCCCGCCTCCGCGGCGGCGGGCACCAACGTGCGCGCGGTCAACCAAGGACGGTCATGACCATACAGCACCACCTCCCGGAGCCAGAATCGCCCGCAATCCGGCAATAACGCCGCCTCCCACGCTTCGATGCAGGCGGTGACAAACCCTTCACGATAGCGCCGGACGCGAATTTTCCCGCAGTGCTTTTCAAGACGTTGAGTCATCGACCCGCGCTCGGTCAGCCAGCTTCGCGTGGCGTCGTCGGGCCACACCGGCGGCTCCTGGAGCCAGCGAATACCGTCAAGTATCGCCACTATGGCCTGATCCTGCATAGGGTCCGCGCTCCCGTACTCAAAGATTTCATTGTAGCCCAGAACCTCCATTCATTGACATGTCGTAAACACAATCCGGCGCGCCATGCACCACTGCGGGCCACGGCGGCCGCTACGATAAACAGTAGGCGCGCGCAGCGGTAAAAACACCACGTTCAGGACCGTCTGTCGGAAAAAAAAGGCCTCCCAGAGGAGGCCATCTGCATTGTGAATCGCGCCAGCGCGCTTATTCTACCGCAGGCGACCGTTCGTCGGTCAGGCCATACAGGTAGTATTTGCGTCCCACCATCTGGCCGTCGTCGCGGGTGAGCGGCGTCCAGTTGAACTGCGCACGGGTCCAGTTCGGCGTGACCGTCAGGACATCCAGCGGGATTGAGAGATAGAAGCCTTTAGTAAAGGAACCTTCACCGTATTCCTCTTTCGAAACATTGGTGAAGGTCGCATACGCACCGGCGGTGATACCACTGTCGAAACGTTTCGAGAGGTCAAACGTCACCCCTTTGTCCTTCGCCAAATATTGCCCGACGCTCGCCTTGACCAAAACGCCCTTCAGGAAGGTCGGCTGCCAATAGCCCGTTAAATTACCGGTGGCGACTTTATAATATGTAAACTTTATCATATTGTTCCAATCGCGCTGTTTGACGTAGTTACCGTCAACGCCCAACGCCCAGTTTCTGTCCAGCGGACGGTATGGGAATCTGACGGCGGTTCGGTGTAGTTAAATTTATCGTAGTTGTTAACGATATTGCCAAACAGGCTACCCGACAACGACCAGTGATTGGTCAGCCAGTAATTGGCCGTGCCTTCCACGCCAATCTGATACATGTAGAAGCTTTCCGGGCCGCCGAAGGATTGATTCAGCACCGGCGACCAACTCAGCTGCAGCCGGCTGCGATCAATATAATAGCCTTGCTCAGCGGTTTTCGGCACGTCAGGCTCGACGCGGCGCTGAATCAACGGCTGCTCATGGCCCAGCGGGTAGCCTTCCAGTGTATCCTGCAGACTATGCACATTGGTTTCGGTCGTCACCATCGGCATATTTTCGCGCATTTCGGTGACTTTCAGCGTATCGATATTTTCCGGCAGATTATTCACCATAATGCGGGTGGCGCGCGCCCTCCGCGCTATCGCGGTACTTATACTGTTGGCCGGTCATATACATGGTATGACCTTTAAACTGGATATGCGGCGACGAATAACCAGCGTTGCTCTGCATGTCGGTCAACTGCTGCGCCACGACCTGATATTGCAGGATCTCCGATTGCGGATGCGGGGCGTAATCCGGTTTCTTCTCGTCGATATGCTGCTGTTTGAGATCGTTGAAGTTGGTGCGCAGCGTAAAACCGAACATGAAGGTATTGCCTCGCTCGTAGCTTACGTTAACATCCTCCCAATCGGCGACGCGGTAAATCGCCCCGACGTTGACGGGTGATTTCTGATCGAGGGTTCCGGCGAAATCATCCTGGTAATTGTTGCCTTCGTACTCGACTTTCAGGCGCAGCGTCTGGCATTCAACGCCGCCAAAGACGGCCGAAGTCCCGTGGAAAAAGGAGCCGGTATTGAAGTTATCGGCCTGGCGGTTGGAGTTATCGCGATAGCAATAGCTGTCCTTGACCTTACAAAACGGGTTGGTGACGTTACCGCGGCTGCGAGATAGCCCATCCCAAGCCGAGACTGAAATCGAACGGTCCCCAGGCCTTGCTGGCGGCGATGAATTCGCTGTCAAACAGACCTGTACCGCCAAAGTCACGTACGCCCACCGACAATTCGGGCAGCCAGTAGCTTTCCTACAGCACGCGCAGCTTGAAATCAATGCCCTTATCTTTATAGGTCTGATCGCCGCTGAAACTTTCCACGCCGCTGTATTGCAGTGTACGCACATCGGTATAGCGGATGGTGCTTTCCAGCCAAGGGAACAGCTGTAAGTTCAGGGAGTAGAAACGGTACTGATCGTTATCGCGATAGTTCATGCTGAACTCGCCTTCCCGCGCCATACGCCCGGTTGGCGTTTGCAACAGGCCCACACCACCCTGATCCATTTGCGACGGCCCTATCGGCGCGGGGTAAGAAGCGGCCTGACAGGCGCTGGCCACCGATAGTGCAATAAAACTGAGAAGATATTTTTTATTCATCAGTCAGGGGGGGATCCGGTGAGTCAGTAAGGAGACAATTTGTTCATTTACATCCCGGTAGGCCCTTGGCAGTGACCAGGAAGAGAACCCGACGTAGATGATGCTGCCCGGCGCCACTTCCACATGACGGTGATTCCAGTACGCCACGGGCACTTGCTCGGTCTTGCCATCAGGCTGAATAACTCAGACCACGTTCTTTTCCGCGCCGCTAAAGCGCTGGTGGGTTTGCAGATATTCGGCGACATCGCGACCGGGCTGATAGGGCTGCGGGCCGGCAGGCGTCGTGACGCCAACCACCTGTATGCTGGTGGGCCGGGATAACGTATAAACGCTATATTCGCCGCTCAATCGGCGATTGGCCTCGGAACGCAAACGTATCCAGTCCGGATCCAGCGGCACAAATTGCCGCCCGGTTATCCGCATGGCGGCCAACTGCGCGCGCACCCTGTCCACCAAGTCGGCCAGTTCGCCGTCATTATCGCCGCGCAGTTCAGCGCTGAAAGCACTTAATCGAGCCAGCAACTGCTGTTGCGCCTGCTGCTGTTCCAGATTGGCGGCACCTTGCAACACCAGCGCCTGGGATTGCCCAGGATAATGAATCGCCACCCGGCTGTCGGCCATGGCGGACGCAATAAAACCAGCACATAAACTCACGGCGACTAAGAGTTGTTTTTTCATGGTTTATAGGGATTTAAGATGGTGGTTTCGATCGGGAAGTAGTCCGGTCCGATAAATTGTTCGGTTTTTATCACGGCACCGGATCGCGCATCCACCCAGTAGCGGTTATGGTAATGCGTCTTGAGTTCTGTCACGGTGACATCTTCCTCAAGCACTCGGGTCGCGCGGGGGACATTGGGTATCGTCAGCGTTTCATTATCCGCCAGACTAAAGCGGGAAATAAATGTCGCTGCCCGCAGTTGGCCCTTTTCTGTCCAGGAACGGGTGGACGTTCATTCGGTACCATTTAGAATGCGATCGGGATGGATGAGGGGATCGGTGTCGAGGTTGTTCACTTCCAGCAGGTTATCCGTCAATCCCAGAGTCTTGACGAGACGCCCGTTGCGCGTCACCAGCATAGCTTGCGCGGGTAGCCCATTTCAAATTACCCTGTTCGGCATACGCCAGCACTCAGGCCGGAAGCCGTTGCGCCACCTGCGGTGCCGCCCTGGTCAGTACCGGTGGTGGCCAGTGCTGCGATAGCATAGGAACCACTCGCCATCAACGCTGCAGCTATTACTACACTTAACAGTTTTTTCATATTAAATACCTTTAACTCATGAATATAATTACTATAAATAAATTTAATATTTATATAAAATATATAATTATAATAAATATAATGCAATAAAATACAGGTTGCATTCTTGACTCATGAGAAGGTCGAAAAAGTGCTGAAAGGTGGTTAAGAACGGACTATTGTGGACTATTACACTACTATGTTGTCACGATGTAAAATTAAATATCGCCATCGCTCCTTTATGGTCGCGATAATTTGCTGAAAGGCATACAATATTGACCCTGCCTAAGGTAAAAAGTTGCAACGATGTATTACGTTAACGCCTGTGGTCAGTAGCAATAATGCAGATAAAGAATTGGCATTAACCTATTGTTTTATAAATATTAAAGATGGAAAATTATCGTTAATTTTTACAGTAATTATCCGACACCTGCCGGTTTTTTTTAAGAATAACCCTAAAAGTGTTTCTAAATCGCTACCGCCGTCACGCTTTACTCTGTTGATCGCCAGGCGCTAACAGAATGGCGACCAGAAACTGGCCGCGTGCTCTCAAGAAAAGTTTATCAGTGACGCCAGGATTTATAGCGATTGATCAGGCCGTTGGTGGAACTATCATGGGCATCAATCGGATTATCCTGCGCCAATTCCGGCAGAATGCGGTTGGCGAGTTGTTTGCCTAACTCAACGCCCCACTGGTCAAAGGTATAAATATTCAATATCGCCCCTTGCGTGAAAATCTTGTGTTCGTACAGCGCAATCAGCGCGCCCAGACTATAAGGGGTAATCTCGCGCAGCAAGATGGAGTTGGTGGGGCGATTGCCCTCAAACACTTTAAACGGCGCAACATGCTGCACTTGATCCGGTGATTTCCCGGCCGCGCTGAATTCCTGCTCCACCGCTTCGCGTGACTTGCCGAAAGCCAGCGCTTCGGTCTGAGCAAAGAAATTGGAGAGCAGCTTGGCGTGATGATCGGTAAGGGGATTGTGGCTGATGGCAGGCGCGATAAAGTCGCAGGGGACAATTTTAGTGCCTTGGTGGATCAGCTGATAAAACGAATGCTGACCGTTGGTGCCCGGTTCACCCCAAATAATAGGTCCGGTTTGATAGCTGACAGGATGCCCCTCACGATCGACATATTTCCCGTTCGACTCCATATTTCCCTGCTGGAAATAAGCGGCGAAACGGTGCATGTATTGATCGTAAGGTAAAATCGCCTCCGTCTCCATGCCGAAGAAATTGTTATACCAAATACCGATGAGCGCCAGCAGCACCGGTAAATTCTTATCCAGCGGCGTCGAGACGAAGTGGTGGTCCATAGCGTGCGCGCCGCTGAGCAGTTTTTCAAAATTATCGAAACCGAGCGACAGCGCAATGGACAGACCGATGGCGGACCAGAGCGAATAGCGGCCTCCCACCCAATCCCAGAACTCAAACATATTCTCGGTATCGATGCCAAATTCCGCTACCGCTTTTGCGTTGGTAGACAGCGCGGCGAAATGGCGGGCGACATGTTGCTCATCCCCGGCGGTTTTCAAGAACCAATCCCGGGCGCTGTGGGCGTTGGTCATGGTTTCCTGGGTAGTAAAGGTCTTGGACGCAACCAGGAATAACGTGGTAGCCGGATCCAGGTCTTTTATCGTTTCGGCAATATGCGTTCCATCCACGTTGGACACATAGTGCATATTGAGATGATTTTTATAAGGCCGCAGCGCCTCGGTCACCATATACGGGCCAAGATCGGAGCCACCGATGCCGATATTAACGATATCGGTAATGATGCGGCCGGTATACCCTTTCCATTCGCCGCCGATTACCCGATCGCAAAATTGTTTCATTTTTACCAGCACCGCATTAACGTCCGGCATGACATCTTTGTCGTCCACGTTAATCGGCGTATTGCTGCGGTTGCGCAGCGCAACATGCAACACCGCTCGATCTTCGGTACGGTTGATTTTCTCGCCGCTGAACATGGCGGCGATAGCCTCCTTGACGCCACACTCTTCCGCCAGCGCCAGCAGCCGGGTCAATGTTTCGGCGGTGATGCGGTTTTTCGAGTAGTCCACCAGCATCTGATCGTTGAAGGTGGCCGAGAAAGAGGAAAAACGCTCAGGCTCCTGCGCGAACAGGTCGCTTATCTGCACGTCTTTCATCGTAGCGAAATGTTGTTGCAGCGCTTTCCAGGCCGCGGTATGACTAGGATTGATATCTTTCATAACAATACTCTTATAGGTGATTAAATCGTCGCATATTTTTTCGATTGTATCGCTTAACGCCGCGCAGGGGATGCCTTTTCTTGCGCTAATGATATCGCCTGGTGCCAGAACCGGCGTCACCTTGCGGCATGCCTTTATTCAGCCTAACAGACTCACGCTGATTTTCCTGCTGCAAATTACCGTCTCCGGGAAACGGGCCGGCGATAATAAAATCACGCCTTGCTACGTTGACATCACCGTTATTACCCGTTATTTATAATGGCCTAGTGACGCATCTGATGCGTTAACCATAAGAGGCGCGTCGCACAGGCAGGGTGTGTGAGAATCCGTTTTCCCGTGACCACACCTCAGGGGGAGCGATGCCGAGACGATAGCGGGCATACGGGCCGGCCGCCGTCGACCACAGGGGCTGAATCCCCTGGGTTGTCACCAGCATTATTCGCCACCAGGCGATCAGCACAGTGGGGCGCTTCTGGGTGTACCGTAGCCAACTTTTACGCCTGCTTCCTGTTTCCCGCGCTTGACTCGTGCCTGGTCTGTTTTCACCGATGTCATCAGCCATCGCATCCGACACGAGGCATTTTTAGGCATGTCAAACAACTCTGCTGTTCCCCTGCGGGTAGCCAAATTCGGCGGCACCAGCGTGGCCGATTTCGACGCGATGGACCGCAGCGCGGATATCGTTTTAGCCAATCCCTCGGTGCGTCTGGTGGTGCTTTCCGCCTCGGCCGGCGTCACCAATGTGCTGGTCACACTGTCGGAAGGCAACGAAGCGGAGCGCCGCGCCTACTATCTGGATGAAATCCGCCGCATTCAATACAGCATTATCGACCGTTTGGCGGAGCAGACGGTGATCCGTGAAGAGATCGACCGGATGATCGATAATATCGCCATGCTGGCCGAGGCGGCGGGTCTGGCGACGTCTCTGGCACTGACCGATGAGCTGGTCAGCCACGGCGAATTGATGTCAACGCTGCTGTTTGTGGAAGTCTTGCGCCAACGCGGCGTGCCGGCGGCGTGGTTTGATGTGCGTAAAGTCATGCGTACCAACGATCAATTCGGCCGTGCCGAACCGGACAGCCATGCCCTTAAGGCGCAGGCGCGCACCCTGCTGCTGCCGCGCCTGGAAACTGAGCTGGTCATCACCCAAGGCTTTATCGGCAGCGAGGCAAAGGAGCGCACCACCACACTCGGACGCGGCGGCAGCGACTATACCGCAGCGCTGCTCGGGGAAGCGCTGGAGGCGGGGCGAATCGATATCTGGACCGATGTGCCCGGCATCTATACCACCGATCCGCGCGTCGTGCCGACGGCCAAGCGCATTGACGAAATCAGCTTCGAGGAAGCCGCGGAAATGGCCACCTTTGGCGCCAAAATTCTGCACCCGGCGACGCTTCTGCCGGCGGTACGCAGCGCGATTCCGGTCTTCGTCGGCTCCAGTAAGGATCCCGGCGCTGGCGGCACGCTGGTGTATAATCACACCGACAATCCGCCGTTGTTCAGCGCTTTAGCTTTGCGCCGGCGCCAGACGCTGCTGACATTGCACAGCCTCAATATGCTGCACGCCCGCGGTTTTTTGGCGGAAGTGTTTAATATTCTGGCGCGGCATGCCATCTCGGTGGATCCTATCACCACCTCCGAAGTCAGCGTGGCGTTGACCATGGATACCACCGGCTCCACCACCACCTGCGCGAGCCTGCTCACGCAGGCGCTGCTGACCGAGCTCTCCTCGTTGTGCCGGGTAGAAGTGGAAGAGGATCTGGCGTTAGTGGCATTGATTGGTAATAAACTGTCGCAGGCCTGCGGGGTGGGAAAAGAGGTGTTCGGGGTTCTGGATCCGTTCAACATCCGGCTTATCTGTTACGGCGCCAGCAGCCATAATCTTTGCCTGCTGGTGCCGGGCCACGACGCCGAGCAGGTGGTGCGAACCCTGCACAGCGCGCTGTTCGACTGAGCCTTTTCGGCGGCGAGCGCCGTCAGGACGTGCCGGCGGCCGGTGGTCGGCTGTCGTCACGTTCGCGAACTTCATCATCTTCGGATTCTTCGTCCAGCTCCAGCACGTTATAAGCCACCGAGCAGAACAACGAATTGACCCGTTTCAGATCCCCCAGCAGACTCAAATGCAGCGAGCTGGTCTCCAGGCTCTGCACATTCTGCTGATGCAACCGGTCCACATGGGCATGGGCATAACGGCGGTCGGTGATACGAAAGCGGTGTTTGGCGCGGCGCAGACGGCGGGTGCTGGTCATGTCGTTAGACAAGAACACCGACAGGCTTAACCGTAAATTCGACATCAGCTGCTCATGCAGCGTATCCAGCTCCTTCATCCCCTGCTCCGAGAAAGCCCGGCGCGCGTTAAGCGATTTCGCGGCGATATCTCCCGTCATACGTTCGATGATATCCCCCGCCTGCTCAAGATTAAGCGCCATTTCAATAATCTCCGCCCAGCGACAGGAATCGGCTTCGTCCAGATCCTCCTTCGAGATCTGCGCCAGATAGAGTTTGATGGCCGTATACAGCACATCGACGTCGTCGTCCAGACGACGTACCTCGCGGTTTTTATCAACCTGCCCGTGCAGCACTTCGGTGTGCAGCAGCAGCATACTCTCCACCACATCGCCCATTCGCAGGGCTTCCCGGGCAGCGTTGACCAGCGCCAGCGCCGGCGTATCCAGCGCGCTGGTATCCAAATGACGTGGACGCACACTCCGATCATCTATCGGCGTATCGGCAATCCACTTGCTGCACAGACGCACCATAGGATCGGTGAAGGGCACCATGGCCAGGCAACGAAGCAGGTTGTAGAACACGTGGAAATAGATAACCAGTTCTGAATCCGCCAGCGGCAGCCGTTCCAGCAATCCCGCCAGCGGCGAGACGAACGGTAGCACGATAAGACAACCAATAAGTTTGAACAGTAAGCTGCCCAGGGCGACGCGTTTACCTTCGGCGTTCTGGCCGCTGGCGTTGAGCATCGCCAGGATCCCGCTGCCGAGATTCGCCCCGATCGCCAGGCATAGCGCCACTTTAAAGGAAATGACATCGGTGGCGGAGAGAGTCGCGGTCAGCAGCACCGCCGCCAGGCTGGAATAACTGATAATAGCAAACAGCGCCCCGGTCAAAGCATCCAGCAGAACATCGCCGGTCAGTGACGAGAACAGGTCTTTGACGCCGTTGGCCTGGGTGATGGGCGTAGAGGCGCTGACAATAAGCTCCAGAGCCAGCAGAATCAGACCCAGACCGATAGCGACTCGCCCCAGTTGGCCGACGCGGGATTGTTTACGACCGAGGAACAGGCAGACACCAATGAAAATAAGCAGCGGCGACAGCCAGGAAAGATCGAAGGTCAGCACTCGCGCCATCAGGGCGGTACCCACATCGGCGCCGAGAATGATCACCAGCGCCGGCGTCAGCGCCACCAATTTCTGGGCCACGAAGGACGTCACCAGCATGGCGGTGGCGTTGCTGCTCTGCACCAGCGCGGTCACGCCGAGGCCGGCCATAAAGGCCATGGTTTTCTTCTCTACGCTGCGGCTGAGCACCTGCCGTAGCCGGGCCCATAGACACGCATTATGCCCGTGCGAACGATATGAGTGCCCCATACCAGCAACGCCACGGCGGACAATAGATGTAACAGCGTTAACACTCGGTTTGAAGCCCCCTATTATAGATGAATACCGGCGCTCCTTACCGGCGACCCTGTGTTGATAAGGAGGTTCATGGGGCCGCGCATCAGGCAACCTCGCATAGTGTTGATAACTCTAACTGTAGACCAATTCGAACGCCATTTGGATAGCAATCTGCCACAGAACGGTTCAAAACATCCACCAACAGCAAAACATGGCGGCATTCCATACGATAGCGTATCACGTTGCCCAACAGGCTATGGCCGAGGATAACCGCGTCAAGCCCTTGCCCGGACGGCAACAGCGTAATGGATTCCGGCCGTATGGCGACCCGAGTTGTATGACCTCGCCCGGTGAGCGCGCTGGCCTGCTCGGGCTCCAGTATATTGTAACTGCCGATGAATCCGGCGGCAAAAGCATTTACCGGCCGGGTATAGAGCATTTCCGCGCTGTCGTTTTGTACAATGTGCCCCTGATTCATCCGCACGACTCTGTCGGACAGCGTCAGCGCTTCTTCTTGGTCGTGGGTGACGAAAATAGCGGTTAATTTAAGCTCCTGCTGGATGAGGCGGATTTAGTCGCGCAAATAGCGACGAATACGCGCATCCAGCGCCGATAGCGGTGGGCGAAAGTCTGCAACTCTACCAGTGCCATCGGTGCGCTGGCGGATAACATCGGGGGCCAGCTTTTGCATCTTCAGGCCAAACGCGACATTGGCCGCGACCGTCATATTGGGAAACAGCGCGTAGCTCTGGAAAACCATGCCGATACCGCGCTGTTGTGGCGGCAGCGGCAGCAGCTCTTGTCCATCAAGCGTAATCTCGCCACTGTCTACCGCGGTTAAACCGACAAGACAGCGCAATAACGTCGATTTCCCGCAACCGCTCGGGCCCAGCAAGGAGACAAATTCGCCTTCGTCAGCGTTGAAATCGATATTGGTGAACACCTGGGTCGGACCACAATGTTTGTTCAGTTACTTAACCGTTAAATACGCCATCTTCACTCCTTTTCCTTACCGACCGCATTGGCCAGCAATGTCAACAGCAGCACCACCACAAAATAGGAAATGACCAGCGCGCTGGTGAAGTGACCGCTGCCGTTACGCATGTTGTAGAGATAGACCTGCAGGGTTTCGTAGCGATTACCCACGAACAGGTTGGCGAACACGAACTTGCCGATAAGAAAGGAAAATGACAGCAGCATCGCTATCATACAACCCTTGCGCAGATTGGGCAGGATAACCAACAGCGCCGCCTGTCCGGTGCTGGCGCCCAGCAGATGGGCCGCATCCATCAGGCTGCGCAAGTTGATCGCCTGCATGTTATTGTTCACGGCGCGGTACATAAACGGCAGCATCAAGGTAAAGTAGCAGCCGATTAATATCCAGGGGGTGCCGGTTAGCGCCAGCAGGCCGTCGGAATATAGTTGCAATAGCTTTACCGAGGAGACGATGGGGGGGACGGCGAACGGCAATAGGATGAAGATATTCATCACCCCGTCCAGCCAGGGAAAGAAGTAGGCGATAACAAAAATCATCGGCAGCAGCAGCGCGCCCAGGCAAATAAGCAGAGAATGGCCCAAGGCGGTCAAAAATCGCGGGTCGCGCCACAGATCCAAAAACCAGTTAATCTCAAAACCCTGCGGTAAAATCGTGGCCCCCAGGTGCTGCTGAGGGCATAAATCAGCGTTACCGCCAGCGGTAATAACAGCACCACCAGCAGCATGACTACCACGCCGCGGTGCCAGAGTATTTCGGCCTGACTCATCCCTTTCTCCTTGCACGCTTAAAGCGCGCGGATATAGCGGCGGCGCACCAGCAGTTGATGCACCAGGGTTATCAACACCATCAGCGCCACCAGCACCATACCCAACGTGCTGGCCAGGTGCGGATCGAGATCGCCTGCCACCAGCGCAGAGATGTGGATCGGAATAATGTTGTAATTACCGGTAGTCAGCGCAAAGAGGGTGGCGTAGGCCCCGAGCGCATTCGCCAGCAGGATCACAAAGATGCCGAGCAGCACCGGGATCAATACCGGCAAACCGATGTGCCACCAGAAACGCAAACGGCTCGCACCGAGCAGCGCCGCGGATTCGCGCCATTCTTCGCACAGCGCACCGAAGGCGGGATAAAGCAGGAATACCCCTAACGGGATCTGAAAATAGGTATAAAGCACCGTTAAGCCGGTTTTGGAATACAGGCTGAAATCCGTCATCCAGCCATAGCAGCGCAGCAGCAAGGTGACGCAGCCGTTGGCGCCCAGCAAAATAATGAAAGCGAAAGCCAGCGGCACACCGGTAAAATTGATGGTCATATTGGTGAAGGCGATGGCGCAGGCGCGAGGCGCCCAGTCGATGTAAGGAGTAGCTGGCGACGGTGGCAATCAGCAGGCCGCACAGGCTGGAGGAAAACGTCAGTTGCAGGGAGAACTGCATTGCCTGGCGATAGAACGGCGAGCTGAAAATCGTGCGTTAGTTGGCAAGCCCCATCCGTCGAAGTCGCTCAGGAAACTCCTGATAGCCATCCACACCAGTGGCGCTATCTGAAACGCGCTAAAGAGTAGCGCAAACAGCAGGAGCACCAGCGCCGCCATCCTTTACCATTCATCGCAACAGATCCCCCAGGCTGGTCTGTCATGGTCCACGCCGAGCAACTGGCATTTGCAGGGGCCGCGCCGGGGAGAGTGTGAAGGCGTCGCCAAACACAAACAGCGGCACCTGGCGTTCTTCCGGTAAAATACCGGCGTGGCGGTACTGGGGCGTCGACAGGCCGTGGCAATGGCCGGCGTCGTCGATATTCATCGAATGGATCAGCAGAAAGTCAGGCTTATGGCGCACCCGCAAGCTTTCTGCATCCTCGAACACGTGGGAATCCGGGTAATGATCCGCATGATAAAAATGCCCGTACTGAATCGGCAGCGCTGGCTCCAGCGTGTGTCTGTCTTCCGCGACATTGAAGGGTGCGCGGTCATACAGTTCACTCACCCAATGATAAGCCGCTGCCGCCGTGGTGAGTCCGGCCGCACGCGCGAAGTAGAAAATACTGTGGTGGTGCGACAGGCGGATAACCTCATTATGTACCACTCCGCTTACTACCGGCGGAACACCGGTAAGAATACATTCGTACAACGGACGCGATAACGACGGCAATTCACAGGTCAACGAGTAAAGCCGGCCGCGTCCGGCGGTGCATTCGCCATGCAGGTAACCCATGGCGTCATAGGCCACCACATAGCTGAGTCCGTCCAATATCACTAAAATTGTTTTCACACCCGTTCCTCATGCCTGTCAGTCTCGCGCGGACGTCCCCGCCGCGGTCGATTACCGCTGCGAGGCGCGCGACACCGGTGAGCAGGGCCATACCGCTGGCACGGCGCCAGGGAAATCTGTTTATTGCTTCATCGCCATCATCACGTTTTCCTGCCACAGACGCGGCAGCGCTTTGGCGTTCTTTCCCCAGGCCGCGGTATAGGCTATCGGGTGGGCATTCTTATACTGTTCCTCGGGCAGCAGTTTCGCCTGGACGTTAGCCTGCAACGTCAGATGATCGACTCGAATCGGACGGGCGTAGCCACGGGCCAAATTGATCTGCCCGGCGTCCGAGAAGATATATTCACGGGCGAATTTGGCGGCGTTAGGATGTTTGGCATATTTGTTGATGATGGTGCTGTAGCCGGAGGTGATGGTGCCATCGGCAGGGATCAGCACTTCAAACCGGGTTTTATCAATGGTGTCGCGGTAGTTCAGGCCGTTAAAGTCCCAGATGATCCCGACGTCCACCTCGCCCTTCTCCAGAGCGGCGATAGTGGGATCGTTCAAGCCCAGCCGGCCGGCTTTGACCAGTTTGGCAAAGAAATCGAGGCCCGGTTGCAGATTCGTTTCGTTGCCGCCCATGGCATAAGCGGCCGCCAGCACGCCGTTTACCGCTTGCGCCGCGGTGCCGACATCCCCTAAGGCGACTTTATAATCGCCCTTGAGCAAATCCGCACAGCTATGGGGAATAACCTTCACCGTCTGTTTATTCACGATAAAAGCAATTGTGCCGGTGTAGGCCACCGCCCAGTCGCCGTCCTTATCTTTCGCCCAGGCAGGAATTTGATCACAGGTGCTGGGTTTATAGGGTTGCGTCACTCCCTTTTGTACCGCCAGCGGGGCAAAGGAGACGCCGATATCGGCGCTGGCGTTATTCTTCTCCGCCAAAAATTTGGCGATTTCCTGCGCGGAACTCATATCCGTATCGCTGTGCTGTATTTGGTATTGGCTGGCCAAATCCTACCAGGTCTGTTTCCAGTTGGCCCACGAATCGGGCATACCGACGCTCATGACCTGACCTTCCTGGCGCGCCGCCACGTCGTCGGCCACCGCGGCATAACCTGCCGGGCCTATGGCCAGCAGCGCTGTCGTTAACACAGAAGCGTACAAAAATTTCATAGCTGAAGCTCCGCTTAGAGGATGAAATTGCCTGGCCTTGCTGGTCTAGTCCAACATAGCCAAGCCAATCTAGCACAGCGGGATGAATATTTAATGACAGCCGCTCTCGGGGCCGTTTTTTTTGTTATGGTTGCTTTGATTCTGCCGCTGCTGACGAAAAAAGAGCACTCAAATTCAGACATACCGGTGATAAACATGCTCACTGAGAAGGCGTTCTCCCCCAGCGAGAGCGCGCGCTACAGGACGGTGGATGCCATCTGCCAGACTATCGCCGACTGGATAGACGCCGGTCGGCTGGGCCATAACGACCGTTTGCCGGCGGAGCGGATGATGAGCGCGCACTTTGCCACCACCCGCATCACCCTGCGTGAAGCGCTTGGGCAACTTGAGGCCAGAGGAGTCATTTACCGCGAAGAGCGGCGCGGGTGGTGTATAACCCGCTGCAGCGCAGCCATTTTCATGCCATGGCGCACGATCAGGGGCGACGGCCGGCCACGCTGGTGCTGGACGCGCGGGAGGTAGTTTACCGCATCCGACGTGTGCGGCGGATTGATGGCCGGGCGGTGCTGTACGTTGAGCATTACCTGAATCCGGTCTTTTTTCCAGCGATATTGCAGCAGGATCTCACCGCCTCGCTGACCGAACTCTATGCCAACCGTTACGATATCCGCTACGGAAACGTGCGCTTTGATATGTGTCCCACAACCTTCCCGGCGGTGGCGATAGCATGCTTAAAACGCGTCCGCCAACTGGCGGGGCCGCCCGTCAGACGCAGTGGCGCCACCGTCCACCGGCAAATTTACGCCGGTGATAAAACTGGCGTCATCGCTGGCCAGAAACACCCATCGCGGAGGCGACCTCGCTGGCTTCCCCGACGCGCGCCATGGAGATACGCCGATGTAAATTATCGCAGGTGTCGGCTGCAGCCCCCGCTATCAAGCCGGTCATGGCCAGGCTGGGACACACGGAATTTACCCGTACGCCATCGGCCGCATGGCAGGATTAAGCGTAACCATACGGCTCCGGGGGGTCGTAGTGCGAAAGCCTCAGCGACCATCGTTACCCTCCTCCGCCAACCGATCGAAAACCATTAGCGAGACTCGCCCCCCTGCGCCAATGCCGGCAACAGAACGTCAGCACTGACCGAATGATGATGGGGATGGGCCATATACACTTCCAGCGCAGCCCTATCGTCGAACCACAGCGCAAGCATGTGGCGGAAGCCTTTATAGCGCTGTACGCGGCTGCGGTTTTCGTGCCAGCGCGCGTTTTTGATGCCCGGAATGCCAACAGCGCCTGCGCTACTGACTGAATCGTTTCTTTTGAAGCATCTTGACGGAATTGCAGAAAGACGTTGTGCTCTATCATGAACCCTCCTGCAACCCGCTTTGGTCGTTGGTGCAAACGATGACCAGGTGGTAGTGCCTATCCTTGGGGACCTGCAGGCACGAAATGGGATATCCCTGCGCCCAGTCCATGGCGCCATACGAATGTCGCAAAGCGCCAGATATGCTTCTGGCCAACGGTGAAGCAGTAAATAGACGAACATTTTGCCGGCCACCCCCTACCCGACAAGCAACATACGCGGCGCCTCGGTTTGCTGTAATGCTGCGGCGGTTATTAAACGATGCAGACCATGCATTACGCTCGCCAGCAGCTCTACCAGCACACCCAGACGAGGATCCCTCAGCGATAAGGCATGCAAATGACTTTTCGGTGCGCAAATATGGGTCGCGAAACCGCCGTGATGAGTCACTCCTAACGCTTTCATTTGTAAACAATGGTTTAGCCAGCCTTCCTGACAATACTCGCATTCACCGCAGGTAATTTTGTTACTTAAAACCTGGTGAAGGGTCAGCATGCGCTCCATCTCTTCATAACCAATGTCCAGCCATGGGGACATTTTGATTTTCTCGTCGTAATAGCCGCCGCTATTGAGGATCAGGCGCAGTGTCTCCCCCTGGTAGATATAATCATTATCCTGCGCCAGCGTGACCACTTGCTTACCGGCATTACGCCAGAGCAGACCCTCCTGAGTTGCAAAGGTCACGCTAAACAACATTCCCTGCCCCTCGGTCTGTTGAATAAACGGGTAGTGCTGTTGCAAGCGCCGTAATCCGCCCAGAAAATAGTCGGCCTTCTGCGATTTTAGTTTAGTATTCGTTGTTAATATAAATAACAAAGGAACATTATTATGGAATAGTTGATGATAAAGGCAAAGTGAATATCGTAGGTTATCAAGACAAGAGATGTTGCCAATATCAGCAGTAAGCCGTAACCCGCCGTCAACGGTTGCCTTAGTAGGATGGCGTGCGCTCCCGGCGCACGCCTCAGGCCTTAATAACGGGTGCAAAACGGTCGTTAGTCGGAGTCGTAACCGAGATTTGGCCCCAGCCAGCGTTCGACCTCTTCCAGCGGTAGTCGTTTGCGCGCCGCATAGTCCCTCCACCTGATCGCGCTGGATCTGCTCCACGGCGAAGTATTTGCTTTCTGGATGGCTGAAGTACCAACCCGCAACAGATGCCCCGGGCCACATGGCGAACGATTCAGTCAATTGCATACCGGTATGACGCGTGACATCCAGCAATGCCCATAGGGTTTGCTTTTCAGTATGATCAGGACAGGCGGGATAGCCGGGCGCCGGGCGAATACCCTGATAACTTTCACGGATCAACGCCTCATTGCCCAGAAATCCCTGGCGTTCCATTTCTTTGGCAACGCTGACCATTTCATCCAGCGAAGGCGTAATCAGCCCCTACAAACCAATGATATCCACCTGCTGTTCGCGCGCGGTCTTGAGAATTTTGTCCATCGGCACCATGACGCCGAGATCGATAATGTCATAGTTATTACAGGAGAGTACCACGCCGACAATATTTTTGCCGATATCGTGCACATCGCCCTTCACGGTCGCCAGCAGAATTTTACCGGCGGCTTTAAGTTCGGTTTTCCCAGCCTGAATATAAGGCTCAAGGTAGGCCCACAGCCTGTTTCATCACCCGAGCCGACACTACCGGCGCCAAATAAATCACCCACGCGTTCATGCCGGCCATAAGCGGCCCTTCGATCACCTCGATGGGGCGTGACGCCTGCTGGTGCGCTTCTTCGGTGTCCTGCTCGATAAAGTCGGATTCCTTTGACCAGGGCATATTCCAAACGTTTGCCTACCTCCCATCCTCGCCATTCCGCCTGCTGGGGCGGCGTCTCGCCATCGCCTTTGCTGTCGCGATACTCCTCAGCCAGCGCCAGCAGCCGCTCGGTGCCATACACGCGCCGATTTAGCACCACATCTTCTACCCGCTCACGCAGCGCTGGCGGCAAATCGTCATAGATAGCCAGCTGACCGGCGTTGACGATGCCCATATCCAGACCGTTGCGAATGGCATGAACCGCCGGCAATCAGCGCATGGGGCAGTTTCGCCTTGATGTCAGCACAAGCGCCAATAAAGTCCTGGGCATAGTTATTATGTTCTTCAATACCGGTCGCCACGGCGAAGATATTGGGATCGAAGATGATATCTTCCGGCGGAAAGTCCAACGTCTCGGTCAGCAACCGGTAGGCGCGGCGGCAAATCTCGATTTTACGCGCCCGGGTGTCGGCCTGGCCGTTCTCGTCAAACGCCATTACCACCAGGGCGGCGCCGTAGCGGCGTACCAGGAGCGCGTGATGAAGAAACGCCGCCTTCCCCTCTTTCATGGAAATCGAATTAACGATGCCCTTTCCCTGAATACACTTCAGCCCCTGCTCTATTACCTGCCATTTGGAGGAGTCGATCATAATCGGCACGCGCGCGATATCCGGCTCGCCGGCGATCAAGTGCAGGAAGCGCACCATGGCGTCAAGCATACCCTCTTCCATGTTGATGTCGATAATCTGCGCGCCGTTCTCCAAGCAACGCTGCCGTAATATTCAGCGGCTCCAGGCCCGCAAGCCGGCAGGAGACCGGTAGCGCCGGCAACTAACGTGGCGCCACCTCCTCGACGGCGTTGGCCATCGCAGCGACATGCTCAGGCGCCTTGCCGCAGCAGCCACCGACGATATTCAGAAAGCCCGTGTGAGCCCATTCGCCAATATGGCGCGCCATTGCCTGCGCCCCCAGATCATATTAGCCGAATGCATTCGGCAGGCCGGCATTGGGATGAGCGCTAACAAAGCAATCGGCAATACGCGATAGTTCTGCCACGTATTGGCGCAATTCATCAGGCCCCAATACGCAGTTCAGGCTAAACGACAGCGGCCGCGCGTGGCGCAGCGAATTGTAGGTCTGTCCGGAAAGCGTACGCCCTGAGGCATCGGTAATGGTGCCCGAAATCATCACCGGCAGAGCAAGATTCTGCGCCTCAAATTCCAATTCCAGCGAAAAAACGGCGGCTTTGGAATTAAGAGTATCGAAGATGGTTTCTACCATTATGAGATCGACGCCGCCTTCCATCAGCACTCTGGCGGCAAGCATTCACTAACTGGTCAAAATCGATATTGCGGTAGGCGGGATCATTCACATTCGGCGAGATAGAGGCGGTGCGATTGGTGGGGCCTAACACGCCCGCGACATATCGCGGCTTATTCGGCGTCCGCACGCTCCAGGCATCCGCGCATTCTCGCTCCAGACGGGAGGCGGCAAGGTTGATTTCGCTCACCAGCGATTCCATCTGATAATCGGCCATTGCGATGGTAGTGGCGTAACGTATTCGTTTCAAGAATATCGGCCCCGGCGGTTAAATAGGCATCGTGAATGGCGCTGATGACATCGGGTTTGCTCAGCACCAGCAGGTCATTGTTGCCTTTCACATCGCACGGCCAATCCGCGAAGCGTTGTCCGCGGTAATCCGCCTCTTCCAGCTGATAACTCTGAATCATGGTGCCCATGCCACCGTCCAGCACCATAATCCGCTGCGCCAGCGTGGCGCCCAGTTCGTTAATCCGATTTGTCACGATGATCTCATTTATCGCCGATAAAAGGCGGCATTTCGCCGGAAACAGAGCAATATCCTATCACAGGTTAATAATGAACCCAGGCGTCGCCGCATGAGAGTTTTTCAGCCAGCGGCGGGGATGCTTAACGTTTTGTTAATCTCGCGAAAAATAATGTTTTATCGACGGTGAAATGTTTGATATTTATCACATTTAAAGATTTATTACGCCATAATAGTTGAAACATTATAAAAAGCGCGCACAATGTTACTTGTAACATCATTGTGTACTATACTAATGCTCACGGAGCTCTGCCTATGACCACCCAAACTCAAAACCATATTTTCGTCCTGATGGGCGTGTCGGGCAGCGGCAAATCCGTTGTGGCCACCGCCCTGTCCCGGGAGCTGTCCGCGGCCTTTCTCGACGGCGATTTTCTGCATCCGCGCGCCAACATTAATAAGATGTCCGCCGGCCATGCGCTCAATGACGATGACCGGGCCCCTTGGCTGGGCGCCATCAATGACGCCGCTTTCGCGATGCAGCGTACCAACGCCATCTCCATTATCGTGTGTTCAGCGTTGAAAAAGCATTACCGCGATCGTTTGCGTGAAGGGAACCCCAATTTGTCCTTCATTTACATGAAAGGTCACTTTGAGGTAATCGAAGAGCGCATGAAAGCCCGTAAAGGACACTTCTTTAAACCGCAAATGCTGGTATCCCAATTCGAGACCCTGGAAGAGCCGGGCAGCGATGAGCCGGATGTGCATGCCATTAATATCGATCAGCCTCTGGATAATGTCATTGCCGATACTGTTGCCTGGATCCGTACCGCCACCGCCGGCTGAGTCGTCGCCGGGGCGGGCATAAGGCACCCTGTCCATCCAGCGGGTATGCCCGTGCGCCGGCAGTTGAAAAGAACCTCAGTCCGTACGCTGATGTTACCCAAGCCCATCATGGATGGTGGGCTGTGTTTCCGTCGGTTGCCAAACCGGATGCGGATTGCCGTTAAAGATAAACGCGGCAATCGCCGCGCAACAGCGTCCTTTATGCGGAATGTTTCGTTTGCGCTAGATGAATCGTTTCATTAATCAGGCGCGGCTTCCCCGTCTGACATAATCGCCGCAGGTCGCGCAGTGAATAACAACAAACGGTTTACCCATTGTAATTCAACTTTACCCTCCAGCACCAGGGCGCGAAGAGAATGACGCGGTAGTAAGTGAGAAAGGTATGAATGCCACTTTACAGCGCGTAACCCAACGCATTATCGATCGCTCGCGCGCCAGCCGCGATACATACTTGACCCGCATTGACGTCGCGCGCAGCCAGACTGTCCACCGAGCGCAACTGGCTTGCGGTAATCTGGCGCACGGCTTCGCTGCCTGCCAGCCTGGCGATAAGGCGGCGTTAAAGAGTCTGACCCATAGCGATATCGCCATCATCAACTCCTATACCGATATGCTTTCCGCCCATCAGCCATACGAGCACTACCCGCAGCGGTTAAAACAGGCGCTGCAGAGCGCCTGTGCGGTAGGCCAGGTGGCCACAGGCGTACCGGCAATGTGCGACGGTGTCACCCAGGGCCAGGACGGTATGGAATTATCGTTGATGAGCCGCGAAATCATAGCCATGTCGGCGGCCATTGGACTGTCGCATAACATGTTTGATGGCGCGCTCTACCTGGGCATCTGCGATAAAATTGTCCCAGGCCTTGTGATGGCAGCACTGTCGTTCGGCCATTTGCCTTCGGTATTTGTTCCCGCCGGCCCGATGCCCACCGGCTTGCCGAATAAAGAAAAAGTGCGTATTCGCCAGCTTTTCGCCGAGGGGAAAGTGGATCGCCAAGTGATGCTGGAGGTGGAAGCCGCCTCCTATCATAGCGCCGGCACCTGCACGTTTTACGGCACCGCCAACTCCAACCAGATGGTGACAGTCCGCTACGTGACGCGCTGACCGATGCGGCGCAATACAGGTGACGCGGATGACCGAGACCAGCGGTAACTATCTGCCTATCGGTAAGCTGGTGGATGAAAAGGTGGTGGTCAATGGTATCGTGGCGCTACTGGCGACCGGCGGCTCAACCAACCATACCATGTATTTGGTGGCCATGGCCCGCGCCGCCGGTATCATCATTAACTGGGACGACTTCTCTGAATTATCGGATGCGGTACCGCTCCTTGCCAGGATATACCCCAATGGGCCGGCGGATATCAATCAATTCCATGCAGCGGGCGGCGTTGCGCTACTGGTGCGCGAACTGCTGGCCGTCGGACTATTACATGAAGACGTGCATACCATTTCCGGTTTCGGCCTAAGCCACTATACCCTTGAGCCGTGGCTGGATGAAGGTCGGTTGGCCTGGCGCGACGGTCCAGCGGCGTCGCTGGATGCGGCCATTATCGCCAGTGGCGAGCATCCTTTTGCGCCCCGCGGCGGTACCAAAGTCCTCAACGGCAATCTTGGCCGTGCGGTAATGAAAACCTCCGCCGTGCCCAAGGAAAATCAAGTCATTGAAGCGCAGGCAATGGTATCTGCAAGTCAGCACGACGTCGGTCCGGTGTTTGACGCTGGTTTACTGAACAAAGACTGCGTAGTGGTGGTGCGTTATCAAGGACCGCGCGCCAACGGCATGCCGGAACTGCATAAGCTGATGCCGCCGCTGGAGGTATTGCTTGATCGCGGTTACAAAGTGGCGTTAGTGACCGATGGCCGTCTTTCAGGCGCCTCGGGCAAAGTGCCTTCTGCCATTCATTGACACCGGAAGCGCACAATGGCGGTCTGCTCGGCAAAATCCGTAATGGCGATATCGTGCGGGTAAATGGCAAGACGGGCGAATTGGCGTTGCTGGTAGATGAAGCTGAACTGGCGCTGCGCCAGGTATCGGTACCGGATCTTTCAGCCGGTGCGGTGGGCTGCGGCCGAGAACTGTTCGGCGCACTGCGCCATCAGCTGTCCGGCGTGGAACAGGGCGCCAGTTGCATCGACTTTTAATCGCTCCCGGCCGCCGGGGACAGCGGCGCAGAATGTCGAAGAGGACCTAATCGACGGATAACGCCTATTCCAGCGTCGGATTCATACGCCGCAAATCGTACGGCGTTATCTGATAGACGTAGTAATTGAGCCAGTTAGCAACCAGCAAATGACCGTGGCTGCGCCAGCTGGCCTTTGGCGTCAGGTCGGGGTTATCCTGCAGGAAATAGTTAACCGGTAACGATGGATTAAGACCGTTTTCCCGATCGCGGTGATACTCGCTGGCCAGGGTCAGCGCATCATATTCAGGATGCCCGGTGACAAACGCCAGACGCTTATCATGGCTGGCAAACAAGTAGGCTCCCGCCTCATCGGATTCCGCCAATATTTCCAGATCAGTATGCTGGCGAATCATCGCCGTAGGGAAATCCGCATTGCGGGAATGGGGGGCCAGAAAGGTCTCATCAAAGCCTCGCGTCAACAATGCATGCGGTTTCAGCAGGTGATGCTGATAGACGCCCGCCAGTTTCTGCTGCCGGGTCATTTTGGGAATGCCGTAAAGGATATTCAACGCCGCCTGAACCGCCCAACAGACAAACAGCGTGGACGTCACATGATCGCGTGCCCAGTGCAGCACGCGGTCAATCTGCGGCCAGAAGACCACATCATGAAAATCCACCAGGCTCAGCGGCGCTCCGGTCACCACCAAGCCATCGAAATTATCATGCTGAATGTCTTCAAAATTACAGTAAAAATTATTCAGATGCTCGGCGGGCGTGTTCTTGGATTCTCGACTGTCGATGCGCAATAGTTGAATATCCACCTGCAGCGGCGAATTGGATAATAAACGCAGAAATTGGTTTTCGGTTTCGATTTTCTTCGGCATCAGATTGAGGATCAGCACTTTTAACGAGCGTATTTCCTGCGTGCTGGCGCGCGAGGACGTCATCACAAAGACATTTTCGTTACGCAGAAAATTCACTGCAGGTAACTCGTCGAATACCCGAATCGGCATAACCTTAGATCCTCAAAGCATACATTTAGACATCCAGATACCTGAAGATAGCCCCTTTGCCGCCGGATGTCGAGTTCTCAGCCGTTAGTTGAAAATGTTTCATCTTATTCTAGAAAAAGCATTAGCGAGAAAGCGCCCGGTTAGCCAGACTTGCCGATGACGATACCCCGGCAGGTATAGACCGGCCGGGATCGCATTTGCAACAACAGAATGGTCAATTAAGGCTCCAGTAATCCACAGTGTTTTTATTATCGAAGGTAACGTATAAACGTTTACCGTGGATTTCAGTGTTACCGCTCATTTTCCCGGAAACTTTACTCGCCTGAAAAGATGCTGAATCTGCCATACTCGCCATCCCTAATGCACTGGAAATTGCGCTAGTGCCAGGAATATAGTTTGTCAGGCTGGAGGAATCATTTAAATTACCGTTTTTGTAATAGACCCAATGACGCGATTGGAAGATTTTTCATTATCATCAGGCACTCCATACAAACTCTGTACCGACTTTGTGTCGTTTTTCCTTTAACGATATGCGACTCAACATAAGAAGTACTGAATTTGTCTTCTCCTACCGTCATTCCGCAAGAGCAGGCGCTAAGGGAAAGAACCACCGCTAAGACAAAACATGCCTTTTTCATTTTTATCTCCTGGTATTTCGATTAGGCGAGCAGCAAGTACAAGGCAATCCATCCAGAATTTTTTGCAACATAAAACCTATTAATCTCCAACATATTCTCTTCATATTTTTGGAGAGTTAAAATTACCCGTTGATTAATATCATTATTTAAAACATACCTGATTAGCGATAGGCGCAACAATTGTCAGTAAAGCGTTAAATCCGTTATCTTTCGGCACCAGGTGACACAGAGAATGAACAAGGCTTCATATTCTCTGCACGGCGTGAAATAACGTTTAGGTCGGCAAAACGCCATCTCGTCACCTTGATCTCGCGGAAAATTTTATATAATGCTGAAAAAGTATTCTTTTAACGCGAAAATAAACCGCCTTAATGCCGGAATATAGCGCATCGGGAGACGCTTATAGCATCAATCTCTATTATCGCTGGAGGTGGAATGTGATGGAGAGATGAAGTACCCTTTGGCCCAGGCCATCCCGCAGAACGCGTTCTTTTGGCAACCGGTGGTAAATGGATAGGGCTGTACCGCTAGAGCGGTTTTCATCTATTTCGGCGCATCTATGGATTAGAAATTCTATCTACTGAGGCAGTGCTATATGCGAAAAAACCGGAATAGAAAAGTGCTCTAGCGTTCTTGTTTTACCCGTAGGTTGCAGAGGGCTCGTTGATACTGCTCGTCACGGGCTACCCGTTAGGACGTAATGGATGCCTGGCAGTTCCCTACTCTCGCATGGGGAGACCCCACACTACCATCGGCGCTACGGCGTTTCACTTCTGAGTTCGGCATGGGGTCAGGTGGGACCACCGCGCTCGTGCCGCCAGGCAAATTCGTTTTCCGCACCGCTTTCACCATGCAGACTGCTCTTGCTGCCCAACCCTCACTTGCGTGACCATCGGGCGTTATCCGGAACATCGCTGATATCGTCTTTCTGGCGCTCGCGTTCATGTCGCTTGCGCTTTGCCGCTAACGTTCGTTACAGCTCTGGCTTTCGCCCTCTCTCAAACAGCTCAGGTGTTGTAAGGTTAAGTCTCACGGGTCATTAGTATCGGTTAGCTCAACACCTCGCAGCGCTTACACACCCGACCTATCAACGTCATCGTCTTTAACGTCCCTTTAGGAGGCTCAAGGCCTCAGGGAAGACTCATCTCGAGGCAAGTTTCCCGCTTAGATGCTTTCAGCGGTTATCTCTTCCGCACGTAGCTACCGGGCAATGCCATTGGCATGACAACCCGAACACCAGTGGTGCGTCCACTCCGGTCCTCTCGTACTAGGAGCAGCCCCTCTCAATCTTCCAGCGCCCACGGCAGATAGGGACCGAACTGTCTCACGACGTTCTAAACCCAGCTCGCGTACCACTTTAAATGGCGAACAGCCATACCCTTGGGACCTACTTCAGCCCCAGGATGTGATGAGCCGACATCGAGGTGCCAAACACCGCCGTCGATATGAACTCTTGGGCGGTATCAGCCTGTTATCCCCGGAGTACCTTTTATCCGTTGAGCGATGGCCCTTCCATGCAGAACCACCGGATCACTAAGACCTGCTTTCGCACCTGCTCGAGCCGTCACTCTCGCAGTCAAGCTAGCTTATGCCTTTGCACTAACCTCACGATGTCCGACCGTGATTAGCTAACCTTCGTGCTCCTCCGTTACGCTTTGGGAGGAGACCGCCCCAGTCAAACTACCCACCAGACACTGTCCTCGGCCCGGATGACGGGCCTGAGTGAGAACATCAAACATTAAAGGGTGGTATTTCAAGGTTGGCTCCATGCAGACTGGCGTCCACACTTCAAAGCCTCCCACCTATCCTACACATCAAGGCTCAATGTTCAGTGTCAAGCTATAGTAAAGGTTCACGGGGTCTTTCCGTCTTGCCGCGGGTACACCGCATCTTCACGGCGAGTTCAATTTCACTGAGTCTCGGGTGGAGACAGCCTGACCATCATTACGCCATTCGTGCAGGTCGGAACTTACCCGACAAGGAATTTCGCTACCTTAGGACCGTTATAGTTACGGCCGCCGTTTACCGGGGCTTCGATCAAGAGCTTCTCCTTACGGATAACCCCATCAATTAACCTTCCGGCACCGGGCAGGCGTCACACCGTATACGTCCACTTTCGTGTTTGCACAGTGCTGTGTTTTTAATAAACAGTTGCAGCCAGCTGGTATCTGCGACTGGCTTCAGCTCGGGGCGCAAGGCCCTCCACCTACATGCCAGCGTGCCTTCTCCCGAAGTTACGGCACCATTTTGCCTAGTTCCTTCACCCGAGTTCTCTCAAGCGCCTGGGTATCCTCTACCTGACCACCTGTGTCGGTTTGGGGTACGATTCGATGTGACCTGGAGCTTAGAGGCTTTTCCTGGAAGCGTAGCATCAATTCCTTCACTACCGTGGTAGCTCGTCATCACGCCTCAGTGTTATGAAAGAGCGGATTTGCCTGCTCTTTCCACCTGCACGCTTGAACCGGGACAACCGTCGCCCGGCAAACCTAGCTTTCTCCGTCCCCCCTTCGCAGTCACACCTAGTACAGGAATATTAACCTGTTTCCCATCGACTACGCCTTTCGGCCTCGCCTTAGGGGTCGACTCACCCTGCTCCGATTAACGTTGAACAGGAACCCTTGGTCTTCCGGCGAGCGGGCTTTTCACCCACTTTATCGTTACTTATGTCAGCATTCGCACTTCTGATACCTCCAGCAGCCCTCACAGGCCACCTTCACAGGCTTACAGAACGCTCCCCTACCCAACGGACGTATCCTTAAAACGCCTTGCCCTTGTCCGGCTGTTGCCGACTTAACGGGAATGTGGCTTGCACGCGCCCGCTCATCGTCGCGTGGAGCGTTTTAAGTGATACGTCCGCTGCCGCAGCTTCGGTGCATGGTTTAGCCCCGTTACATCTTCCGCGCAGGCCGACTCGACCAGTGAGCTATTACGCTTTCTTTAAATGATGGCTGCTTCTAAGCCAACATCCTGGCTGTCTGGGCCTTCCCACATCGTTTCCCACTTAACCATGACTTTGGGACCTTAGCTGGCGGTCTGGGTTGTTTCCCTCTTCACGACGGACGTTAGCACCCGCCGTGTGTCTCCCGTGATAACATTCTACGGTATTCGCAGTTTGCATCGGGTTGGTAATCCGGGATGGACCCCTAGCCGAAACAGTGCTCTACCCCCGTAGATGACTTCACGAGGCGCTACCTAAATAGCTTTCGGGGAGAACCAGCTATCTCCCGGTTTGATTGGCCTTTCACCCCCAGCCACAAGTCATCCGCTAATTTTTCAACATTAGTCGGTTCGGTCCTCCAGTTAGTGTTACCCAACCTTCAACCTGCCCATGGCTAGATCACCGGGTTTCGGGTCTATACCCTGCAACTAGACGCCCAGTTAAGACTCGGTTTCCCTACGGCTCCCCTATACGGTTAACCTTGCTACAGAATATAAGTCGCTGACCCATTATACAAAAGGTACGCAGTCACACCCCGAAGGATGCTTCCACTGCTTGTACGTACACGGTTTCAGGTTCTATTTCACTCCCCTCGCCGGGGTTCTTTTCGCCTTTCCCTCACGGTACTGGTTCACTATCGGTCAGTCAGGAGTATTTAGCCTTGGAGGATGGTCCCCCCATCTTCAGACAGGATATCACGTGTCCCGCCCTACTCATCGAGCTCACAACAAGCGCACCTTCGGATACGGGGCTATCACCCTCTGTCGCCGGACTTTCCAGACCGTTCTCCTGATGCGCAAGCTGATGATGGCTCTGGGCTGTTCCCCGTTCGCTCGCCGCTACTGGGGGAATCTCGGTTGATTTCTTTTCCTCAAGGTACTGAGATGTTTCAGTTCCCCTGGTTCGCTTCGTCAAGCTATGGATTCACCTGACAATGATGCAACGAGTTGCACCGGGTTTCCCCATTCGGACATCGCCGGCTGATAACGCTTCATATCAGCTCACCGGCGCTTTTCGCAGATTAGCACGTCCTTCATCGCCTCTGACTGCCTAGGCATCCACCGTGTACGCTTAGTCACTTAACCTCACAACCCTGAGCTGTCTGCGCGCTACAGTGATAACGCTTGCGCGTTACCTCAGGTTTGCTTACTTCGTTTGAGAGACTCGCATACTGAGTTTGCACTTCAGCATGTGTTTCAAATTTTCAGCTTGTTCCGGATTGTTAAAGAGCGGTATTTCGCAGCGCGCTTGATAAACGCGCTCTGAAATAACACTACAGCAAAAAAAACCTTCTCATACCCACAAATGACCAAACCCGACTCCACAGCGAAATGGTGGAGCTAAGCGGGATCGAACCGCTGACCTCCTGCGTGCAAAGCAGGCGCTCTCCCAGCTGAGCTATAGCCCCAAGTCGTTTACCTTGCATATGCCGTCGCTCACCCGCGACGATACCGTTTACCTGCCGGTAAACCCGATACCGCACCGCGACGTTACAGTACGACAGCCAGTCTCGCCTTCTTCGCCCCCCTGACGCACAGCCTCTCATGCCGCCTGTCGGCAACATGCTGCCCTCCTCATCACGGGAACCCACGGAAATAAGCAGAACTGGTAGGCCTGAGTGGACTTGAACCACCGACCTCACCCTTATCAGGGGTGCGCTCTAACCACCTGAGCTACAAGCCTATAGCAGGTTTTTCTTGCTCGTGACAATTATCAGACAATCTGTGTGGACACGTCACTCAACGTATCGCTTAGGTAAGGAGGTGATCCAACCGCAGGTTCCCCTACGGTTACCTTGTTACGACTTCACCCCAGTCATGAATCACAAAGTGGTAAGCGCCCTCCCGAAGGTTAAGCTACCTACTTCTTTTGCAACCCACTCCCATGGTGTGACGGGCGGTGTGTACAAGGCCCAGGAACGTATTCACCGTGGCATTCTGATCCACGATTACTAGCGATTCCGACTTCATGGAGTCGAGTTGCAGACTCCAATCCGGACTACGACGCACTTTGTGAGGTCCGCTGACTCTCGCGAGATCGCTTCTCTTTGTATGCGCCATTGTAGCACGTGTGTAGCCCTACTCGTAAGGGCCATGATGACTTGACGTCATCCCCACCTTCCTCCGGTTTATCACCGGCAGTCTCCTTTGAGTTCCCGACCAAATCGCTGGCAACAAAGGATAAGGGTTGCGCTCGTTGCGGGACTTAACCCAACATTTCACAACACGAGCTGACGACAGCCATGCAGCACCTGTCTCAGAGCTCCCGAAGGCACCAAGGCATCTCTGCCAAGTTCTCTGGATGTCAAGAGTAGGTAAGGTTCTTCGCGTTGCATCGAATTAAACCACATGCTCCACCGCTTGTGCGGGCCCCCGTCAATTCATTTGAGTTTTAACCTTGCGGCCGTACTCCCCAGGCGGTCGATTTAACGCGTTAGCTCCGAAAGCCACAGCTCAAGGCCACAACCTTCAAATCGACATCGTTTACAGCGTGGACTACCAGGGTATCTAATCCTGTTTGCTCCCCACGCTTTCGTACCTGAGCGTCAGTCTTCGTCCAGGGGGCCGCCTTCGCCACCGGTATTCCTCCAGATCTCTACGCATTTCACCGCTACACCTGGAATTCTACCCCCCTCTACGAGACTCTAGCCTGCCAGTTTCAAATGCAGTTCCCAGGTTAAGCCCGGGGATTTCACATCTGACTTAACAGACCGCCTGCGTACGCTTTACGCCCAGTAATTCCGATTAACGCTTGCACCCTCCGTATTACCGCGGCTGCTGGCACGGAGTTAGCCGGTGCTTCTTCTGCAGGTAACGTCAATCGATAGCGCTGTTAACGCTAACGCCTTCTTCCCCGCTGAAAGTGCTTTACAACCCGAAGGCCTTCTTCACACACGCGGCATGGCTGCATCAGGGTTTCCCCCATTGTGCAATATTCCCCACTGCTGCCTCCCGTAGGAGTCTGGACCGTGTCTCAGTTCCAGTGTGGCTGGTCATCCTCTCAGACCAGCTAGGGATCGTCGCCTAGGTGAGCCATTACCCCACCTACTAGCTAATCCCATCTGGGTTCATCCGATGGTGTGAGGCCCGAAGGTCCCCCACTTTAGTCTTGCGACGTTATGCGGTATTAGCTACCGTTTCCAGTAGTTATCCCCCTCCATCGGGCAGATCCCCAGACATTACTCACCCGTCCGCCGCTCGCCGGCAAAGAAGCAAGCTTCTTTCCGCTGCCGCTCGACTTGCATGTGTTAGGCCTGCCGCCAGCGTTCAATCTGAGCCATGATCAAACTCTTCAATTAAAAGCTTGATGCTCAAAGAATCAAAACTGGTATTCATATGAATATTTGTTGTTCACTCTTCAAGACTTGATATTTCGGTATGTCGATATCGTCTTGTGAGTGCCCACACAGATTGTCTGATAAATTGTTAAAGAGCAGTGCCGGCTGTTTTCTCGACCCGCACGGGTGGCACATATTACGCTTTTCTGCTGTAAAGTCAAGCTTTTATTTTCCCGTAGCGGGCCGCCTGCCTCTGGCTGAGCCTGTGCGCCGTAGCGACTGTTCCCGGTCAGTGGAGGCGCATTATAGGGCCTTCACGGCCGGTGACAAGAGTTAATCGCAATTTTTGCGCCAACTAGCGATAAATTAAACGAATCGCCTGTTTTCCCTTATCCAATGAACGATCTGACGCTGATTTTCAGTCAAGTCCGATGCCGATACGCTACAAAACCCATATTCCCTTATCCCCCTATCCCCCTATTCCCCTATTCCCAAATTGCCCGCCGGCCATAATCTTTCCGCCACTTGTGCTATCCCTGGGGCGGCTGACATCCGACTCGCGAAAGGACGGGCAATAACGCGCGCCGAGAGGCCGCATCGGGTGCTGTTAAAGCGTAAGCATTCCCGATGAGCCGAAACCATAGCGCGTCAGTGCCGGCATCAGCGCTACCGCCTGTGGCGTGGTAACGAGGCAATAAGTTTTATTCGGTCCTGTTTCGCCCTGCAGACTGCTGACGTCCATGTCATGCTCCACCAGCCAAGCCGCGCGGCGGGCAATGGCCGACCCGGAATCGACCAGACGGGTTCCTTCCGGTAGTACCGCCTGGAGTTCCTGGCTCAGCAAGGGGAAGTGGGTACAGCCCAGTACGACCGTGTCAGGCGGCTCCGCTGCCCTTAGCCAGGGGCGCAGAAGTTTGCGCAACACCGGCAGGGGCACCAATTCGCCATGCAATCTGGCTTCCGCCATATCCACCAGTTCGGCCGTCCCTAACTGCAAAATTTGGCAATCGCCGGCGTATTGACTGATGAGATCATGGGTGTAACTGCGTTGTACTGTAGCGCGCGTCGCCAGCAACCCGACGATACCATTGCGGGTGAGTCGGGCCGCCGGTTTGATCGCCGGTACCACGCCGATAATCGGACAGGGGAAACGCTCGCGCAGCGCCGGCAGTGAAATAGTGCTGGCGGTATTGCAGGCAACGATGACCAAGTCGATCTTATGCTGTCGCCACATCGCACCAACAATGGCGACGACCCTATCGACAATGAATTGCTCCGGTTTTTCCCCATACGGGAAGGCCTCATTGTCAAAAACGTACAAATAATGGGCATTGGGCAACGTTTGCCTGACTTCATTATATATTGATAGGCCCCCCACGCCAGAGTCAAAGACAAGAATGGTGGGCCGTTTGGCGGCGCTGCCGTCAGAAAGCATAGGTTCCGGTGAGATAGAATTCCCATCCTGCAGTCTGGTAGCCATAAGCTGTCTCATAATTTTTATCGAACACATTGGCCAGTCTACCACGAACCGTCAACCGGGTTGTCAGCGGATATGACGCCGCAATATCCCACAGACTGATCCCGCCCAGCCGTACGCGTTGATTGGTGTTGTAATTAGTATCCCAACGCTGCCCCAGGTAACGGTAATTCAGCGACCAATCAATATCGGCTACCCGCCAGTCCAGCTGGTATTTCCCTGTTGTTTCGCGCGGCGGGCCAAAATCTCATTGGTCTTGGCATCACTCGGATCGAGATATTCCAGCGTCACCTGGTGGGATAGCAGACCCGTGGTAAACGAGCCGGTCCATTCTACCCCTTCAATGCGCGCCTTGCCGATATTGTAATAAGCTTCCTCGCCGCTATCTCACGCAATCATATCGTCGATGTCATTACGATAGGCCGTTAAACGCCAATCAAGCGGGCCGGTCAAGCCTTCGATTCCCCCTTCCCATTGCTTGCTCTGCTCGGGATTGAGCTGCGCATAGGCGCTGTAAAGCTGGCCGAGATTGGGTGCCTTATACGCGGTGCCATAAGACAACAGGAGGCGATAGCCTTCGACCACTTCCCAGGCGGCGCTGCCCTGCCATGTACCGTGCCAGCCAAATTGCGAATTATCATCCTCTCTGGCCACCCTCTCCAGGTGACAGGACCGTACAATTGCTGCACCGTGGCATACAGGCCGGTGTTGCGCTATTCGTAGCCATCGCTGAGATAATTGGTGTCGGGCTCGGTAGTCTGCTTCTGCCAATCCACCCCTGCGCTGGCAGTGCCGTGCGTAATTTGCAGCGTGTTTCCCCACGCTAAATAATACTGCTGAGAATCATCCAGCGTGGCGGAATCCGCATAGGGGCCATAGTGAGGATCGTAGTTATAGTCTTTAGTATGGTTGTAGCTGAAGGATAATTGGGACGCATAGATCCCTTGCTGGAAGCGCAGGCCGGTGTCCCAGGTGCGGCTGTAGAGCTGGCGGGTATCCGGTAGCGCATCCGGATGATTGAAGTCGCTATAAGAATAGGTACCGTCGTAGGCGCTGCGGTTGCTGAAACCGTAGGTGCGGGCAAACCCGCTGAACCGATCGTTAAACCGATGTTCCAGCCCGGCGTACAGCGTTTTACTCATAAAACCATCGCGATCGAGCTGTGCCGGGTCACCGTAGGTATCCGGCAAATTGGCCCGAACATCGAATCCACGGGTATAGGTATAATTACCCGCCAGGGTGGCGGTCGTATTCTCCCCCAACTGCTGGCGGGTAGCGCCATCGTAGGTCTGATAACCGTGGGAGCCCATGCCGGCGCTGAGCGTGCTGCCGTTCTACTCACGGGTAGTGATAATATTGACCACGCCGCCGATCGCATCCGAGCTTAGACCGCCGAACGCGGTCCGCGGATATATTCAATTCGCTGTACCAGCGCGATGGGGATCTGGCTGAGATCGGATGAGCCAGATATGCCCGCCTGATTCATCCGCACGCCGTCGATTAACACCAGCGCATGGCTGACGTTCGTGCCGCGAATGAAAAGCGAGCTTTGCTGGCCGAGACCGCCGTTCTGACCGATGTCCACCCCAGGCAACCGGCTTAGCGCCTCGGCCACGGATTTGATCTGTCTACGATCGATGTCGTCGCGGGTGACCACGCTAACCAGCGCCAGTACCGTGGAAACGGGTTGCGGGAAACGGTTCGCAGAGACTATCAGCTCATTACCGTCGTCTGCCTGAGGTGCGGCAGTCTCTTGCCCCTAGCCGGAAAAGGCCGTAACGGAAAGCGTCACCAGCACGGTCGTTTTTGTTTTAAACATCTTTTCGCATCCAATCGATTGGCAGGACGCCGCGGGCGACAGGTATCGGCCGCCGGTGGCGGACCTTGAGCAGGCGACGGAAAATCGGCCACGTTCTGGCCGGCCAATAATCCTACCGTCCCGGTAATAAACGTGTTCAGGAAACAAATGCACCAGAACAATGACATGCGACAAAACTGGACATTAACGGTTTATTCCCTACAATCCCGGGCAAAAGCGGTAATGACCGCCTGGCCAGCAGGAAACGACTATGACGCCCGAGACGTTACCCATCGATCAGTATGAACAGCAGTTGGCGGAAAAAGCGGCGCGTCTGCGGCAGATGATGCTGGCGTTTCAGGCACCTGAGGCGCAGATTTTCCGCTCACAGCCCGCGCATTATCGCATGCGCGCCGAATTTCGCATCTGGCATGATGAGGATGACCTGTATCACATCATGTTCGATCCGCAGACTAAAGCGCGGATCCGCATCGATCATTTCATGCCCGGTAGTCCGCTCATCAATGCACTTATGGCCGAAATGATGACGGCCATCCGACCAGAACCTCTGTTGCGCGCCAAGCTGTTTCAAATAGACTATCTAACGACGCAAAGCGGTGAGGCGGTCGTGACCCTCATTTATCACCGGCCGCTGGACGACGCCTGGCGCGAGTGCGCCGCAGGCCTGCGCGACGCCTTACGCGCGCGCGGTTACCATATCCAGTTCATCGGTCGCGCCAACAAGACTAAAATCTACCTGGATCGCGATTATGTCGACGAGCGTTTGACCGTCGCCGGCCGCACGCTCATTTACCAGCAGATCGAGAACAGCTTTACCCAGCCCAATGCCGGAATCAATGTACACATGCTGGAATGGGCGCTGGCGGCCACCGAAGGCGCGCAGGGAGATTTGCTGGAACTCTACTGCGGCAACGGCAATTTTTCGCTGGCGCTGGCGCGTCATTTCGACCGAGTGCTTGCCACCGAAATCGCCAAACTATCGGTGGAAGCCGCGCACTATAACATCGCCGCAAACCACATCGATAATGTGCAGATAGTCCGTATGTCGGCTGAGGAGTTTACCCAGGCGATGCGCAAAGAGCGCGAGTTTACCCGTCTCAAGGAGATTGATTTACAGAGCTACCGTTGCGAAACGATTTTCGTTGATCCGCCGCGTAGCGGGCTGGACGAGGCGACAGTCAGCATGGTGCAGGCGTATCCACAGATCCTGTACATCTCCTGTAACCCTGATTCTCTGTGCCGCAACCTTTCCACGCTATCTACCACCCACACTATCGAGCGGCTGGCGCTGTTTGATCAGTTCCCCTACACCCATCATATGGAATGTGGCGTGTTGCTGGTGCGCAAGGCGACGGCGGTTTAAGCCGTCGGCGCCATGCCCATGCCTGATTCAAACATCAGTAATTTTCATCACCGTCCGCTTGCGTGCGGCTCAGGATTTTCAGCCGCCGGCCAATCCACAAGACCAGCACCACCGCCAATATCGACGGCACGAAATTGGAGCCGATAGCAGGATATTCGGCGCGGACAATCGCGCTGTACAATAACAGTCCAAGCAGAAAATTTGCTGCCACCAGCAGCAGATAACCCGGCGGCATGGCACTCTGGTGATAACGCTGATGCAGGCAATACAGCGCCAGAGCCAGCGCAATCGGCGGAAAGAGGGAAAAGGGAACGATGGCGCTGAAAAGCGCGGTGAAACTGCCGTTAAGGGACAAGCCCGCGATCAGTGCCAACAGCAGTGTGCCTTTCTCTGCGAGGGTGTGTTGGGTCATCTGTTACCTGCCATTATTCTGAGTAAGGGTCAGCGCTTTTTCCTGCTCGCGACGGTACCAATAAAAAGCCCCTTTGGATATCATGCGCAGCTGCAGCACCAGCCGCTCTTCCAGCTGGCGGCGCTGCTCAAGATCGACATCCAGCGCCTCGGCGCCGGCATTGAACACGATGATAACCATCGCCTCCGCCTGCGCTTCGGTAAAGCTGCGCGACATATGGTTCTCGATTTCCAAATAATCGGCGAGCTCGGCGATGAAATGCTGGATTTCCCGCGCCACCGCGGCGCGGAAGGCGCTGGAGGTGCCGGAACGTTCACGCAGCAGCAGGCGGAAAGCGTTGGGGTTGTTACCGATAAATTCCATAAACGTGGCCACCGACGTGCGGATCACGCTGCCGCCCTTGGCGATACGCTGACGCGCCTGGCGCATCAGCTGGCGCAACATCAGTCCGCTTTCGTCCACCATAGTGAGGCCCAACTCATCCACATCGCGGAAATGGCGATAAAACGAGGTGGGCGCAATACCAGCTTGGCGGGCGACTTCACGCAGGCTCAGGCTGGCGAAACTGCGTTCAGCGCTCAACTGGCTGAATGCCGCCTCAATGAGCGAACGCCGGGTCCGCTCTTTCTGTTGCGCTCTGACGCCCATATAAACCATCCAGCCTCGCCATTAATGTAAAAAAACAACTATATCAAAATTTGTTGCAACAGCGTTGATACAAACTGTGTATTTTAACGTCCCGAGCCTCCTGCCACGACCCTGGGCCGTGCCCGGAAGCGCTAAGGACGTTCCGTGCGATTACCGCCCGCCCGATGCGTTGACAATTGGGATATGCGGGCATTGATGTTACAATATAGGTTGTCAATTTGTATTCATCGGGTTGGGACAGCTATGCAACCAAAGTACGATTACGATGCCATTATTATCGGTTCCGGTCCCGGCGGCGAAGGCGCCGCCATGGGATTGACCAAGCGTGGCGCGCGCGTCGCGATCATCGAGCGCTATGACAACGTCGGCGGCGGCTGCACCCACTGGGGCACCATTCCCTCCAAAGCGCTGCGCCAGGCGGTCAGCCGGATTATTGAAATCAATCAAAGCCCGCTGCACGGCAATACCCGTCTGCCCCACACCGGCTTCTCCGATATTCTGTGTCATGCCGATCAGGTCATAAACCAGCAAACCCACATGCGCCAGGGTTTTTACGAGCGCAACCACTGCCAGATTTTCACCGGCGAGGCCAGCTTCGTCGATGAACACCAGGTGCAGATCCACTACGGCGATAACACTACCGAAACCCTCAGCGCGGAAAATATCGTCATCGCCTGCGGCTCCCGGCCCTATCAACCCCAGGATGTGGATTTTGACCATCCGCGTATTTACGACAGCGACTCTATCCTCGACCTGAAGCACGATCCCCACCATGTGATTATTTACGGCGCCGGCGTTATCGGCTGCGAGTACGCCTCGATTTTCCGCGGCATGAACGTTAAGGTGGATTTGATCAATACCCGGGATCGGCTGCTGGCTTTCCTCGATCAGGAGATGTCCGACGCCCTGTCCTACCATTTCTGGGAAAACGGGGTGGTTATCCGCCACAACGAGGAATACGAAGAAATCAAAGGGCTCGATGACGGCGTCGAGGTGCGTTTCCGCTCCGGCAAGCGCATGAAAGCCGATTGTCTGCTTTACGCCAACGGCCGCACCGGCAATACCGATACGCTCAAGCTGGACAAGGTCGAGCTGGAAGCGGACAGCCGCGGGCTTATCAAGGTCAACAGCATGTACCAGACCGCGGCCCGCCATATTTACGCGGTCGGCGATGTGATAGGCTACCCCAGCCTGGCCTCCGCAGCTTATGATCAGGGCCGTATCGCCGCGCAGGTGATCATCAAAGGGCAGGCCAATGTGCAGCTGATTGAAAATATTCCCACCGGCATTTATACCATCCCCGAAATCAGCTCTGTCGGCAAAACCGAGCAAGAGCTTACGGCTATGAAAGTCCCGTATGAAGTCGGACGCGCACAGTTCAAACATTTGGCGCGGGCGCAAATCGTCGGCATGAATGTCGGTAGCCTGAAATTGTTATTTCACCGCGAGACGAAGCAAATCCTCGGCATCCACTGTTTTGGCGAACGCGCCGCCGAGATTATCCATATCGGCCAGGCCATCATGGAGCAGAAGGGGGAAGGTAATACCATCGAATATTTCGTCAATACGACCTTCAATTATCCCACCATGGCGGAAGCCTACCGGGTGGCGGCGCTTAACGGCTTAAACCGCCTGTTTTAAGCCGGTGCCCATGTAGGCTTGCATATGACTGCGGATACAGTCCGCCAGTTGCTCATAGCGGGCACGCAGCGGTGAACCGGGGCGATACACCAGCGCAATGGTACGTTTCGGTTCCGGTCTGTAACAGGGGAGATAGCAAACACCATCCCGCTTGCGCTCCCGCGGTACCGCCAGGGAAGGCAGCAGGGTAATGCCGCTGCCCGCCGCCACCATATTGCGCAGGGTTTCCAGGCTGGTGGCGCGGAAATGGGTGTCCTCGTCGGCACCGGCCTGGAAGCAAAAGCCCATCGCCTGATCGCGCAAACAGTGACCATCCTCAAGCATGAGTAGCCGCTCGCCGGCCAGATCGGACATCGGCACCCGATCGCGATCCGCCCAGGGATGATCGGCATAAATCGCCAACTGCATCGTTTCGTCAAACAAAGGCACTTCAATAAACGCTTCCGACTCTTTTACCAGCGCCAAAATGACGCAGTCCAGTCTGCCGCTGTCGAGCTGCTGTAGCAATTGGCTGGTTTGGGACTCATGTAAATACATTTCCAGCTTGGGAAAGGCCTGGTGCAGCATCGGAACAATATGCGACAGCAGATACGGCCCCACGGTAGGGATAAGGCCGATATGCAGCGGCCCCGACATGGATTCTCCCTGCTGGCTGGCCATCTCGCGCAGAACTTTTACTTCCCGCAGCACCGTACGCGCCTGATCCACCAGCAGCAGGCCGGCTTGGGTGAACAGCACTTTACGGCTAGTTCGTTCCAACAGCATCACGCCCAATTCATCTTCCAGCTTGCGCACCTGTCCGCTGAGAGTGGGCTGACTGACGTGGCAGGAGTCGGCGGCGCGTCGAAAATGACGATGCTCGGCCAGAGCCACCAAATATTCTAGATCGCGAATGTTCATGAATTCCTCCATCGACGCGATAGTCCGCGTCGATAGATAGAATAGCAATCAACGATTAACCCTATCAATAACTAAAATCAATAATAATTACCGCTACAGATCAATGGTGTCGAACTTCATCCATCTCGTTAAAATGATGAGATAAAGTTCAGGGTCAGAAAGGGAAAAGGTCCCGCAGGCGATATTCCCCGCCTATCAGGACGATCATTAGCTAAAGGCACCAATGGATGCACCGTGCAGCGCGAAAACGGTCAGCGTTTTGGTAGAAGACGCGGGCCGCCCGCAGAAGTGGCCTCCGCGGGCCAATGTCCGGCCACGCTGACCCACCGCGTCAACCCACCCATCTGCCGGGTAATAGCAATCGGCAGGCGCCGCACCGCGGCCTTTATGCCAGCCGCTGTTTTGCCTCGGCGATAGCCTGCGCGATCTGCTCCGGCGCCACGCCGCCTTTCGCCTTGCGCTGCGCCAGGCACGACGCCAGCGCCAGGACCGGATAGACATCCTCATCGATCACCGGGCTGAAAGCCTGCAGTCGCGCCAGCGGTAGCGTTTCCAGGGGCACTCCCTGACGGATAGCTTCCACCACTGCCTCGCCGACAATATGGTGCGCTTCGCGAAAAGGGATCCCCCGCGCCACCAGATAATCCGCCAATTCGGTGGCGTTGGCATAACCCTGCTGCGCCGCTTCGCGGCAGCGCGGCGATTTCAGTTGGATCCCATCGAGCACCAGCGCCGCCATATGCAGACAGTCAAGCCAAGTATCCAGCGCGTCGAAAAGTCCCTCTTTATCTTCCTGCATATCCTTGTTATAGGCCAGCGGCAGGCCCTTCAACGTCATCATCATGCCGGTCAACGCTCCCTGTACTCGTCCGCATTTGCCGCGGATAAGCTCCAGCGCATCGGGATTTTTCTTCTGCGGCATCAGCGACGAACCGGAAGTGACGCGATCCGATAATTCGATGAAGCCCGCCTCGCCGGTATTAAAGAAAATCAGATCTTCGGCGAAGCGGGAAAGGTGCACCATGCCAATCGCCGCATACGACAGGAGTTCAAGAACATGATCGCGATCGGAAACGCTATCCAGACTATTGCGTGTCGCAGAAGCAAAACCCAGCCAGCCGGCCAGCTTGTCGCGATCGATAGCATAGGCGGTACCGGCCAGCGCGCCGGCGCCGAGTGGGCTGACGTCAAGACGCGTCAACGTGTCGCGCAGGCGGCTTTCATCGCGGGCGAGCATTTCGCTGTAGGCCAGACACCAGTGGGCGAAGGTGATGGGTTGCGCGCGCTGTAAATGGGTATAGCCGGGCATCACCACATCCTGATGGGCCTCGGCGGTCATGACCAGCGCCTGCTGCAATAAGTGTATCGCGCCAAGCAGCTCGGTGACCTGCGCTCTACACCACAGCTTGAGATCGGTCGCCACCTGATCGTTTCGGCTGCGTCCGGTGTGCAACTTTTTGCCTAAATCGCCCACTTTATCAATCAAGCACTGCTCTACCCAGCTATGGATATCTTCTGCATCGCTCGCGAGGATGGCTTCCGGCGCGGTGCGCACCTCCTCCAGGGTCACGTTCAGAGCGTCTTCCAGCTGTTGCTGCTCCGTTTCGCTCAACACCCCCACGGTCACCAGCGCGCGGGACCAAGCCACGGAGCCGACAATGTCCTGTTCGGTCAGACGGTAGTCGAACCGCAGCGAGTCGTTAAAAGATTTAAAACGTTGATCCGCCGCCTGACTGAATCGTCCGCCCCAAAGTGCCATAACCTGCTCTCCTGAAAACGATGCTGACGCGCACCGCGCGCGGTAAAGGTGCGTACGCGGCCTCGTGCCGCGCCGTAAGAGGGTAAAACGAACCGGCCGGCGTCACGCTGCCGGCGAGGCCGGCAATCAGGCCAGTATACGGGTGCCGATGGCAACGCCGTTGAACAGCGCCGGCAGTTGCTCGGCGTGCCGCCAGCTGGCGATATCCACCGGCCTGCCCAGCGTTCGGGCCGCATCAAGCGCGGCGTTGACCTTCACTATCATACCGTCGGTGATGATCCCCTGCTCGATTAATTGCTCGGCTTTCTGGGCGGTCATTTCCGCGATGCGTTGGCCTTTGCCATCGAGAATCCCGCTGATGTCCGATAGCAAAATCAGGTCGGCGCCCAACGTAGCGGCCAGCGCGGTGGCCGCCTGATCGGCGTTAACGTTCATCAGTTCGCCGTCATGGGTCAGCCCAATCGAGCTAATAATGGGCAGATAGCCCGCCTCCAACAGCGTCGTCAGCAGCACCGGCGAACCGGGGTGAGCACGGCCGACATGACCCAGCGCCGGATCGAGCGGCGTGACGTTCACGCTATCGCCATCCCCGAGGCACAGTCCTACCGCATTGATGGCGTGTTTTTTCGCCCACGCCAGCAACGTTTTATTGGCGGTGCCGGCCAGCGCGCCGGTAATAATCGCGATCTGATCCGCAGGCGTCACCCGCAGGCCGTTTTTCTTTACCACCGGCAGGGAAAGTTTGTGCATCAACTCGTCCACCAGGCAACCGCCGCCGTGGACGATAAGCAAAGGGCACCGGTGCTCGGCGCGATAACTGTCCAGCGCGGTAAACAAACGCTCCAGCGCCTCGTCGCTATCCAGCAAAACGCCGCCCAGTTTGATAATCAATGGATTCATTATGTTATTGGCCTCATTAGTGCTTAGCAAAGCGCCAGCGTCTGCGCAAAATCAAAACGGATATTGGCGCACTGCACCGCCTTCGCCGCCGCCCCTTTTAGCAGGTTATCCTCGGCGGCGACCACGATCAGATGTTCGCCCTGCATTTTGAAACCGATATCGCAAAACGGCGTGCCCACTACCACCTTCAGCGCCGGCACGCCTTGGTCGTAAAGCCGCACCAGCGGTTTATTGTCATAGGCCTGATGGAAACTGGCCGCTACCGCCGCAGACGTCACTCCGGGCTGCAGCCGGCAGGTGATGGTCGCCAGAATGCCGCGGGCGAAATTGCCCAGGTGCGGTGTGAAGATCACCGGAATACCTAAATGACTGGCAATCTCTGGCTGATGCCGGTGGTTGAAAATGCCATAAGGTTGCAGGCTGACTTCGCAAAAACTATTGCCGAGCGACGCCTTACGCCCTGCGCCGCTGCCCCCGCTGACCGCATTGATCACCGGCCACTGGTCGCCATGTAGCAACCCACTCTCGACCAGAGGTTTAAGCGCCAGCTGTGAGGCGGTGGGATAACAGCCGGGCACCGCCACCAGTTGGGCGGTTTTCAACGCCGCTTCCTGCCACTCCGCCAGTCCGTAGACCGCACGATCCAGCCAGTCGCCGTGCTGATGTTCAAAACCGTAGTATTGGCTGTAAAAGGCCGCCTGATTGACTCGGTAGGCGCCGGAAAGATCAAGCACCACGCAGCCGGCCGCCAAAAATTGCGGCGCCAGATCATGGCTCACTTCATGGGCGGTGGCGAGAAACACCACATCGGCGCTCTTCGCACATTCGCTGACATCGTCCATTGGCTGCAGCGGCAGATCGACAATGCCTTTCAATTGCGGGTGTAGCTCGGACAGAAATTTGCCGGCATCAGCGCTCTGCGCGGAAACCGTCAGCGCGGCGAGATTCATCTGCGGGTGGCGGGCCACACGTAGAACGCAAGCTCAGCGCCGGTGTAACCGCTGGCGCCGACAATCAGCGTATTCAGCATGAAATTTATTTGCCTTCTTAACAATATCAGAACGGAAGTTGGGCGAATCAGCGCCAATCCGCTGTTCACCCGCGAGGTCAAGCGTAGTAGTCTGGTATTAACCCTTAAACGTCATGCTCGACATTACCGTATTATTATTCATAATAAATGCATAAATATTGATACCATCCAAAGCAAAGGCTGTCAACCACGATGATGAAATTACCCCCTTTTATTGAGTTGTACCGTGCGCTCATTGCCACACCGTCCATCAGCGCCACCGACGCCGCGCTGGATCAAAGTAATGAGGCCTTAATCACCTTGCTGGCGGGCTGGTTCCGCGATCTGGGATTTCAGGTGGAGGTCCAGCCGGTACCGGGGACATGCAATAAGTTTAACATGCTGGCCAGCGTGGGCAGTGGACCAGGGGGATTATTATTAACGGGCCACAGCGATACGGTTCCTTTTGACGATGGCCGCTGGACGCGGGACCCTTTTGTTCTGACCGAGCACGACAATAAACTCTACGGTTTGGGCACCGCGGATATGAAAGGTTTTTTTGCTTTTGTGCTGGACAGCCTGCGGGATATTGATGTCGCTTCATTTAAAAAACCATTGTATGTCTTGGCGACCGCGGATGAAGAAACCTCCATGGCCGGCGCCAGATATTTCGCCCGCAGTAGTCAGCTGCGGCCGAATTGCGCCATCATCGGCGAACCTACCTCGCTGACGCCGGTGCACGCGCACAAAGGCCATCTTTCCAACGCGGTCACCGTTATGGGTCAGTCGGGGCACTCCAGCGATCCCGAGCGCGGCGTCAACGCCATCGAGGTGATGCATGAAGCGATCTCTCACTTGATGCTGCTGCGCGATACCCTACAGACACGCTACCATCATCCGGCTTTTGTCATCCCCTACCCCACGATGAATTTCGGCCATATTCACGGCGGCGACGCGGCCAACCGCATCTGCGGCGGCTGCGAATTGCACATGGATATTCGCCCGCTGCCCGGTCTGACCTTGGGCGACCTGGAAGAGCTGATGACCGATGCCCTGGCTCCCGTCAGCGAACGCTGGCCGGGTCGTATCACGATGTCAGCACTGCATCCGCCCATCCCGGGCTATGAATGCCCGACGGATGCGCCGCTGGTGCAGGTGGTGGAAAAGCTGCTGGGAGTGGAAACCGAAGTGGTCAATTACTGTACCGAAGCCCCGTTTATCCAGGCGTTATGTCCAACCCTGGTACTGGGGCCGGGCTCAATTAATCAGGCCCACCAACCTGATGAATTCATTGATACCGCTTTCATCAAACCTGCCCGGGAATTGATTACGCAGATCGTGCAACATTTCTGCCATCACTGAATAAAAAACCCGCTTTCCACGCTGGCAGGGTCGCGCGTGGAAAACACCGCCCGAATGAATAAGATATTCTTATAATTGGCAGGTGTAATTAAATTTCGCGAATTGCCGCGAATGTGGTGTTTTTTGTCGTGAAATGTTGGCAATTGACGGACCTTACGATACGTGTCTAGATAAAGGCAAACGATTAACTCCATCCGGTGAAATAAATTTACAAAGAGTCCAATCAGGGTCCATATGAACGAACAATATTCGGCAATGCGAAGCAATGTTAGTATGCTCGGGAAGCTTCTGGGCGACACGATAAAAGATGCGATGGGTGAAAATATCCTGGAAAAGGTCGAAACCATCCGCAAATCGTCCCGGGCCGGCAATGAAAAGCATCGCCAGCAGTTACTTTCCACCCTGCAAAACCTGTCCAATGATGAGCTGCTGCCGGTGGCGCGTGCCTTCAGCCAATTTCTCAATTTAGCCAACACCGCTGAGCAATTTCATTCGATTTCCCCTCATGCATGGCGAAGTGGCTAATAATCCTGAAGGGCTGGGTAAAGTCTTCACCCGGCTGAAACATCATCCGGAACTGAATGAGAAAGCCATTCGCGCCGCGGTGGAATCCCTGTCGATTGAACTGGTCCTGACCGAGCACCCCACCGAAATTACCCGCCGCACCCTGATACATATGCTGGTGGAGGTGAATAGCGGTAGATCTGTTTATACGCGATATTCAGGTGTTGGTGTCGGAGCTGTCGATGGGCGAATGTACCCCCGAGCTGCGCGCGTTGGCGGGAGGTGGCGAAAGAAGATCAGGAGCCTTATCGCTGGCTGATGAAGCGTATGCGCGCGCAGTTATTGAGCACCCAGGACTGGCTGGCGGCGCAACTGCGCGGCGAACATCGTTCGGCGCCAACCGATTTGCTGGAAACCAACGATCAGCTTTGGGAACCACTTTACGCCTGTTATCAATAGCTGCGGGCCTGCGGGATGAAGATTATCGCCAGCGGTCAGCTGCTGGATACGCTGCGGCGCATTAAACGCTTCGGTATTCAGTTGGTGCGCATCGACGTGCGTCAGGAGAGCACCCGCCATACCGAGGCATTAAGCGAAATTATCCGCTATCTGGGGCTGGGAGATTATGCCAGCTGGCCGGAAACCGATAAACAGGCGTTTTTAATCCGCGAGCTTAGTCAGGAGTGGCGCGCACTGATGGAGGAGCTATCGACGGTTTCCTGCGATATGTATCGCGGCTACGTGCGTTAAAACCCGGATTTCGTTCCTTATTTCCGTTCAGCGACCCCGGAGCTGGAGCTGGGCAAATTACCGCTCGGCTCGCGGCCGGCCAAACGCCGCCCTTCCGGCGGTGTCGAGAGTCTGCGCGCCATTCCCTGGATTTTCGCCTGGACGCATAACAGTCTGATGCTGCCCGCTTGGCTGGGGTCCGGCACGGCGCTGCAAAAAGCGGTGGAATCCGGCAAGCAAGACCAATTGGAAACCATGTGCCGCGATTGGCCCTTTTTCTCCACGCGCATCGGCATGCTGGAGATGGTTTTCGCCAAAAGCGACCTGTGGCTGGCTGAATATTACGATCAGCGTCTGGTGGAGGAGTCCTTGTGGCCGCTGGGCAAACAGCTGCGGCAACAGCTGGAGGACGATATTAACGTGGTATTGACGATCTCCAACGACGATCATCTCATGGCCGATTTGCCGTGGATTGCCGAATCCATCGCCCCAAGTAATGTGTATACCGATCCGCTCAATGTGTTGCAGGCGGAGCTGCTGCATCGTTCACGGCAGCAGGAGCATCCAGATACAAGGGTGGAACAGGCGTTAATGGTTAACTATCGCCGGCGGGGATGCGAAACACTGGCTAAGGACGGTGAAGCGCGCGGCGGCAGCAAAGCCGCCCGCGAACGACATGGGCGCTTGCGACAACGGGCCGTCACGCCCGCAAATCAGAAACCAGGCAGCGGGAAGCGTTATCCCGCGGCCCGATTGGCCGCAGGGGCAATCTTGATCTCCGGGCGCACTCCCAGCGTATGGCAGATGGCATAGGTAAGCTCGGCGCGATTCAGGGTGTAAAAATGGAAATCCTTTACCCCTTCCCGGCTGAGGATTTTCACCATGTCCATGGCGATGGAGGCCCCCACCATTTTGCGGGTTTCCTGATCGTGATCCAGTCCGTCGAACATAGTGGTCATCCAGTTGGGCACTTTCACATTGGTGACGGCGGCGAAACGTTGCAGTTGGCGAAAATTGGACACCGGCAAAATACCCGGCACAATTTCCGTATCAATACCGGCGGCAACGCAGCGGTCGCGAAAACGCAAATAACTTTCCACATCGAAAAAGAACTGGGTAATCGCCCGGCTGGCGCCCGCATCCACTTTCCTCTTCAGATTGATCAGATCCGATTGAGCACTCTTGGCTTCCGGATGCACTTCCGGATAGGCCGCCACGGAAATATCGAAGTCGCCCACTTTTTTCAGCAGCGCGACCAGATCGGCGCCGTACATCGCCGGCCGACCGCTGCCGGGCGGTAAATCGCCACGTAACGCCACGATATGGCGAATCCCGCTATGCCAATAGTCCTGTGCTATCGCCTGCAGCTCGTGCGGGGTGGCGTCGATACAGGTCAGATGCGGTGCGGCATCCAGACCGGTACGCTCTTTGATGTCTTTAATAATGCTGTGGGTACGTTCGCGTTCGCCGGAATTGGCTCCGTAGGTCACCGAGACAAAAGTCTGTTTCAGTTCGCTCAGCCGGTCGATAGATTGCCAGAGAGTTTGTTCCATCTCGCTGGTGCGAGGGGGAAAAAACTCAAACGAGACGTTTATCTGGCCCTGCAGTTCCGCCAGATTCTGATTCAATGCTTCCCGCTGATTGGCGTGAAAGAAACTCATACCGTTACCTCATGACACAGTGTAGGAGAGGCATTATGCCCACCACAGATAAGCGTCTATACGTTTAGACTTCTAAATGGAAAATGACTGAATTCACGAGTTTCGTCAATCAATTAATTGTTACCGAAGGCGATTAATATTCAAGGAGCGTGAATAATTTTCAATTTAGCCAAGTGAAGCTGAAACGATTACAACTTGGGAGGTAAAAAGATCTCGCGCATAGCGCGGGGAAAAGGCCCTGGGCGGTTCCTTTTGAATAAAGCTGAGCGGGCATTTCCGCGATGCATTCGCGCACGGCGCGGCGAGAAGAAGCCTATTAATCACTACCGGAATGGCGCCCCCAGGGCCGCGAATGACCAGCGGATTATCGCGGTACCAGCGACTCTCGATAGCAAATACGTTGTCGCAGGGCAGCAATGAGGCCATCGGGTGCTCCGGCCGTACCGCCTCCACGCCCGCCCATGCCTTGCCGTTAGCCTCGAAACGAGCGATATAGCGCAGCACCAGCCCCATCTCTTGCGCCGCCTCCAGACGCTGTAGCATGTGTTCGTTCAGCGCCTCGCCGCCTTCCTCGAAGAAGTGATCCACTGACCCCACTTCATGCCCGGGCGCCACCAGCAATTCAACCCGGACCTGATTGGGTTCGATGGCATACCCCGCCTCGCGGGCCAGAATCACCAGTTTACTCATGACATCCTGGCCGGAGAGATCGACGCGCGGGTCCGGCTCGGTCAGGCCCTGCTGCCAAGCCTGTTCCACCAGTTCGGTGAAGGGCACGCTGCCGTCAAACTGTAAAAACAGCCACGACAAGGTCCCCGAAAAGATACCGCTAATGGAGAGAATGCTATCGCCGCTGTCGAGCAAATCCCGCACCGTATGGTTCACCGGCAGGCCGGCGCCAACCGTCGCGTTGTAAAGCCAGTGGCGGCCGGTCTTGGCGAAGGCGTCACGCACCTGGCGGTAGTTATCACCGTCAGACGCGCCCGCCAGCTTGTTGGCGCTGATGACGTGGAAACCGTAGCTGGCAAAATCCAGATACTGATCCGCCACGGCTTCGCTGGCGGTCACATCCAGCACTACCAGATCGTCATAAGGATGGGCGCGCATCCACAAAAACAGATCTTCCGGCTCCGTGAGCGTCGCCTCATCATTGAAAAAGGCCAGCGCCCGGCTGGCGTCAAGGCCGTCGTAGCTCAGCACGCTGCGCTGGCTGTCCACCACTCCGCTGAGAATGAATTCAAAACCGGTACGCGCCGAGAGATTTTTCTGCTCGCGGGCAAAAAGCTCCAGCCAGCGCGAACCGATATTACCCTTGCCGAACAGCATCAGGCCGATACGTTTCTCGGCGCGGAACAGCGAGGTGTGCAGCCCCTGAATGACATGCTCGGTAGGCCCTACGCGCATCACCGCCACCAGACTGATGCCGTCCTCTGCCTGCCAGAAGAATTCGATGGGTTGATATTTAAGCTGCTGATAAAAACGGTGGCTGTGCAGCGGGTTTTTCGCCACGCCGGCGCCCACCCAGCGCGACCAGCGCCACGCCTTCGCGCAGTTGCAGATGCGCCGGCAGACCGGCCTGTTCAAGAATACGCAACGCGCTGCCGGCGACCTCGGAGGTGTAGAACAGCTGCAGCAGCGGCAACAGGCAGGCATCTTTCACCTTGCGCGGATCGGCGCTGTAAACGCCGGCCACATCGCTCCAGATAGTGACACGGGCGACGCTTGCCAGCGCGCCAATCTGGGTGGCGGAATAATCGCTGCCGTTACGGCCGAGCAACACCGTCTCCCCGGCCTGGTTGCGGCAAATAAAGCCCGTGACTACCAGCCGCCTGGAGGGATGTTGCGTCAACAATTGCTGCAACAGCGGCCAAGAACGGCCCTCATCGATCTGGGGTTGAGCGGCGCGTTCGGCGCGCAGAAAATCCCGTGCGTCCAGCCACTGCGCTTCCATATCCAGCTGGCTGAGCAGCGCGGCCATCAGCCGCGCCGACCAGATTTCACCATGGCCGACCACCTCGGCGTACACCGCGTCGGTTATGGGAGCATCCAGCAATGCCGCCAGCCGCTCCAGGTCGAGAATGAACGCGCTAAGCAACCCTTCAGCGTCTGCGGGAGACAGCAAGCCGCTAATCAGTTCGCTTTGATAGCGGCGTAAATTCTGCTGCACCTGGTGGGCGGACAGGCGATCGCTTTGGCTCAGCGTCAGCCAGCTTATCAGCTGGTTGGTCGTGCTGCCCGCCGCGGAAACCACCATCAGATCACCGGGCCGGCTATACTCGGCCATAATCCCTGCCACCCGCTGGTAACATTTCACGTCGGCAAGGCTACTACCGCCAAATTTATGCAATTGACGGCCGGTCGGGCTGTCCACGCTTACTAATGGACTCATGCTTACCTCTGTAGTGCCGCCTGGAAAGCCTGTTCCAGATCGGCAATTAAATCTTCGCTATCTTCAATCCCGACCGACAGGCGCAGCAGCGTTTCACTGATACCGGCACGGGCGCGGGCTTCCGCCGCCATTCCCGCAAGCGTCATGGTCGCGGCGTGGCAAATAAGACTTTCCACGCCCCCCAGCGATTCGGCCAGAGTAAATAGCGTCAACGCGGCCAGGAATCGGCGCAGCGTGGTTTCGTCGCTGTCCAGTTCAAAACTGAGCATCGCGCCAAAGCCGCTTTGCTGACGACAGGCAATTTCGTGCCCCGGATTCTCCGACAGGCCAGGATAATACAACTTTTTCACCTGCGGATGTTGCTGTAAATACGCGACGATAGCTTGGGTATTACTCTGCTGCTGCCGTATACGCGGCGTGAGGGTCCGTATTCCGCGCAGCAGCAGATAGCTGTCGAACGCGCTGCCGGTCACGCCAATATTGTTGCCCCACCACGCGAGTTCGATGGCCACATCCGCCTCGCGGGCAATCACCGCCCCCGCGACCACATCGGAATGCCCGTTAAGATATTTGGTGCAGGAGTGCACAACCAGATCGGCTCCCAGCGCCAGCGGCTGCTGCAGCGCCGGACTCATAAAGGTGTTATCCACCACGCACAAGGCGCCCGCCTTGTGCGCTTCACGACAGATGGCGGCGATATCCACAACCCGCAAGAGTGGGTTGCTCGGGGTTTCAATCAGCACCAGCTTCGGTTTTGCGGCCAGCGCCTGAGCCAGCGCTTGCGGGTTTGCCTGATCCACGAACTCCACCCGATAGGTGCCGCGTTTGCTCAGACTGTCGAACAGCCGATAGCTGCCGCCATAACAATCATGCGGCGCCACCAGCAAATCGCCGGGTTTGAGAAAAACCGTACACACCAGATGAATAGCCGACATACCGCTGCTGGTCATCACCGCACCCGCACCGCCCTCCAGTTCCGCCAGGGCCCGCTGCACAACGTCGCGCGTCGGATTACCACGCCGGGAGTAGTCGTGGGCGCGCGGCTGGTTGAACTCGGTAAAGTTATAGGTACTTGAAAGGGTAATCGGCGGAACGACACAACCGAATTGCTCGTCGTTATTCAACCCGCTGCGAACTGCGATGGTGGCCTGCTTGCGCGTCATGGTGTCGCATCCTGACTAATGCTAAAAGTGAGGTGAAAGAGTAAACCGCGCAAATATAGACGTCAATACATCTGGACATCTAAACTTCTTTGCGTATAGATTGAGCACAGCAACAATAACCGCTAAAATTATGCTGATTTGAACTGTCAAACCCATCCACATGTTGTAACGCAGGCGAACGGCGGGGTCGAGGCCGAAACTATAGGAAATGGTGATAAACAGCAAATTTAGCCGGCATTAAGTAGAGCGTTTCCCGCATATACGTCATAATTAGCGAACTTTCTGCAATTTATATTCATTCGTTGAGACATTAAGGTATCCCATGGCGGAATGGAAAGGTGAGTATGTCAGCCCTTATGCTGAACATGGTAAAAAAAGCGAACAGGTCAAAAAGATTACGGTATCCATTCCGCTGAAGGTTCTCAAAATTCTGACCGACGAAAGAACCCGGCGCCAGGTGAACAATCTGCGCCATGCCACCAACAGCGAGCTGCTTTGTGAAGCGTTTTTGCACGCCTTCACCGGCCAACCGCTGCCGGACGATCACGATCTGCGCAAAGAGCGCAACGATGAAATCCCGGAAGTGGCGAAGGATATGATGCGGGAAATGGGGATCGATCCCGATACGTGGGAATATTAACACTACACCACCCAACCGCGACGTAGTGGTACACAAAACCACCGTCGCTCGTTATCTGGCAAAATACTGGATCTCTGAGGTCGTTTACCCTCCGCACGCAGCGGGTACTGTTGGTTACTCAGCGCTGACCCGTCTCAGGGTCATATTAACCCGCGTGTGCCAATTCTGTGCCGTCATAATGGCTAAACCTGCACCGTGTCAATTTCCGTGCATTGGCTAATGCGCACGCCTCGCATGTTGACGGTCTCAGGCGCTTAGGGGGAGTGAGCTGATGCTGCTTGGTGGGTTGCGGTAAACAGGATCTCAACTGGTGTTGTTGAGATCGCTGATCACATTGTTGTTATCGCGTCAAGCCACAAAGCCTGAAGACATAATAGCGCCCGGCAGCTTGGCTCTCGTGATGTCAAGGAAGTCAGATAGATATGAAGCAGGTCGGAAAAGGACAGATTGACGCCCTCAAATCAACGCCCTTCAGATTGCTGACAACCATTTATCACCCTTCAAATTGCTGCCGACCAATTAGCGCCATTTAGATTGCTGCCTACCAAGTTAACGAAGGTCAGATCGGCATCAATTAACTCGGCATGGGCAAGATTACGCCTCAGCCAGGTTAGCAAAGGTCATATTGGCTTTGATAAGGATAGCATTGGACAAATCAGCACCATTCAGCCGCGTCCGCAATAAATGCGCTTCCGTCAGATTAGCACGGACCAGTTCAGCGTCGATTAAGAGAGTATCCGTCAGCTCAGCGTTGGTCAGATCGGTTTTTGTCAAGTCAGCACGGCTTAAGTCAGCCTGGGTTGAGATCAGCCCGCACCAAATTAGCATCGGACAATTTGGCACGGAAAAGATTCGCGTCGGTCAAATAAGCCCCCGACAGATCAAAACCGGCCAGATCTTCGCGCGCCAGATTGGCGCCGACCAGGTTCAATTTACCTTGTTCAGTCAAAATAACGGGATCTTGCGGAAGGTGAAATTCGTTTCTAAGCATTAATGTTCGGCAAACATCGTGGTATGTCTTAAGATCAATTTTATGACTGACAGTATGGTCACCAGCCCCAACTATCACCGTGACTTTTTTTCATCGTCGATTATGGATGGTAGTTTGAACGATACTTGATAGCCTCTGACATCATGCAAAACGATATCCCTCGGCTCGGTAATATCTATTACCTTGAGGGCTTCGACCATTTTATCCATCACTACCGTGTATAAATTTTTCTTTTCTCGCCGGATACCGCCAAATGTCAAAATATCTAGTAAATGCTGGAGAATACCTGTCGGCGACGTGGCATCTTTCATGGCGTGAGATGAGCCGGTGCCTGCGGTGCAAGCAAATTTCAAGGTAGCGTTGATGGAGGTATTAGCTGTAACCATACTGTCCTCTGTAGGATAAATGAATGCGAGCTGGTTAAATAAATGTATTGCTGGTTAAACAACGCGTAAGCGATGTAGGGTTGTAGGGTTGTAGGGTTGTAGGGTTGTAAAATCTATTTTCAAGCATAAAGCTTATGCCTAAAGGGGCGTCATTGCCGTCTGTCAATGGTTGAGTAGTTAAATCAGTTCAATTCCTTTAAAAAGAGAGCATTTGGGCCTTGGCCTAGCATTTTACTCGGTATTTCATTCACGCAAGAATAATTTAATATGACGTGTTAGCGATATATTATTGCCCTATAGAGATATAAATTCAGCGACGTCCTTCGTAAGTAATGCGTGCATGTCATTGTAGTATCTTTTGTAGACAGTAGTAATAAGGTGAATATCTTATTCGAGACATGATCATTTCGCGCACGTTTATTAATAGATTAACTCATGACCGTGCTCAAATAGAGTATATTACTAATCAAAAATAGCCATAAATAAGACGCTGGGATCAATGATGATTAAACTGTGGAAGAGGTAATGAAATGAAGTCCGGAAAGTATTTATCGCCGGGACAGTAACCCTAAAACGGCGGTGACCTGAAATGCCATGCTAAGCACAGTGAGACGGGAAGCGTGAACGCGCTGCGGGTAAGACTCAGGAAATCTTTTTCAACAAGTGAATTAGTAAAAAGGCACCAACGGCGCCTTTTCTCTTTACCAGCAGGGCAATTATTTCTTGCCGACCGGAATACTGAAGCGCTTATTAAAGCGATCAACACGACCGCCGGTATCAACCACACGTTGTTTACCGGTGTAGAACGGATGGCAAGCGCCACAAACGTCCAGATTCAGGTCATGGCCCACGGTGGAGCGGGTCTTGATGACATTACCGCAAGAACAGGTAGCAGTAATTTCTTGGTAATTCGGATGAATATCTTTTTGCATGGAAAACCTCTTCATAAGGCCGCGTCGCTATCCAGTCTACTTTAGCCAGACACCACGCGAATGGAGTTTATCGCTTTAATGCCGGATAACATCAAAGGCGGCGAATCATACAGAATGCCGCCAATCTTTGCAAACAGAATCCGCACATCAAAGACGACACAGTGTACACTAGCTGCACTTTTTTGCCACCCAGGATGATGGATGCATGTTCGTTGTAAACGTCGCATTACCGGTGCCGCTGGCTCGGACATTTGATTATCTTTTGCCCGCTAACGCGGCGCCGGCGATCGGGGGGCGGGTCCGGGTTCCGTTTGGTCAACGTCAGGCCATTGGCATCGTTACTGCCGTGCACGATCACAGCGAGGTGGCCCTGGACAAGTTAAAGCCCATCAGCGACGTCCTCGACAGCCAGTCACTGTTTCCGGACAGCCTGTGGCGCATCCTGAACTGGGCCATCGGCTATTACCATTATCCTGCCGGCGAAGTGCTGTTCCACGCCCTTCCCGTTCTGCTGCGCCAGGGCAAACCTGCGACGATGGCGCCCCTGTGGCAGTGGTTTGCCACGGAACAAGGACGCAGCACGCTCCTCGACAATTTGAAGCGGGCACCCAAACAGCAACAGGCGCTGGCGGCGCTGCTGCGGGGGCCGGTGTATCGCCATCAGGTGAGCGAGCTACAGCTGGCCGACACGGCGCTGCAGGCGCTACGCGCCAAAGGGTTATGCGATTTGCGGCCCCAGGCGGTGGACACGCACGACTGGCGACCCGGGTTCCGGGTTAACGGCGAACGGCTGCGGCTGAATACCGAACAAGCCACCGCCGTCGGGGCTATCCGCAGCGAGGATGACCGGTTTGCCGCCTGGTTGCTGGCCGGCGTGACCGGCTCCGGCAAAACCGAAGTGTATCTGACGGTGCTGGAAAATATTCTCGACAAAGGCCAACAGGCGCTGGTGCTGGTGCCGGAAATCGGCCTGACACCGCAAACCATTTCCCGCTTTCGCGAGCGTTTCAATGCGCCGGTTGAGGTTCTGCACTCGGGGCTCAACGACAGTGAACGGCTGGTGGTTTGGCTGAAAGCGCGGCGCGGTGAATGCGCTATCGTCATCGGCACCCGTTCGGCGCTGTTCACCCCCTTCGCCCGGCTGGGAATTATCGTCATCGATGAGGAACATGATAGTTCCTATAAGCAGCATGAAGGCTGGCGCTATCACGCGCGCGATCTGGCGGTTTTTCGCGCGCGGGAAGAAAAGATACCGATTGTGCTTGGCACCGCCACACCTGCTCTTGAAACCCTTTATAATGTGCAGCAGAAAAAATACCGCCAGCTCACGTTGGGCAAACGCGCCGGCAGCGCCCGACCCGCAGGCCAGCAATTGCTGGATATGAAGGGGCTTGCGCTGACCCACGGCCTCTCGGCGCCGCTGCTGGATAAAATGCGCGCGCATTTACAGGCCGGCAATCAGGCCATGCTGTTTCTGAACCGGCGCGGCTTCGCGCCGGCGTTGTTGTGCCACGAATGCGGCTGGATCGCCGAATGCCAACGCTGCGATCACTATTACACGCTGCATCAACATCAGCGTCAGTTGCGCTGCCACCACTGCGACAGCCAACGCCCGCTACCGCATCAATGCCCGCAGTGCGGTTCTACCCAACTGGTCGCGGTCGGGTTGGGCACCGAGCAATTGGAGGCGGCGCTGACGCCCTTGTTTCCAGACGTGCCGGTGACGCGCATCGATCGCGACACCACGGCGCGTAAAGGCGCGCTGGAAGATTACCTGGCTCAGGTACAGCGCGGCGGCGCGCGCATATTGATCGGCACTCAGATGCTGGCCAAAGGTCACCATTTTCCGGATGTCACTCTGGTGTCGTTACTGGACGTGGACGGCGCACTATTTTCCGGTGATTTTCGCGCCGCCGAACGTTTTGCCCAGTTGTATACGCAAGTTGCCGGCCGCGCCGGCCGCGCCGGCAAGCAGGGAGAGGTTTTGTTACAGACCCACCATCCAGAACATCCCCTGCTGCAAACGTTACTGCATCGCGGTTATATGGACTTTGCCCAGCAGACCCTGGAGGAACGTCGCCAGGCCGGGTTGCCGCCCTTTACCAGTCATATCCTATTTCGCGCGGACGATCATGACAATCGCCAGGCGGGGCTGTTTCTCGATCAATTACGTCAACTGCTGGACGCCAGCCCGCTGCGTGACAATGCCTTATGGCTGATGGGACCGATTCCCGCGCTAGCGCCCAAGCGCGACGGGCGTTTTCGCTGGCAATTGCTGCTGTCCCACCCTTCGCGTCCACAGCTACAGCGCCTGGTCGCCGCTAGTTTACCGCTGGTGAGCACCCTGTCCCAGGCGCGCAAAGTGAAATGGTCTTTGGACGTAGACCCGCTCGACAGTTGAGGGCACGTTTTTGCGATCCCGCTTCGGCAATGACGTAAAAAAGAATTTCGGCAGGCTCCTGGCCTCTTCCCGCCGACGCGGGATCTGATACAAAGGGGAGGTGCCGTCAAGTATGAACAGGGCCAGGGAGGCCCTTAGGAGTGATGCGTGGAACCTGCTTGCCCCGCAACAATGCGGGATGTGGCGCAGCAGGCAGGCGTTTCCACCGCGACCGTCTCGCGGGCGCTCATGCGTCCGGAAAAGGTGTAGCCGGCGACGTTGCAGCGGGTGCGGCGGGCGGCGTTTAACATTGGCTATGCGCCGCTCTATTCTGGCCGGCTGATAAAAAGTCACGAAAGCGCCACGCTCCTGGCATTAGTGCCTGATAGCGGCGACCCGCATCTTAGCGAGGTGCTGCGCGGTATTCAGGAAACCGCCGCCGACCAGGGTTATTGGCTGCTGCCTTATCGCCCTGTGCCGGCGCTGGCGCTGCCAACGGTGCATACTGATAATCTGACCGCAGCCTGGCGGATGGTGGATTATCTTCACCGGCTTGGACACCGCTGTATCAGCGGTCCAGCGCAGTTGCCCGCGTGCCGGCTGAACCTTGGAGGGGTATCGGCAGGCGTTGCAGCGCCACGGCATAACGCCGCGAGAACAGAGCATCTTCCTGGGCCCGCTGACGTGCCAGACCGGCAAAGCGGGACTTAACATGTTGATTTCACGACCACAGCCGCCTACCGCTATCTTTTGCCATAGCGATATGATAGCGCTGGGGGCGCTAGCGTAGGCGAAGCAGCTCGGCCTCAGGGTACCTGAAGAACTCTCCCTGACCGGGTTTAGCAATCTGGCGGCGGCCTACTGCTGTCCGCCGCTGACGACGGTGGCGCCACCCTGTTATCGTATTGGCCGCGAAGCAGTGCTGTTACTCTTGCGCTAACTCAGGCAACATGCCACAGGGTCAGCATCAATGATGCTCGACAGTGAATTACTCATACGCGGCACCAGTGCCCTGCCGCAGACGCATTACTGATGCGCTTTCGGAATGCTGACACTGGTCAAATATTATTGCCTTCAGTAACATGACGGCCTGATGATTATCTCAAATTTAGCGAAACGATAGTGGCACAAAGAGACTATGTAGGCCATGGCAAGTCCTCGGGCACGCGGCGTAAAACGACCAACCGTAAAAAGAAACATTCCTCCTCCGGCACGTCCAAAACGATGATCGCACTGGCGGCGGCCGTATTGATTACGTTTATTGGCGGTCTCTATTTCATAGCGCATAATAAATCGGAAGATGCGGTGATTGTACCTAACCGCGGCAAGAACGCCTGCAACGGGCTACCGCCCAAGCCGGAGGAACGCTGGCGTTATATCAAAGAGCTGGAAAATCGTCATATTGGCGTACACTCCCCGACCGAGCCCACCGCGGGCGGCGAGGTGAACTCACCGGCGCAGCTGACCAATGAACAGCGCCAGTTGCTGGAGCAGATGCAGGCGGATATGCGCCGGGAGCCTACGCATCTGAACGAAGTCCCCTACAACGATCAAAGTAAAACGACGGGTGCGGCGCAAACGCGTCCGACGACGCAAGCGCCGCGCAATCCTTTCAATCAGCAACCCGTGCAGGCCCCGCGCCAGGCGGCACCGACCACGGTCGCGCCGCAGCCGGTGCAGAAGAGCGCCGAAGCGGGCGCGGCGAAAGAGACGCCGAAAGAGAAACCGCAGCGCTGGCTGGTCCAGTGCGGCTCGTTCAAGGCGATGGACCAGGCGGAGTCGGTGCGGGCACAGCTGGCACTCGCCGGTATTGAGAGCCGCATCACCACCGGCGGCGGCTGGAACCGCGTCCTGCTGGGTCCCTATTCCAGCCGCGCCGGCGCCGATAAGATCCTGCAAAGCGTGCGCGCTGCCGGGGTATCAAATTGCATCCCCGTTGCCGCCGGGGGTTGAAAACCCCGAATCCCACCCCATTTAATAGTTATCCTCGCCTCGTATTCTTTACGAGGCGCTCACTATTTCCATTCCAAGGGGTTGCTCGTGACAACAATCGTAAGCGTACGCCGCAAAGGGCATGTCGTCATCGGTGGTGACGGACAGGCTACTCTGGGTAATACCGTCATGAAAGGTAACGTACGCAAAGTTCGCCGCCTGTATAATGACAAAGTTATCGCGGGCTTCGCCGGTGGCACCGCGGATGCCTTTACCCTGTTTGAACTATTTGAACGTAAATTGGAAGTCCATCAGGGCCATCTGGTCAAAGCCGCGGTTGAATTAGCCAAAGACTGGCGTACCGATCGCATGCTGCGCCGTCTGGAAGCCCTGCTGGCGGTCGCCAATGAATCAGACTCGCTCATTATCACCGGCAATGGTGACGTCATTCAGCCGGAAAATGACCTTATCGCTATTGGCTCCGGCGGCCCTTATGCCCAGTCGGCGGCACGCGCGCTGTTGGAAAACACTGAACTGGGTGCCCGCGAGATCGTCGAAAAAGCGTTGGGAATTGCTGGTGATATCTGTATTTACACCAACCAGTTCCACACTATTGAAGAATTAACGTCCAAAGCGAAGGATCCTGAAAATGTCTGAAATGACCCCACGGGAAATCGTCAGTGAACTCGATGGCTATATCGTCGGCCAGCACAACGCCAAGCGAGCCGTGGCCATCGCGTTGCGTAACCGTTGGCGTCGCATGCAACTGGACGAAGCGCTGCGCCATGAAGTGACGCCGAAAAATATTCTCATGATTGGCCCCACCGGCGTCGGTAAGACGGAAATCGCCCGTCGCCTGGCAAAACTGGCCAACGCCCCGTTCATCAAAGTCGAGGCCACCAAATTCACCGAAGTCGGCTATGTAGGTAAAGAAGTGGATTCCATCATCCGCGACTTGACCGATGCGGCCGTCAAAATGGTGCGTCTGCAATCCATTGAACAAAATCGTTTTCGCGCCGAAGAGCTGGCGGAAGAGCGGGTGCTGGACGTGCTGATCCCACCGGCCAAGAATAACTGGGGCCAACCGGAGGAGAGCGGCGAGCCCTCCAGCGCGCGCCAGAATTTCCGTAAAAAGCTGCGCGAAGGCCAGCTGGATGAGAAAGAAATCGAAATCAATCTCGCCGCGGCGCCGATGGGCGTCGAAATCATGGCGCCTCCCGGCATGGAGGAGATGACCAATCAGCTGCAATCGATGTTCAAAAATCTGGCCGGCCAGAAACAGAAGCCGCGCAAGATAAAGATCAAAGAGGCCATGAAGCTGCTGGTGGAGGAAGAGGCTGCCAAGCTGGTGAATCCGGAAGAACTGAAAGAGAAGGCGATCGAAGCGGTAGAGCAGCACGGCATCGTATTTATCGACGAAATCGATAAAATCTGCAAACGGGACGAAGTTTCCGGACTGGACGTTTCCCGGGAAGGGGTTCAGCGGGACCTGCTGCCGCTGGTAGAAGGCTGCACGGTCTCTACCAAACACGGCATGGTGAAAACAGACCATATCCTGTTTATCGCCTCTGGCGCGTTCCAGGTTTCCAGCCCGTCGGATTTGATTCCCGAACTCCAGGGCCGTCTGCCGATCCGCGTCGAGCTTGAAGCCCTGACTACCGAGGATTTTGAGCGCATCCTGACCGAACCGAGCGCCTCGCTCACCACCCAATATATCGCGCTGATGGCGACCGAAGGGGTGAGCATCACCTTCACCGAGGATGGCATCAAGCGGATCGCCGAAGCGGCCTGGCAGGTAAACGAGTGCACCGAGAACATCGGCGCCCGCCGTCTGCATACCGTTCTGGAGCGTTTAATGGAAGATATTTCCTATGACGCCAGCGAGTGGAACGGTAAAACTATTTCTATTGATGCAGATTATGTTCACGGCCACCTGGATGAGTTAGTATCTGATGAAGATTTGAGCCGCTTTATCCTGTAACGCATTTCAGGGTAATCGACATACGCAACGGGAGGGGCTCAGGCCTCCCGTTTTTTTTGGCGCGCCCGCCACCGTAGAGAAGAGTGCATACATGAGCGACACAGCCACACTCAGTCCGACAAAAGCCTGGATGGTCAGCCTGCGGCTACGTACCCTGCCGCTGGCTCGCCTCCATTGTCACCGGCTCCACGATAGCCGGCTGGCAAGGACAATTCCGGCCGGTGGTGGCGCTGCTGGCGCTATTGACCGCCTCCATGCTGCAAATCCTCTCCAACCTGGCCAACGATTATGGCGATGCGGTGAAAGGCAGCGACGACCGGGGCCGCAGCGGGCGCGTTATTATCACGTCTGCCTGTTGGCCGGCGCGGTGCTGTGCCTGGCGATTTTTGCCCTGCTTGAGCTGCATAATCTTACCGGCTGGCGGTGCCGGCGCTGTATATGCAGGCGCGTTACGTCCTGCACGAAACGGATCCCTCCGGCATCAGGCCCATGCTGGAAAAAACCGGCAAATGCGTATTGATCGTCAACATTTTGTTCGCACTAGGCCTGCTGCTGGCCTGATGTCAGCGCTTTTCTGACGCGCATCAAGTTCGCCTTTGATGACTTTGGCAACTCTGCTGAGAACGCGATATACTTGCGTTTCCAGTGGCAAACCGACGTAAATCCTATGAAATACGATACCTCAGAATTATGTGACATCTATCAGGAAGACGTGAACGTTGTTGAGCCTCTTTTCACTAATTTTGGCGGCAGAACCTCCTTCGGCGGTCAGATCACGACTGTGAAGTGTTTTGAGGATAACGGTTTACTTTACGATCTGCTGCAAGAAAACGGCCACGGCCGCGTCCTGCTTGTGGACGGCGGCGGATCGGTTCGACGGGCGCTCATCGATGCCGAATTGGGCAATCTCGCAGTGCAGAACGAGTGGGAAGGGATCGTGGTTTATGGCGCGGTGCGCCAGGTGGATGACCTGGAAGAGCTGGATCTGGGCATTCAGGCCATGGCCGCCACCCCGGCTGGCGCCGCAAGCGAAGGCATTGGCGAAAGCGATACCCGCGTCAATTTCGGTGGCGTCACGTTCTTTTCCGGCGATCATCTCTATGCCGATAACACCGGCGTCATCTTGTCCAAAGACGCGCTTGATCTGGAATAACTGTTAGCGCCGCCGCGTTCAGTGGCGACGGCGGTCTTCCGTGCCTTCCAGGCGCACGGGCCCGGTCGGCAATACCTCGTGGCGACGGGATACTCGGCGGCAATCACCGCCAGGGTTGCCTGGATCAGGTGACGTAGCGCGCCTGACACGCAAGGTGATGCAGGCATCGCCCGCAGGGAAGAACTCAGGGGACCTCAGACCTCATCCATCTTGCTCAACAGACCGCGCAGGCGCTCTTGCCACACATTCTGTTCCTGTCTAAGCTGCTCGTTTTCGTTCACCAGCGATTCCCGGTTGTTCTGCGCCTGCTGCACTTCCTGGCTCAGGCTGTTGTTCTTTTCTTTCAGCTCTTCGATTTCCATTTGCAAAAGCGTGATGGTATCGATCGCCTGCTGGACTTTCGCTTCCAGTTTCTCAAATACTTCAAATGCCATTTTTTTCCCCTTAAAGACACAAGGCGTCTTGGTCAGTGGTCGCTACACACCCTTGTGTAACTCGAAAAAGCCGACCGCCCAGGCATGTTGCCGCTGCCCTATGCTGTGACTCATAGCGGATTTTAAGTAGCCTGCCTGCCTGTGTCCATACACATTGTCTCAATTAGGACATTAGACCCCCGGCAACGCCGCCGGTTCTGCCCGCGGCGACAAACTCCGCGTCGCCATCAGCCTTTTCCCGTCGACGGCGTATTCGTTTCCCTTTAAGCCCTAAGCACGGCGCACATTAAGGTACTTAGTAGAGTAAAGAATGGATTTTTAGGAACTAATTTTTAAGCGAATACGCGCATTTTTATGACACGGCCCACACATTTAACGTTCGATATTTCTCGTTTTTGCTCGTTAACGATAAATTCAAATTATAACCACATAAGTTATTACCCTATTCTCAATCAGTGACAGCGGTGTTGCATCGGCCTGGTCCAACACCGCTCAGCCACAGGAACCGTTTATGAGCCAATTAACATCACCGACAATCAAAGGGCAGTGCATCGCCGAATTCCTCGGGACTGGATTACTGATTTTCTTCGGTGCCGGCTGCGTCGCCGCCATGAAGCTGGCCGGCGCGTCGTTCGGTCAATGGGAGATCAGCATCATCTGGGGTATGGGCGTGGCGATGGCGGTCTATCTCACCGCGGCCGTTTCCGGTGCGCACCTCAGCCCGGCCATTACCATTGCGCTCTGGCTGTTCGCCAGCTTCGAGCGGCGTAAAGTCCTGCCCTACATCGTGGCGCAAATGCTCGGGACATTCTGCGCCGCAGCGCTGGTCTACGGCCTTTACTATTAATCCGTTTTTTTATTATGAGCAGACACACCATATGGTTCGCGGCAGCGTCGAAAGTCTGGATCTCGCCGGCATTTTCTCGACCTACCCTAATCCGCATATTTCGGTGGCCCAGGCGTTTTTGGTGGAAATGGTGATTACCGCCATCCTACTTTGTCTGATTCTGGCGCTGACCGGCTTCGCCCTGAATCCCGCGCGTGATTTTGGCCCGAAAACCTTCGCCTTCCTGGCCGGCTGGGGCAAAGTTGCCTATACCGGCGGCCGGGAGATCCCGTACTTTCTGGTCCCGCTGATTGCGCCTGTGGTCGGTGCCTGTCTGGGCGCCTTCGGCTACCGCGCATTGATTGGGCCCCATCTGCCCGGTCAACTGAGCGGTGAAGAGGCCGATGGCGTCGCCGTCGCGCATAGCCGCGCTACGCGTTCCGAGCCCAAAGCCTGATTTCCTTTGTTGAACGTCTAAACTAGCGAGAAACTCTTATGCCATCAGAAAAAAAATATATCGTCGCGCTCGACCAGGGAACCACCAGCTCGCGCGCGATCGTGCTCGATCACGACGCCAACATTGTCAGTGTCTCTCAGCGGGAGTTTACCCAAATTTATCCCAAGCCGGGCTGGGTGGAACATGACCCGATGGAAATCTGGGCCAGCCAGAGCTCGACGCTGGTGGAAGTGCTGGCCAAGGCGGATATCCGCTCCGATCAAATCGCCGGCATCGGCATCACCAACCAGCGCGAAACCGCCGTAGTGTGGGATAAAGAGAGCGGGAAACCTATCTACAACGCCATCGTGTGGCAGTGCCGCCGTACCGCGGACATCTGCGAGAAGCTGAAACGCGACGGGCTAGGAGAGTATGTGCGCCACACTACGGGCTTGGTCATCGACCCCTATTTCGCCGGGACCAAAGTCAAATGGATCCTCGACCATGTGGAGGGCGCCCGCGAGCGCGCCAAGCGCGGCGAATTGCTGTGCGGCACCGTCGACAGCTGGCTCATCTGGAAAATGACCCAGAGACGGGTGCATGTCACCGATTACACCAACGCCTCGCGCACTATGCTGTTCAACATCCATGAACTGGAATGGGACGACCGCCTGCTGGATATCCTCGATATTCCACGCGCCATGTTGCCCAAAGTGCGGCCTTCTTCGGAAATTTATGGCCAGACCAATATAGGCGGCAAAGGCGGTACCCGTATTCCCATCGCCGGTATCGCGGGCGATCAGCAGGCGGCGCTGTACGGCCAGCTGTGCGTCACCCCCGGCATGGCGAAGAATACCTACGGCACCGGTTGCTTCTTGCTGATGAATACCGGCACCGAAGCGGTACAATCGCGCCACGGCCTGCTGACCACCATCGCCTGCGGACCGCGTGGCGAAGTGAACTACGCGCTGGAAGGGTCGGTGTTCGTCGCCGGCGCCGCCATTCAATGGCTGCGCGATGAGATGAAGCTGATTAACGACGCCACCGACTCGGAATATTTCGCCAGCAAGGTGAAAGATACCAACGGCGTATACGTAGTGCCGGCCTTTACCGGCCTCGGCGCTCCGTATTGGGATCCATACACCCGCGGTGCCATCTTCGGCATTACGCGCGGCGTGAATGCCAACCACATCATCCGTGCGACGCTTGAGTCCATCGCCTTCCAAACCCGCGATCTTATCGAGTCCATGCAGGCGGATTCCGGCGAGCGGCTGAAAGCGTTACGGGTGGATGGCGGCGCGGTAGCCAATAATTTCCTGATGCAGTTCCAGTCCGATATTTTGGGGAGCCGCGTCGAACGGCCGGAGGTCCGGGAAGTCACCGCCCTTGGCGCCGCTTATCTGGCGGGCCTGGCTGTCGGCTTCTGGAGCGATCTGGAGGAGGTGCGCAGCAAAGCGGTTATCGAACGCGAGTTCCGCCCCGGTATTGAAACCGTGGAGCGTAATTATCGCTATGAGGGCTGGAAGAAAGCGGTGGCGCGCGCACGGGCCTGGGAAGAGCAAGATAAAGAGTAACGGCCGCCGCTCTTCAGCCTGACTCCCCGGAGGCGACGGCTGAGTGTGATAGACTGACGGCAATTGCTTCTCTTTTTGCCGTCAGGAAACTGTCATGAAACGTGAATTAGCCATTGAGTTTTCCCGCGTCACCGAAGCCGCGGTTCAGGCCATGCTCATTGTCCTGAATCAAGTGCCTATCAATGGCCGCATCGTGATAGGCGAGGGCGAGATCGACGAAGCGCCCATGCTCTATATCGGTGAAGCGGTCGGTACTGGAGCCGGCGAGGCGGTGGATATCGCCGTCCATCGAAGGAACCCGTATGACCGCGCTGGGGAAGGCCAACGCTCTGACGGTGCTGGCCGTGGCTGAAAAAGGCGCATTTTTACACGCGCCGGATATGTACATGGAAAAATTGGTGGTTGGCCCGGCGGCACGGGGCGTCATCGATCTTGCCGCTCCGCTGGAAGATAATCTGCGCGCGAGCGCCAGCGGCCGCCTGGGTAAAACCCTGTCGGAATTGACGGTATCGCCGCTGGCCAAGCCGCGCCATGAGGCCTGCATTCGGTCCCTGCAACGGCTTGGGGTGCACGTCTTCACGTTTCCCGATGGCGACGTCGCCGCCTCCATCCTCACCTGCATGCCCGACAGCGAAGTGGACGTAATGTATGGCATTGGCGGCGCACCGGAAGGGGTGATTTCCGCCCCGGTGATCCGCGCCATGGACGGTGATATGCAAGGCCGCCTGCTGCCGCGCCATCAGGTGAAAGGCGACACAGAAGAGAACCGTCTGCTAGGCGCGGATAATGGGGATCATGGCGAATCAGGTGCTAAGGCTGGAAGATATGGCACACAACGACAACGTTATTTTTTCCGCCACCGGCATTACCAAAGAGAACTTGCTGAACGGCATCACGCGTAAAGGCAATATCGCGACCACCGAAACGCTGCCTATCCGGTAAAAGCCGTACCATTCGCCGCATTACCTCGATCCACTATCTCGATCGCAAGGATGCAGCGCTGCATCCTTTCATCCTCTGACGTCAGCCGGGGCGCCGCCGTGCGCCTCCCCTAGAAGATCTCCGACTTAGCGATACATGGTTTGCGACAGCGGCAGCCAGCACAGCAGGATCAGCATTCCCATGGCGAAGGTTATCATCCCGAGGCTGAACTGCCCCTGCTGCTGCTGCAGCGAAGAGAAGCCGGCAACGGCGCCCGAGCCAATATTTTGCAGGCCGCCGACCAGCGCGCCCGCAGTGCCGGCCAAGTAGGGATAAGGCTCCATCGCGCCGGTAGTGGCCAGCGGAAACAGCATGCCAGCGCCGAAAAAAAACAGGCCGGCGGGCAAGAGCAACGTCCATAGCGTCATGATGCCGAACCAGGCCGGCAGCCACATCAATATCCCCGCCAGCAGGCAGCTCATTACCGCCCGCCACATCAGCGCGCTGAAGGGCTTGATTGCGCGCCCCGCATACCAGGCGCCCAGAAACGTACCCGGCAGAGGCAGGATGAATAGCAGGCTGACCTCCCGGCCCGTCAGTCCCATGCTGCCCAATAGCACGCCGCTGCTGGCCTCGAACGCGACGATCCCCGACAGTCCGCCGACCAGCATCAGCAGGTAATGATTAAACACCTTTTCGCTTAACAGACGCCAAAAACCAAGGCTGCGGCCGCTGCCTGCCGGGCGCATCGGACGAGTCTCCGGTAAACGCCCCCAGACCAGCAGACTAACGCTACAGCTCAGCAGCAGCAAAAATGCAAAGCACGCGCGCCAACCCAGCCAGTCGGCAAGCACGCCGCCTATCAGCGGCGCCAGCAGCGGACTGATTAAGATGCCCATATTGAGCAGGCCGTTAGCCTGCCGCAGCGAGCGTCCATCGCAGATGTCCCGCGGCAGCGTCCGCGCCATCACGCCACCCACGCCGGTGCCGATGCCCTGGATACCGCAGGCAAGCGTCAGCAGCGATAGCGATGGGCTCAGCATGGCCAGCATCGTCCCCAGACAGAAGATGGCCATCCCGCTCAAGATGACCGGCCGACGCCCTATCCGATCGGAGAGCGGGCCGTAAATAAGCTGCGAACCGCCATAGCACAGGAGATAGGCGGCCATCAGTCGCTGTATCGCCCCTTCGCGCACCATGAGATCGCGGGCGATAAGAGGAATGCCCGGTACATAAATGGTCTGCGCCATCTGCCCAACGGCCACCAGGATAATTAATAGCATCAGCACGGATAACGCCCGCGGGTTCATCATAGAAATTATTTATATAGCTTATTAATTCTATGTACTGCTTGTTAATATTGAGATATACAGAATAGAGGTTTATTTTCGGACATAAATACCACACCCAAGCTTTAAGTCCAGTTAATATCTTCATTATCCCGACCCTTGTGCTGTAATGTCTGGTGAACGGATGGTAAATTATTCTGTACGCGTCCTTGAATAACCGCTTGCCGCGCCGCGGACTGGATGCGTTAACGAAATTAGCCGATAATAGCTCGTCTGCAGATGGGGAGTTCAGGCCGTGCGCCGAACGCCGACGCGTCCTGAAGGACAATTTCAGCCGCTGTGACAGAGTGGATAAATGCATGTCGACCGGGGAACGACCGGCAGGATCAAGGGGAGTTAAATACTATGGCTGAATGGGTAACGGGTAACGTGGTGCAGGTAAAGCACTGGACGGACAGTCTCTTTAGTCTCATCGTCCATGCGCCTGTCGACCCCTTTACCGCCGGACAATTCGCCAAGCTGGGGCTGGAAATCAACGGCGAAAAGGTTCAGCGCGCCTATTCCTACGTCAACGCGCCGCGAAATAATAACCTGGAGTTTTACCTGGTCACCGTACCGGAAGGCAAACTCAGCCCGCCGCTGCATAGGCTGCAGCCCGGCGATAATCTGATGGTGACCAAGGAAGCGGCGGGTTTCTTTGTGCTGGACGAGATCCCGCCCTGTGACAATTTGTGGATGCTGGCGACGGGTACCGCGTTAGGCCCCTATTTATCGATTCTTGAACAAGGCGAAGGACTAGCGCGTTTTAGTAAGATCATTCTGGTGCACGCGGCGCGCTTTGCTCAGGATCTGAGCTATTTACCACAGATGCTAGATCTCCAGCAGCGCTTTAACGGTAAACTTCGCATCCAAACGGTGGTCAGCCGCGAACAGGCCCCCGGGTCGCTCACCGGCCGAGTGCCTGCCCTTATCACCAATGGCTCTCTGGAAGCGGCGGTGGATGTGAGGCTGGATGCCGAAAACAGTCACGTCATGCTGTGCGGTAACCCACAGATGGTGCGCGACACGCAGCAGTTGCTGAAAGACAGCCACGGCATGCGTAAACATTTCAAACGCAAGCCGGGCCATATGACCAGCGAGCATTACTGGTAATGGTGGCGACGGTGACAAAGGCCTTCAGGCCGCCGCGCCGCCGCTGCGCCTGGCATATGGCGCTGTTGTGCGCGATGGCCCTCGGCACCGCCGCCCGCGGAGAGACGCCTGCCGCGGCCCCTCCCTATCCGTCCGCGGGCACGACGCCATCAACCGCCAACAGTATCACCAGGCCGCCGGTGCCGAACAGCACTGGCCCGACCGCCCCCTATCTGCTGGCAGGCGCGCCTACGTTCGATACTACGGTGACAAAATTCCGCGAGCGGTACAACAGCCACAACCCGAATTTGCCCATCGGCGAGTTTCGCGCCCTGGAAGGCCCGAGCGAACCGGCAAATCTCACCCACGCCGCCAGTAAGATCAACGAAACCCTGTATGCCTCCACGGCGCTGGAGAAAGGAAGTGGTAAAATCAAAACGCTGCAACTGACCTACCTGCCGGTGGAAGGCGGCACCGAGAAGGCCGCTCACGCGACCGCCATCTCCTATATGGCGGCGCTCCTGCGTGAGTTTGAACCAACGATAAGCGTGGAGCAAAGCACCGCACGGGTGTTGGATTTGCTGAATCGCGGGCACGGTTCACGCTTTTTTCAGCAACAGTGGGGGGCGCTGCGCTATGTGGTGGCGGATAATGGCGACAAAGGCCTGACATTTGCCGTCGAACCCGTCAAACTCGCGCTGGCCGAGCCTTGATTCATGCACGATAAATGACAAAAAACAAAGCCACTTTAGTATTTCCTCTCTTTATACTGAGGTCAGGTAAAACTTGCCCCGTGGCAGTACTTTTCATCTCTCGCGTTCCCTGAATGGAGGAATAACAATGCGACATCCGTTAGTGATGGGTAATTGGAAACTTAACGGCAGCAAACACATGGTTAATGACCTGACCGCAGCGCTGCGCAACGAACTCAGCAGCGTCGTCGGTTGCGATGTCGCCATCGCGCCGCCGGTGACCTATCTTGAGCTGGCGAAACACCATCTTGGCGGCAGCCGGATTGCGCTGGGTGCGCAGAACGTCGACACCCATCTTTCGGGCGCCTATACCGGCGAAGTTTCTGCTGAAATGCTTAAAGATATCGGCGCGAAATATATCATCATCGGGCACTCCGAACGCCGCACCTATCATAAGGAAAGCGATGAGTTTATCGCCGAAAAATTCGCCGTGCTGAAAGAAGCCGAATTGATTCCGGTATTATGTATCGGCGAGAGCGAAGCGGAAAACGAAGCCGGCCAAACCGAAGCGGTGTGCGCCCGTCAGATTGATGCGGTACTTAACAGTCTGGGCGCCAAAGCGTTCGAGAATACCGTCATCGCCTATGAGCCCATCTGGGCCATTGGTACCGGTAAATCCGCCACGCCGGCGCAGGCGCAGGCGGTGCATAAATTTATCCGTGACCATATCGCCAAGCACGACGCGGCAATCGCTGAGCAGGTTATCATCCAGTACGGGGGCTCGGTCAACGCCGCAAATGCCGCTGAGCTGTTCACCCAACCAGATATAGATGGCGCCCTGGTCGGCGGCGCATCACTGAAGGCTGACGCCTTCGCGGTGATCGTTAAAGCCGCGGCAGAAGCGAAACAGTCCTGATAGCTCAAGCCCGCCGAGGGGGTAACGCAGTCCCTCGCAAAAGCACCAGGTCAAGCGGCGGTTGCCCCGCCCGCCTGTGCTCAACGCTGGCTGATTTGATCAAAACTGCCGCCGCTGGCGAAATGTTCTTTTTGCACCTTGGTCCAATCGCCGAAGGTCTCAGCCAGAGTAAACAGCTTCAGGGTTGGAAACTCTTTAGCATATTCTTTGGCCACGTTGGCGTACCGCGGGCGATAATAGTTCTGCGCCGCAATACGTTGCCCTTCAGTCGAATAGAGATAGTTCAGATAGGCCGTGGCCACATCGCGGGTGCCGCGCTTATCCACCACCTTATCCACCACCGACACCGTCGGCTCAGCCAAAATCGATTCACTCGGGGTTATGATTTCAAACTGATCCTTGCTATTTAACTCATTAATGGCCAACAGCGCCTCATTTTCCCACGCGATGAGCACATCCCCCTGGCCACGCTCAACAAACGTGTTGGTCGCACCGCGCGCGCCGGAATCGAGAACTTCCACATTCTTGAACAACACTTTCACAAACGCCTGCGCTTTAGCCTGATCGTTATTATTCTGGTGCAGCGCATAGCCCCAGGCGGCCAGATACTTCCAGCGCGCCCCGCCGGACGTTTTCGGGTTCGGGGTAATGATCGACACGCCGGGTTTAATCAGATCGGACCAATCATGAATTTGTTTCGGATTGCCCTTGCGCACCAGGAAAACGATGGTTGAGGTGTAAGGCGCGGAGTTGTCGGGCAGGCGCGTAATCCAGTTTTTATCGATGCGCCCGCGTTCGGCGATAGCATCCACATCCGACTCCAGCGCCAGCGTGACCACATCCGCCTCTATGCCGTTAATGACGGAAGTCGCCTGTTTGCCGGAGCCGCCGTGGGACTGGCGCACCGTAACATGATCGCCGGTTTTTTGCTGCCAGTACTGGCTAAACGCCTTATTATATTGCTGATAGAATTCCCGGGTAGGATCATAGGAAACATTCAGCAGCTGAATATCCTTTGCTGCTACGCTTCCCGACAGCAACATCAGTAACACGCCGGCACGCCATTTGGACATTATTCACCCCATATGGAAATTTTTTGGAATTGGAAACATTTTCTGCAGAGAGTGGCAGAAAAATTTAGCGATCTAAAAGAATATAAAAATATTTTATATAACCAAAGAATATAATTTGCTTTATAGCATGGCGGGGTGAGCGTCAGGCGCGCTAGAGCACTTGCCCTCAGATCCGAGGGCAAGACAAGCGGCAAAATCAGAAGAGTTTTTTTGCCGTTTCCAGGATATTGCTGCGGAAAGGACGTTTCATATTTTCAATGGCGTCGACGATGTCGTGATGCACCAGTCGCTCGTTTTGCACCCCGACGCAACGGCCGCCGTAGCCCTGCAACAGCAGTTCAATAGAATAGGCACCCATGAGCGAGGCCAAAATACGGTCGTAAGCCACCGGCCTACCGCCGCGCTGGATATGACCCAGTACGGTGGCGCGGGTTTCCCGTCCCGTCTCTTTTTCAATATATTGCGCAAGCTCAGCAACATTACAGATGTATTCGGTAATCGCGACAATGGCGTGTTTTTTACCCTTAGCGATACCCGCCTTGATTTCGTAGACCAGGTCTTCCGGTTTGAATTCCACTTCAGGCAACACGATGAACTCACAGCCGCCGGCAATAGCAGCCGCCATGGTCAGATCGCCACAATACCGGCCCATGACCTCAACAATAGAAATACGCTGATGTGACGTAGATGTATCGCGCAGCCGGTCAATGGCCTCGACGACGGTTTCCAGCGCGGTGAAGTAGCCAATGGTGTAATCGGTGCCCGCCACGTCATTATCAATCGTGCCCGGCAGGCCAATGCAGGGGAAACCCATTTCGGTCAAACGCTTGGCGCCCATGTAGGAACCATCGCCACCGATTACCACCAGCGCATCCAGACCACGTTTGGTCATGTTCTCAATCGCGATAGCGCGGGTGCCTTCCTCTCGAAATTCCGGAAAACGCGCAGAACCAAGAAAGGTGCCGCCGCGGTTAATCATATCTGAAACGCTATAACGGTCCAGTTTCGCTATCCGATCCTGAAACAGGCCCAGGTAACCGTCATAAATGCCGTAGACCTCCAGGCCTTCGGAAAGCCCGGCCCGTACCACGCCCCGGATGGCCGCATTCATTCCTGGTGAATCACCGCCGCTTGTCAGTACACCGATTTTTTTAATCATGACTACCTCTGAACTTAAGATACCGCTTGTAGAATACAATACGTTTGTTACCGCTTTTCCCACCCGCAACGAATGCCGGGGCTTGTGAAGAAAGAGTATAACAAATCGCCAAAGCTGGATTGATTCAGGTCAGACTAACTTCTATTACTCAGCTAATAAATACCCATTTTACTTACTTTATCATACTGTAAAACATGCATGGCCGCTTCCGCTTTAATGCACCCTCTCTCTATCACTGCTGCATGAAAAACCGCGTCTGTCAGCGTTTAACGGCGCTAATATGATGCTACTTTATCCCTCTTTTAGTACCAGTAGCTTGCCCTATCCAGATGTCATTCTCCTAGTGCGTTGAGCGCTGATTTCGCTCTGGAATAGGTTAAACCGGATAACATTTAGGGGCATCAGCCCCGTTTTGTTATATAAATCACATTGAAAAGCGTTATACTGCCGGTGCCTCCCCCCCGACAACATTAACGCAGGGTAATGACACCATGATCTCCGGAACGCGTATTGCCGATGACTGCAATTGGTTTTAAATATCGGCCTGGTATGCCTAAGCATTATATTGATTATTTTTCTGGGTAGGCAAACCTTTGATTGAGGGCGGGTGCTGCTTAACGCTGGGGAACAAAGTTCCACCTATCTGTTGATTGAAGGTATTGTTACCTATTTTCTAAACTTCGAGTTTATCGCCCTGATAATGAAATATTTCCAATCACGGTATCATTTTCCCCGGCGTTACTTTATTTATATTGGCATTATGGCCATTATTCGCCTCATCGTCGTCGATCATGAAAACCCGCTGGATACGCTGTGTTATTTCACCGCCATTCTGATACTGATGATCACGTTATGGCTGGCAAACAGCACAAGGCTGATGCGCGAATAACGCCCGGCACTTAAGCAGCCTAGCGCGACAGGCGCCTGTTGGCGCCGCCGCCCTGCCCGGTTTTGCCGTTGCTTTTACCGCAGAAACCGGCCTTCCACCGTGCGCATTCGTTCGTCCCCCTGCAACGTCATGATATCGTTGACGGTCGGTAAGGCGGTTTCCACACCATAGATGCCACCATCGCGCCCACCGCCGCGCGGATGGCATGATTACCGTAAATGACGATCCCCACTTTGCCGCTCTCGGCAATGGCCGACTCGGTAAGCTGCGGATAGGCCATAGGCACCAGCACCAGCGGAATCCGGCCTTTCCAAGCATCGATGAAAGAGAGGATCTCCGCGGGGGTTTTTTGCCGGGAATGAATGAGTATCGCATCCGCACTGGCGTCTTGATACGCGTACGCCCAGCGCAGCGCGTCGTCCTGCCGCAGCCCGGCAATCAACGCCTCGACCCGGGCGATAATGACCAAATTGCTATCCTGACGGGCATCGATGGCAGCGCCAATCTTGCCTTGAAAGGTCTCGATGCTGCCCAGTTCCTGTCGCCCACCGGCGCGCAGGCTGGTGTCTTTTGGAAAGGTCTTATCCTTCATCACCACCGCCGCCACGGCGGCAGCGATAGCGCTCATCATTTCCAGATGCATACTCATCGGCAGAATATTGGCATCCGGCACCGCGTAGCTGGCCGCCAGCTCGAAACCGCTGCCGCAGACGCCGTCAAAGCCCGCCTCTGCGGGTGAGTTGGTAGAGTCGCAGATTCTGCGGCGTGATGATTTGCGCACCGGCGCTTACGCTGTCCGGTGACTTAGGAGCCGGCCGCTGGCGCAAGCCAGGCGGGCTGAGTTATTGGCCGTTGTGATTTTATCGACCCGGCCCTGAAATTTGCCGTAGCTTAAGGCGATACGCGACGCGGAGCGTCATACATGGAGAGGAACACTTCACCCTGCGCCGGTCTAAGATAACCGCCGCGGATTAACCGTATTTCCTGGCGAAATATTCATCAGAAGTACATAAATAATAAATTCAATGAACGCTATAAACGCGGGGATGAAGGTCCAGCAAAACAACAGATACAATACCCCTTGACCGGTTTTACCTAAACAGAATTTGTGAACGCCGATCCCGTCGCCGCATTAAGCTTAACCATGCCTCAGCTCATTTTCCTGATTTATCCCTATATTAATGAGTATCAAATTGATCTCAAAATCAGAACCTCTTTGCACGATGATCTCGCTCTGCTTTGCGGGTACGGAATGCACGAAGCTTTGCCCTGACGACCGTCAAAAGAATGGATCCCTGGCATCATCTTCACCTATTACCGGCAAGAAATTATCGCCACGCCTTTCCCCCATAATGGGGCTTGTTGCACAACGGGGGAATCGACGCACCCGGAAACGGCGCACCACCAGGCCGTATCCCATAGGGTGCTTCACTGCAATAAGAAACGTCGTGCGCAGATCGTGCGGGTAAGCTTGCGCATCCAGAGGGTCTTATCACCGCCTTATGATCCGATCGCAGTAGCGAAATTAATGGCAACAGCCGATTATGCACTGACCTTCTCCTAGGCTTTGCAGGGCCTTGGCTGGCGACAATCGCCTACGGGCGGTAAATTCACCTGGCTGTGACGCGATACTCTATCCTGGTGGCACGCTGATATGATATTTCTCCCAGACAAACATCAGCGGTATCATCATTGGATTTTTACTGCTAATGAAATGGCCATAACGATAGGGGGATGTCTTTCATGGAGATATCGAGAGCAAAGATGACGACGAGATCCTTCACGTGTTGATGAAAAAGTCAGCGGCAGACTGATAGAGTTTTGACACTCTCGCATCCTTTATGGTGGGCATAGCCGCTGCGGCTAAAAGGCTATGCATATGGGTGACAAGGTGAGCGCGGCAGGGGCAGCGTTAAGCACCTTGACTTAACCGCTAAGCTCGCCGGATAGCCCCCTCCAAGGGGAAAGTGTTCGCTAGCTGAATAACAGGATAATAATATGATTAACATCGGGATTTTTTGTGGTTCTGCTAACGGCAGTGACCCGGTTTACAGGGAAGCCGCCAGCCAGAGACGGGTCAGCTATTGGCCGAAAAAGGAATGGGTATCGTCTACGGCGGGGAAAAGGTCGGCCTGATGGGCGCTGTCGCTGATGCGGCATTAAAGCACGGCGGCCAGGTCACCGGGGTGATCCCTCAATCGTTGGTCGAGCGTGAAATCGCTCACACCGGGCTGAACTCACCTCCACATAGTGGCGAACATGCACGAACGTAAAATGAAGATGGCGGCGCTGGCCGATGCGTTTATCGCTATGCCCGGCGGTGCCGGGACGCTGGAAGAGATTTTCGAGCAATAGACCTGGGCGCAGCTGGGGTTACATACCAAACCCTGCGTGTTTCTTGATGTCGACGGTTTTTACCGCCCTCTAAAAGAGATGATTCGTCAGATGGTTGATAAGGGATTTCTAAAAAAGAGCTATGAAGATATGCTGCTTTTTTCTGAAAATCTGAACGAAATTACACAATATTTTGCTGACTATCGCGCCCCGGCCGTCAAATGATCACAGTGAGGGGACAGAAAATGGCAGATGAAAAGGTCATTCACATTGCTGCGGCGGTCATCATTGACGCGCGGGGTCGACTACTGCTGGTAAGAAAACAAAATTCGGTTTTTTTATGCAGCCGGGTGGCAAAATTGAGGCCGGAAACGGCTCTGGTGCGTGAGCTGCACGAGAAGCTTCAGCTTCAGATACCGGAACAGCAGGTCACTTTTCTCGGCCAGTTCACCGATATCGCCGCCAACGAGCCCGGTCACAGGCTAATTGCCGATATTTTTGCCGTGCCTGCTCCTGATCATGGGGTCACCCCCGCCACGGAGATAGCTGACGTCATGTCGCTTGATCCGTCAGCCAATCCAAATGTTCCGCTGGCACCGCTTACCCAAAAGCAGCTCATTCCTTTGCTCTTGCAATCACAAACGGTAAATTAGCTCAACCGAGACGCAAAAAACACCCCGCTGATGAGGCGGGGAAGACAGGGATGGTGTCTATGGCAAGGAAAAAAGTCATTCTTTATTCGTTTACTGCTGGCTTCTGGGCAGAAGTTGAAATCTTGTCCGCCATCTGCAGCTTCAAATCACTCACCCGCTGCAGATGCTTTTGCTCTAGAATCTGTTGCTGTTCCGGCGTAAGCAAGTTATACATTTGGTTGCGCACCCGGGCCATTTCGACCTGACGAGCAACCTGCTCCTGGGCCATCTTTTCCGTTTGTTCCCTGACAGCAGCCTCGTCGAAAGTTTTATCGGTGACCAGCGTATGCAGGCGTTCCATTTCGCTAATATTGATACGGGGCGCATCGCGGCCGGCGAGGCTCATGAGGTCACGCATTTGTTGCCGCTGCTGTTCCGTCAGCTTAACGTCGTCAAACATGCTGTAATGGCTTTCCTGTATCCGATGTGTAATGGCATCCTGTTGCCAGCTTTCCAAAGTATTGTTATCAGCAGCTACAGTATTAACAGAGACCAGCGCGGCGGCGATGAACAAGAGGATGTTTTTGTGCATCCCGGCCCCCCTTAGCATGTTTCTTTTTCGCTATACGATGGAAGTGAGTTTACCCAAACTGCTGCAAACATGCGTCAGGCGGTGTAAAGCTACGTAAAGTCATGGATTGGAAGGGATTGATGACGTATTTTGCGTCAGGAGGTGAATAAAATGAATAAAATCCTTTTGGTTGATGATGACCGCGAATTAACGTCGCTGTTGAAGGAACTATTGGAAATGGAAGGCTTTAACGTCCAGGTGGCCCATGACGGCGAACAGGCGTTGAGCCAGTTGGACAGTTCCATTGATCTCTTGCTTCTCGATGTGATGATGCCGCGTAAGAACGGCATTGACACTCTTAAAGAGCTGCGGCAGCAGCAACAGACGCCGGTGATTATGTTGACCGCCCGCGGTAGCGAGCTGGATCGCGTTTTGGGCCTGGAGTTAGGCGCGGATGATTATTTGCCCAAGCCGTTTAACGACCGGGAACTGGTCGCGCGCATCCGGGCAATATTGCGCCGTTCACACTGGACGGAACAACAGCAGACCGGCGAGGCCGGCACGCCGTCGCTGGAGGTAGATTTTCTGCGCCTGAATCCGGGCCGGCAGGAGGCCACCTTTGACGGAACGCCGCTGGAGTTAACCGGTACCGAGTTTACTTTGCTGTATCTGCTGGCGCAGCATTTAGGCCAGGTGGTGTCGCGGGAGCATTTGAGTCAGGAAGTGCTGGGCAAACGCCTGACGCCGTTTGACCGGGCCATTGATATGCATATTTCCAATTTGCGTCGTAAGCTGCCGGAACGCAAAGATGGGCATCCGTGGTTCAAAACGTTACGTGGCCGGGGCTATTTGATGGTATCCGTTACATGATCAATAGCTTGACCGCACGCATTTTCGCCATATTCTGGTTGACCCTCGCGCTGGTGCTTATGTTGGTACTTATGGTGCCCAAGCTGGATTCCCGGCAAATGACGCAACTGCTCGACAGCGAGCAGCGCCAGGGCGTAATGCTGCAGCAGCATGTGGAGGCGGAGCTGGCTGCCGATCCGGCCAACGATTTGATGTGGTGGCGCCGGCTGTTTCGCGCCATTGATAAGTGGGCGCCGCCCGGCCAGCGTTTGATTCTGGTGACCAGCGAAGGGCGGGTCATTGGCGCCCAGCGCAATGAAATGCAGATTATCCGCAACTTTATCGGCCAATCGGACAATGCCAATCATCCCCAAAAGAAAAAATACGGCCGCGCCGAGCTGGTGGGGCCTTTTGCCATTCGCGACGGCGAGGACAATTATCAACTTTACCAGATTCGCCCGGCAGGCAGCGCCCAGTCCGACTTTATCAGTCTGTTGTTCGATCGCCCGCTGCTATTGCTGATTGTCACCATGCTTATCAGTATTCCGTTCCTGTTGTGGCTGGCCTGGAGTCTGGCCAAACCGGCGCGTAAACTGAAGCATGCCGCCGATGAAGTGGCACGCGGGAATCTGCGGCAGCACCCTGAGCTGGAAGCGGGGCCGCAGGAGTTTCTGGCTACCGGCGTTAGCTTTAATCAGATGGTAAGCGCCCTGGAACGGATGGTCACCGCGCAGCAGCGCCTGCTTTCCGATATCTCCCATGAGCTGCGTACTCCGTTAACCCGGCTCCAGTTGGCCACCGCGCTGATGCGTCGACGGCACGGCGAGGGACATGAACTTACGCGCATCGAGACGGAAGCGCAGCGGCTTGACTCGATGATCAACGATCTGCTGGTACTGTCACGTAATCAGCATAAAAACGAGCTGTCGCGGGAAGTGCTCAAGGCGAATGATCTGTGGTCGGATGTGCTTAATGACGCCACGTTTGAAGCCGAGCAGATGGGCAAAAGCCTGGAGGTCACCTCGCCGCCGGGCAACTGGACACTGCTGGGTAACCCCTCCGCACTGGACAGCGCGCTGGAAAATATCGTGCGCAATGCCCTGCGTTATTCGCACCAGCGTATTACGGTCGGGTTCAGCGCCGATCAGCAGGGGATCACCATTACCGTGGATGATGATGGCCCCGGCGTCAGCGAGGACGATCGCGAGCAGATTTTCCGCCCCTTCTACCGTACCGATGAAGCGCGCGATCGCGAGTCCGGCGGTACCGGCCTGGGGCTGGCGATTGTCGAAACCGCCGTCATGCAGCACCGCGGTTGGGTCAAAGCCGAGGACAGCCCGCTCGGCGGTTTGCGGCTAATTATCTGGCTGCCGTTATTGCCTCAGCGCTAAGCCAGCCCGGCGCGAATGCCAGAGCCGCAGCCCGGAATTGAAAGCCGCCCGTCCGGCTCACCGGCCGCCAATGCCCCTGCCCGGGCGCGACAGACCTCGGCGCGCCAAGCATGGCTAACGGGGGGAGGAGTGAAGCCCCTCAAGTCATCAGGAAGTGGCGGCAAGCGCGAACTATTTGCTATCCTGCGCCCTGCTTAAGGGGGCATCATGCTGAACATCGTATTATATGAACCGGAAATTCCGCCCAACACCGGCAATATCATCCGCCTGTGCGCGAACACCGGTTTTCACCTTCACATCATACAACCGCTCGGATTTACCTGGGATGACAAGCGGCTACGCCGCGCGGGGCTGGATTACCATGAGTTCGCCGCGATTCGCCATCACCGCGACTACGCCGCTTTTCTGGCGCAGGCGCAGCAGGCGCGGCTGTTTGCCCTGACCACCAAGGGCCAGCCGGCACACAGCGCCGTGCGCTATCAGGCCGGGGACTATTTGCTGTTTGGGCCGGAAACCCGCGGGTTGCCGCCGTCAATTCTCGACGCGCTGCCCATGACGCAGAAAATCCGCATCCCGATGCAACCGGACAGCCGCAGCATGAACCTGTCCAATGCGGTATCGGTGGTGGTGTATGAAGCCTGGCGCCAGTTAGATTACGCCAGCGCACGAGACTAACCTTCTTCAGATACCATCGCCAAATTCAAAACCGGGGCTGCTAAAAGACTGATCCATCTCTTCCGATGGCCGGTCGCTGTCCGGTTTCCCCACGACCCGTGCCGGTACGCCGGCGGCGGTGGTATGGACCGGCACCGAGCGCAAGACGACCGAACCGGCGCCGATTTTCGCCCCTCTGCCCACCTCGATATTGCCGAGAATGGTGGCGCCGGCGCCAATCATCACCCCTTCGCGGATTTTGGGATGCCGATCGCCGCTGGTCTTGCCGGTACCGCCGAGCGTGACGGATTGCAGGATGGAAACGTCATCTTCCACCACCGCTGTTTCGCCAATCACGATACCCGTGGCGTGGTCGAGCATGATACCGCAGCCGATGCGCGCCGCCGGATGAATATCCACCCCGAAAGAGACGGATATTTCATTCTGGAAATAAATCGCCAGCGCCTGACGGTTTTGATACCACAACCAGTGGCCGATCCGGTATGCCTGCAGGGCGTGGAACCCCTTGAGATACAGCAGCGGGGTGGAATATTTATCCACCGCCGGATCGCGCAATCGCACCGCGTGAATATCGCGCGCGGCGGAGAAAATCATGCCGGGATCGGCGCCGTAGGCTTCCTCCACCACTTCACGGATGGCAATGGCGGGCATAATGGGGTTGCTGAGTTTATTGGCCAGCATATAGCTCAATGCGCTGCCCAGGTTTTCGTGCTTGAGCAGAGTTGCATGGAAAAAACTGGCCAGCATGGGTTCACAATCGGCCAGCAATCGCGCTTCAGTTTTAATGTTGTTCCATACAAGTTCCAATTCTTCTGTCGACATACCGCCCGCCTTTTGCTCTGTTGCTGGGTGACCGGCCTCAGCCGCCGGCCCTTTCATCTTTCTGCGCACGACCAAGCAGCGTCAGCGCCGCCTGGTGAGCATTTTTGTTTTGGTAAAGCACCTGATAGATCTGCTCGGTGATGGGCATCTCCACCCCATAGCGGCCGGCCAGCGCTAATACTTCCTTGGTATTGCGGTAACCCTCCACCACCTGTCCGATCGTTTCCTGCACCGCTTCGAAGCCGACGCCCTGCCCCAGCAGCAGGCCGAAGCGGCGATTACGCGACTGATTGTCGGTACAGGTAAGCACCAGATCCCCCAATCCCGCCATGCCCATAAAGGTGCCGGGCTCTGCGCCCATCGCCGCGCCCAGGCGCGACATTTCGGCCAGACCGCGGGTAATTAATGCGGTGCGCGCGTTGGCGCCAAAACCGATGCCGTCAGAAATGCCGGCGCCGATGGCGATCACGTTCTTCACCGCGCCACCCAACTGGACGCCGATAAGATCGGGATTACTGTAAACCCGGAAACTTTTACCGCAGTGTAACAGCCGCTGTAAATCGGCACTAAACGTGGCGTCAGTGGCCGCCAGCGCAATGGCGGTAGGCAGCCCTGCCGCCAGCTCGCGCGCGAACGTAGGCCCCGACAAGACCGCCAGCGGTATCTGGTCGCCCAGCACCTCCCGCGCCACCTCCTGCAACAGCCGGCCGGTTTCCGCCTCCAATCCCTTGGTGGCCCAGACAATGCGGGCATCTTGGCGCAAATGCGGTTTGAGCTCGGTAAGCACGGATCCGAATACGTGGCTTGGCACCACAATCAGCACATCGCGGCTGGCGGCCAGCGCCGTCGGCAGCGATGCTTCCAGGCGCAGCGTCGGCGGAAACGGCACATCGGGCAAAAAAGCCTGATTGCAGCGTACCGCCTCCAACGCCTGAATATGGGCCGGATCGTGCCCCCACAGCAACACCTCATGACCGTTACGCGCTAGGGTGATAGCCAGGGCCGTACCGTACGAGCCGGCACCGATAACAATCATTGAAGCATCGCCGGGCATGATCAGGCTTCCTGAGCCGGCTGGCTGCCTGCGCCGTCGGCCTGCTGCTGCAGGTAATTCATGAACAGCGCGTCAAAATTGACCGGCGCCAGATTCAATTGTGGGAAAGTGCCGCGGGATACCTGGCTGGTGATGCATTCGCGGGCGTAGGGGAATAGAATATTCGGGCAGTACGCGCCGAAGCAGTGCGCCATTTGGGTGCCGTCAATGCCGGAGATGGTGAAAATGCCTGCCTGCTGGACCTCGCACAAAAACGCGGTATCTTCGCCCAACGTCGCCGTCACGGTGACCCGCAGTACGACCTCATAGGTGTCCTCTGCCAACTGGCTGGAGGCAGTATCCAGATCCAGTTTGATTTCAGGCTGCCATTCCTGCTGGAAAAACTTGGGCGCATTCGGCGCTTCAAACGAAACATCCTTGGTGTAAATGCGCTGAATCTGAAACGCCATCTCATTATTATTTTGTTCTGACATTGAAAAACCCTTTGGTTAAAGTGCCGGGTACGAAGGCTAAGGCGCACAACCCGTCGGTTCTGATTATTTGAGCAGGGGGTCCAGGCCGCCGCGCGCATCGAGCGCATGCAAATCGTCACACCCGCCCACGTGCTTGCCGTCGATAAAAATTTGCGGCACAGTGGTGCGGCCGCTGCGCTTTATCATCTCTTCGCGCAAATCCACGTCGCCATCAATGGGTATCTCCTGAAAAGGTACCCCTTTACGGGTGATTAACGCTTTGGCGCGATGACAATAGGGGCAGGTTGCTTTAGTATAAATTTTGATATTGGCCATGGTTTTCTCTTCTTGATGGAAAAGAGTTATTTACCTCGGACCAGCGGTAAATTTTCCCCGCTCCAGCCGGATATGCCTTCTTTAAGCACATAAACCCGTTCAAAGCCGGCTTTGATCAGGTTTTGCGCCGGATCGCGCGAGCTGGTGCCGCTGGCGCAGACCACGATGACCGGTTTACCCTTTGCTTTTTCCAGCTCGCCCAGATTGCCGGATTTGATGTCTGCCGCCGTCAGACTCAGGCTGTTGGCGATATGCCCCTTACGGTAATCATCGCGGTTGCGCAGATCAACAATCACCGCATCTTCCTTATTGATCAGGCGGATAGCTTCACCACGTGCGATGTCGCCCACCTTGGAAAAACGGCTTTGGAAAGTGGTAAAAATTACGGCACCCAAAATGACCACCCACGCCAGACTAAGCATGGGATGATTGCCGACAAATTGCATAATTTCTTGCATGGGGTGAGAAGACTCCCGTTAATAAATGACCCAACGTCAAAGCATTCGAGTATACCCTCGCCGTCGGGCAAATTCAGCCCTATATACCGATACATCGTCAAGAAACTGGCGGCAATGCGCGTCACGGCGCAAAAATCTCGGACGAAACCGATGCCAAAGCATTAATAGATGACTGGTAAGCCGCTGTTCAACGTGAAATAATCGCCGCCATGAGGGAAAATGCACCGTTAAAACATTCATATCCCACGCGCGCCGGCGATCGGCATCGCGCCACCGGATTCAGGTCTTGTCTTTGCGCCGGCATGCTTTGCGCCGGTACTCTGCTATTGCCTGCCGCCGGTCACGCCGCGGACAACAAGCAACAGCTTAAAACGGTGCAACAATCTATTCTAGCCAAAGAAAAAAGCGTTCAGCAGCAGCAAAAACAGCGCACCGCCTTGCTCGGCCAGTTGAAGGAACAAGAACAGTCCATCGCCCGTTCGACCCGCGCCCTGAGGGATACGCAGCGTAGTCTGGAGACGCTAAAGGGCGATATTGATAAGCTCACGCGTTCCATCCGTCAGTTGCAAGACCGTCAGGCCGCGCAGCAGAAATTGCTGGCGCAGCAGTTGGACACCGCTTTTCGTCAGGGGCAGCATTCCGGACTGCAATTGATCCTCAGTAACGAGGAAAGCCTGCGCAGCGAACGCATCCTGGCCTATTTCAGCTACCTGAACGAAGCGCGCACAAAAACCATTAATGACCTGCGCCAGACCCGAACCGATCTGGCGGCGCAAAAGCACGAACAGCAGCAGAAACAACAGCAGCAGCAGCAGGTGCTACAGCTTCAGCAAAAGCAACAACAAACCTTGCAAAGCGCCCGCGCCGCGCGCCAAAAAACCTTGAGCGGTCTGAATTCATCCATCGCGGAAGACAAGCAACGTTTGGCGGAACTGCATCAAAACGAGGCACGGTTACGCGATACTATCGCCCGCGCCGAGCGGGAAGCCAAAGCCCGTGCGGAGCGGGAAGCACGTGAGGCGCAGCGGGTGCGGAAACGGGAAGCGCAGGCGAAGAGCCGCGGCATCACCTATAAGCCCAGCGAAAGCGAGCGGGCGCTGGTCGCCCGTACTGGTGGGCTCGGCCGACCGGCGGGACAGGATTTGTGGCCGGTGCGCGGTCGTACGCTACATCGCTTTGGCGAGCCTCAGCAGGGAGAATTGCGCTATAAAGGGCTGGTCATTGCGGCGCCGGAAGGCAGCGAAGTGAAAGCCATCGCCGCCGGCCGTGTGCTGATGGCCGACTGGTTGCAGGGCTACGGCCTGATGGTGGTCATCGAGCACGGTAAAGGCGATATGAGCCTCTATGGTTACAACCAAAGCGCGCTGGTTAACGTCGGCGATCAGGTCAAAGCCGGGCAGCCTATTGCGCTGGTCGGGGCCAGCGGCGGCCAGGGCACGCCGTCGCTTTATTTTGAAATTCGTCGTCAGGGCCAGGCGGTCAATCCCATACCCTGGTTAGGAACAAAGCCTTAGTTTATAGCAATCCACACCAGTCTATTCGTTGCATAAAAATTCTTTATTTAACAAATCAATGTTGTGCACTTCAGTTTTCTACGGTCTATTGCAATCCATCCATCAGTAGGGGCATTATTGGTGGCCTCTTTTTATTCTTGCTAAAAGAGGCCACTATGAAGCTAAACCCCCGACAGGTAGACACCACCAGGCTGAAAGAAAAAAACTATAAGCTCTCTGATAGTGGAGACATGTACCTTGAAGTCACCCCCCGCGGCGCTAAGTACTGGCGGATGAAGTACTATCGCCCCGGCGACAGTAAAGAAGATAAGCTGGCTTTTGGCGTTTACCCCGCTGTTTCACTGGCTGAAGCAAGAGCAAAACGGGATGAAGCCAAAAAGCTGTTAGCGAAAAGAATAGACCCAAAGAAAGTTCAGCAAGAGGGGATGACCGAAGCAAAAGGCAAATTCACCTTTGAACATATTGCGCGAAAGTGGCATGCCAACAATAAACGCTGAGGAGACTATACTCGAGTTTCTATACTCCGCAATCTTGAAATTCATGTTTTTCCTGTGGTCGGTAAAGCCGACATTCGCCAGCTAAAAACGCGCCATCTGTTAGCCGTAGTTCGCGCAGTAGAGAAGTGTGGTAAACACGACATAGCACAGCGTCTTCAACAAAGAATAACTAGGGTCATGCGTTATGCTGTGCAAACATGAAATTATTGAAAGCAATCCAGCATTAGATATGGCTGGTGCATTAATTCCTCCCCACACTACCCACAGGGCAGCTCTCACTCCAGAACGAATCCCTGAACTCCTCTCGCGCATAGACAACTACAAAGGACGAAAACTGACCCGCCTGGCACTAGAGCTAAATTTGCTAACATTTGTACGTTCCAGCGAGCTTCGTTTCGCTAGATGGGGCGAGATTGACGTTGAGCGTGCTGTATGGGAGATCCCCGCCAAACGTGAACCACTAGCAGGGGTGATCTACTCCGAGCGCGGTATGAAGATGAAGTCTCCCCACATAGTTCCATTGAGCCGACAGGCGCTAGATGTACTCCGACAGCTCGAAGCGCTACGCAGCGAGGAGGAGCATATTTTCCCCGGAGATCACGACCCTTACAGGGTAATCAATGGGCGCACAATCAAAACCTTACAGGCCATGGGCTACGACACTAAGACGGAGGTTTGTGGGCATGGTTTTAGGACGATGGCGCGAGGCGCTATTGATGAGTCGGGACTGTGGGCCGACGACGTGATAGAACTACAGATGAGTCATATCGAGCGTAACGGGGTCAAGGCCGCCTATCTCCACACCACCAAGTACCTTGAAGAGCGCCGCCTCATGATGCAGTGGTGGGCGGATTATCTTGATGCTAATCGGGAGAGCTACATCTCACTCTACGACTTTGCACGGCGTAACAAGCAGAGGTAGGTAATTAGATTCAATAATATTAATTTCATATGCTACATATCAATAGAAAGCTCCTATCTGTAAGCGAATTGAGCTTTTCACAATAAAGTCAACACTTTACATTTTTTGCTATTTTTCTCGCGTGTATTATTTGGGTTTAACTGTTAAGACTGTTCAGGATAGTGGTTAAAAATATGATATATAATAGAAAAATACCCTGAACAGGACTGTTCAGGATTTGATTACTAAAAATATATTTATATAGTATGGTTTATTTACTACTCCCTGCCCGTAAAAATACCCTCAGCACAGAGTGACCGATATCGGCCCACCATTCGATGACATTCCACTTCCTCGCTCATTCGCTCGCTGCGCTCGGTCATGAAACTGCGGCGAGCGGTGCGGCTCAAGGGGATGGGGGATTTTCGGTTTTAAGGCACGTAGAAAGACCGCTACGGCGTTTTCTCGGTTTTAGCCCGCTACGTAGGTTGAAAGCGTTAAAATTGCGCAGAGAGGCGTACAGGCGCTTCCCTGCGCCGGGGGGCGAGCTACCGACCTAGTAGATGTCGCGAGACCTCGCTTGCCCCACTGCTAGGCCAGGGGTTATAGGCACGACCTGAAAAGCGGCGCTGTAGCCAGTTGGCGGGCACAAGGACGTACGGAGCCGCACTTAACTCGCGGGTTTCGATAGAACGCCATTGGCGCGAGGTCAACAGGGGTAGCTAAGCTATTGATATTTTCGGAATCCTCAGTTTGAGGAAGCCAGTGCGGGCGATTACCGCCGCCTATAATCTTTCACTTATCAAGTGGATAAACCCGGATCTGAGGCTTCAACCCTCTACCTCTACGACTCTGTATTCGCCATCTATGGACTTGCCACTGCCTTCAGCATCTTGCACCACATGACAGCGTCCCGGTAATCCGTAGCGGACGCCTGCCGCAGTTCCAGAACTTTGTGTTCTGTTCTGCCGTCGTTCGTAAACGGTGATGCGTTCCAGTAAGCCACCGGCGGCCATTCTCTCCAATGTGCACCGGACAGATTCAACCACGCTTTTCTTGTCGTTGGTCTGCATTCCATGCAGAAGCCATGCTACCCCCTGCACGTCGAGGGGCGGCGGGTCATGCGCATAGGGTGAATGGTCTTTTCTTATTTTGTAGGAGAGATCTATCCTACAATAAGCTAAAAGCAAATAGCAGAGCTCATTGGGGCCTGATGAGAACTACGAAAATTTCGTAGTTTAAAATTTGACCTAAGCATGGGGCCAGCCACATGGCCTACAGGGACCTACAAAAATTTTGTAGGTCAGAACGTAACTAACCGTCGTATAGTCAGTTGGTTGGGGGGGTATGTGCAGACCGGTACCGGAATCCCGGTACCGCTCACATTTTGTGCGTCAGCATTACTGATTCGCAAAAGACCACAATGAACCAAGTCAATATTATTGCCTTGGTTGTCTCAAACGGCCGTATGCAACGCTGCGCACCCTGTTTGCACACCCCTTCCCCGGAATTGCCTAGCGAAAGGCACTTAACTTCGTGACCCTGATTGAATAATAATGCAAAATATATGCATTAATTTCCGATATTATGCATTTCTCTCCTCGCGATCGACATCCCTCCCAATGCCGAAGTTCAGGCAATTGAGCAGTTGGGCGATTGTCCGATAACGCCCGCCGTGACTGAGTTCTACATTACCTGGCCGACTAAACAGCATTAAGAACAAGAAGAGCTGGAGGGCGGTGAAATGAACATTGAGTGGGTGCGGGGTCGGGTCAAATACGCGTTGGCGGATACTCGCCAAATCAGGAACGGGCAGTTGGGCAATCTGGCGGAGCGGACGCGGATAGAGACCTCACGTTTCAATCGTAACCCTCCGCGCTTCTTGAGCTATGCAAACGGGCGCATGGTTAGGGTGCCATCGTCGCCGGTAAAAGCGAAGCAAACACGGGTGAAGGGCAAATCAGCCATTCTGATGCATGAGTACGATTATTACCTCGTGCCATCGGCATCCTCGATGAGACGCTACAGGCGTGGATACGCTTACCGGTACCACGCTGAACAACTCAAGGTGGTGCCCTACGTCTGGCAGAAATTCATTGAGCAGCAACCGGGGCGTATTTCCGGTAAGGTGAAGCAGCGCTTACAAAGGTTGGCGTTGCTCGCTGTGCAGGTGGTCGCACGAATCACTACACCTACACCGAACTGGCGGATATGATCGGTGTAACGTCTGATAATTCGCGGGTAAGTTATTCTGGCTATTGGCGCGCCTTGATGGCTGAAGTTTCTGTACTAGATGGATACGCATTGACTGAGCTGTATCGACAACGAAAGGGGTTTATCGAGATGAAAAAGAGAAAGAATTTGCAAAACTTCGGTTTTTGCCTATAATTTGACTATAAATCTATATGGCGTCTAAATTGTAGCTAAAGCTTGGATGCATCAAATCTGGCTCTTCGAGGCCTCAACTCCCTCTGGTGGTTGGGGCTTTTTGCCATTGACAGCTACTGATTGCTGAATAAAATTATTGAGTCGCGCATCTGATTGTTGTCCAGTCCGTATCAGTTTTGCACAGATGTGCGATAAAGCCTCGGTTAATTCTGGGGCTTTTTGTTATAAGATAAAAAAAGTAGATGTTATTCTTATTCGCATTTTTTTGATAAAAATATGCCCCCTCCGTTCCGTAGGCAGCGGAAACGTAAGAGGGGAGGTCAAATGACCGTTTCTTTCAAGGAAAATGTATAGTGGGCAAGATAGCTTAAAATTAAAGACGAGGCATCCATACTTTTGTATAGATGCTTCACTCTCCGAAATAATCTCAAGGCTGCGCTCCGGCGTGGCCTTTTTGCTATCTGGAGAAACGAAAATGCAAAAAGTGATAGTTACCCTGTCTGTGTTAAACGAAACGCGTGATGGCGCTCCTGTTGGGACTTCCGCCGCTTTCAAGGTATGGCAGGGCGATAACCTGCTGATCGACGATACACTTTACGGCGGAAGTACAGTGGCGTACCGTCATGACTACGATGTTGCATGTTCAGACGAGCCGCTCCGGGTTAAGCATAATCGCCCGGATTTGAAAGGGCTGAGCGTAACGTCGTGCGTCGCGTAATGCCGTCTGGCGAGAGGATAAATAAATGAAAGTTTCTGTAGAGACGAAAGGCGAGGTCATCTGGTTCAGTGATACCGATAAAGGTGAGGGCCTTGCCGCGCTTGGTTATTTACGGGACGGCACACAGGACCAAATCATCACCGCCTTGGAAGAAGCCTTGATTCAGGCCAAAGGCGAGTAGTTAAGCTGGTATAACAGAGAGGCAACCAAGCTGCCCTTCAAGATTGAAGCAGGTACGGTTTTCATCGAAGAAGCGCCGATAAAGAACACCGTGATTAGCGCTGCGTCAGATGAATGCATCACGGCTAATCGCGAGGCGATTGTCGAGAATGCCATGAGAAGTAAGCATGGCGGTTTTTTGTCGCCCGGCATGAATGCGGTCAACGCTCATGCAGGGAACTTCGATGATGCCGTATCAATTACGCTTAGAAAGCATGATGACGCTATAGCTCTCCGACTGAAATCCTTTTTCTGACCGATAGCACCCCGGACGAGGTGCGTAATAACCCCGATAACTCCAATGGAAAAACTTACTACCGGCTCTGCCTACATCTGGGCCCTTGTCACGTCCTGCTAGGTGCGTTCTCGCTCAGTGAATGGGCATTGATTACCGGTATCGCCTGTACGCTGGCTACCTTTTTGCTGAACTGGATTTACCGGCATAAGGAATACCGTTTTAGGACGAAGCGCGACCAATGAATCCCGAGCTGCGTAACCGATTGATAAAAGCCACAGCAGGCGGCGCTATCGCATTAGCGACCGTGCTAATCCAATGGCACGAGGGCGTACTCTACACGCCATACCGGGATTCCGGCGGCGTGTTATCGGTCTGCTATGGTCATACCGGTGCGGTGGCGATATCGTCCCCGGTAAGCGCTACATCCCTGCTGGATAGCGACCAGAAAGCGGCGATGGCAATAGTCGATGCCAATGTCACTGCACCATTGACTGAGAACCAAAAAGCCGCGCTTGCCTCGTTCGTCTACAACGGGGCGCGCGGGGCGCGCGCTCTCTGGTGGGCGGCCATACTGGCGGGCTCCGCCTTGCTCTATTTTCATCAAAAGGCCAAAGACGCCCGTGAGTCAGCGATTGGGCTGAAAGAGGCGGTGACGGAGACCACCGAGGCGCTGATGGCGCTGTCGTCAAAACAGCTGGTGTCAAGGTGCTGGATTTGTCGGCGCAGTATCAAAACCAAATCACCCAACGTAACCAGCTGATGAAGGCGGTGCAGGATTACGACAGTCGTCTGGAAGGCCTGAATGCCTTTGATCCTTTCGGCCAGCGTTCAGAGGTGGAGGCGGATAAAAAACGCGCCCTGGCAGATTGGGAAGCCGTCAATAAAGGGGCACAAACCGTTAAGGCTTCGCTGGACAATGCGCACCAGGCGCTTGCACATCTGAAAGCAGGGGCATACGGCCCTGTCAAGCCGAAACAGGCCACACCGCCGGAAACGGTAAAAACGCCCTGGTCCGGTCTGGACAGCCCCACGGCAAAATCGGGTCAAAAACTGGCCTTGAATCAGTATCAGCAGTTGCGCCAGGAGATTGAACAAGCTCACGCCGGTAGTTTACAGCGCCTTGCCCTGCAAGAGCAGGCGGCGCAGTCACGGTTGCTGGCGAGCGCCAAGGCCACCGGGGTGGCACAGTCTGATCTCCAGCGTGTGCAGGGAATGCAGGCAGAGAATTATCAGCGGCAGCGCCAACAGCTGGCTGAGCGCTATTCCCCGGTCAAAACGCAGCTACGCCACGAGCGGGACGCCAGCCGCGAGTTGAATGCGTTGTGGGCGGCGCGCTTGCTGAGCGAGCAGGACTAACACATGGCTCGCCATCAACTGACCTATACCCGTACGCAGGCGCTAGCGAAAGCACAGGCCGAGTCTGCCGCTGCCCCTCGCCTTAGCCTTGCCGGTGAGATTGACCCGGTAGTGGCGCTGCAAAATCAGTTGGTCCGGCAACAAAGTCTTCTGGATGCGTACTATGCCAACGGCAGCCTGAGTAAAACCCAGTACGAAGCGCTGATGCAAAAAACCGCTCAGGATTCGGCGGACGCGCAATATCAGGCCGCATTAGCCCTGTATGGCGGCCAAAGCCGGTTGCACAAGCTGTCGCTGTCACTGGCGGAGACCCTGCGCGAAAGGACAACCAATATGTTGACCGGGGCCCGCTCTTTCAAGGAGAGTCTGTCGGGGCTGTTTGCCTCACTGGCGCAATCGGTCATTAAAAATCTGGTGGATACGGCGGCGCAGGCGCTGATCACCAAAACACTTTTCTCCTCGTTTATGGGCGGTTTTGGCGGTGGCGGGCGTTCTGCGGCCAATGCGTTCAGCAGTGGAGCCTATAACGGGCTGAGCCTGAACGCTAAAGGCGGTGTCTACGCCTCCCGGAGTCTGAGCGCCTTTAGCGGGCAGGTGGTCAGTCAACCGACGCTGTTTGCGTTTTCCCACGGCGCCGGGCTGATGGGGGAATCCGGCCCGGAAGCCATTATGCCACTCAAGCGTGGACCCGACGGTAGTCTGGGTGTGCAGGCCGTGGACGGCGGCGGACGCGGTGGCGATGTGATTGTGAATATGGGGGGCTTTGTTTTCACTACCGATGAACGCAGTGACAGCGCGGCCGGGGCGGGGGATGGATGTTAATGGCATCGCGAACCAATTAAAGCCACTCATTATCAATGTGGTCAATGAACAGGCGGGCAGACAGGGATCTCCCCTCTGGTATGCCATTAAGGGACGGTAAAAATGGACACATTTAGCTGGCCTGTCAGGGTAAACAGCAGTGAACAGCTGAAAGTGGCGACGATTGAAGCGCAATTCGGCGAGGGTTATAAGCAGGTGAGCAGTAAAGGCATTCATGATATCAGCGAAAGCTGGTTACTGAGTTGTAACGGCGATCGGGCGTCGCTGCTGGCCGTTCGGCGTTTTCTGATAAACCATGTAACCAGTGCCTTCTGGTGGGTTAACCCCTGGGGGGAGAAAAAACGTTATCGCGTCAAGTCTGATGCGATCCGGACGCGATTTCTTCACGGCGCTCTGGTGGAAATCGGTTTTACTTTCGGGGAGGCGTTTTCGACATGAGTCTGACACAGGATTTACAGTCGCTTGAGCCGGGATCGCTGGTTCAGCTGGTCGAAGTTGACGGCACGGCATTTGGTATGGATAGGGTGCTGCGCTTTCATGCCCATAATATCAATGTTGACGGCTGGGCCTCCTTTGCTGGGGAAAATCTGCCTTCTATCCGCTGGCAGGGCAACGAGTACGATCCGCACCCTTACACCGTGACCGGACTGGCATCAACTAGTACCGGGTCGCAGCCACAGCCTGGGCTGTCGGTGGGCAACATCGGCAACCATGTTACCACGCTGTGTCTGGCCTATGACGACCTGGTGCAGGCCAAGGTAAAAATCCATACCACGCTGGCGAAATACCTGGACGCGGCCAACTGGCAGGAGGGGAACCCGCTTGCTGACAACACACAGGAGCGGGTGCAGCTGTTTTACGTCAACGCCAAGGTGTCAGAGACCCCGGAGCAGATGGATTTTGAGCTGTGCACCCCCTTCGACATCCAAAACCTTCAGCTCCCGACGCGCCAGATTTCGCCGGTCTGTATCTGGGCGATGCGCGGCTGGTATCGCTCCGGTAATGGCTGTGACTATCAGGGGATAAAATATTTCACCAAGGCCGGCGTACCAACCAATGACCCGTCCAAAGATGTTTGTGGCGGTCGACTGGCGGATTGTAAATCGCGTTTCGGCCCCGACCAGCCGTTATCATTTGGTGGTCAACCCAGCGCTAACCTCCAGGGACGGTAACATGGATGAGACACTGTTAGGCCCCATCCGCGAGCATGTGGTGCGGGAATACCCGAAAGAAGCGTGCGGGCTGATTGTTCAGACGGCTACAGGGGCGCACTACCTGCCGTGTCGCAATATCCACCCGTCTCCGACGGACCATTTTACGCTAGCCCCGGACGATTATGCGCAGGCGGCAGTGCAGGGCGATATCGTGATGATAGTGCATTCGCATCCCGATGTGGTGCGGCTCCTTCCCTCAAAGCTTGACCGGCTACAGTGCGATTATAGCGGGGTGGAATGGGCATTATGTCGTGGCCGGACGGAGATTTTTGCACCGAGGTAAGTATTAATTGTTCTTTCTTACCATTCAACGTTAAATGATGCATTATACATCATGCTACCACTCGCAGAATAAGCAGCTCCGGCTTTAATCGCCATATTTTTATTGATACGATATCCAGTCCCTATAGCTAGCGCCTGAGAAGAGCCGTACCCACCGATGCCTGCCGTAACATTGAATTTACCTACTCCGTAAGGCTGAAAAAGGCTGGTTAGTGCAGCAGATGCGGCTAATCCTCTGTCTATTTTAGCGTTGGTTTTGGATAATTGATTTTCAAGGTTTTTAATGCGTGAAGTATTTTTTTGAGCTATCGCATGCGCGGTAGTGGCGGTATTTTTCACACGGTTTAGTTGAGCAATATTGGCAGCGTCATTGCCTCTGACACCTTCAGCCACGCCGGTGATGGTTCTGTCACCCTGCTGACCACTCACAGAAATGGATGTCCCATTTTCATACTGACCAATGTGAATAACACCATTCGCGTCTTCAGTGATTTTTCTATCTATATTTTTCTTATCTCTTCTTTCTTGCGTTAATAATTTATTATGTTGTTTTTTTAATGCGATAAAATTTCTATGAGCCTGTTGCTGATATCCCTCAATTTGCACAAATGATTTTTTTGCTTTATCCTTGTATTCGATTGTTTGCGTCGCTAAATCTACAGCAGTATTTCGCGCGTGAAGGGTAGCATCACGATGCTGTCCTGCCTCGTTTGCGCTGACGCGAGCGGTTTCTTCGTGTTCAGCTGCTTTATGGGAAGATTTACTGGCAGCCATTTCCAAATTATTCGTCATATCCGCCATTTCTTTTGCGTCTTTTCTTGATTTTTCAATATGTGTTAATGCTCCTTCAGAAACTCTTTTATTTCCCTCAATTGATTGTGCATCATGTTCTGCTATATCTTTAAATTTTGCCACTTGAGCTGCACTGGAATGGGCGAATGATTCATGTTCAGCTGCATTTTGAGCAGAGATACTTGCGGCGCTTTCATGGCTTTGTGTTTTTTGCAATGCAGAGAAAGCATGTTCCTTGTGCTCTTGAGTTAAAGTAGAAAATTGACTTGCGTCCTGAGTATGTTTTTTGATGTCTTCAGTACTATCAGCGATAATTTGTGTATTCTTTTCCATATTTTCCATGAATTCTTTATTTTTAGATACATTTTCATCAAATCGTGAATTTAAGTTGGTTATTTTATTGTCTATTGCTTGTAACTGACCTATATTTGCAGCATCTGTTTTTTCAGTGCCTCCTGCAATATGAGTTATTTGTCTCAGTTGATAGTTATTACCTATAGATACTTCACCAGATGTCTGTCTATTAGCATTAGTAAAGAGTTCGGTTATAATTCCGGGCTGTCTCTCTGTCATAGATTCAGAGCCTAATGCGACAGAGCTTGGTGACAAAGAAAAACTATTGCTACCCAACGCGGTAGATTCTGTTGCTCTAGCGTGACTCGATGCACCTACTGCAAGGCCATAATTACCGCCAGTATAAGATAAAACGCCCATTGCAATAGAGCTTATTCCGTCGGAATAACTTGATCCCCCGATACTGATAGAATAATCAGCTGCTGCAATCGCAGAGTCACCCATGGCTATGGCGGGAGTGTCGCTATCTACTCGGCTTTGTATTCCCATAGCCATAGCACTACCGTTATTTCCAACGACAGTGCCATAGTTAGGTGCGTACGCATGTGTTTCTTGTTCTGGCTGTTTAATTTGTTGATTGTGATAAAGCTTTGCATGATGCCCTTTATCTTCTTCAGCAAGTACACAAGGAATATGAATTAAATACAGAGTTGCCACCATTGGCGGTAACATTTTTTTCATGTGTTTTATATTTCCATGGTTAAGGTTTGTTAAAAATTTATTCTGCTTTAAAAGCTGAGGCTAATTTATCCAGAAAAAAAACAAAAGAAAAGAAAAGGTTATAGATCGTTTCGATCGATTTTTTTATTTGTTTTTGTGTTTTTTGCATGTCAATTTTTTCTTTTGCTATTTATATTTTAAATTTTGTTTTATAATATATAGATAAAATTTTTTAATGCATATTCTGGCGTGCTATTAACCATGAGGTGTATAAGCTTGTTATGATCTGTGTTATTATATCTTTCATGGTTTTTGGGTATTTTATACCGGCCTGTCGAGGAGCGAAATTTAAAATAAACATGGTGCTTTAATTAAAAAAGAATATTTTTATTATCCGGTAATGTCTTCATCTTTCTTTAAGAGAGATGAAGACATGAAGGTTTTTGGTGGCTGATGAGCCACAGAGGGAGTTGAATGATTGCTTTTATGTCAAACTCGACGAGCCGAGATGGATGTCAGTGCCTCTGGGCGAACTGGCCGAGTTCGGATTTATGCCAGCGGGTCAGCGTATCGGTGAGCATGAAGGTGTTGCTCTGGCTGGTCTCGGCCTCACCGTTACTGAAATCACCCCCACATAAATAAATACCAATGTCATTATAAACCTATCTTGTTATCCGCATTTCCGGCACATCCAACAGTCTCCAGCAATTTCCCATTTGGCCCACGTGTTGGCGCTGTAAGCGATTTTCTTCTCTCTCCATCCTCAAACACTGAGTTGGCAGATAAAACGCACCTGATGGCTTACAGACGCTTTCAGGCATGCATCCATTCACCGATATCGATTTTAAGGCACCTGTTAGCTTGATAGAGACGCTTTGCCAATGTCTGACTCGATTACCCCTAGAATAGAAATCTTCTCACAATGGCGCACAGACGCTTTCAGGCATGGTCGCGTGAGCAGTGAAGTGATTGACGATGTCGGTTGACGTGCACCTTTCTATATTTTGAACTATGAAAATTTTGTAGTTCAACTTTTAAGCAGAAATCAGCTTCCACGACTCCACGGCAGTGGAACTTTGCAAAATCCGGAAAAAGCTGACGATGAGCACTACTTTCGAGTGTGATACAGGGTGTTGTGTGCAGATAATAGATTGAAATAGCTAGGATATTTTTGATTTGTGCAGCACGGCCAACCGCGTCGATTATTTCGACGCAGTTCATGGGGTATGTGCAGATAACCTATTGAATGTTAATGCCGATTGGAGATTTGTGCAGCCCCGGAGCATTAATCAATGCTTCGCTCAAACTTTGTGCGTTACTATTAAGTTACTCGCAAAATCAGCGAGACTAGAGGGGGCTTGTGCCCAGATAACATATTGAATACCAATGCCGATTTTTGCGCTCCCCGAATCCGGGGAGGTCAGAGCAACTAATTTCGTTGCTCTTGCATAATCCATTGATTTTATTTAATTACCCAAATTCGGGTAATCTGCCAACCCATTGATTTTGTTTAATTCCGTCGAAACGCCGGAATCGACTCTACGCTTTCGGGCAGGGGGTAGATGGCTCAATGTTGAGCCATGGTAAATAGCAATACGTTGCGGCAATCTGCCACTCTGAACACCCGGTGTCATGACGCATAGCACGGATTTCAAATTCGCCCTTGCCAGATACGCTCAGGGTTGAGCGTATCTTCTAGCGACTCGCAACTACAAAAATTTTGTAGTTCAAAAAGTAACCGTATCGGAATTTGCCGATTTGAAATCGGGAAATCCCGAAGCTCATTTCTGAGCATTGCTCGAAATTTGTGCGTTACCATCGGTAACTCGCAAACGCTAGGTAAACACCCAAAAACGAGTGCTTAGCCGTAGCGCAAATCTAATATACCATATATATCAATATCTTAGCTGCAAAAGCCCAGCCGACACACTCTGTGCACATGGCAAGAGGTAAACACCCCGAATCAAAATTTTGCTCAAATTATAAGCGATAGTGGAATCCCACCTTCGGTTACAATTTGAGCACCCCAAAACGGGCGAGCGCAAACTCCCCTCCGCTCAAGGGGCGCATTTCAAATTCCACCCTTGCCCGTATATGTAACCCATTGATTAAGCTTAATTCTATCGCTCGGCTAGAATTGCAAATTCTCACACCCTCTACTTTCCGCCGATTCTGGCAAAAACCCCGTAAGTCGTCCAGTGCAGTCTACAGCCGTTGATCTGCGTCTGGGGTATGACAAAATGTCACTGAGGCTATCCCGACGGGAAGAACCGGCGGTTTCGCCTTACCACCCTGCCTCACTTCATTCTCGAGGCGATTGCAATAAGGCGAACGTTTAATGAGCAAAAAAGCCAAGTCTATCCCACCTAATTTTTTCCTTCCTGAATACACACTTGAGCGTGCCGCCGAAGCGATGGCGCTACAAGATATCACGACCTGTTTGAGGAAATAAGCAATTTTCACTGTGAATTTATAGCGGCACCAGAAATGTTAGTTCGTCCTTACACTGAAAAAATAGCTAACGATGATTGGGTGGAGGCACATCCAGGTTATGAAATAGATCGCAAGGGTGATGTAGAAACTAACATCCACTACCTAGAATTCGAGCACAGTAAAAATAATCTTCGAGTACCTCCCCCCCCCCCGAGCTGCAGACTGTGGATAGTTTAATGCGTTTCGCCAGCGCATTATTGCTAAGCGCACGACAATTGCCATAACGCCGGACATTAGCGCTCAAGCGCTGCGCGCTGAAAAAGCCAAACTGTTCTGGTTCGCACCGCCGGTCAAGGAGGCCGGTATGCTGCGTATCAAGAAAAATATGGCTGCCTGCGCCTTTGGCGGCTATGACTTCGACGCCTGTACGCCGAGGGCGGTGCGCAAACTGACCGACCATTTACCACGCTATGCGGCCTTTTCCTATCAGACGGCCAGCCATACGCCTCAATCGCCGCGTATACGCCTCGTGGTGGCGTTTTCTCGACTGGTGCATCCCGATGCATCCGGCAGTGTGTGAAGCGTTTGAGGGCCTACTGATGGCTGATATCGGCTTCACGCTTGACAGTGTAGACGTGAGCAAGGCGACATGAACCAGCGGCGATGATTATCTCTTGCTGGACCGTAGCGTCTATGGCGCGCAGAGCTTCCTCTATTGCCCCGACAGCCGCGCCAGGGCCATGACCTTTGACGGTGCGCCAGTGGACGTTGACGCGCTCCCGCTGCGCGTTGCTGCGCTGGTCGCGAAGAGGATCGCTGAGACGAAGACGAGGCGCGCCAACTGTTTATTGACTGGTCGGCAACGGCCCAAGAGGCTTACGAGGAGGATTTGGAAGAAGTCGCCGCCAAACGCTGGGATGCATTAAAGGCCAGTACCACCAACTGCCGGGCAATCTTCAATGACGCTCAAGACCTCGGCTGGGTAAATCGCGGCGCTTACCACCTTCGCGCACAGTTGGTTGAAAAAAAGATGGCCGCCAGTCAAAGAGGCGCGTTGCTGGCAGAGTACTACGGCGATGTGCGGCTCAAGGCGTGCGGCGAGATGGTGCATCGCTATAATGGTCAGATATGGTAGCATCTGCCGGATGGCGAGTTGAAACGTCAGATGGCGCAGATATTTTGCGAGAACGAGGCGACATTCTCTCCTCGCGATATCACTAACGCCGTGGATACGATGAAATGGCAAATCCCGCTCATGGGTGAGGCCAGCCGCCACCTTGTCGGCTTTGCGAACGGTGTATACGACCTGAACGCCAAAACGTTCCGGGCGCACAAGGCCGAGGACTGGCTGACGACCCATAACGGTATTAGCTACACACCACCGTTGCCCGGCGAAACGCCGAAAGCGCATGCGCCGATAGCGAAGAGCGTAAAGCCGCTTGCATCAAGGCAGTGCTGTTTATGGTACTGGCAAACCGCTATGACTGGCAGCTTTTTTGGAGGTAACCGGCACCGGGGGGGGAGTGGAAAAAGCGTCTTTACCGGTATTGCAACGCTGCTGGCCGGGGAGCACAACGCGGAAAGCGGCAGCATGGCGGCATTGGATAGCGCCCGCGAGCGTGAACCGTTTGTTGGCAAGAGTCTAATCACCTTGCCCGACCAGGTGCGCTACGTCGGGGCGGGTGCAGGTATCAAGACGGTAACCGGGAGCGATAGTGTGCTGATTGACCCCAAGCACCTTAAGCCCTACAGCCTTGTGCTAAAAGCCGTGGTGATTATTATCGACAACGAGCCGATGAGCTTTTTACTGAACGGCAAGAGGGCATCGCCCGACGCCGTGTGATTTTTCCATTTAATCATTCGGTAAAGGAATCGCAGCAAGACCCGCTATTAATTAGAGAAAATCAGTGCGGAGGTACCGGTCATCGTCCGCGCCCTACTGGAGGCGTTTAGCGAGCCAGAACGTGCTAAACGCCTGTTGGTGCTGCAACGGGATTCCAGCGAGGCGTTGGCGGTTAAAAATATCAACGACACGCTCTACAGCTTCTGCGAGCACCTGAAAGCGTTGGAAAACGCCAATGGGATATATATGGGGAATAACCGTATCCCGTCAGACCCCAGAGTATACCTCTACCATGCGTATCTGACCTATCTGGAGGCTTGCAGACACCAGCGCCCGTTGACGCTGACCACCTTTGGACGGGACTGCCCATCGTGCTGAAAGAGTACGGTACGGAGTTGAAGAAAGACAAGAAAGAAAAAGGCGTTCGGTACAACCTGGAACTGACGGAGAGCGCCGAGGAATGGTTGCAGGACGTGGCGGAGGATGATACCTTAGCACTATAATATTTTACCCAAACACCCTTCAAAGCTCCTTTCCGGGGCTTTTTATCTGAAACATAGATTTAACATTTCGACTCTGAAAACCCAAAAATCCTGAACACAAGTGTTCAGGCTATTTTTATATTTAAAAACATAGAATTAGGTGCCAGTCTGAACAGTTGGAGCAACATATATAGATTCTAGAGGTGAAAAACATAAGGTATTGATAAATAATAATTTCTATTTGTTGTGTTTTCGACCTTTGTTACTTGAATGTTTAATGAAAACATTTCATTAACATTTGACTTCTGTCCTGTGCCTTAATCTTCTGGTGCTGCTCTCACTACTAACGCCTTGGCGACATGCCCCTGTTAAATATTAGAAATAGTTTACTTTGATATTTATCCCTGTGGCTTGGAAATAGCCTGTAAGCGGTACGTAGATGCGTGTAGACTGGTATGAACGTTATCTGTTTACTTTTCGCTCATTGCAGATTGACGAAATCTCGAAAAGGGCTCCAAACGGGGGCTTTAAATTTAAAAAATAACAATTTTAAACAATGAATTAATTAAAAAATCCCATACCCTGGTTAGGAAGGTAGTTTGTCGATTAAAACATGTAGCACCGCTATCGTTATGTTTCTGCTGCTGGCATGCCCTGTGGCGCAGGCCGGGAAGCTGGCCATCGTCATTGATGATTTTGGCTACCGGCCCGCGACCGAGAATCAGGTCCTGGCCATGCCGGTTAACGTTTCCATCGCGGTGCTGCCGGATGCGCCCTATGCCCGGGAGATGGCGCTTAAAGCCCATCGACAGAGGCGCGAAATCCTCATTCATTTGCCGATGGCGCCCTTAAGCAAACAGCCACTGGAGCGCAATACGCTCACGCCGGCGATGAGCCGCGACCAGGTGTCGGACATTATCCAGCAGGCGACCCAAAAAGTCCCTTACGCAGTGGGGTTAAACAATCATATGGGCAGCGCGATGACATCCAGTCTCAGCGGCATGCAACATGTGATGCAGGCGTTAAGCCACTATTCTTACTACTTCCTTGATAGCGTGACGATCGGCAACAGTCAGGCGGTGCCCGCCTCTGCCGGCACTGGCGTCCGGGTCCTCAAGCGGCAGGTGTTTCTGGACGATACCGCCAATGAGGCCGACATCCGTCACCAGTTCAATCGCGCGGTGGCGCTGGCCCGCCGTAACGGTTTCGCTATCGCTATCGGTCATCCGCATCCGGCCACGGTGCGCGTGCTGCAACAGATGCTGCCGTCCCTGCCGGGAGATATCGTCCTGGTGCGCCCGAGCATGCTGCTCAACGAACGTCCCACAATAGCCCCCGCCGCTTCGCCTGTGGCAAAACCGACGCCGGCGCGCCCGCATCCCTTCCGTGGCGTGCCCTATTGTTCGAGTCGTCAGGCGCCGACGCCGGTGTATGCCGATGCCATGCTGGGCGCCATCGCTTCAAGCGTTGCCGACACGTGGCGCATTATACTGCGCGGCGAGAGGCCCCCTGCCGCTGAGAAACCCACCGCGGGCAAACCTGCCGGACAATAACTGACCGCAAAACGCGACCGCTGCCTCAGGCGCTCAGGCAATGAAGCGGCGCCGCTCTTTTGCTCATCCGCGGCCGTCCCTTTGCCCATCTGGCGTGAACCATCGACGCTCGCCGCCTTTCAGCGGTGAAATAGCGAAGGTAACGCATCTATGTTACCATGCATCTAAATTATGGATGGTTTGTGCGGTGGAAATGCATGACGATGCCACAAGGTCGGTTGAAAATTCTGTTGTTGGATAACGGCAAAGAGTGGGACGGCGTCACCAATAGTCTGTTGAAACTCCTTAAACATACCGACCGCAGCCGGTTTGAGATTACCTGCTGTTTTTATCATAATTATCAGTGTGATAATGAAAAAACCATCGGCGACGTTTTACGCGCCATCGGCATCCCGACGCGGTTTATTGCGCAGCGCCGGCAACCGGTTTGGGCTAAAATAAGCAAGGAAATCCTGCTCGGGCTTTTGCTGTTCCACGCCCCCTGGCGCCAACGCGCCGTGCAAGCTATCGACCATTTCTGGCGCATCGCTCCGAACGCACGACAGCTTACCGCCCTGCTGCACGCAGGAGACTATCATCTGCTGTAGCCCAGCTCCAATGTGGAAGGCTATAGAGCGGCCGAGGGCATGCCGGTGGCGGTCGTGCAACATTGCCGCATTGAGCCGGTCCTCGACCCGTACATCGTCGCCCGGGTTAACCGGGTCGCGCGCAGTATCATCGCAGTATCCGACGGCGTACGGCAAACCCTCATCCGCGGCGATATCCGGCCGGCGCTGTGCCAAACGGTGTTTAACGGCATCGATATTTATCAATCGCTGCCGGACGGCGCCCGACTGCGCCAATCCTTCGGCGCCGATGCGGGCACCGTTCTGTTCGGCAGCATCGGCTCGCTCATCGCCCGCAAGGCGCATGATCACACGCTACAGGCGCTACAGGCATTCCATCAGGCCCACCCCGACGCACGCTGGAAAATGGTGCTGGTGGGATCGGGTAACGAACAGGCCAATCTGGCGCGTCAGGCGGAACAATCCGGCCTCGGCGATCGCGTCATTTTTACCGGCTTTCAGCGCAATGCGATGGAATATCTGGCCGCCTTCGACGCGCTGATACTCGCCTCCCGCAGCGAGGGCCTGCCTCGGGTAGTACTGGAAGCGATGCTGCTCGAAACGCCGGTCATCGGTTCAGCGGTCACCGGCACCACCGAATTGGTACGCCATCAGGACACTGGCCTGCTGTTTCCCTATGGCGATGTGGCGCAATTGGCGCACCACCTTGCAACGCTTTACAGCGATGTCGACCAGCGCCGTTTGCTGGCACGGCGCGCCAATGAGCGGGTTCACCGGGAGCTTGCTATCGAAAACTATATCGCTGGCGTCGAAGCCGTGCTTGCAGACGCCCATTTACCCTGAGACTTTGTGTGTTCAATACCAGATACCGACGTATTCGCGCGCGCCATAATCTGCCCTATCAGGCAGTGGCCGGCGGCTTACCGGTCACGTCGGTGGTCATCCCCTACGTGGGCGCCGATTATATTGAAGAAGAGCTGTTAAGTGCGCCGCGCGCTTTGCACCGGCGTTAACCGAGATAGTGATCGTCACCGACCAGAGCGCCGCCGTCTTTCTCGCGTTACCGGCGAAAACCCGCGTCGCAACGCTCAGAGATGAGACCCCCGGCGGCGATTATCCTTATAAGCAAATTTATCTCAGTCGCCTGGTCAAAATGCAGGCGCCGCTCCAAGCGCGCACCGACTGTATTCTGATGATCGATTCCGATTTGAATTTGCTCTCGATGCCGCAAATAGCGCTACAGGATGATCATATTTACGCCAGCTTTCGCCAGGGAAAAATGATCGACAAATTGAGCGGCCTCGCGCTGGCGGCGATGCTGGATATTCGCTCCATTAACCTGGGCGAGTGGATGAACTGGCCAGCGGCGAAACGCATTGGCGGTACGCCTTCGGTTATTCCGCCGCAGGTGGTGGGCGCCCACGGCGGTTTCCCGCTGTCGGAATGGCATAAATATCTGCACTCACACGATACGCCGCTGCTGTTCAAGCCGCAAACCTACATGGAAAAGTATACTATCTCAGTGATAAAGAGCGGCTTGCGCGCTAGCGGCGGTAGCGCATTTGCGGTCAACCGGGAAGATATAAAGCCCGGAGAGGAAATGCTATGATAGGAGCATTATCAGGGGCCGACGTTGTGCCGGCGCCATTGAATCGCAAGGGTAACCCATGATAGTTGTCACCGGTGGGGCCGGTTTTATCGGCAGTAATATCGTCAAGGCGTTAAATCAGATTGGCTACAACGATGTTTTGGTGGTGGATAACCTCAAGGACGGCACCAAATATGCCAATCTAGTCGACCTGAATATCTCCGATTATATGGATAAAGAGGATTTTATCGCCAGCATTGTCGCCGGCGATGACTTCGGCGATATCGACGCGGTATTTCATGAAGGCGCCTGTTCTTCCACGACCGAGTGGGACGGCAAGTACATGATGGATAATAACTATCAGTACTCCAAAGAACTTCTGCACTACTGTATGGAGCGCACCATCCCCTTTCTGTATGCCTCTTCCGCGGCAACCTACGGCGGCAGGACGGAACATTTCATTGAGGATCGACAATACGAGCAGCCCTTGAACGTCTATGGCTATTCCAAATTCCTGTTCGATCAATATGTGCGCGCCCTATTGCCGCAGGCCGAATCGCAAATCTGCGGTTTCCGCTATTTTAATGTCTACGGTCCGCGCGAAGGGCATAAAGGCGGCATGGCGAGTGTGGCTTTCCATCTAAATAATCAAATTAACGCCGGCGAAAATCCGAAACTGTTCGCCGGGAGTGAAGGTTTCAAACGCGACTTCATTTACGTTGGCGACGTCGCAGCGGTAAATCTGTGGTTCTGGCAAAACAACGTCTCGGGGATTTTCAACTGCGGCACTGGACGGGCAGAATCGTTCCAGGCAGTGTCGGACGCCGTGCTGGATTACCATAAAAAAGGCCAGTTGGAATACATTCCGTTCCCGGAAAAACTCAAAGGGCGCTATCAGGCCTATACCCAGGCGGATTTAACCCAGCTGCGTGCCGCCGGCTACACGCAACCCTTCAAAACCGTCGCCGAAGGGGTCGCGGAATATCTACGCTGGCTGAACCACAACTATTGATATCCTTGAGTGCAAGAAAGAGAGCGGCGGCATGAAAATACTGGTGATCGGACCATCCTGGGTCGGCGATATGATGATGTCCCAGAGCCTGTATCGCCTGCTGGCGCAGCGCCACCCTGGCGTACAGATAGACGTGATGGCCCCGGCCTGGTGTCGCCCTTTGCTAAACCGCATGCCGGAGGTCAACCAGGCGCTGGCGATGCCGCTCAGCCACGGCGCTTTGGCGCTGGGCGAGCGCCGCCGGCTGGGGCAATCGCTGCGGCAAAGTGGCTACCAGCAGGCGATGGTGCTGCCTAATTCGTTTAAATCGGCGCTGGTTCCGTTTTTCGCTGACATTCCTCAGCGGACTGGCTGGCGCGGCGAAATGCGTTATGGACTACTCAACGACCTGCGCACGCTGGATAAGCAGGCTTTTCCGCTTATGGTGCAGCGTTACGCCGCCCTGGCTTTTGATCGCCGGACAATGCGCAGCGCCGCCGATTTACCCACGCCGCTGCCTTGGCCGCGCCTTACGGTCAGTGCGGCGGAGAAAGCGCAGGCACTGAGCACGTTTGTGCCTGACGATGCGCGCCCGCTTATCGGTTTTTGTCCCGGCGCCGAGTTCGGCCCGGCCAAACGCTGGCCGCATTATCATTATGCCGAGCTGGCCGAAGCGCTTATCCGCCGCGGCTATCAGATAGCGTTGTTCGGCTCCCCCAAAGATCACGCGGCCGGCGATGCCATCGGCGCCGCGCTGACCGCGGGCGCACGCAGCCACTGCCACAATCTGGCCGGTCAGACTTCACTGGAGCAGGCGGTTACGCTCATTGCCGCCTGCCAGGGGATCGTCAGCAACGATTCCGGGCTGATGCACGTGGCCAGCGCGCTGGATCGTCCGCTGGTCGCGCTATACGGGCCCAGCAGCCCGGATTTTACCCCGCCGCTTTCCCATCAGGCACGGGTAATTCGTTTAATTAGTGGTTACCATAAAATTCGTAAAGGTGACAACGAGCAAGGCTACCATCAGAGCCTAATCGCGATTCAACCTGCCCGGTTGCTCAGCGAACTGGAACCGTTATTGGCCCCCCAAGAGGAGAATTAATGCAGGTCCTTATCGTCAAAACGTCCTCAATGGGTGATGTATTGCATACTCTACCTGCGCTGACCGATGCGGCGCGCGCAATGCCGGGGATCCGTTTCGACTGGGTGGTAGAAGAGAATTTTGCCCAAATCCCCACCTGGCATCCGGCGGTGCGGCGGGTGATACAGGTGGCTATCCGCCGCTGGCGCAAAAACTGGTTCGGCGCGGCCGTGCGCCAGGAGCGCTGCAACTTCAAACGTCAGCTACAGCGTGAGCGCTACGACGCGGTTATCGATGCGCAGGGCCTGATGAAAAGCGCGGCGCTCGTCACCCGCGTGGCGCACGGCGAAAAACATGGTCTGGACTGCAAAAGCGCGCGCGAACCCTTCGCCAGCTGGTTTTATCATCGGCGGCACGACGTAAGCAAACAGCAGCACGCTATCGAGCGCATACGCCAACTGTTCGCCGCCAGCCTGGGCTACCCGCTTCCTGCCACGCCCGGCGACTATGCCATTGCCGGCCATTTTCCCCCTCTGCCGGGCGACGATACCTATCTGGTTTTTCTGCATGCCACGACCCGTCCCGGTAAGCATTGGCCGGAGGCCCACTGGCGCGCGCTGATCCAACTTGCCGGTGAAGCCGGCTATCGCATCAAGTTACCCTGGGGGGCAGAACATGAACGCCTGCGCGCCCACCGGCTGGCCGAGGGGTTCAGCGCAGCGGAAGTGCTCCCCCCTTTGACGCTGGCGCAGGTAGCGGCGCAGCTGGCGGGCGCGACGGCGGTCGTGTCGGTGGATACCGGCCTCAGTCATCTGGCCGCCGCCCTCGACCGTCCGAACCTGACGCTGTATGGTCCTACCGATCCGGGGCTTATCGGCGGTTACGGACTCCATCAGCAGGAGTTGCGCGCGGAAGACGGTAGTATGGAGTTCCTGGCGGCAGAGTACGTCTGGCGGACGCTGCAACCGATGCTGCCGTCGCGGGAATAGGGATAGCGCATCATGAATTATCTGTTCATCTTTCTTCTGTTGTTGCCGGTGAAGATGCTGTTAAAGCTGATGCAGCGGCCCACGGGCAAAAAGCTGGTGATACAGACGGCGAAAATTGGCGATTTTGTTAATATCACCCCTTTGCTGCGCCATCTGGGTGTGTCGGACGCGCTGCTCAGCCGTACAGTCCAGCCGCTGGCGGAGCGTGATAATACGCTGGCGGAGTGCCTGTATATTGAGGATTACAAGCAAAATCTGTTTAGCAAGATCCGCCTGGGCTTACGGCTGGTAAATCGCTACAGCCATGTCTATTTGCTGCATCCCAACAACAGTAATCTGTTTTTTGCCGCTTTGTGTAACGCCCCGGACAAGCAGTTTCTCAGCACCTATACGCGACGCTGGTACCATAAGCTGTTTTATCTCACCGCCAGCGGCGTGGTTGAACATCGGCGCGATACGTTGACGCTGCAAAACTATCTGCGCCTGGCGGATCGTTCCCTGACCTGGCGCAGCCAGCCTAAACACGCCACCTCGCCTCTATGGCGGCCGTTGACGCCGCGCCCTGAACTGGCGACCTCCACTGACACCCTCAACATCGGTATCAGTATCTCCGCCGGCAACAAGGCCAAAACGCTGCCGCCGTCGGTGTGGGGCGACATTTTCACGCTGCTCGCGAGCCTGCCGTGCCGATACTATGTGTTCGGCCCGGCCAGTGAGCAAGGTTATCTCGATGCGCTGGTTCGCCACGCCGGCGCCGAGGCTGATATCGTCAGCCTGATAGGATTACTGCCGCTTCAGGACGTGCCCGATGCGATCCGCCGCATGGACTGTTATATCGCCACCGATTCGGGCAATGTCTATATCGCCGATGCGTTGCAGGTACCCGTTATCTGCTTTGCAGGTCCTTGCGAGGCAAAAGAACAACTGCCGTTAAACAAGGCTTTGATAATTCGCCCCGAAAGTATCCCTCCCTCCTCTTTTGTCTTCGCCGCACTGTATCATTTCGCTCATCCGGCAACGGAACTTTACGCCTTGACTCCGGAAGATCGGGAAAATATTTATCACTTTGTGGGGGGCTTGCCCGCCAGCCAACGGCTGACCGCCAGACGGTCGGATATATCCGCCCCCTGATTGGCCTCCTGGCTAATTGCGCTAACCTGAACGCTATGGCGTAAGAACCGAGAAATGAGCACATTATTTAAGCAAATTTACCGCTATACCCGACCACGTGCCTACCGGCACAATGAAAACCTCTGGCCTTTTTGCCGCATCACCCGCGGCAGCACAGGAGAGATCACCCACCTGCGCTATAAGGGACAGTCGGTGCCGCTGGTGCCACTGGCCGAATGGCGTCACCGGTATAGCGGCGACGCGCTGATTACCGCAACCGGCCCATCCATCAAAGAAATGGATTTCGCCGGGCTGCCGCCGATAACGGTGGTGGGCGTTAACGGCGCCTACGCGCTTAAAGATCGGCTCGATTTTCAGCTGTATATCATCGTGGACATGAATTTCATCGATCGCCGCACCGATGTTTTGCAGTCGATAATCGCCGATCCGGCAATAACCCTGTTCACCACCTTGCACGGTATTGCCCGGATTATCGACCGTTTCACGCTGGCGGCGGTGCGCTGCCGGCTGGCGCTGATTGAAGACGCCTGTTATCGCATCTATCAACCCAAGGTTGCCAGCGATGACGTGGGCCTCCGTTTCGGCCAGGATCCCCATATCCAGTTTAGTCCGAACTATCCCAATATCGCCTTTACCACCGATATCCGCGGCGGGGTGTTTGATGCCTGCACGGTGGTATTCTGGGCGCTGCAAATTTTGCTCTTCCTGGGTTTCACTCGTCTGTACATCGCCGGGCTGGACATGACCAATTTCCATCAACCGCGTTTCTATGAAACCGATGAAGACAAACTGCCCTCGTTCCTGGCGGAGAAATTTGCCACACTCATCGTTCCCGCGTTCACCTTGGCCAGCGAGGTGCTGCAGCAAAACGGCGTGGTGGTGAAAAACCTTTCTGTGCACAGCGCGCTAAGCAATGAGATTTTCGAGAAGGTGAGCTTCCATGATGCTTTCCAGAGCTAGCGAGTATGCTGGAAAGGGATTCCAGGTTTTCTTTCCGCTATTTCTGTTCTTTAGCGCTATCTTTTGTGGCTACACGCGGGTCAATAATCTCTTTCACCTGTCTGCGCTATGCCTGCTTGTGATGCTGGCGGGCAATGCCGTCCTGCGCCGTCAACTTTTCAGCGACCGCAGGTTCAACATTGGGCTGTCATTAACCACATTGATGCTGGGCTATTTTTGCCTCACCACCTTGTGGTCCCCCCATCCCCAGACGCTGATTTCCGACCTCACCCATGCTCTTTATCTGCTGCTGTTTCTTCTCATGTTCCGGCTGATGACCCTGCAAGGCCGGCGGTCGATAGCGCTATGGGCCGTAGCATCCGGGGGGATGGTACTGGTCGTACTCACCTTTCTTACGGTTGATCCCAAAACGATGCTGAGCCATCGCATGACGGATGGCTTTTTCGGCGCGCCGCCTAACGTTATCGATTTAGCGGGCTATTTCGCTTTGGGTATTTTCATGTGTCTTATCCTGATACGCGATACAGGCGCGCGCTGGCTCTATCTGCCGGTCACCGTGCTGTTGATCGCCCTACTGCTTACCCAGAGTCGCGGCCCCCTGCTGTCCTTGCTCTGTGCTCTGGTCGTCCTGTCGGCCTTACGGTCGACGATGCGCGGGCGCCATCTCCTGGCAATGGCGTTGATAGGAGCAGGGGTGCCCACCCTGCTGTTCATGACGCGTTTTGGCGATATCTTTTTGCAGCGCATTGTGAGCGGCTATCAACAAAGCTTCATCCGCTTTGGCATTTGGCGCCACACGCTGGAGCTGGTGGCGCAAAAACCCTTCTTCGGCTGGGGACTAGATAAACAGCTGTCGTTTGTCAACCTGCTGGGCGATACCATCACCACTACGCATAGCCTGTATATGGCTGCGCTGTTGAAAGGAGGCGCGTGCGGCATGCTGCTGCTGGCGCTGGTGTTAGTTTACGGCTTCATCATGGCCAAGCAGCAATGTGATCGCCGGCAGGGGCTGGAAGGCGCGCTGTTTCTGTTCGCCACCGAGTTTTATCTCACCCAGGGGATGTTTATCATCGGCAACCCCGCCGTCGCCTGGAATATGTTCTGGTTCCCGCTGGCGGTGGTGCTGACGCTGCCGGCGGCGGCCTCTCATGCCGACGCCCCCGACTGCCCCAGACAGCGCTGATAATACTGCGCCAGGGTCATCCCGGTTACCCGGTCTTGCAGCCAGTCAAACAGCTGTTCCAAATCGCGATATAATCCCTCAATGGCGGCCTTGTCTCTAAACGTCGGGCTGCCGCCCGGCATAAATTCAGATGAATGCAGCATAAACTCCACATAATCATTGCCTGCGGCCAGGCTCTGCGCCGCCACCCGGCACATTTGCGCGGCATTGCCGCCCGCGGGCCGTAGCCATTGCACCGAGGAACCGCGCCGTTTGCCACGCAGACGATCGTACATCTGACTGACCGCATTCACCCAGGGCGCATGCTTGTCGCGGGTGGTCATCGGCACTTCCAGCAGCCGTGAGGCGCCAGGGCGAGCAATATTGTCGGGATCGATAAAATAGGCGCGATCGGGGAAATGGCGATAATTGCTGCCGCCCGTCCCTACCGGCGCACCGGGGGAGCGACGCCAATCCACCCGCGGGGTGACGGAGCAATCCACTTGGTAGCCCAGCTCAAGCAGCATCGCGGCATAACGCTCGTCAAACGCCCAGCGGCCGGCGCGATGGCTCAACATTTTTGTCTGGAATGTGTCTTCCAGCAGTTGGGTCATAAAAAGTATTTTTTCCCGCATGACCGCCGCGGGATATTCGATCAGGTAAGGCTTATGACGCCCGTCATCGCCGGTGAGATCGTGGGCCGGCGGGCTGTTCCAGGCGTGCAGATGCATACCGACTTCCCCGTTGCCGCGCGCGACGGCGTCGCGGGCGAATTCGACAAACACATCGTCCATCGCCATTTCATAATTGGTGAGATAAACCGGCTTGAAGCGATACCTTTCGCAGAGTGCCTGGAAACGCGGCAAATAATGGGCGTTCTCGGTCGTAATATGCCGATGGTTTTCCCAGAGATTGTCGCCTTCTGTATCTATAGTAATAATAAAAGCAGGTGTAGCCATACCGAATCCAGTCTGAAATCAGAGAAATCCATGTTACGCAGCCGCCGTGAACAGCGCAAACTGGATTGTTCGCGATAATCTACCCTGCCGGTGAGCCTGCGTGATGCATGCCTTGACGGCTATGATGAAAACAAAAGAGATTTTCATCTCGCCTTAGGGTAGGATCATGGGGAAAATAGACCGTGTACAGCGGCATAGAGCGGAACTCAGCATGCATATATTGATGATCATTGATGGTTTACCCGGCGGAGGGGCAGAGAAAGTACTACTTACCCTCGCGCAGGGGTTAGTGTCCCAGGGCCATCGTGTATCGATATTTTCGCTGCGGGGCGTGTGCGATTACGCGTTACCGGAAGGTATCGAATACCAGATTATCGCTGACCACGCCCATACCCCCTGGCGCAAATTGACGGAACTGTCGCGCCGGGCGCGGACGCTGGATAAGGCGGTTCTGGCGTCACAACAGCGCAACGGCGAATTCGATCTGGTGGTTTCTCATCTGCACAAAACCGATCGCATAGTAGCGCGCAGCCGGGTACTGCCGCGAGATCGTATCTGGTTTTGTTTGCACACCATGTTCTCATTGGGTTATTTGGGCCATCGTAAAGGTCTTTCGCGTTGGCTGAAGCGCCATAAAATCCACGCGCTTTACCAGGATCGCAATATTATCGCCGTTTCCCGCGGCGTATTGGAGGATATGTGCCAGGCCTTCAAGGTGACACCGCGTCAGGCCGAAGTCATTTACAATCCTTTCGATTTCGCCGCTATCCGCCGGCTGGCCAACGCACCTTGCGAATTGGCCGGGCAGGATTATGTAATCCACGTGGGTCGCCTGCATGAAAACAAGCGCCAGGATCGCCTGCTGAAAGCGTACGCCGAAAGCGGTATTCAGGCGCCGCTGGTGATTCTGGGTAAAGGCAGCGATGCGATGCTGCGCCGTCTGCAGTCCCTGGCGCAGGATCTGCAAATTACCGATCGGATGCGGTTTAAAGCCTTCAACACCAATCCCTATCCCTATATTCGCCATGCCCGTATGTTGATTCTGAGCTCTGACAGCGAGGGGTTCGGCAATGTGTTGGTAGAGGCACTTATCTGCCATACGCCGGTGGTAAGCACCCGCTGTCCCGGCGGTCCAGTGGAAATTCTGGACGGCGATCTGTCCGCGGGGCTGGCAGAGTTAAGCAGCGCTTCGCTGGCGAAGACCATGCGGGCGGTTTATGACCGGCCGCCGGCTATTTTGCCTTCCCATCTAGAGGCCTACGAGATAGCGACAATTTGCCGGCAATATATCGCCCTGGCACATAATGCGTCCTGACGGCGGCGGCAGCGCCGGACGCAAATCATCCGAAGAAAGACCCATGACGACAATGACTCAACCGGAATCCGCAGCGATCAAGCTTAGCGTCATCGTGCCCCTGTATAACGCCGGCGCCATGTTTCACACCTTTATGTCTTCCCTGTTGGCGCAAACGCTCACCGATCTGGAAATCATTCTGGTTAACGACGGCTCGACCGACAGATCGGAAGTACTAGCGCGGGAATACGCCGAGCGGCATCCTCATGTCCGGGTGATCGACCAGGCTAACGGCGGCGTCGCGCGGTGTCTATGTCACCTTTCCCGACGCCGACGACATGCTCTACCCCACCCTCTACCAGCGGCTGGTGACGATGGCGGAGCAAGAGGATCTGGATGTGGCGCAATGCAACGGCGAGAGTTTTTTCGCCGGCTCTCAGCGAATAAAGACCCTGATCCCTCTCGATCGTTTGAGCTCGACCGGCGTGCTGAGCGGGTCCCCAGTGGCTCTGCGCCGTGCGTTGGCGACCCGACGTTACCTGCATGTGGTATGGCTCAGCATCTATCGGCTGTCATTGATAAGGCAGCTGGATTTGCGCTTTGAGCCCGGGCTGCATCATCAGGATATCCCCTGGACCACCGAGCTAATGTTCAACGCCCGCCGCGTCCGCTATACCCAAGACGTGCTGTACCGCTATTACATCCACGACCAGTCGATAAGCAACCGTAAACGAACCGGCATGAAAAACGTCGAATACCAGCGACATTATCTGCGTATCGCCGAATTGCTCGAAGATATCAACCAGCGCTATCGCGGCAAAATTCGTCTCTACCCTGAATTTGCGCGGCAGGTGACCCACGAGGCGCTCTCTGTCTGCCATGCGGCGCGGCGGATGATCATCCATGATATTTTCAGCACCGATACCCACAAGCGCATGATCCGCAATGCCCGCGGCATCCGCCAAGGGTATCAGCTGCTATTGTGGCTGTGCCGCCTCTACGTCTGGCGTCGCCGCTAACCCCTTCAGCATCACCGCCGGCCGTCGACATAGTCTTAGCCGACCGCCTGGCCTCCTCCCTTCTTGGCCCGACGCATAAATTCATTCCGGGCGCGGACCGGGACATGAATCGTTCATGCTGCCGCCACGGCGCCGTTCTCTAACTGACGCTCCCTGCATGATTAGAGGTTGTCGTTACCATATTCTATACATATAATTATCTAATAATGATATTTATTACTAGAATTTACCGGATAAAGCAGGCGTTCACCCTTGGCAATTTGCATTTCCTGGCCAGTCCTGCTCAGTAATTCACTGTTTATTACAGGTCCGCGCCAACATGCCCACGCGTCATGACGTCACCCCCGCCGTGCCCCACAAGATCCTGCTGATTAAATTGCGCCACCACGGCGATATGATTTTAACCACACCGGTTATCAATAATCTGCTCCAGCACTACCCGGAGGCGGAAATTGACGTGCTTTTGTATAAAGAGACAGCGCCGATTCTGGCACATTACCCGGCCATCGCCCACATTCATGTCATCGATCGTGAATGGAAAAAGCAGGGTCTGTTGCGTCAGCTGGAGCACGAATATGCTCTCGCGCAAACTTTACGCGCTCGCCATTACGACCTGGTCATCAATCTCGCCGACCAATGGCGCAGCGCGATTGTCGCCCTGCTCAGCGGCGCAGCGCAGCGGATTGGTTTTGACTATACCAAGCGGCGCTCTTTTCTCTGGAGCCTGGCCCACAATCATTTAGTCACCACCGCCGATCACGCCCGGTTGCACACCGTGGAGCAAAACCTCAGTATCCTGGACCCGCTTAACCTGGCGATTACCGACTGCAGTAGCAGCATGTACTATGCCACGGCGGATAAAGCACGCGGCGAAGCGTTGCTGCGCGAACATCAGGTGATGGGCGATTACATCGTCATCCAGCCCACATCGCGTTGGTTGTATAAATGCTGGGACGACACCAAAATGGCACAGCTGATTGAAGGTTTGGCAACGTGCCGGTTGCCGGTGGTGCTGACCGCCGGACCGGATAAGCATGAACAAGAGATGGTGGCGCATATTATTTCGCTTTGCCGCGGGGTAAAGCCCGTCAATCTGGCAGGGCAGCTATCGCTTCCTCAGTTGGCGGCGGTTATTGATGGCGCACATCTGTTCATCGGCGTCGATTCAGCGCCAATGCATATGGCAGCGGCGCTGAATACCCCCTGTGTGGCGCTGTTCGGCCCCACGAAACTGCAGCGCTGGCGGCCATGGAGCGAAAAAAGTATCGTGCTGTGGGCAGGGGATTATACTGAACTACCGGATCCGGATACCATTGATACTCAAGCCCCGCAGCGCTACCTGAGCGCCATACCGCTTGAGCCGGTACTGGCGGCGGCAATGACCTCTCTTGCGACAGAAAAGCCGACGGTGGTAAGGGAGTCTGCGCCATAAAACGGCACGGCGCCGGCAGAAAAATCGCCGCCTGCACAGGGTGCGATGCAAACAGGAGCATTTACGCCATCGTAAACGGCCGCCCGCGGACCGCGGCGGCAAGGGAAAATTCGATATGACAACTATCCGCCTGGCGATAGTACGGCAAAAATACCGTCCCGACGGCGGCGCGGAACGCTTTATCTCCCGCGCCCTGGAGGCGCTTGATAACAGCGGCCTGGAGCTAAACATCATTACCCGCCAGTGGTCAGGGGAGCCCAGACCCGACTGGCATGTGCATATCTGTAATCCAGGCGGCAGCGGCCGCATAGCACGCGAGCGCGGTTTTGCCGCGGCCGCCCGGCAGTACTGGCAACAGCACCAGTTCAGTCTGGTGCAAAGCCACGAGCGCATCGCCGGCTGCGATGTCTTTCGCGCCGGCGATGGCGTCCACCAGGCGTGGCTGGAGCAGCGCGCGCGTATCATCCCCGCCCACCAGCGCTGGCTGACGCATATCAGCCGCTATCACCGTTATGTCCTATCGGCGGAGAGTGAAATGTTTCATTCGCCCACGCTTAAGAAAATCATCTGCAATTCGGCGATGGTGCAAAACGATATCATGCGTTACTACGGCGTAGCGGAGGATAAGTTCGCTCTGATATACAACGCCATTGATCCCCAGCGATTCGCGCCCGCCGACGGGGAGCAACGCCGGGCGGCCCGGGAAGCGCTGGCGATTCCCGAGCAGGCCTGCGCGCTGATTTTCGTCGGTTCCGGTTTTGCACGCAAAGGGCTGCGCCAGGCCCTTGAGGCAGTGGCGGCCACCGATCGCTACCTGATCGTCGTCGGACAAGACAAACATCAGCGCCGCTATCAGGCGCTGGCGCGAAGCCTGGGTTGCCTGTCGCGCGTGCGTTTCGCCGGGGTTCGCCAGGAAGTAATGCCCTGTTACCACGCCGCTGACGCGCTGATCCTGCCGACACTGTACGATCCGTTTCCCAATGTGATTCTTGAGGCCATGTCCTGCGGCCTGCCGGTTATCACAAGCCAGCGCTGCGGCGGTGCGGAGTTCATCGAGCAGGGACGCGAGGGCTTTGTCTGCGACACACTGGATACCGCCAGTCTGCGGACGTTTGCCGCCGAGGTGCCCTCCCGAGAGCAGGACCCCACGATGGGGGAGGCCGCACGTCAACGGGTGAGTCACTGTACGCCTGAGCATCTTTCGCGTCAGCTTACGACGCTGTATCGGCAACTGTTATCATAGACCTGGCGCCGGTTTTGCTGGCTCGCGGCACAGCCGGCTTCAGCACTAATCAGATAAATGCCTCACCGCTAATGAGGAATAATGACTTATCTGCTAGCATGTCCCCGGTTTGGGGACATTCACATTATCTGGTTAAAAACTCACTCAGCACATGAGTCGCTGTGCCTTACAATAGTTAATTATAATGATCTACAATATAATCATAGTCTTAATCCAGCCGCTGGTATGGATACGATTATTATGGCGCAGCAGAAAAGCGCCTGCCTACCGCCGGCGCTGGGCCGAACGTTACGGCTTTTGCCGGGGCAAAGTAAAACCCGGCGGCATCATGCTGCATTCCGTGTCGGTCGGCGAGACGCTCGCGGCCATCCCTTTGGTGCGTGCACTTCGCCACCGCTATCCGCTGCTGCCCATTACCGTCACGACGATGACGCCCACCGGCTCGGAGCGGGTACAGTCGGCGTTCGGTAAAGATGTCCATCATGTCTACCTACCCTATGATCTGCCTGGGGCGATGAGCCGTTTTCTCGATCAAGTGAACCCCAAGCTGGTTATCATCATGGAAACGGAGCTGTGGCCTAACCTTATCAAGGCGCTGCACCACCGCAGCATCCCGCTGGTGGTCACCAATGCGCGTCTGTCTGCCCGCTCCGCCGTCGGCTATAAAAGGTTTAGCGGTTTCGTCGCCGGCATCATGCGCCGTATTACGCTCATCGCGGCGCAAAATGAAGAGGACGGCGCCCGCTTCCTGGAGCTCGGGCTGAAAAAGAACCAGTTGGCGGTCACGGGCAGCCTGAAATTTGATATTTCCGTAACGCCTGAGCTGGCGGCGCGGGCGCTTACGCTGCGTCGCCAATGGGCGCCCCGGCGCCCGGTATGGATAGCCACCAGCACCCATGAGGGCGAAGAGACGCTGTTATTACAGGCCCATAGCCAGCTGCTGGCCAACTTTCCCGATCTGCTGCTGATCCTGGTCCCGCGCCACCCGGAACGATTTCCGGCGGCGCGGGAAATGACCATCAAGGCCGGCTTCAATTACATCATGCGCAGCAGCGGGGAAATTCCGTCCGGCAGCACGCAGGTGGTGGTAGGGGATACCATGGGCGAGCTGATGCTGCTGTACGGTATCGCCGATCTGGCCTTTGTCGGCGGCAGCCTGGTGGAGCGAGGCGGCCATAACCCTCTGGAGGCGGCAGCACACGCCATCCCCGTGCTAATGGGGCCGCATACTTTGAATTTCCGCGATATTTGCAGCAAACTGGACGAAGCCGGCGGTTTGATTACCGTGACCGACGTAGCGTCGTTGGTCACGTCGGTCTCCACCCTGTTGACCGACGAGGATTACCGTCTGTACTACGGCCGTCACGCCGTCGAGGTGCTGCACCAGAATCAGGGCGCACTCCAGCGCCTGTTGAATCTGCTGGAACCCTATCTGCCGCAACGGAGTCAGTGAATGTCGCATAGAAAGCGTCTGTCGGTAGTGCTCATTACCCGCAATGAGGCTGAACTGCTGCCGGATTGTCTGGCGTCAGTGAGCTGGGCGGATGAAATCGTGGTGCTGGATGCCGGCAGCGTTGACGAAACGCGCCATATCGCCGCACAGGCCGGCGCACGCGTCTTCCAGTCTACGGACTGGCCGGGTTTCGGCATACAGCGTCAGCGGGCGCAGGCGTATGCCAGCGGCGATTATATCCTGATGCTTGACGCTGATGAGCGCGTCACGCCACCGTTACGCCAGGCGATTCAAGACGTGCTACAACATCCCGATCCCAATGCGGTTTACAGCTGCGCTCGGCGTAATCTGTTTCTCGGCCGCTTCATGCGCCACAGTGGCTGGTATCCGGATCGGGTAGTACGGCTGTACGCGCGCGAGCGCTATCGCTATAACGCACTGCCGGTACATGAATCTTTGGCGACGGGCGACGCCGATGTCGTTGCTTTGACGGGGGATTTACAGCATCTGACCTTCCGCGATTTGCCAGCTTTTCAGCGTAAACAGCTACATTACGCGGAAGCCTGGGCGCGTGAGCGCCATCGCCAGGGGCGCAAATGCGGCCTGTTCGCCATTATCAGCCACACCAGCGGCGCTTTTTTCAAGACCTGGCTGCTGCGCGCCGGTTTTCTAGACGGTAAACAGGGCTGGTTGCTCGCGGTGGTGAACGCGCAATATACTTTCAATAAATACGCCACCCTGTGGGCCTTAAGCCACACCGTGAGGGGAAATGACCAATGACCAACAAAGCCATCTATCCCGGCACCTTCGACCCGCTGACCAATGGCCATCTGGATTTGGTGACCCGCGCCGCAAAAATGTTTGATGTCGTCGTGCTGGCGATAGCCGCCAGCCCCAGCAAACGTCCGCTTTTTGATTTAAATGAACGTGTCGCGCTGGCAACCCAGGTTACCGCCCACCTGCCCAATGTGAAAGTCACAGGCTTTAGCGATCTGATGGCCGATTTCGCCCGCCAGCAGCAGGCGAATATCCTCATCCGCGGCGTGCGCGCAATGACGGATGTCGATTATGAGATGCCGCTGGCGAAAATGAATCGTCACCTGATGCCGGCGCTGGAAACCGTGTTTATGCTACCCGCCGAGGCCTGGTCCTATATCTCCTCCACCCTGGTGAAAGAGGTGGCGCTGCACGGCGGCGATGTGGACCACTTTCTGCCTGCGCCCATCGCCAAAGAAGTCCGGGCGCGGCTGCACCCCTGACGCGGCCGCGAATCGGCTCAGCGTATGGCGGCCCCGTTAGCGCCGCCCTTCTAGTGTTGGCATGCAGGACAGAAAAAGGTGCTGCGCTGGCCGTGCTTGGCCATCTGTATTGGCGTCCCACATACCCGGCAGGGTTCGCCCCCGCGACCGTAAACCTGGAGCTCCTGCACAAAATAGCCCGGCTTGCCGTCGGACTGCAAAAAATCCCGCAGCGTGGTGCCGCCCTGCTCAATGGAGCGCAGCAGCACCGCCTTGATACTCTCAGCCAACAATCCCGCTTCTTCTTCGCTCAATGAACCGGCGGCGCGGCCGGGCAGAATACCGGCGACAAACAAGGATTCGCTGGCGTAAATATTACCGACGCCGACCACCAGCGTGTTATCCATCAGCCAAGGTTTGATTGACGTGCGTTTATTGTGCGACTTTTGGTACAGCCAGCGACCATCGAACTTATCGCTCAGCGGCTCAGGTCCCAGGTGGGCCAGTGCCCGACTGGTGCGCAGATCATCGCTCCACAGCCAGGCGCCGAAGCGCCGGGGATCGGTGTAGCGGATGATGCAGCCGTTGCCGATAACCAAATCAACATGGTCGTGCTTTTCCGGCGGCTGCGGCTGCGGCAGCACGCGCAAACGTCCCGACATGCCGAGATGGATAATGATCCAGCCCTTCTCCAGCTCCAACAGCAGATATTTCGCCCGGCGCTGTACGCTCAGCACCCGCTGGTCCCGCAGCGCGATGATTTCTTCATCCACCGGCCAGCGCAGCCGCGCATTGCGCACCTCCGCCCGCAGGATGGTCTGCCCCGCTACCCAAGGTTCAATTCCCCGGCGGCTGGTTTCCACTTCCGGTAATTCCGGCATCTGATGCTCCATGTCAGCGGGATGTCCGCCGGCCGAGAATAGCACGCCCGGCGGCCCATAAAAAACCCGGCCGAAGCCGGGTTTTTTAACCAGTCGCCAAAATTATTTGATTTTGGCTTCTTTGTAAATCACATGCTGGCGTACTACCGGATCGAATTTTTTCAATTCCATCTTTTCAGGTTTGGTACGCTTGTTCTTCGTGGTGGTATAGAAGTGACCAGTACCAGCAGAAGAAACCAGCTTGATCTTCTCGCGAACACCCTTAGCCATGATTCAGTTCCTTACCTTAATACTTCTCACCGCGGACACAGAGATCGGCCAAAACCGTTTCGATGCCCTTCTTATCGATTACACGCATACCTTTAGCAGATACGCGCAGCGTGACAAAGCGTTTTTCGCTCTCAACCCAAAAACGGTGAGAGTGCAGGTTAGGCAGAAAACGGCGTTTGGTCGCATTCATTGCGTGGGAGCGGTTGTTGCCGCTCACCGGGCGCTTGCCAGTAACTTGGCAGACTCGGGACATGTCTATATCTCCAAAAATCAAATCAGCTCGAGCTCTAAGAAAGGTGGTAGCCGCCTCGTCAGGCTTTAGAGCCTATCTCAGCATCTTCTTCACTGAGGAGAGACGTTCAACAGAGAGACTCTGCTGAGATAGGCTCTCAACGCTACACCCAAGATTCTCAAAGGTGGCATAGTATACGCTTTGACGCGCAACTGCTCAAGTCCCGCACGGCTAAAGATCCCGCAGGATCGCGGGAAAAAAGCTTACAGGCAGGCTTTGACCACCCTCGCCGTCACTTCGCGATCGGCGCGACTCGGCTCGGCGTTACCTGAGGGATGATTGTGCGCCAAAATAATCGCCGCCGCATTGATCTTGAGCGCCGCACGGACGATTTCCCGCGGATGGACCTCTACGCTATTGACCGTTCCTTGAAATAATTCCTGATGGTTGATAAGACGATTGCGGTTATCAAGAAACATGACCACAAACACTTCTCTTTCCCGGCACACCAGAATCTGCTGCAGGTAACGCCGGGCCATATCCGGACTGGTCATCGCATCCTCGCGCATCAGATGCGAACGAAAGATGCGCTGGGCCCATTTCGCCAATCGCCCGCAGTTGCGTACATTTCGAGATCCCCAGTCCATGCGTGGCGCTGAGGGTCCGGAGATCGGCGGTCATCAGTTTGTCGAACGATCCAAACTCCTCCAGCAGTTCCTCCGCGAATTGCAGAACATGCTTGCCACGGGTGCAACAGCGCCAGCAATTCGATGTCCGTCAGAGCGTCGGGACCGAGCGCAATCAGCTCTTCACGCGGCGCCATCGTTGATGGCCAGATTTTCTTACTCGTTTTCTCCACCGCCTGCTCCTCCCCGGGCACCGTTCATCGCTGGTTGTATGATGCCAGCGGCGACAAAGTCGTTCGACGTGGCGCGATAAAAAGGCGAATCACGATTCCAAAATGGCCGTAAACAGACAAATGACCGTGGCGCGGAGGGTTATGGTAAAATGCCTATAACCATATTCTCAACGGGACATGCAAGATGACGGGACTGGCCGATAAACACATTGTACTGGGCGTAAGCGGCGGTATCGCCGCCTATAAAGCCCCAGAACTGGTGCGCCGTTTGCGCGAACGGGGTGCCGAGGTACGCGTGGTCATGACGGCAGCGGCGAAGGCGTTTATTACCCCGCTAAGCCTGCAGGCGGTATCGGGCTACACGGTGGCGGACGATCTGTTGGATCCTGCCGCCGAGGCGGCAATGGGCCATATCGAGCTGGCAAAGTGGGCCGATCTGTTGCTGCTGGCGCCTGCGACCGCCGATCTGCTGGCGCGCCTGGCGGCGGGATTGTCCAACGATCTGCTCAGCACCCTGTGCTTGGCGACAGCGGCCCCTGTCGCAGCAGCGCCGGCCATGAACCAACAAATGTACTGGGCAGCGGCCACGCAGGCTAACCTGGCCACGCTTGAAGGCCGGGGTGTGCTGTTGTGGGGGCCGGACAGCGGCAGCCAGGCCTGCGGCGATATCGGCGCGGGTCGGATGCCCGACCCGCTGGTGCTGGTGGACTTTGTGGTGCAGCACTTCACCTCCGATCGCTCGCTGAGCCACCTCAATATCATGCTAACCGCCGGGCCGACACGGGAAGCGCTGGATCCGGTACGTTTTCTCAGCAATCACAGCTCGGGCAAAATGGGCTTCGCCATCGCCCGCGCCGCCTCGGCCAAGGGAGCACAGGTAACCTTGATAGCGGGCCCGGTCTCTCTGCCAACGCCTGCCGGCGTGGCGCGTATAGACGTAACCAGCGCGCTTGAAATGCAGGATGCGGTGATGCGTACCATCGCGCAGCAGCACATCTTCATCGGCTGTGCAGCGGTGGCGGATTACCGCGCCAGCCGCTTTTCACCGGAAAAAATCAAAAAACAGGGCGATGACCTGATGATCACCCTGATTAAAAATCCTGATATTGTGGCGGCCGTGGGTGCGTTAACCGAACACCGGCCTTACGTCGTCGGATTTGCCGCCGAAACCCACAATATGGAAGAATACGCCCGGCAAAAGCGTATCAATAAACAGATGGATTTGATTTGCGCCAATGACGTTTCCCGGACCGGTCAAGGGTTTAACAGTGACAACAATGCGTTGCATCTGTTCTGGCAGGACGGGGAACTCCAATTACCTCTGAGCGATAAATCACTGCTCTCTCAACAACTAATTGACGAGATTGTCAGCCGTTATGATGAAAAAAATCGACGTTAAGATCCTAGACCGCCGCATTTGCGATCGTTTCCCGCTGCCGGCTTACGCCACTACGGGGTCCGCCGGTCTGGATTTACGCGCCTGCATCGATGAGCCGATGGTGCTGGCGCCGGGGGAAACCACCCTGATCCCGACCGGGCTGGCCATTCACATTGCCGATGCCAATCTGGCGGCTGTGATCCTGCCGCGCTCCGGACTGGGCCATAAGCACGGTATCGTTTTGGGCAATTTGGTGGGACTGATTGACTCCGACTACCAGGGACCGCTAATGGTTTCGGTATGGAACCGCGGCCAGGACATTTTCACTATTGAACCCGGGGAGCGCATGGCGCAGATGGTCTTTGTGCCGGTTGTGCAGGCGGAGTTCAATTTGGTGGAATCCTTCGATACCAGCGAACGGGGCGAGGGCGGCTTCGGCCACTCCGGGCGACAATAGCCCCTGACGATTCGGCCCACTACCCGGCATCGAAAAAAATCCATTAACGCCATAACGCCGCGCGCTATGGCCGGTGCCGGGTGTTTAACCATTATTGACAGTGATGACTCAGGGACCCATTTAGCATGGCAGAAAAAGAGAATACGAAACGCAACCGCCGCGAGGAGATTCTGCAGGCATTGGCGCAGATGCTTGAATCCAGCGATGGTAGCCAACGTATCACTACCGCGAAACTGGCAGCCAATGTTGGCGTTTCGGAAGCCGCGCTTTACCGCCACTTTCCCAGCAAAACCCGGATGTTCGACAGCCTGATCGAATTTATTGAGGACAGCCTGATTAGCCGGATAAATTTGATCCTACAGGATGAGAAAGAGACCCTGAATCGGCTTCGTCTGATATTGTTGTTGCTCCTCGGCTTCGCAGAACGTAATCCGGGTCTTACGCGTATCATGACCGGTCACGCGCTGATGTTTGAACAAGACAGGCTTCAGGGCCGCATTAACCAGCTGTATGAACGTATCGAGGTTCAGCTGCGCCAGGTATTACGCGAGCGCAAACTGCGCGAGGGTGAAGCGTTTGAGCTGGATGAATCGCTGCTTGCCAGCCAACTGCTGGCCTTTTGCGAAGGGATGCTGTCACGCTTTGTGCGCACCGAGTTTAAATACCGGCCCACGCAGGAGTTTGAGCTACGCTGGCCGCTTTTGGTAGCGCAGCTGCACTGAGCGCCGCGACGCACCTTTACAACGATCGGCACCAACGCGGAACGCCCGTCTCGCCCGGCCCGTTTAAATGCCGTATTGCTGCTGATAGGCACGGACCGCGGCGAGATGGCCGGCCATTTCGCCTTTTTCTTCCAGATAGGCGATTAAATCCGCCAACGTGATGATGGCAAGCACCTGGCAGTGATAATCCCGCTCCACCTCCTGAATAGCGGAAATCTCACTGCGCCCTTTTTCCTGCCTGTCCAGGGAAATCATTACACCGGCAAGCGTTGCCTGGTGCGCGGCGATAATCTCCATCGACTCGCGAATAGCGGTACCCGCGGTGATAACATCATCCACCAGCATCACTTTACCCTGAAGCGGGCTGCCGACCAGCGTACCGCCTTCGCCGTGGTCCTTCGCTTCCTTGCGATTAAAACAGTAGGGAACGTCCCGTTGATGTTGCTCAGCCAGTGCCACCGCGGTGGTCGTCGCAATGGGAATCCCCTTGTAGGCCGGCCCGAATAACACATCGAAACGCACGCCGGAATCCATCAGCGCCGCGGCGTAAACCCGCCCCAGGAAAGCCAGATCGCGACCGGTGTTAAACAAACCGGCATTAAAAAAATAGGGGCTGATACGGCCGGATTTAAGCGTAAATTCGCCGAATTTTAATACCTGTTTGTTTAATGCATACTCGATAAATTTACTCTGGTACTCTTTCACGGACTGTTACTCCTCACCGGTGGGTTGGACAAGCTATGGTGCAGAGTACCTGAAAGGTATCAGCGCCGGGGGGATGATAAAATGGCCGTTACCAAGATGCCAGCCATAAATCGGCTAGCGGCATGCTTCTGTACAAACGCCGGCAAGTGGGCACAGGTTGGCGGTATCGATCAGACGTTCTCTATGCAATGGCGTTTCATTGCTTACTGTTTAAGACTCTATTCGTTAGAAAAAAACTTGCGCAATTCTGCCACCGACAACCTCCCCGAACCTTGTTGCCAAATTGCCCGCTCTGATCTAACCGGTGACACCTGTTCTCCAGCGGCACCCATCGGATGGCTTGGGCCCGGCAGGGGCGTGCTGCTTGATGAGGAAGGCACACCTGCAGCACTGGTGGTTCTTACGGGCCAATTCGCGAATATCTCTTTAAACAGGCCGGGCATGTCTTTCTTGAATTCATTGGGCAACTCCGGCTTAGTTTTTGCAAACAAACTAGACGACATAATCAACGCTAAGGTGTCTTTATTGAACTTCGCCTTATTATCCTCTACGGCATGGTTATAGCAAAAGTTTACTGTTGAGAGCAATTGCCGGATATGAGCCTGCTCAACAAGCTTGTAACGATAGTGGTAAGCAATGTCGGCATTCAGCATATGACCGGATTGGCTTTTGTGAGCCTTCATCTTAAGATAAATATCTTGATTTATTGGTGTTAGTTCTCGTAATTGCGTGCCTAAACGGATAGGATTAGTGCGCCATCGCACCACTAGTCGCAAATAGCAGCGGCTAGACTGGTTAGGCTTACTTAAGCCGACTTGGATTTAATTTGCTTATAGATAATCTCCCCTACAGGCGCCCCTTCTTTAATGCTGCGATTAAGCGATGCGGCAGAGACATCGTTAAACGTCAAGCCGCGGCAGGTTAATGGCCTTGTATTTGCCCCTTATGGGGATAAAAGGTGCGGATACGCCCTTAAGGATGGCCTATACCATCTGACGGGTTAAACAGCGCCACGACGTCAATCGCTAGGAAGATTGAAAGATTAAGGGCAGCAAAGGAGGGCCGACGGGTATTGTGAGACCGCTTAAAAAGCGGCGGACTATCATTTATCCGCCGGGCGATATGCGCTGACGGCGGAAGACAATTGGCCCTAACAGCAGTGGGGATGTAGAGTGTGAAGGGCGGGCGTCTCATGATAATGCAGGTGCCCGCCCAGACGCCTGCTTAATCAACACTCGAGCGTAGCGGGCGCCAAACGGTGATCAACATCACGAAGCAGGCGCTAACAGCCCGCGATCGCGGTGGACTATGCTCCCACCAGCGCGGCTTTTTGCGCCTGAACCAGGCTATCGATGCCGCCACGGGCCAGCTCAAGCAGCGTGTTGAGTTCCTGCTGACTGAAAGGTTCTCCTTCCGCGGTACCTTGTACCTCAATCATGCGACCGTCTTCCATCATCACCACGTTCATATCGGTTTCAGCAGCCGAATCTTCGACATACTCCAAATCACACACCGCTTCACCGGCCACAATACCCACCGAAATCGCTGCCACGAACCCTTTCATCGGGTTGGTTTTTAGCTGACCTTTCTTTTGCATGCTGCTCAGGGCGTCGGCCAGCGCCACGCAGGCACCGGTAATGGACGCCGTTCGGGTGCCGCCGTCGGCCTGTATCACGTCGCAATCCAGGGTAATGGTATATTCACCTAATTTGGTTAAATCCACCGCGGCGCGCAGCGAACGGGCAATAAGTCGCTGAATTTCCAGGGTACGGCCGCCTTGCTTGCCCTTCGCCGCTTCGCGAGGATTGCGGGTATGAGTTGCGCGCGGCAGCATGCCGTATTCGGCGGTGATCCAGCCCTGCCCCTGCCCCTTGAGAAACCGCGGCACCCCCTCTTCCACCGACGCAGTACACAGCACGCGGGTGTCGCCGAATGCTATCAGCACTGAGCCTTCCGCATGACGGGTAAAATGGCGGGTAATCGTTACTGGGCGTACTTGCTGTACGCTTCGGCCTGCTGGACGCATAGGGGTTTCTCCGGCTCGCAAATCAAAGGTTGGCTGCGCATTATACGGACTTCACCGCCTAATGCCTATCTTGCCTGCCCCAGCGGGGCTATAATCCCAGCAACTTCTTAATAAACGGGTACGCCTATGATCCGCAGTATGACCGCCTTCGCCCGGCGTGAAATTAAGGGCACTTGGGGCACTGCCGCCTGGGAGCTACGCTCCGTTAATCAACGGTATCTGGAAACCTACATCCGCCTGCCGGAACAATTCCGCGGCCTGGAGCCGACTATTCGCGAGCGTATCCGCCTGCGCCTTACCCGAGGCAAGGTGGAGTGTAACCTGCGCTTCGATGTGAATCCCGGCGCGCAAAGCGCGCTCATACTTAATGAAAAACTCGCCAAACAGCTGGTGGAAGCCGCGCAGTGGGTGAAAATGCAAAGCGACGAAGGCGAGATAGACCCGCTGGCCATTCTGCGCTGGCCGGGCGTGATGGCCGCGACGGAGCAGGATTTGGACGCCATCAGCACCGAGTTGCTGTCCGGGCTCGACGCCACGCTCAACGACTTCATCAGCGCCCGCGAAACCGAAGGTAACGCGCTTAAAGCATTAATTGAACAGCGACTGGCGGGTGTCAGCGCCGAGGCGGCCACTGTGCGCCAGCAGATGCCGGCGGTATTGAATTGGCAGCGTGAAAGGCTGCTAAATAAACTGGAAGAGGCTCAGGTGCAGCTGGACGGTAACCGGCTGGAGCAGGAACTGGTGATGCTGGCGCAGCGAATAGACGTTGCGGAAGAGCTGGATCGCCTGGATGCCCATGTAAAAGAAACCTACCAGATTTTGACTAAAAAAGAGGTCGTAGGCCGTCGGTTGGATTTCATGATGCAGGAATTTAACCGCGAAGCGAATACCCTGGCGTCGAAATCCATTAATGCCAGCGTGACGGCATCTGCTATCGAATTGAAAGTGTTGATTGAACAAATGCGCGAGCAGATCCAGAACATCGAGTAAGGCTTCACGCGCTATCGCGTTACCTCACCAGGATATAAAGACCATGAAAAATTATGGCCTTTCTGTTTTATAACGTCTTGTCTCGTATCACTATAGCGCATGCTTAACGTGCAGTTAAACGTGTTCTCATTTAAAATCAGATATCTGCATTTGATTCAAATAAATGCATTTAAGTTCACACCTTCTGATGATTAACTCAGATGTCCCCAGGATCCCCTCCCTCACCGCCAGCGTGCCTGCGTAAGGTGGTGACGCCGCTTGCGGCGTCTTCCACCGTCAGGCCCTGCGGTCGGGCAATGCGCTCTTCAATCGCTTTGGCGGCCGCGTCGCGATCAAACGTCATTTCGCCGTTTACCAGCCGGGACGTTGCATCGCTTCCCGTCTTCGTCGCCGCTTGATGCGCGACCGCCGCCTCCCCCAGCGCTTCTCCAAGGAAATCGATAAACACGCTGCTTTTCAGCGGCATAAAAGGCCCGGCGGGCCAAAGCTCCCACAGTGGCTCGCAAAGTTCAGCAGGCACACCAACGCCCCCCGCCGAAGATCCTCCTGCACGTAATAATCGGGCAACCAGGCAAGCCCCAGGCCCTTTCTGGCGAAATCTCGCCGCGCATGCATGTTGTTGCACACCATGGGTCGATAGGCGCGTGCTGTTTTTATGGCTGCTGGCCATCATCGCCGTGTGCAATGGCCTGGCCATCGTAACCCTCCACTTATATCTCGATCATTGTACTCAGGGTATTATGCTCCCCGACTGATCATCGGGAAGTCGTGGGTGAGATGGAACCCTCCCTCGGGCTTAGAGCCTGTCCAATAGATTCATCCCCCACGACTTATCTCCCGCCTTCAAGACTGGACGGTATCCTGTGCCTGGAGCACGTATCTATAAGGAAGGTCATGGCGGTTTCCTGATTCACCCAGAAGGAGATAGCACGTGCAAATTCTCACCCCTGTCGGCATTGATGTTGCTTCCCAGAAATTTGACGTTGCAGTCTGGAAAGGTAAAGCAGCCTACAAATCCAAAGCCTTTTCTAACACGCCTAAGGGTTTCGATGCGCTGAAAAAATGGCTTGAGCCGTTCGGTGACTGCCATATATGCATGGAAGCAACAGGTGCTTACAGTGAGCCATTGTCTACTTTCCTGGCTGATGCAGGTTACGCTGTGAGCGTGGAAAATCCAGCACGCATAAAATCATTCGGCTGCAGTGAACTGAGTCGTAACAAGACAGATAAAGGCGATGCACGCATGATCGCGCGTGCTGGTCTGAATCCGATGTTGCAGGAGTCTGGGCTGTGGAAAGGTAAAAGTCGGATATCAAAGGTGGGCAACGCCATGATACGTAAAGCCCTGTATATGCCGGCCCTGACGGCAATGCGCTATAACCCAGCAATAATAGCGCTGAAAGAGCGTATGAATGCACGTAATAAATCAGGGAAAGTTGTCGTGTGTGCGGCAATGAAGAAACTATTGCAACAAGCTTACGGAGTGCTGAAATCAGGACAGGTGTTCGATGCTGGAATATGTCTTGCAAGATAACTGGCAAGACGGTATCTATTGGCTGCTGATGATATTGCGCATTGTGGCGGCACTCGGCCAGGCTTTCGGCTGGCAGCGGGGGTTCGCGCTATTCGGGATGCTGGGGCTGATGATTTTCGCTGCCAGCTATCTCTGGTTACCGTCGCTGCAAGACGATATCCCGAGAGCTAAACCCCAAACAGAAACACCCTCAGCGCCGCTATTGGGCGCGATTGGCGTTACGCTGCTGATGGTGACCGGCCATTTCACCTGTTACACCTATATCACCGCGCTGCTGCATTCACAGCTCAACATTGCCAGGGCTGCGATCCCGCTCCATTTATTACTCTTCGGCGTGGCGGGCGCCCTCGGCACGCTGCTCTCCGGTACACTTTCTCTGCGCCCGGCAATAATGACCGCGCTCGCCGGGGCCGGCGTGTTCGTCAGTTTATAGCTGATATTGACGGCCCGGCCTTGGGCGGGTTATTCCTGGCTTGTTATGGCTCTCTGGGGAGGCGCCATTGCCGTTTTGATTATCGCGCTGCAAAGCTGGGTCATTACGCTCGCGCCCGATAAGGCCGAATTTGCCTCGGCGCTGTATGTCATGGCGTTCAATATCGGTATCGGCGGCGGCGCGATGGCGGGCGGGTTACTGCTCGAACGCCTCGGTACCCCCAGCTTACTGTCTACCGGCATGGTTATCGCCTTCGCCGGTCTGATGATATGGGCATGGGCGCAACGTCAGGTGCGCGCCACGTGCGGTGAATAAGGCTTCGTCCCATTGGAAGGAATTATGTCCACGTTACCGGACTCATCCGAAGCTGCCAGCACGGCCTTAACGGCCATGGCACAGAGAATTCAGGCAATTGCGCAAACTGGCCTGACCTACGCCGCTGACGCATACGATATCAAACGCTATGAACAACTTCGCGATATCGCCGGCGCGCTGTTTGCGCAGCTCTCCCCCACCGACGCCCAGACGTTTATCAGTGCGTTTAAACAGCAGGAGGGCTATGCCACGCCAAAGGTCGACACCCGCGCGCTGATTCTGCGCCAGGGCAAAATCCTGCTGGTCAAGGAGGCGGACGATTCAGCCTGGAGTCTGCCCGGCGGCTGGGCCGATGTTGGCGACCGTCCATCCATGGCGGTTTGCCGCGAAGTCAGGGAAGAGACCGGGCTACAGGTGGAGGCGACCCGCCTGCTTGGATTATGGGATCGTAACCTGCACGGCAATCCCCCTATCCCTGGCACGTGTATAAACTGATTTTCCATTGCCGCGGCGGCGCGTTGCGCTTAAGACCTTAATCGCTGGATATCGGTTTCTTCGATCCGGAGAGGTTGCCGCCGCTGTCCCTCACCCGTATCGTCCCCGAAGAGATTTATACCAGTCTGGACATCATCAAGAACGCAGCGGACGCCGACGCCTGGTTCGATTGACGCTGACATGCCAATCCCCTCTGACGTGACGGTCATCTCCCCCCGCGCCATCCGCATCGACTTGGTCGATGACCTTATCGTCGCTGGCGGAAGGATTGTCGCCGGCGGCATCGGTAAACAGGCGCGGCAGGGACCCTACAGGGCCGCGGCGCCGAATGTCGTGTCGCTCGTCAAACACGGCGTCCGCCAGAGAGCAAGCCCTCTGAGCGAGTTAAAGGTAAAGCCGGGGGCCCGGGTTGGTATTATTTATTGGCGCAATATAAACACTGCGCACTGAATGAACCGACATTTTACGATGATTTAAAAAATAACAAGAAACGACCCTGAGCAATTATCTGCGTCAATATTTTACCCAGAAGCCACTAAAATATTCTCTCTTCCCGCAGATTATACCATTATAATGAAAATCGATGAAAAACACCAGTCTATTATCTATTACGGCAGTGTAGTGTCTAAAATTTCACTGCTGATAATTCTATTAATGATTATTATTAACATCTTGAGCTGGTATATTCCCGAGATCATGCTCAATACCTATGGACTCGGCCTTTTTGTAACCCAGAGAGTCATTAACAACCCGGCAATAATACGACGAATAGCGGGCAAATGTCGCTAGGCATGCTTGTCACAACCCTGCCATTACTGTCGCTGGCCTTCTGTATGTTTGCCCTTTACCGGCTATTCGGCATTTATCGTCAAGGGCAATACTTTTCCCTTGGCGCCGCCCGACAGCTCAATCTTGCGGCCGCTGGTTTTCTGCTATGGGCGATTGCGGATATCGTATGCGAACCCGTGTTAACCTATCTATTGAAGCTGCCGCTGCCCAAGGCCAAACGCATTATTTCCCACGGGTATTCTACCGGGCATGGCGTGGCGCTGCTTCTCTCATATGCGCTGGTGGTTGCTCGCGGGGAGACTCATCTCACCCGGAATTCATGTTCCTTTAGGCTTTGTTGAATAAATATAACTTTTAGGTGATCGTCTGCTCAGATCACTACCGTCATTTCAACATCTGCACTCCATGGCAAAGCAAAAGTTTAAAATAACCAACTGGTCCACTTACAACAAAGCTCTCAAGCAGCGTGGGGCTCTGACGATATGGCTGGATGAGTCGGCAATTGTTGCATGGATGGAAAAAACAACGCCTGAACGGCGTGGCCAGCCGCTTCACTACGCAGATATAGCTATCACCACTGTTTTGATGATGAAACGCGTGTTTGGCCTTTCGTTAAGCGCTTTACAGGGCTTCGTTGACGTCATTTTTAAACTGATGGTGCTGCCGCTAAGATACCCCCAGACTACTCGCTGATCAGCAAGCGAGCAAAGACAGTTAAGATCAGCATAAAAACGCCGACCCGTAGTGAAATCTCACCTCTAGTCATTGACGGAACCGGCCTGAAGGTCTTTGGCGAAAGCGAATGGAAAGTCCGACAGCATGGTGCCGACAGACGGAGGGTGTGGCGTAAGCTGTATATGGCCGCAGACAGTGTAACGCATGAGATTATCTGTGCTGACTTATCGATCAGCGGTACGACGGATGCTCAGGCCCTACCAGCTCTGATAAACCAGACCCAGCGGAAAATCAGGGAAGCGTCGGCTGATGGCGCTTACGATACCCGCTCTATCATGATGCTCTGCTGAGGAAGAAAATAAGGCCTCTTATTCCTCCACGAGGTGGGGCGCAATATTGGCCAGACCGATACCATGAGCGTAACTACGCCGTTGCGAATCAGCATCTAAGCGGCAGTAACAATGTATGGAAAAAGCAAGTGGGCTATCATCGACGCTCAGTGGCTGAAACAGCGATATTCCGGTTCAAAACGCTTATGGGCGATCATCTAAGTCTGCGTGACTATGATGCGCAGGTAGGTGAGGCAATGGCGATGGTCAAAGCGCTTAACAAAATGACGCTGTTAGGAATGCCGAACAGCATCCGGATCGCATCACAATCGATCTGCTAGGGGGGCGTAGTCACAAGTTCTGATTTATTCAACAAAGTCGTTCCTTTATCCTGTAACCGAAGGGTAGACCTTATTATCATGCCAATAAATGGCGGTAATCCGTGTCCATTCATCCGTATAATCGCCCTCAGCCCAGAAAGGTATTTACGATAACGAATACGGCCATAACGTTAGAAAAACCATTACTTATCGGGTTATTTCGTTAACGCATATTCCCCAAGAAAGGGTTGACGTTATTTGTATGAACGTGACGCCCTACTGCCATTCTGCGCCGAGAGTGATTTACCTCACTAGGGTTCAACACCCCCCTATTCAACCTGGCCGCGAACAACAACCTGCCAAGATGCGTTTTTCCTGTTACATATGTTTAGAATTTACTAAACGGAGTAAAGCTGGGTCAGATCGCACCTTTTAAGATATTTCGTTATTTAATACCGCCAAAGTGTATCCCATATTAGTCAATAACAGGTAATACCCGGCAGTTGTTTAATGAGGAAGCAATGATGAAAAAGACCACGCTTGCATTGGTTTTGACGGTTTTCGCGGCCACCAGCAGCTTTTCCGCGTTTTCCCGGACCGACGGCCCGCAGGGACGCCATCCCAGCAGCAGTGGCAATAGGTCCATGGCGGTCAGGGTGGACCAGGAGGACACGGCGGCGGCCGCGGCCATCCCGCGCCAGAGCGTTTTCGCGGCGATGATTATCGCGTGTACGATTGGCATGCGCGCGGCCTGCAGGCACCGCCGCCCGGAGAGCATTGGGCCTATATCGACGGCAATTATGTGCTGATTGCCGCCGCCACGGGAATCATTACCTCAATTATAATGAGCACTATGCTGCCTCATTAATCGTCCTGCGCCTGCGACGGCTCCCGGACGGCATCGCTTGCGTCCCGCCCGCCCAATCATTAACCTGTAAATTCATTATTTCCATTATGTTTGCGGACGTCGACGAAACGCCGACAGAGCCCCCGCGAATGATCAACAGGCAAAGTGGATGGACATCATCATTATCGGCGCCGGAGTGATCGGCGCGTCACTGGCCTTTGAGGCCGCCAATCTTGGCACCAGTGTGACCGTTCTCAACGCCGGCGAACGGGTCAGCGGCACGTCCGGCACCTCTTTCGCCTGGGTCAACGCCCACGGCAAAACCCCGCGGGACTATCAACGATTGAATGATGCCGGCATAGACACGCATCAGGAGCTGCAGGCGCGCTTCCCTCACCATCGCTGGCTACATCTCACCGGCAGCGCCGAGTATCGTCATCCTCACGACGCGCCTGCGTTGGCGGCAAAGGCGCAACAGCTGACGGCATGGGGGTACCCTACCCACTGGCTGGACAAAGAAACGTTACTGGCACGAGAACCCGCGCTGGCGCGCGACGCCGTACCGACCACGCCGGTATTATGGTGTGAGCGGGAAGGTTGGCTGAATACGCGGCTGTACATAGAGACCCTGCTGGATGGGGTGATCGACGGCGGCGGGAGCGTAGCCACCACTACCCCCGTCGCCAGCATTATCCGTCAGGGCAATCGATTCACCGGCGTCATCCTGGCAAGCGGCCGTGCGCTCTATGCCGACAGGGTCGTAAACTGTTGCGGACGCTGGGCGGATTGCCCGCTTTTCCAACCGGATCTCGCTCCGCCGCTCTCGTCCACTGCGGGCCTGCTGGTGCGGGTGCCGTCGGCCGCGGCGCCGGTCCGTCACGTCCTTATCACCCCGACATTCGATATCCGCCCCGACGGTCCCGATCAAGGCGCCCCCTATCCATAAGCAGCAGATTTGACGGCGCGGGCCATAGCCGCAATGACGTTCTTGATACCGTGGGACCGCCAGATTGAGACCATCGTCTGTAGCAGCGGCACGTTACCGGCAGCATCCTCCGGGGGCCTGAGCAGAATACGATGCCCCGGCACCCTGGGCAGCAGGGGCAGCAAGCGTTGCACGCAATACAGCGGGTCATATTGTCCACTGTAACAGCGGATGCTGCCGTTACCCGAACGCCATCTCGCCCTGACGGGAGAGGCCCCGTAACGGCTGAAGGTTTTTTCAGCTACGCCCGCCGGATTAAATGTTACCGCCAACGAGCCGGTCGCCACGGCGGCGATCGCGGCCAGCGAACCGCCGAGAGAATGGCCGGTAAACAGCACTTTGTCGCCAAAACGGCGTTTGGCCTGCCGCGCCAATGCTACCGATGCGCGATATTGTGCATCCCGCAAGCCCAACGACGCGCGTAAATTAGTCAGCCAGTCGTTGAAATCGTTGGTGCCGGCAAAAGCTAGCGCCACCTGCCTGCCGTTGTCATAGAAATTGGCTTGAAAGCCTGAACTCGGATCGCGCAACATGCGCTTATCGAAGCCGTAGCGGCGCAATTCGTCCGTGGTAAAACGGCGGAAAGCGCCCGGTGGCAGGGCAGAGTGCTTAGCGTAGACATCGCCGGCGACCTGCGCTAAGTGATAATCCCCCTGTTGCGGCAGAATGCCGCATGTAATGTAATCGCCGCCGCCCTGGCCCTGAATCGAGGTCGCCGGCATGACTCGTTGCACCACCGCGCCGCCGTCTGCGGCCGTAATCGAGGCGCGTGCCGCGGTTTTCAGACGCTCCGCCGCGGCAAACGGTGCCCGGTTTCCACCGGCCTGATAATTCGTTAGGGACGCAGGCACGTAGCCCGGCGTAAAAATTCGTCGTAACATATCTTCCCTCATCGCCATATCGCTGTTGTTACGGCAATTTAAAGGATAGCGAGGGTCGGATATTGCAGGAAGTGATCATATCGCACGGTCTGGCCGCCAATATACGGGCGATTGCCGGCAGGTTGAACCAGCGCCAGCGATAAGGACATTTTCCGCCGCAATGCATCATGCCCCCAGCAGCAAGCGGATCGACAGACAAGGGGCGTTATTAATGCCTGCAATAGCTGCTAGCGTAAACATATATTTCCCATCTTCCTCTCCCGGTAGCGCAAAACGCAAATTCCATAATTAAGCCATTTATATATCTGTAAATTTCCCTGAAAAAATCCAGCAGGAAAATTAATTCTTCTGCCAGAGCACATTGACAAATTTCAGTCAACTTAACAAGATGAGCGCCGACAAGGATAATCGCTCAGCTCGACAACTCATTATTATTCAAGTATCTATGGAGATTGTAAATATACCAACCTTGCACAAGCCCGCAGTTTATTTGCCAGAGTACATTATTTCCCAGCAAGACACAATTAATTTGGCCAGGACAAACTTTAAAGACAATCCTAATCTGGAAAAATCGATAGAATTGATTATTAATACCGGTGTTATGAAAAGACATATTATACAGCCAATCAAGCTTGCCACGCTGCATCCCGGATTCGGCTACCGAAATGCGGTATTTGAATATGAGTCGAAACGTTTAGTGCCCAGCGTGGTTGAGCAAGCGCTAAACAATGCCGCCGCCAGCGCTAGCCAAATCGCCGCGATTATCTATGTCTCTTGCTCGGGTTTTTTGATGCCGTCGCTAACCGCCTGGCTTATTAACCATATGGGGCTACCGGATAACACCATGCAATTGCCGATAGCCCAGCTGGGCTGTGCCACAGGCGGCTCTGCTATCAACCGGGCGCATGACTATGTTCTGGCCCATCCCGGCAGTAACGTATTGATCATCAGCTGTGAGTTTTGCTCGCTGAGTTATCAGCCTACCGACGGCGATGTCGGCAGCCTGCTCTCCGATAGGCTATTTGGCGATGCCATCAGCGCAGCGGTTGTCACCGCGGAACCGGGCGAGGGCCTCTCGCTCGAACGTAACGCCAGCTATCTGATCCCTGAGACCGATGAATGGATTCGCTATCAGGTGAAAGATACCGGTTTTCATTTCCGCCTGGACAAGCGCGTGCCGGGCACAATGAAACCGCTTGCACCGGTGATGCGTCAATTAGCCTGCGATCACGGTTGGGATATCGAAAACCTGGCCTATTGCATTATTCATGCCGGCGGACAGCGTATCCTGGATGATCTTGCCAAGTATCTGCGCGTGGATTTGGAGCAGTTTTCTTTCAGCCGCGACACGTTGGCCAATTGCGGCAATATCGCCAGTTCGGTAGTGTTCGAGGCCTATCGCCGCATGCATGAAAAAGGGATTTTCGCACGCGGCGGCAAGGCGATTATCGCCGGCTTCGGCCCCGGTATTACCGCCGAAATGAGTTTGTCGCAGTGGATCTAACGGATCGGCTTATTGGCCATGCGTTAGTCAGTCCTTCAACGTGCACGAGAGCGGGCAACGCATGCCGATATGGGGAATGCCATCTTCATCGTACAGACTCGTCACCGCCGCGAAGCCCAGACCACGGTAAAAGGCTTGTAAATGCGCCTGGGATGGCGAGGAGCACTGTTTCTCCCGGCGCTGGCGGCACGACTTTCCATTTTATCCTGCCCAGGGAGACGAGCCCGCATGAGGATTGGCATCATCCAAACCGCCGACGCGCCGGCGGCGGATCTGCTGCTGTTGCCGGAGCTGGCGCTGTGCGGGTATCAACACCAGGATGCCATCCGGCGCATGGCGCGTGCGCGGCGTCATGCGCTGGTATTCGGCTATGCGGAAAGTGATGGCGAAGCGCGCTATAACGCCATGATGGCTATTGACGCGCAGGGCAACGTCTGCGCCAATTACCGTAAGCTCCATCTCTGGTCGGGGTATGAACAGGCGTTATTTCGCACCGGCGATCGGCTGACGGGATTTTCACTGCGGGGGTTCCGTTTCGGCATGGCAATTTGCTATGACCTGGATTTTCCGGAGCTGGTCCGCGCCCAGGCCTTGACCGGTATGGATTGCCTGTTGTGTATCAGCGCCACGACCAGCGGCTATGACGTGGTACCGCGCCATGTCGTGCCGGCGCGGGCGTACGAAAATGGCTGCTACATCGCTTTTGCCAACCGCGGTGACGGCGATGGCGCATTCGCCTGTATCGGTTAAAGCCGCATCGTCGGCCCCGACGGCGACATTCTGGCCAGCGCGCCTGCCGCGGACGCCTTCACGCTCAGCGCCACGCTGGACCGTCAAACGCTGACGCGCTGGCGTCGGCTGCATCCCTGGGCGACCGATAGCCGCCATGACCGGTACCTCAACGGCGTTATGCCCGCTAATTAGCGCCTCGCGGTAATGCCGCTCATCGCGCCGGCGCTGACGCCCCCCGGGGAGCCCCCAAAAGGTGCGCCGAAACCAGCCGGCGAAATGGGACGTGGAACTGAATCCCACCGAGACAGCAATATCGATAATCGACCGGTCGGAGTAAATCAGCATCTCGCGCGCCTACTCCAGCCGCAGCTCCAGATAATAACGCTGCGGCGTCTTGCCAAAATGTCGGTTGAATAAGCGTTCCAGCTGGCGCGGGCCCGGTTTGGCGCGAACGACCACACGCCGTCCCCGTTTACCATGACTGTACCATTTTCGCTGTGTTTCAGCTATCCCCGCCGCCGTTTTCATCGCGGTGGCGAGAGGGGAAACGATGGCACCATTCGCGGCTAAATACCGAGACCTCGTTTTCCCACGCCTGATAACGCGAAGTCAACACCAACCCCCCGCCTGCCAGGCGAGCTCTGTGTCGCATTGCAGCTTGATATCCCAACCGGGACGGGTGTAACGCTGGACACGATGGGCTTCCATGCGCGCGCTCTCCGCCAGCGCGCCAATGGTGTAAACTTCGTGTCCTTGGCTGCCGAAGCGCAGTTCGCCAATCTGCGTTTGCTGCCGTTGCACGTCCATGACCACCCGATGTATGCCCGCGCCAACAACCCATTCCACCTGGCGGCGGGTCACCTCCGGCGCCACCACCTCATGGGGATGGGGCAGCGCCGAACGCCGGCCCGTCTTCGGTAATGGCGTCTCCAGAGCCCGGTAACTGTAATAACGCGCCGTCCGTCCACAGCTGCACCGGTCCTTGACCCGGCTCTGCCCAAACCATTGGCCAATAGGCGGTAGAAAGCGCCAGCCGCAGCCGGCTGAAAAGCGATAGGCCACCCTTTAATCGATAACCTGACGCGGAATGACTCGCCCGGCGCGACGCCCTTAGGACGCGTAAGCCGGTGTACGCCGAACGTCACCCGCGCGGAGTGTCCGTCGGCGCTTACTTCATTCAGCTGCAGCACCAGCAACGCCGAGGGGTAATCGAAGGCCACCGCAACGTCCAGCGACAACGGCGCCGTCAGCCACGGCGTATCAAAGCACAACGACAGGCCGTCATCGCTGCGCTGATCGGCCTGAAACTCTGGCGCGCTACCGCCACAGTCAAGCGGGCACCCCTCGCCGACGGTATCTACCAATACGCCGCCCAACGCCGGTCCTATCAGGCGCGCGCCGTTGAAAATCACCGAATTCAGCGCCAGCGCATTCGCCAAATCGTCGTGCGCCACCAAATCGACCACCAGCGACTGCCGGCCGGGTAAATCAAATGCGGTAAACAAGCCGAAAAATAAAATCGGCCCCTGGCTGCAAAACGCCAACATTCCCAGCAATACGGGCGATGACACCCCCAAACGCCAGATAAGCCAGCCAAGGACGATAGTATGGACCCAATTGCCAATAACCGACAGCAGTTGTCCGCCGAAAAATCGGCGATAATTGGCGTGCCGCAAGGCGTTGCCTGAAGGACGCAATCCCTTTTTAGGCGAAAGGGAAAAACGGGCAATAGTCAAGGAAACTCCCACAAACGGCCGCGCGCTACAGCTTCCCTCAAGGGGAATGCCGGCGAGACAAGATCCCGGGCTGCATCGCCCGGGCAGATAACCGGCATTTCAGGCGCCGGTAACATCCCGAAACAACAGCCACTGGCCATCGGGCGTCCAGGCCCCATGCACGGTTTTCGGCGTCAACCAAGCGTTGCTGCCGTGGTATAAAAAGACATAGGCACCGGTCTCTTCCAACTGGTCTTGCAACGTGACATACATGGCCGCCCGTTTCGCCTGATCCAGCTCAACCGCGGCCGCGGCATTGAGCGCATCCCACTTTTTGTCGCAGGTGCGCTGGGTGTTCCAGATACCGACCTGATCGCAGGTAAACCAGGCGGTGACCCAACTAGCGTCCGGCGCGGTAGTAAAGGTGGTGAGACGCAACTGGGAATCCTTCCAGGCATCCCCTTCCGACTCCTGCCCCGCGGCGACAAACGCCGCCCCGTCCATTTGGTTGATTTTGAGATCGATCCCCACTTCCGCCAGCTGTGCCTGAATGACCTGGGCCACGGTCCCGCCATCGGCATCGGTAGAGGTAGAAAGTTCCAGACGGAGCTGCAACCCCGTAACACCGGCCTTTTTCAACAGCGCTTTCGACTGCGCCGGATCGTAAGGATAGATATTTTTGCTGCGCGCGCCGGCCAGCGGCGGCGGCACCAGGCCATAGGCCGGTTTTACCGCGCCGCCGAAGGTGGCATCCAGAATGCCAGGGACGTCGATAGCCTGCTGAATAGCCCAACGCACCTGCACATCTTTCAGTTTGGGTGATCCACATTCATGCCGAGCCAGGTGTAGGCCAGCGCAGGCCGTACGGTCAGAGATTGTCACCCGGATCGTCGCGGTATTTACCGATAGCGCTAATGTTAATTTTGGTCATATCCAGATCGCCGGCTTCAAACGCGATCTGGACGGTATTCAAATCACCAATCGGCACCAGCTGAATTTGATCGTACTCGCTGCGGCGGCCGTTCCATCCTTCATTACGCACCAGCGTCAACCGCTCCCGCGGCTGCCAATCGCCGATCTTGTAATGCCCGGAGCAGGCCGCGGACGCGGTGCCGATTTTTTTATCCTGGGTGGCTTCCAGCGCTTCCCAGTCGGAGGCATAAATCGCCGCCAGCTCTTTGTTTAAAAACCGTTCGTAGGAGTATTTCACGTCCTCGGCGGTCATTTCGCCAAACCCGCCGGTCCATTGGATGCCGGGACGCAGCGCGAAACGGATAGTGAGCGGGTCGACCTGCTCCAGCGATTGTGCTGCATCCAGTTGCCAGCCCCATTCGGTCCCCGGTTTGTATTGGCACAGCCCGGAATAAATAGCGAACATCACCATTTCGTCATACCAGCCGCTGCGGTTGGCGGGGTCTAGATTGGTAATGTCCAGGTCATTTTGCACCCACAGCACCTTGTTATGGCTATCGGCGGCGAAAACTCGCCGCTGACCGCCCACCACCAGCGAGCCGGACGCGCCGGCGGCCAGCACCGCCAGCGTTTTAATCAACTCGCGTCTGTTCATCGAAAGGCCTTTCATGCATGTATCTCCTTGAAAATAATGGCACCGGACCGGGCGGAAGCGTGTGCCGCGCGGAGAAGAGGAAAATGACAGGCAACGTGCTGCCCGCCGGTCATCGGCCGCAGTAGCTTGTATGAAATTCACAACCGGTGGGACGATGGGCAAGCGTCAGGATCTCGCCGCGCCGTCGCTGCTTTTGGCGCTTAACAGCGCTGCGGTGTAGGGATGCGCTGGCGCGCAAAACAGGGCCGCGGTCGACCTGCCTTCGACGATGCGTCCGAGATACATGATGGCGATGTCGTCGGTAACATGGCGGGTGATAGCCAGATTGTGGGTGATCATCAAATAGCTCATGCCCAGCTCGCGCTGCAGGGAAGTGAGCAAATTCAGCAACTCGCCCTGTACCGATAAATCGAGACCGGCGGTCGGCTCGTCGGCGATAATGAGTTTCGGTCGGAGTGCCAGCTCCCGCGCGACCGTTGACACTGAAAGGTTCAGTCACCAGTTTTTCCACGCGCATGCGCGGATCGAGCGCCGCCATCGGATCCTGGAAGATCAGGCCGGTGTTGCGCCGGATCCCGCGCCAGGACCAATCGCTGGCGTCCCGGGGCTCGCGGCCGTTGACCTGTACCATCCGCCGCCAATCGGCGTCAGGCCGATCACCGCCCGGCCAAGGGTGGTTTTGCCGCTGCCGCTTTCGCCGATAAGGCCCAGCGTTTTGCCCGGCGCCACATGCAGGCTAACGCCGGCCAATATATCCACCGATCGCACCGAGCCCGGTTTGAGCCGGCTGAGGAGACTACCCGTACGGTAGCGCACCAACAAATCTTTGATTTCAAGCATGAGAACCGACCTTATGGCAACGTACCGTCCAATCATCTTGTCCCAGGCAGGTCAAGGCCGGCGTCACACCGCGACACGGCCCGAAGGCCGAGGCGCAACGGGGCTCAAAAGGACATCCGACCCACTCGCCGCCGGGCGGAGGAACGGTGCCGGCGATGAACGGCAATTCGCGGCTGACCCGGGGATACGCGCCGGATCGCAGGCCAGCAGCGCCTGGGTATAGGGATGCGATGGCGCGGAAAACAGACGCTCTATCGGCCCCGCCTCTACAATTTCGCCGGCGTACATGACCGCCACCTTGTCGCACAGCGCGCTGACCAGATGAAAATCGTGGGTGACAAATATAATCGCGCCGTCCACCAGTTTCCGGCTGGCCTTCAAGACCTCCACCACCTGCATTTCCGTCGTGGCGTCCAGCGCGGTAGTCGGCTCATCGGCTATCAGCAATTCCTGCTCGGTAAGCAACGCCGCGGCGATGGTGATACGTTGGCGAATACCGCCGCTCAGCTCATGGGGATATTGCGTAAGCCGGCCAGCGGGATCGGAAATGCCCACGCGTTCCAGCATATGGCGGGCGCGCTGGCGTTTTTCCGAACGCATACCGCCCTTGTGATGCTGAAAAGCGACCAGCTGTTTACCGATCGTCACCACAGAATTAAGCGCGGTAAACGGATCCTGCGAGACGGTGGCGACACCGTTGCCGCGCAGTTTGCGTCGTCCCTCCTCCGGCAGCGTTAGCAAGTCGACGCCGCGGTAGCGCAGTTCACCGCTGGCCCGGGCGTTGGGCGGTAGTAGGGTCAACATGGCGCTGACCAGCGTCGATTTTCCGGAACCGCTTTCGCCCACCAATCCCAGGACTTCGCCCTTATTGACCGTAAGGTTGATGTTGCGTACCGCCTGTAGCGGCCCGCTAGGAGAGTCGTAGCTGACGGTTAACTGATTAATAGTGAGCAATATCATGCGCGATCGCCTCCGGTATGGGTGGCAGTACGGGGATCCAGCGCGTCGCCGAGGAGGTGAAGCCCAGAGTAGCGAGAACGATCAGCATGCCGGCAGCGATAACGATATGCGGCGCCTGGCGGATGTAGGAGTAGCCGTCATTGAGTACCGTGCCCCAGCTGGCGTCCGGCGGCTGGATCCCTTGGCCGAGGAAGCTAAGACCCGACTCGATGGCGATCACCGCGGGAATATCCATCGCCACCATGACAAGCAGGGTGCCGGTCAAATTGGGAATGAGATGCCGGACGACAACGCTGACCGGCGACGCGCCCATGACCCGGGCCGCGACGATATACTCCATCCGCTTGAGCACCCGGGTTTGGCTGCGCACCACCCGGAAATACCCCGGCCCATGAAAGTAATAATGATAAGAATAATGGTGGCCAGACTGGAGCCGGCCAGCGTCACTACCGCCAGAGCAAACAAATCATCGGAATCGACATCAGCGAATCACATAGCAGCATAAATAGCGTATCGAGCTGGCGCGGCCCGTAGCCGGCGACCAGCCCGAGCAGTGAACCTACCAGCAAGGTGCCACCCGTGCTGGCAAAAGCGACTATCATCGCAACGCGCGTGCCGTAAATCAGCCGCGAGAGAATATCCCGCCCCAGTTGACGTTGCCCAGCCAATAGTTTATGCTCGGTCCCTTCAACCGCAGGACAGCCTTGATAGCGATAGGATTATGTAGCGCCAGCCATGGGGCGAACAGCGCACACAATAACAGCGCGATGACGCATAGTAGGGCGAAGCGTCCGATACCGGTCGACCAGACCTGACGCAGTACCCGAGCAATGCCTATCCGCGGCGGCGTGGTCGACAGCCTGCGCCGTCGACCGGCGTTGACAGTTCTATCATGACAACCCCTGCCGCACGCGCGGATCGAGACAGGTGTTAATCACATCGGCGAGGAGGTTAGCCAGAACGTACAGGCCAGACGTCACCACTACCGTACCCATCACTCCGGAAAATTGCGGGAAATCACCGAATCAAACGCCAATTTGCCGAGCCCCAGCCGGGCGAAGACGATTTCCGTCAGCACCGCGTCGGAAAGCAGCGAGCCAATGCGACCCCCAACACCGATACTCCGGTACCACCGCAATTGGCAGCTCATAACGCAGGGCTATCAGCCGGTCAGGCATACCAAATGCGCGGAAGGTGAGGATATGGTTTTCCTTCAGAACTTCGAGCATGGAGGCCCGCACCAGCCGGGAAAGATAGCCGATCCAGCCCAGCGCCACCGTCAGCAGTACCAGCGCATGCAATTGCGAAGCCAGATCGCCGTGATGGCCGGCGCCGATTGCCGGAAACCATTTCAGCAACACCGAGAAAATCAGCAGGGCATAGATCGCCACAACAAACGCCGGCAGCGCGATTGAATTACGCCGCTCTCAGGATGATGAGGGGATATTTTCAGGGATGTATTCCGCGTTTTTTATCTCATATCCATAAGCAAGAGTAGACACTGACCGCTTTAATTATTGCCCGAAAAGAAGCCTTTTTGCGGACTATTTCAGCCGCCTTTGTCACCGCACAGGGAGAGCAATGGTCGTCGCCGAAGGCTATTGCCGCGCCAATAGATTATAAATTCTACAATTTATTGATTTTAATGATAAAAATACCATAAATGTTTACTTAATTTAGATTTTTAGAGAAAAAGATAAAAATAGCATACCTATTAATTTCAATGGGTTACTTAAAATTGCCGATAAAGACTTAAGGCGCATTGAGGATTTTTTAGCTTTTTTGTGAGATTTTAATTTGCGATTATTTTTTGTTAGCTCGATTTTTTTGTGATCTAATGCAACTAAACCGGCACGTCGTTTCATCTAAAAAAATTTTTAAAAATTCTTTTACAACAGCATATTGCATCACTCAGCTCTGTAAATTCTGGTAAAGATTAGCATGGTATTAATGTAAAGTATCACTAATAAAACATAAAAATATATATTTGCCATTATATTTTCATAATATATGCGCCTTTTTCTTATAGTCATATTTCAAATTTAAAAAAACTTCGATAAACTGCTTGGGCAGTCAGTAATGAAGCAGGGGGTCCGATCATACTCCGATTGGGCGTTAATAATAACCTGGAAGTAACCCATACTCTTCTGTCTCCAGGATGCCCCTATTTAATGGAGGTTCAGAGAACTTCACTATTTTTGTTAAAAAAATGTATTTCTTGTTAGCGTAAGCTAACAACATTGCTTATTTAGAATATTTCCCAGCGTCATCGATTCTGTATAAGTGTAATATTTACCCTATGCCATTAAAGCCATCAGTAATACTAAACGGAAATCTAACGTGCTTTGGGAATAACTGATAGCGAATAAATAACATATAGAGATTAGAACATGGATAAATCAACCGATATTTCAGTCATGGTAGAGTCCCTATCACGTATCTATCACCGCCTGCGAAAAGAAGTGAATGGTCAGCTGGTGAACGAAGGTCTCTCGATGTCGAAAATGAAAATTTTGCACCTGATTACCACCGGCGAAACCAGCGCCACCGATATCAAGAACTATATGGGCTTTTCATCCCGCACCGTGGTGACCGTGCTCGATGCACTGGAAAAAGAGGAGATGCTGCAGCGCCAGCAAAGCCCCACCGACCGCCGGGTGAAGTATGTCTATATCACGGAGAAAGGACGTGAGAAATTGCGTATTGCCGAACAGACCCACAAAGTCATTCTGGATCGCATGTTTGCCCCGTTATCCGAGATGCAGTTAGAAAAGTTCAGCGAAGTCTGCAATGTACTTGAAGCTCAGCAAAAATAGCACGGCTTATAATGTTATATCAGCATTGAAATCCGCAGTAAAAAAAGGGCCGGATAGTTGTAGTCATTTATCGTGACCGGACTGACGGGTCGGACGACCGACTATTCCGGCTACCAGATAATAGACACTTTATTGCGGTTTTTAATACTCAAAGGTGGTCTTTTTTACTGGTGGATTTTTGCCTAAATATCTCAAACGTTCAAAAAGGGAAAGCACGGGCGATTTACGCCTTCTCCGGCGACCGTGCTCCTTTATTTGTTCTCGCCCGCGGTCTTGTTTGCCCCCTACGCTGACCCTGCCGCTACGTTGATTGCTGCAACACCCTCTAATGCCGTGTATAATAGAAACGCGCCCTGTTGCTCTTTCAACCTCAGCTGACTATTTCATGTTCATGATGATTCAAGGTACGCTCTATATCGTTTCCGCCCCAAGCGGCGCAGGAAAATCGAGCCTGATCCAAGCGTTGCTGAAAACCCAGCCGCTCTATGACACCCAGGTGTCGATTTCCCACACTACTCGCGCCATGCGTCCCGGCGAAGCGCACGGTCAGCATTACTTTTTCGTGCCAGTGGCGGAATTTGAGCACATGATTGCTGAAGATGCCTTTCTCGAATACGCCCGCGTATTTGACAATTACTACGGCACCTCACGCGAAGCCATTCAGCAGGTGCTGGCCACCGGCGTCGATGTCTTCCTCGACATCGATTGGCAAGGCGCACAGCAGATCCGCGCTAAAATGCCGGACGCGCGCAGCATCTTTGTTTTGCCGCCCTCCAAGGAGGAGCTGGATCGCCGGCTGCGTGGCCGCGATCAGGACAGTGAAGAGGTGATCGGCCGGCGCATGGCGCAGGCGGTAGCTGAAATGACCCACTTTGCGGAGTATGATTATTTAATCGTCAATGACGACTTCAATACCGCATTGCTTGATCTGAAAACTATAATCCGGGCTGAACGGCTGCGCCTTGGGCGTCAGAAATTACACCATGACGCATTAATCAGCAAATTGTTGGCAGACTGACACAACTTTCAGTATGATGCCCAGTCATTTCTTCATCTGTGGAGTAGCTCACATATGGCACGCGTAACAGTACAAGACGCCGTCGAGAAAATAGGTAACCGTTTTGACCTGGTGCTGGTCGCCGCGCGTCGCGCGCGTCAGATTCAGGTTGGCGGTAAGGATCCACTAGTTGCAGAAGAAAACGATAAATACACCGTTATCGCCCTGCGTGAAATCGAGGAAGGCCTGATTACCAGCCAGATCCTGGATTTACGGGATCGCCAAGAGCAGCAAGAGCAGGAAGCCGCTGAGATTCAAGCGGTGACCGCGATCGCTGAAGGCCGCCGCTAACAGCAGGTTACTACCCTACCTTGTATCTGTTTGAAAGTCTGAATCTACTGATTCAACGCTATCTGCCAGAGGATCAGATAAAACTCCTCCAGCAGGCTTATCTTGTCGCTCGTGATGCGCACGAGGGACAAACTCGTTCCAGCGGTGAGCCTTACATCACCCATCCGGTGGCCGTCGCCTGCATTCTGGCCGAGATGCGTCTCGATCACGAGACGCTGATGGCGGCGCTGCTGCATGACGTTATCGAAGATACCTCAGCCACTTATCAGGACATGGAACAGCTGTTCGGCAAAAGCGTCGCCGAGCTGGTGGAAGGCGTATCCAAGCTGGACAAGCTTAAATTCCGAGACAAGAAAGAAGCCCAGGCGGAAAACTTTCGTAAAATGATCATGGCGATGGTTCAGGATATCCGCGTCGTGCTGATAAAGCTCGCTGACCGTACCCATAATATGCGCACCCTGGGTGCCCTGCGGCCGGATAAACGCCGCCGCATCGCACGCGAAACGCTGGAAATCTACAGTCCATTGGCCCACCGGCTGGGGATTCATCACCTGAAGACCGAGCTGGAAGAACTGGGCTTCGAGGCGCTGTATCCCAACCGCTACCGGGTGATTAAAGAAGTAGTCAAAGCGGCGCGCGGCAACCGCAAGGAAATGATCCAGAAAATCCTCGCCGAAATAGAGGGTCGTTTAACCGAAGCAGGCATTCCTTGTCGCGTCAGCGGACGAGAAAAACATCTCTACTCCATTTATTGCAAGATGCATCTGAAAGAGCAGCGTTTTCACTCCATCATGGACATTTACGCTTTTCGGGTGATCGTCAGCGAAGTGGATACCTGTTACCGGGTGCTAGGTCAAATGCATAGCCTGTATAAACCGCGCCCCGGACGGGTGAAGGATTATATCGCGATCCCCAAAGCCAACAGCTACCAATCGCTGCATACCTCGATGATAGGTCCGCACGGCGTGCCGGTCGAAGTGCAGATCCGCACCGAGGACATGGATCAAATGGCGGAGATGGGGGTGGCGGCGCACTGGGCGTATAAAGAGCAGGGCGAAACCGGCACCACGGCACAAATCCGCGCCCAGCGCTGGATGCAAAGCCTTCTTGAGCTTCAGCAGAGTGCCGGCAGCTCGTTTGAATTCATTGAAAGCGTTAAGTCCGATCTCTTTCCTGACGAAATTTATGTTTTTACCCCGGAAGGGCGTATCGTCGAACTGCCGGCGGGCGCCACGCCGGTGGATTTTGCCTATGCGGTGCATACCGATATCGGCCACGCCTGCGTGGGTGCCCGCGTGGACAGGCAGCCCTACCCGCTTTCCCAGTCGCTCAGCAGCGGCCAGACCGTGGAAATCATTACCGCTCCCGGCGCACGGCCTAACGCCGCCTGGCTGAATTTCGTCGTAAGCTCCAAGGCGCGCGCCAAAATCCGCCAGATGTTGAAGAATCTCAAGCGCGACGATTCCGTCAGTCTCGGCCGCCGCTTGCTTAACCATGCTCTGGGCGGCAGACGCAAACTCGTCGAGCTGCCGGCGGAGGATATCCAGCGCGAGCTGGACAGAATGAAACTGGCGACGCTTGATGATTTGCTGGCGGAAATCGGTCTCGGTAACGCAATGAGTGTGGTGATAGCCAAGAATTTACAGGGCGATCGGTCCAACCTGACACCCCCAACAACCGGCCCACGCACGCTGCCGATCAAAGGCGCCGACGGCGTGCTAATCACCTTTGCCAAATGCTGCCGGCCTATCCCCGGTGACCCGATTATTGCCCATGTCAGCCCCGGCAAAGGGCTGGTAGTGCATCATGAATCCTGCCGCAACATCCGGGGCTATCAGAAAGAACCCGAGAAATTCATGCCGGTAGAGTGGGAGATGGTGAGTGAACAGGAATTTATCGCCGAGATCAAGGTGGATATGTTCAACCATCAAGGCGCGCTGACCAATTTGACCGCGTCGATTAACGCCGCCAATTCCAATATCCAGAGCCTGAACACCGAAGAGAAGGACGGCCGGGTATATAGCGCGTTCATTCGTCTGACAACCCGCGATCGTATCCATCTGGCGAATATCATGCGCAAAATCCGCATCATGCCAGATGTCATCCGTGTGAACCGCAACAGAAACTAAAGCCTGCCTTTGGAACGCTTTACAAGACGTTGACCGTGCAGAGCGCCCGCCGGTCAACGCTGAATCTTCCCCCTTAAGCCGCGCACGGCGGGTCCCCCACCCTTGATTATACCCGCCCGACCTGTATTCTTAGGAGGCGCGAAAACACACTATGGGCAAGACCCCGGCCTGAGCCCATCGCTTCCCCAAATAGCGGGCCTTTTTTACACGCCACGGAGTGCTGATATGACCGAAGGCCGCTTGTTGAGCGCCATTCCGCTGAATACTCTATCAGGGGTCGGCCCGAGTCTTGTCAGCAAATTTGCCCGGCTCGGGCTGGAAAACCTGCAGGATCTGTTGTTACACCTGCCGGCCCGCTATGAAGACCGCACCAAACTGTATCCTATTGGCGAGGCGCTGCCCGGTATGACGGTGACCGTGCAGGGAGAAGTCCTGAACAGCGACATCAGTTTTGGCCGCAAATGCATGCTCACCTGTCGCCTGCGTGACGACAGCGGCGTGCTGACGCTGCGTTTCTTCCATTTCAACGCGGCGATGAAAAATAGCCTCTCCCCCGGCCAATGGGTCACCGCCTATGGCGAAATCCGCCGCGGCCAGCATGGCGGCGAGATTATCCATCCAGAATACCATGTCATCAATGAGCGCAGCGAGGTGACGCTTGCCGCCGCGCTGACGCCGGTGTATCCGACCACAGAGGGCGTTCGACAGGCAACGCTGCGCAACGCGGTCGACCAGGCCCTGAAACTGCTGGATATCACCCCGGTCGCCGAGCTACTGCCGCCGGAACTGAGCGACGGGTTAATGAGCCTGCCCGATGCTTTACGGATGCTGCACCGCCCACCTCCGGCAATCTCTCTAGACGATTTGGTGCTGGGCCGTCACCCGGCGCAGCGCCGGCTGATTCTGGAAGAACTGTTGGCACATAATCTCAGCATGCTGGCGATCAGGGCCGGGGTGCAAAAAGATCGCGCGCTGCCGCTGCGCGCCGACAGCCTTCTGTCCCAGCGCTTTCTTGCCGCGCTGCCGTTTGCGCCGACCGGCGCCCAGCGGCGCGTGGTGGCGGAAATCAATCAAGATTTGGCGCGCGACGTCCCGATGATGCGGTTGGTGCAAGGAGACGTCGGCTCTGGCAAAACGCTGGCGGCGGCGCTGGCGGCGCTCTGCGCCATCAGCGATGGCCGGCAGGTGGCGCTAATGGCGCCTACGGAACTGCTGGCCGAACAGCATGCGCAGAACTTCCGCGACTGGTTTGCGCCACTGGGCATCGAGGTCGGTTGGCTGGCGGGCAAGCAGAAAGGGAAAGCGCGTCAGGCGCAGCAGGAGGCTATTAGTGACGGTCGGGTATCGATGATAGTGGGCACACACGCCATTTTTCAGGAACAGGTGCGCTTTGCCGGCCTGGCGCTGGTGATAATCGATGAGCAGCATCGTTTCGGCGTCCACCAGCGGCTGGCGCTTTGGGAAAAAGGACTCGTGCAGGGCTTTCATCCGCATCAGTTGATCATGACCGCCACCCCTATTCCCCGAACTCTGGCGATGACGACCTATGCTGACCTGGATACCTCGGTCATCGATGAACTACCGCCGGGACGCACGCCGGTGACCACGGTCGCTATTCCGGATACCCGGCGCGCCGAAATTATTCAGCGCGTCCGCCAGGCCTGCCTGCAGGAGCAACGCCAGGCGTACTGGGTCTGTACCCTGATAGAGGAGTCGGACCTACTGGAGGCGCAGGCGGCGGAGGCCACCTGGCAGGAACTGAAAAGCTCCCTGCCCGAGTTGCGCGTCGGGCTTGTGCATGGGCGCATGAAGGCGCTGGAAAAACAGCAGCTCATGCAGGCGTTCAAGGCGGGCGACGTACAGCTGCTGGTGGCGACCACGGTCATCGAAGTCGGCGTCGATGTGCCTAACGCCAGCCTGATGATTATCGAAAACCCCGAGCGCCTCGGGCTGGCGCAGCTGCATCAGTTGCGTGGACGGGTTGGCCGCGGCGCGGTGGCCTCCCACTGCGTACTGCTGTACAAATCGCCGCTGAGCAAAACCGCGCAGTCGCGTTTGCAGGTTCTGCGCAACAGCAACGACGGCTTTGTCATCGCCCAGCGGGACCTGGAAATTCGCGGCCCTGGCGAACTGTTGGGCACCCGCCAAACCGGCAACGCCGAATTTCGGGTGGCGAATCTGCTGCGCGATCAGGGGATGATCCCGGAAGTACAGCGCCTGGCGCGGCATATCCATCAACATCACCCCGACGCGGCCCGCGCCCTGATTGAACGCTGGATGCCGGAGCACGTACGCTACACCTTTGCCTGACCAGCGCCCGCGGGCGCGTTGGCGTGACAGCCCCGCTGCTGTGCCGTTTGGGGCGAATCATTGATCGATATCAATGAACCGTGCCGAGGGCGGTGCAATCGATTGCTTTTCCGGTCAGGATGATTAAAATGCCCTCTTTGCCTCCCAGGAACGTTCTTTGCCATGACATCGCCCGTGATTAACACCTCTTCCCCCACGCCGACGGCGCTCCCAGCGAACTGATTTATCGCCTTGATGACCGGCCGCCGCTGCCACAAACGTTGTTTGCCGCCTGTCAGCATCTGCTGGCGATGTTTGTGGCGGTCATTACGCCGGCGCTACTGATCTGCCAGGCGCTGGGCCTGCCGGCGTAGGATACCCGCCATATTATCAGCATGTCGCTGTTTGCCTGCGGGTTGGCGTCCATTCTGCAAATCAAAACCTGGGGGCCGGTGGGTTCGGGCCTGCTGTCCATTCAGGGCACCAGCTTTAATTTCGTGACGCCGCTGATTATGGGCGGCCTGGCGCTGAACGACCATACTTTCGGCGCACCGAAAAATCTGATGCTGGCCGGCGCGGTGTTGTTGGTGATTATTTTGCTGAATCGACAGCGCAACCCCTATTTGCGCGTCGCCTCGCTGGTGATCGCCATGGTAGTGGGCTATTTGCTGGCCTGGGCGACCGGAATGCTGCCGCCGTCGGCGTCGGCACAGCCATTAATTGTGGTGCCGACGCCGCTGTACTACGGTCTGGGTTTTGACTAGGATCTGCTTATTCCGCTGATGCTGGTGTTTATGGTTACCTCTATCGAGACTATTGGCGATATCACCGCTACCTCGGACGTGTCCGAACAGCCGGTGCGAGGTCCTATATACATGCAGCACCTGAGAAAGGCGGTGTATTGTCCAACTGCCTGAACTCCATGCTATCGGCGGTGTTTAATACCTTTCCAAACTCCTGTTTTGGTCAGAACAACGGAGTGATCCAGCTTACGGGCGTCGCCAGTCGCTATGTGGGTTTTGTGGTGGCGCTGATGCTTATCGCACTCGGCCTGTTCCCGGCGGTGAGCGGCGTGGTGCAGCATATTCCCGAGCCGGTACTGGGCGGCGCGACGATTGTGATGTTCGGCACCATTGCAGCGTCGGGGGTACGAATCGTTTCCCGCGAGCGTCTTAACCGCCGGACGATAATGATTATCGCCCTGTCTCTGGCGGTAGGGCTCTGCGTCTCTCAGCAGCCGCTCATCCTGCAATACGCGCCGCAGTGGCTGAAAACGCTGCTCTCGTCCGGCATCGCCGCCGGCGGCATTACCGCTATCTTCCTCAACATCCTGTTTCCGCACGAAAAAACTAACTAGGGCGACCGAGCACAATTCAGACCGCGGCGATAACGTCGCGGTCTTTTTTTTGTTGCAGCACCCCTTTGTCACTTGAGATAGCCGGTCAATTGCGGCATAAACAGTGTATCTGTCTTCACCGCTGTGGAATGTGCAATGAAATTGCTAGGCAAACTGCTGATCTCTCTGATCCTCGTTCTCATATTGCTCATTGTGCTTATCTATATGCTGCTGCAAACCTCCTGGGGGGCCGGCCGGCTGAGCCAACAGTTGACCCGGCATAGCGATTATCAGGTTTCTCTCGGCGGCATCAATCACAGCTGGACCAATTTCAGCGAGATCCAGCTCGATAACGTCACCCTCGGCAAGAAGGGCGCGCTGCCGACGCTTGTGGCCAAGCGGGTAGTGGCAGAGCTTGACGTGCGCCACTCACCGACCCCTGGCACGTGAATCGCCTGCAATTGCAGGATGGAACCCTGAACCTTGACCCGGCCGCGCCGGCCTGGCCGTTGCAGGCGGATACACTACAGCTCAACGGCATGGCGGTCAGCGCACGGCGACTGGCGGCTCAACGGCCAGAACGTCAACGCCGACATCTCGCCCTGGCAGCCGCAGGTCGGCTATCCTCTGGGCCGGCAGGCGCGTTTCTAGCTCAGCGCCCGTTCGCTCACGCTCAACGGCGTTCCGGCGCAAAATGTCCTGGTCCAGGCGGAAGTTAACAATCAGGCGCTCACCCTGGATAATCTCGGCGCCGATCTGTATAAAGGGGAGCTCACCGGCACCGCCCGACGCGCGCCCGACGGCAGTTGGCAGGTCGATACCCTACGGCTGAGCAATGTGCGTTTGCAGTCGGAAAAGACGCTGCACGATTTTTTGCGCCAGGTGTTCTCAGTGCCCAAAATCACTCTGCGCCGCGTCGATTTGATTAATGCGCGTATGGAGGGACGCAACTGGGCGTTTAACGATCTGGATTTAACCCTGCGCGAGATGACTTTCCAGAACGGCGACTGGTCGGCGCAGGACGGTTCGCTCTCGTTCAACGCCAGCGATTTAATCAACGGCGGCGTGCATTTGACGGACACCCTTGCCAATATGACTTTTTCGCCGCAGGGCGTTGAGATCCGCCAATTCAGCGGCCGCTGGGAAAGAGGGTTACTGCGCGCCAGCGGGCGCTGGCTGCGGCAGGATCGCAAGCTGGCTCTGGATGAGCTGATGATAGCCGGCCTGGAATATACTTTGCCCGCGAACTGGCGCACGACCTGGCTCCAGCCGCTACCATCCTGGCTGGCGGGCGTGTCGGTGGACAGGCTGAGCGCCAACCGCAACCTGATTATTGATATTACGCCGGCTTTTCCCTTCCAGATCACCGCCCTGGACGTCACCGTCAGGCAACTGGTGCTGGCGCGCGACCATCAATGGGGAGTCTGGTCCGGCAACCTGACCCTGAACGGCAGCGATGCCACATTCAACAAAACCGATGTGCGCCAGCCGTCGCTGACGCTGGACGCTACCGGTGATGCACTCTCTATCAGCGAGCTGAGCGCTTTCACCGGCGAGGGTCTGCTGGAAGCCAACGCGACCGTCAGCCAGCGCCCGGCGCGGGATTTTACGCTCAACCTCAACGGGCGGGCGGTCCTGGTCAACGTGCTGCATAATTGGGGGTGGCCGACGCTGCCGCTGACGGGCAACGCCAATCTCAAACTGCAACTGCGGGGACAGATGACAGCGGCCGCGCCGCTCAAGCCCTCGCTGAACGGCGCACTGCAGGTGCAGGGCACTGCTCAATCAAAGCATGCGCCACGGGGACGTTGTGACGACGCCTGAGCCCTGACAGGGTCGCTCGCGCCGTAAGGCACAACACCGCGCTCAACCTCAGCCGGCGTTGGAGCCGCCTCGCTCAAGAGGAATATCCAGCGACGGCGGCAGGACCAGAAAAATGCCTTCAAAGATGGCCCCTTGACATCATTGCCGTACAGCTGCACTCTCGCTTTGCGCCCTGGCGCCAGCTGATCCAAATCGCCCGATAGCGATCCCAAATCCGCTATCGCCCCCGGCCTGCCGATCACCGGTTTGATGTAGCGGATGTGCGCATCGGCCAGAATGATGGTACCGCCCAGCTGGCGCTCGCGCAGCAGCAACCAAATCAGCCCCCAGCCGGTCAGCGTCGCCAGCAAAAACAGGCCTGCCGGCAAAAAGCGTATGGTGTGGATTCTGGTTGCCGGTCTCGGGCATGGTTGTCATAAACTTCTGCCCGGTATACTGACTGATGCGCACGCCCATTTTCTCGCTGAGCGGTATATGCTGATACCAGACCTGCTGCAACTGCCCGCACCAGTCAGGTCGATGCAGGATGTCATCCAGGGTGACGATGAGCTTTATCATCAGAAAATGCCGGATAGGGGTGGTAGAGGGGGTAATAATTTCACCTTGATTGACGAACCCCAGTTTGGCGAAAAAAGCCACCGCATCTTCACGGGCGCTACACACCACCCGCTTGACTCCCTCCTGGCGCGCCACGGACTCCAGCGTCATTGCGACCAGCGTACCGAGACCCTTATCCTGCACCTGCGGATGCACCGCCAGAAAGCGTATCGAGGCTTCATTATCAGCATTGACATAAAGTCGCCCCACTGCCACCGGGGCTGCCCCTGCTCATCCACCACCATCTGGTGATGCGCCATACCGTCATAAGCGTCACGTTCGGAACCCGGGTGCTGATGTAGCGGTTTGCGCAGCATCTCCCAGCGGAACTGATAGTATTGTTGAAGCTCCTGTTCAGTTTCCGGAACGCGCAAGTGATACATACCGATCTCTCTTAATTAAATATGCCGTCCGGCCGTTCAGACCTGCAGCCAGAAGGTTACCGGCCCGTCGTTGACCAGCGCCACCTGCATATCAGCGCCGAATCGGCCGGTTTCGGTCCGAATACCGGTTTGCCGGCAGCGGTCGGTAAAGTCATCATACAGCCGCCGGGCATCCGCCGGCGCCGCACCGCGGGAAAACCCCGGACGCAGGCCCCGATCGGTGTCCACCGCCAGAGTAAACTGGGACACGACCAGTACTCTCCCTCCCGACTGGCGCACATTCAAGTTCATCTTACCCTGCTCATCGCTGAATATACGGTAAGCCAGCACGCGTTCACACAATTTGGCCGCCTTCTGTTCATCGTCCTGCCGCTCAACACCCAGCAGGATCAGGAGCCCCGGACCTATCGCGCCCGCCACCTCATTGTCGATGGTGACCCTGGCCTGCGTGACCCGTTGTATCAAGGCTATCATCAGTATCCCTTACAATCTGGGCGGCGTGATGCGCGGCGGCCTGTCGGTGCTCGCTGAGCGACGCCGTGATCTCCGCCCCCAATAATACAATGCACCAGCTCCAGTACACCCAAAGAAACAGAATGGGGATTACCGCCAGTACCCCGTAAATCAGCTGGTAGGATGGAAACAGGGTGACATACAGCCCGAATCCTTTTTTCCCCAGTTCAAACAACGCTCCCGCCACCAACGCGCCCACCAGCGCATCCCGCGCCGGCACCCGCACCGTCGGCACCAGACTATAAAGCAGCCAGAACGACGCGCAGGAAAGCAGTAGCGGAAAAATTCGCAGCAGGAGCGTCACTATACCTTTGGCGCCGCTGACATTCAGCCAGGTAAGCGAAAACAGATACGAGCTCAACACCATGCTGGCGCCCACCAGCAGCGGGCCCAGGGTTAACACCATCCAATAGACGGCGAAAGAGAAAATAATTGGCCGCTTATTTTTACTGCGCCAGATACTATTGAGCACCGTATCCACCGAGTAAATCAGAAGCAGCGCGGTGACGATGAGGCCACAGGTGCCCACCGCGGTCATTCGGCTCGAATTGAGAATGAATTGTTCCAGATAGAGCTGGATAACGTCGCCGGTCGCCGGCATGAAATTGGTGAAAATAAAATGGCGCAGCTCGACACTGACGTCGGAAAACACCGGAAAGGCGGCGAACAGCGCAAAAATGACCGTCACCAGCGGCACCAACGACAGTAGCGACACATACGCCAGATGGCCTGCCAGTACAGTAATATCATCACGATAAACCCGCTTGCCCAAGTGCTGGATAAAGTGCAGCACCGGCAGCTTATGCAGCCGAAGACCCATCATCGCCACCCTCTTTGCGGTGATCGCATCAGCGCAGGACGTCCACGCTTTTCTGCCGTCAGGCAAAAAATGCCGGCACAACCTCTCGGTCCGTCACATGCATGCTGCGGATACCCACCTCACGCGCCGCGGCAATATTATCGGCATTATCATCAAAGAAAACCGCCCCGTCGGCCGTCGCCCCTTCCTGCGCCAGCACGTAGCGATAAATGGCCGGATCCGGCTTACGCATGCCCAGATCCTGCGACAAATAGAGTTTATCGACACAGGCTTGCACTTCGGGATACTGGCTCGGCCAATAATCGCAATGCAAACGATTGGTATTGGAGAGGATCACCACCCGATGGCCCTGTTCGCGCAGCCGGGTCAAAATAGCCACCATCTCGGGCCGCAGACCGACGAATACCGCCTGCCAGCCGGCGGTAAATTGCTCGAAGCTCAGCGCGATGCCCAGTTCGCCGCAAATTTTAGCGGCGAAAGCTTCATCGGTGATATCGCCGCGCTCATGCTGTTCAAAAGCTTCACCCATGACAAACTCTTTTTGCAGGATGGCCAGCGGGACACGGCTGAAGTTGCTCCAGACCCCTAGCACGCGGTTAAAGTCGATATCAATGACGACATTCCCCAGATCAAAGATATATAGCATGGTCCCCCTCCGGAATCCTTCGTAAGATCTTCACTGTAGCGAGAAACGGCCTGACTGAACAGTGCGAGCGGCTTCCCGGAGGGAAAAAAGAGGCCCCACCGAGGCCGCCAGCGAACCGGCGGGATGCCCGAAGAGGCTATTCTTCCCGCCACCGCGCTGTGGACCTGCGGGCGAGCATCAGGCACCCGCCAAACAGAGCCGGGTAGCACATGACAGGGCTGGGTGCGCCGCCGAACGAAGCCGACACTCGCCGTTCACAGACTGGATCGACTCGAACCTCCGCCCAGGGGAGCCCGTTGCTGACCTTCGGCCGAGCTGAAGCGACTTAAGCCACCGCCAGCGGTCGCCGGCTAAAATTTGCTTTGCGCGGCGGCGCTCAGTGCCGTACGCCGACTCCCCTGATGACGCAGCTCCCCCCAGAAATAATAGCCGACAAACGCAAAGCACAGCAGCGACACGCCAAAAGATCGCTGCAGGGAGCCCAGGTAATCGGAAACATAACCCTGTAGTGCCGGTACGATCGCCGCGCCCCCGATGGACATCACAATTACCGCTCCCGCTACTTCAGTGTACCAGTTCTCTACCGTTTTAATCGTGCCGGTGTAAATGGTGACCCAACAGGGGCCGAACAACGCGCTGACGGCGACGGCAGCATAGACAGCGCTAAAATCCGGCACCAGCATCGCGACGCCGATGGCGGAATAGGCGATCAGCACTTTCTGCACGTTGTAGCGAGTCATCAGACAATTGGCGATAAATTTGCCGATAAAAAAGCCAATGAAACTATAAATCATGAAATTGGACGCATGGCGCTCATTCGCCGCCCCTAGCGACAGCGCCAAACGAATGGTGAACGACCATACCACCACCTGCAACCCCACATAGAGAAACTGCGCCATCACGCCACGACGAAACCGGCGGTTGGCTGCCAGATAGCGCAAGGTTTCTCCCATGCCCGGCGACGCGCAGCGCTGTATGGCCTGGGGTTTACAGTAGGGAATCGGGTAAGCATAAACAAGAAAAGCACGCACATCAGCACCATAATCAGATATTTATAGGGCTCAAGCGTATTTTCCAGCATCGACAGCCGAAACGCATGAATCTGTTCGACCGTCATTGATGCCATGCGGCTTTCCAGACTGCCGCCCTCGTCGAATACCAGGTATTTCCCCAGCACAATGCCCATAAGCGCGCCGACCGGATAGAAAGTCTGACTGATATTGAGACGCAGGGTGGCTAGTCGCGATGGCCTATCATCACGCTGTAAGTATTGGCGGCGGTTTCCAGAAAGCTGAGTCCGATGGAGATAGCGAATATCGCCGCCAGAAACATGGTATAGGTCGCCATACGCGCTGCGGGATAAAAAAGCGCGCAACCGATGATGTACAGCGTCAGACCGGCTTTGTTGAATAAATATAACTTTTAGGTGATCGTCTGCTCAGATCACTACCGTCATTTCAACATCTGCACTCCATGGCAAAGCAAAAATTTAAAATAACCAACTGTTCCACTTACAATAAAGCTCTCAAGCAGCGCGGGGCTCTGACGACATGGCTGGATGAGTCGGCAATTGTTGCATGGACGGAAAAAACAACGCCTGAACGGCGTGGCCGGTCGCTTCACTACGCAGATATGGCTATCACCACTGTTCTGATGATGAAACACGTGTTTGGCCTTTCGTTAAGGGCTTTACAGGGCTTCGTTGACGCCATTTTTAAACTGATGGTGCTGCTGCTAAGATGCCCAGACTACTCGCTGATCAGTACGACGGATGCTCAGGCCCTACCAGCTCTGATAAACCAGACCAGCGGAAAATCAGGGAAGCGTTGGCTGATGGCGCTTACGATACCCGCTACTGTCATGATGCTCTGCTGAGGAAGAAAATAAGGCCTCTTATTCCTCCACGAGGTGGGGCGCAATATTGGCCAGACCGATACCATGAGCGTAACTACGCCGTTGCGAATCAGCGTCTAAGCGGCAGTAACGATGTATGGAAAAAGCAAGTGGGCTATCATCTAAGTCTGCGTGACTATGATGCGCAGGTAGGTGAGGCAATGGCGATGATCAAAGCGCTTAACAAAATGACGCTGTTAGGAATGCCGAACAGAATCCGGATCGCATAACAATCGATCTGCTAGGGGGGCGTATTCACACAAGTTCTGATTTATTCAACAAAGCCCGTCAGACCGAGAATAATGGCAAGTTTGTAACTGCTGCTGATCACCAGCGACGCCGGGATGGCAATCAAGAAGTAACCGCCGTAAAAGGCGCTTTGCACCAAAGCGCTGGCGAAATCGCTTAGCGCAAATACGCTTTTGAATTGGGTAATCAAAATGTCATTGAGACTGGCGGCGCAGCCCCAAAGCGGAAACAGTCATGACAGCAGGATAAACTGGAACACCGGCGTTTTATTCAGGTAACCGTCGGCTAATTGTACGCTTGGCTGAGGCATGGGCTAATCCTCAACAGGCGTGGCGACAGCGTCGCTCGTCACGGCAATATGTCTCGCCGCTGGGAGTATGACGGTAATGGCAGGAAGGTTTATGACCTGTATTGTTACCGGAATGCGTAAATGTTGCACCACAAGGTCGCCGGCTGGGGTAACGTCGGCGAGATACCGGCGTTGAGGGTACCGGGGCATTCCGCCGTTGCCGTGGCGCGGAGTGAAACGTAAGACACCGATGGCTGTAATATCCATATCCTCTTCATGAGTTAAGTTTCCTAGTGTCATTTAGCCAAAATCAACAAATGATAAATGTAATTAGATTTAAAGATAACGATTATTAAGGATGGATATGCTGGTAAATTACTTATTAAATATAAATGATATTATTCTATAAACATTAAATCTCCCCCCCCTGTATCGGCAGACAAAACCCTGCTGGGTCATCCCCCTCTGCGGTCTGGGTTGCAAATGGCCTGCGAATCAGGGGGGATAGTGAATGAGGCCATTTGCGTGGTAGTGCCATTGCGGGTAATATCCCCGCAACGGTCTGCACGGCGCGTACGGACCTTGAGGGTGCGCGAGGAGTCAAACGCGACTCAGTTCAAAGGGCGGACCCTGGTCTCCTTCTTTCAGGCAACAGCGGGATAGTCCCATGGAAATGCGGCGCGAAGAACGGATTAATAGACTGAGGCAGGCGTTGAAGCGAACGGACAAACTGCATCTAAAAGACGCCGCCGCGCTGCTTGGCGTTTCCGAGATGACCGTCCGCCGGGATTTAAGCGCCGAAACGGCGTCGGTGGTGCTGCTGGGCGGTTATGTCGTCACTGCGCCGCGCAACAACGCGGTGACGCGCTATTTCGTATCGGATCAGCAACTGCGTCACGTCGACGAAAAAGCGCAGGCCGGCCATCTGGCGGCGGCACTGATTGAACCGGATGACACGCTGTTTTTCGATTGCGGCACCACAACGCCCTTTATCATCGATGCCATTGACGACGCTCTGGCGTTTACCGCCGTCTGCTATTCGCTAAACACCTTTTTAGCGCTGAGGGAGAAACCGCGCTGTAACGCCATTTTGTGCGGCGGACGCTATCATCCTGCCAACGCCACCTTTACCCCGCTGACGCCCGACTCGCTGCTTGACGATATCTGCCCGACCAAATCGTTCTTTTCCGCCGCGGGCCTCTGCCTGCAAAGCGGCGCCACTTGCTTTCATTTCGATGAATTAGCGTTAAAACAACGCGCGATCGCCATGGCGCAGCACCCCATTCTGGTGGTCGATCACGGTAAATTCGACTGCGTCCGCCCCGCCCGCATCGGCCCGCTGACTGCCTTTGCCACGTTAGTCACAGACAGACGGCCGGCGCCAAAATTTGTCGATTATTGCCAGCAGCAGGCGATTACGCTGCGCTATGAGGGGATATAACGGAAAAGCGCTTCCAGGCGAAGGCGGGTGCCATCCCTTCGTAGTAAGGCGCGCGGCGGCGCGCGGCAAAAAAAATGCCGGTTGAACTGGGTCAACCGGCATCGCGATTTCGGTGCCGCCCGGGGGGCGTCAACCGTTACAAGCGATTGGCGCGCTTACGTTCGTTTTCGGTCAGATAACGCTTACGCAAACGGATGGATTGCGGCGTCACTTCTACCAATTCATCATCATCGATGAATTCCAACGCCTGCTCCAGAGACATCTTGATCGCCGGCACCAGCGTCGTCGCTTCGTCGGTACCGGACGCGCGCATGTTGGTCAGCTTCTTGCCGGTCAGACAGTTCACCGTCAGATCGTTGGAGCGGGTGTGAATACCGATGATCTGGCCTTCGTAAACTTCCGCACCGTGCCCCAGGAACAGGCGACCACGATCCTGCAGGCTGTACAGGGCGTAGGCTACCGCTTTACCCTGACCGTTGGAGATCAACACGCCGTTCTGGCGCTGGCCGATTTCACCGGGACGCACATCGTCGTAGTGACTAAAGGTGGAGTACAAAAGACCGGTTCCCGAGGTCATGGTCAGAAAATCAGTACGGAAACCGATCAAGCCCCGGCTCGGGATCACATAATCCAGACGGATGCGGCCTTTGCCGTCCGGCAGCATGTCGCGCATCTCACCTTTACGGATGCCCATCGCTTCCATGACCGGTCCCTGATGCTGCTCTTCAATATCTAGCGTAACCGATTCAAAAGGTTCCTGTTTAGCGCCATCGACGGTACGGAAAATGACTTTCGGGCGGGAAACGGCGATCTCGAACCCTTCACGACGCATGTTTTCGATAAGCACCGAGAGGTGCAGCTCGCCGCGGCCGGAAACGCGGAAGGTATCCGGATCTTCGGTTTCTTCCACCCGCAACGCCACGTTATGTACCAGCTCTTTGTTCAGACGCTCCAGGATCTGGCGCGAGGTAACGTATTTCCCTTCTTTACCGCAGAACGGCGAGGTGTTGACGCCGAACGACATGGAGACGGTCGGTTCATCGACCGTCAACGGCGGCAGCGCTTCTACCTGAGCCTGATCGCAAAGGGTATCGGAAATATTCAGCTCGCCCAACCCGGTAATCGCGATGATATCGCCGGCTTCGGCCAGTTTGGATTCAATGCGCTGCAGGCCCATATGGCCCAGAACCTGGCCCACTTTACCGTTGCGGCGTTTACCTTCGCTGTCCACCACGGTCACGTTCTGGTGCGGTTTTACCGAGCCGCGCTTGATGCGCCCGACGCCGATAACACCGACATAGCTGTTATAGTCCAGCTGGGAAATCTGCATCTGGAACAGGCCGTCGACGTCAACGTTCGGCGCTTCGACATTTTTCACGATGGATTCAAACAGCGGCGTCATATCGTCGGCCATGTTTTCATGTTCCAGACCGGCAATACCCAGCAGCGCTGATGCGTAGACGATCGGAAAATCAAGCTGCTCGTCGGTGGCGCCCAGATTGACGAACAGATCGAAGACCTGATCCACTACCCAGTCAGGGCGCGCGCCGGGGCGGTCAACTTTGTTGATAACCACGATAGGTTTCAGACCATAAGCGAACGCTTTCTGCGTCACGAAACGGGTCTGGGGCATCGGACCATCCATGGCATCGACCAGCAGCAATACCGAGTCAACCATTGACATTACGCGCTCAACTTCGCCGCCGAAGTCGGCGTGTCCGGGGGTGTCGACGATGTTGATGCGGTAATCGTGCCAGTTGATGGCGGTATTTTTAGCGAGGATGGTAATCCCACGCTCTTTCTCCAAATCGTTGGAGTCCATCACGCGTTCGGTTGCATCGTTACGGTCACCAAGCGTGCCGGATTGTTGCAACAATTTGTCAACCAAGGTAGTTTTACCATGGTCTACGTGCGCGATGATGGCGATGTTACGCAGATTTTCGATCACAACTTTGCCTCAGGCATTAGAGTTAGAAATGGCGCGCTATTGTACACGGATTAGGCGAGGGACTAAACAAGATCCGTCGTTCTTGGCGATTGTGTCTTTTTGCACGCCGCCGCATCCCCTTCCCGGTGCAAAATTCCCTTCCGCCCGGCCACATGCACCAAAATAGTGCCCGCCCTCTCTAAATGCACTACCATGGTTCAATCCGGCCAATCTGGTGCAGTCCGGCGCACCGCAAAAGTCCGCAGCGATGCGTTTTGCGCCGGTTTGGCAATGTTGGCACAGTTTTAGCTATAGACCTTATAAGGCAGAAAATTCAATCCATAGGCGTTCGTTCCACGACGACGACAAGCAACATCCGGGAGAAGGAGAATATGAGTTATGTCCGTTGAACAAGTCATGTCGATGCTTAAAGAACATGAAGTAAAATTCATCGACTTACGTTTCACCGATACCAAAGGTAAAGAGCAGCACGTTACGATCCCTGCGCCGGTCAGCGAAGAAGACGTAAAAGACTTCTTTGAAGAAGGCAAAATGTTCGACGGCTCCTCTATTGGCGGCTGGAAAGGCATTAACGAGTCAGACATGGTGCTGATGCCCGACGCATCCTCCGCCGTCATGGATCCGTTTTATGAAGAGTCGACGCTTATCATCCGCTGCGACATTCTTGAGCCGGCAACCATGCAGGGCTACGATCGCGATCCGCGTTCCATCGCCAAACGTGCCGAAGACTTCTTGAAGTCCTCCGGCATCGCCGATCAGGTCCTGTTTGGACCCGAGCCCGAATTCTTCTTGTTCGACGACATTCGTTTCGGCACCTCCATCTCCGGTTCGCATGTCGCGATCGATGATATTGAAGCGGCCTGGAATACCGGTAAAGCTTACAAAGGCGGCAACAAAGGCCACCGTCCGGGCGTGAAGGGCGGCTATTTCCCGGTTCCGCCGGTCGACTCCTCGCAGGATCTGCGTTCTACCATATGTTTGACCATGGCGGAAATGGGCCTGGTCGTGGAAGCACATCACCACGAAGTGGCAACCGCCGGCCAGAACGAAGTGGCCACCCGCTTCAATACCCTGACTAAAAAAGCTGACGAAATCCAGATTTACAAATACGTCGTTCATAACGTTGCCCACGCGTTCGGCAAAACCGCGACCTTCATGCCGAAACCGATTTTTGGCGATAACGGCTCCGGTATGCACTGCCATATGTCCTTGACCAAAGACGGCAACAACCTGTTCTCCGGCGACAAGTACGGCGGCCTGTCTGAAGCGGCGCTGTTCTACATCGGCGGCGTTATCAAGCATGCAAAAGCCATCAATGCGCTGACCAACCCGACCACCAACTCCTACAAGCGTCTGGTCCCGGGTTATGAAGCACCGGTCATGCTGGCTTACTCCACCCGTAACCGCTCCGCTTCCATCCGTATTCCGGTGGTCGCCAGCCCGAAAGCACGCCGTATCGAAGTTCGCTTCCCGGATCCGGCCGCCAACCCATACCTGGCGTTCTCCGCACTGTTGATGGCCGGCCTGGACGGCATTATCAACAAAATCCATCCCGGCGATGCCATGGATAAAAACCTCTACGATCTGCCGGCGGAAGAAGCCAGCGAAATCCCAACCGTGGCCGGTTCCCTTGAGGAAGCATTGAACACCCTGGATGCGGATCGCGAGTTCCTGACCCGCGGCGGCGTGTTTACCGACGACACTATCGATGCCTATATCGCGCTGCGCACGGAAGAAAACGACCGCGTACGCATAACGCCGCACCCGGTAGAGTTCGAGCTGTATTACAGCGTTTAATCACCCGAGTTTTTTGTTGCCGTGGAAACTTTCAGCCCATCTTCGGATGGGCTTTTTTCTCCACCAAACCTGGCGCGATGCCATGCGCCATCACCGATAATCAAGCGCTTTGCATTAACAGAGTGCGGGAGACTGCTAAATGGCAACCGGCACACTGCCCGAAGCTGGGCAGATCCTTAATTCGTTAATTACCAGTATTTTGCTGCTGGATAATGATCTGGCGGTGCATTACGCTAACCCGGCGGCGCAACAGCTGCTGGCACAAAGCTCGCGTAAGCTGTTCGGCACTCCGCTGCCGGAATTGCTGGGTTATTTTTCCCTCAATGTCGAGCTAATGCGCGAAAGTCTGGACGCAGGACAGGGATTCACCGATAACGAAGTGACGCTGGTGGTAGACGGCAGGGCGCATATCCTGTCGCTGACCGCGCAGCGGCTGCCGGAAGAGACTATTCTGATGGAGCTGGCGCCTATGGATAATCAGCGCCGCCTCAGCCAGGAACAACTGCAGCATGCACAGCAGGTTGCAGCGCGGGATTTGGTGCGCGGCCTCGCCCATGAGATTAAAAATCCCCTTGGCGGCCTTCGCGGCGCCGCGCAGCTGCTGGCCAAAGCACTGCCGGACCCGGCGTTAACGGAATACACCAAGGTGATCATAGAACAGGCCGATCGGTTGCGCAATCTGGTCGACCGTTTATTGGGCCCACAGCAGCCCGGTATGCATGTGACGCAAAGTATTCATCAGGTCTGCGAGAGGGTATTCAAACTGGTGTCGCTTGAGATGCCGGACAATGTCACGCTGGTACGGGATTATGATCCCAGCCTGCCGGAGTTGACCCATGATCCGGATCAGATGGAACAAGTCTTGCTGAATATCACCCGCAATTCGCTGCAGGCGCTGGGCGAGCAGGGCGGCACCATTACCCTCAGAACGCGTACCGCCTTTCAGCTGACGCTGCACGGGGTGCGCTACCGGCTGGTGGCGCGCATTGATATCGAGGACGATGGTCCGGGAATCCCGGCGCAATTTCAGGATACGCTGTTTTATCCCATGGTCAGCGGCCGCGAAGGGGGAACCGGCCTGGGACTTTCCATCGCCCGCAGTCTGATCGATCAGAATTCAGGAAAGATTGAATTTAACAGTTGGCCGGGACATACCGAGTTTTCGGTCTACCTGCCTATTCGCCAGTGAGGTTCTGTATGCAACGAGGGATAGTCTGGATCGTCGACGACGATAGCTCCATCCGCTGGGTGCTTGAACGCGCACTCACTGGAGCCGGGTTGACCTGCACCACCTTTGAAGGTGGCAGCCAGGTGCTGGACGCGCTCGCCACCCAAACGCCGAACGTATTATTATCCGATATTCGCATGCCCGGCATAGATGGGCTGGCATTGCTCAAGCAAATCAAACAGCGTTATCCGATGCTGCCGGTCATCATCATGACCGCCCATTCAGATTTGGATGCCGCAGTCAGCGCCTACCAGCAAGGGACGTTCGATTATCTGCCGAAACCTTTCGATATCGACGAGGCTGTTGCCTTGGTGGAGCGTGCGGTCAGCCACTATCTGGAGCAGCAGCAGCCCCCACGCAGTCAGCCCGCCAGCGGCCCGACCGCCGATATCATTGGCGAAGCGCCGGCGATGCAGGACGTATTCCGTATCATCGGCCGCCTGTCGCGCTCATCAATCAGCGTGCTTATCAACGGCGAATCCGGCACCGGTAAAGAACTGGTGGCGCACGCCCTGCATCGCCATAGCCCGCGCGCCAAGGCGCCGTTTATCGCGCTGAATATGGCGGCGATTCCGAAGGATTTGATTGAGTCGGAATTGTTTGGCCATGAAAAAGGAGCGTTTACCGGCGCCAATCAAATCCGTCAGGGCCGTTTCGAGCAGGCCGACGGCGGCACACTGTTTTTGGACGAAATCGGCGATATGCCGCTGGATGTGCAAACCCGTCTGTTGCGCGTGCTGGCGGACGGCCAGTTTTACCGCGTCGGCGGTTATGCCCCGATTAAGGTCGATGTGCGCATTATCGCCGCCACCCACCAGAACCTGGAACTACGCGTGCAGGAAGGCCGTTTTCGCGAGGATTTATTCCATCGTCTGAACGTTATCCGGGTACATCTGCCGCCGCTGCGCGAGCGCTGGGAAGATATCCCACGGCTGGCGCGGTATTTCCTGCAAGTGGCGGCCAGGGAGCTAGGCGTGGAGCCGAAAAATATGCATCCGGAGACCGAGACCGCGCTGACCCACCTGCCCTGGCCGGGAAACGTGCGCCAGTTGGAAAATACCTGCCGCTGGCTGACAGTGATGGCCGCCGGACAAGAAGTATTGATTCAGGATCTGCCGCCGGAGCTGTTTGAAACCACCGCGCCGGACAATGTGGTGCAATCGCTGCCGGACAGCTGGGCCACGCTACTGGCGCAGTGGGCCGATCGCGCGTTGCGTTCCGGTCATCAAAATTTGCTGTCGGAAGCACAGCCGGAAATGGAGCGCACCCTGCTGACCACCGCGCTGCTCCATACCCAGGGCCATAAGCAGGAAGCCGCCCGTTTGCTCGGTTGGGGCCGCAACACACTTACGCGCAAATTGAAAGAGCTGGGAATGGAGTAATCTCGATCGCGACGCACAGAGTGCGCCGGCAATGCCACATTGGCGTATAAACTGTTTACATTGTGGGCCGGCTCAGTATTATTTCTGTGCACAACGGGAGACAAGCCATGTTGCAGACACTTATCACTTACGTGACGCATGGGTTGGACGCAGTCATCGTTGCGGGGCATGCCCCACAAACAGCGCTGGCGTCGGTCATGTGTGCCGCGCTCATTAATTCATTGAAGTGAGCGGCCGTCCTCATACCCTCATTACGCCCCTTTCTGTCTGATGGCGGAAAGGGGCGGTTCATATCACCCGAGAAAACTGCCGTTGGCGCTGGCTGGCGCGCAGATAGGCATCGAAACACATACAGATGTTGCGGCACCAGCAGGCGGCCCCGGGCGGTTATTTCCAAGGCGCCAGCGCTCATCGTCACCAGCCCGTCCGCTACCAGCGGCGCCATCTGCGCCACCGATAAAAAAGTCGGCGTACCGCCGCCCCAGTGCATTTGTGTGACCCGCCTGCGGGCGAACAGCAGCGATCGCGCGCGGATTTCTCGCGCCAGCGTGTCGAGATACTCATCGACTTTTTCGCTATGACGCGTGACTATCTTATTGCAGCCGCAGAAATAGCACAGCTTGTGACAGAAAGGGATGTGAACATACAGCGACAGGGACCGTTCGGGATAACGGCTCGCCGCGGCGGCAAATGCGGCATCATCATAGTTTTCACTGAATTCCAGCGCGGTGGGATAGGAGGAATAACGCGGCACGGAGTGGTTATATTTCTGAATGAGGGCCAAATCCTATTCGATTGCTGGCAGTAATTTCACAGCTTACTCCTTACCCGGGGGACGTCGACGGCGCCGTCTGACGGGAAGAGCGGGTCGGCGTACCGCGCCGCGCGCCGCCTGCAGCCGCGCCTTGCGTCGCGAGAGGCGCCATAGTTTACCCGATAACCACACAAGATAACAGGTTAACAATAGCGCCAACAGTAGCATCAATGCCTGCAAGGGTTAAGATCTGTCTTTGTCGAAGCCGCGTTTGAGGAGTTGCATCATATCTTCCTGCTGCGTCTGTTCTTCTTCCTCATCGTCAATAAGTTCGATGCCCAGTTTGGTCATCAGTTCATCGATACGATCAAGCGCCTGGTCCACATAACGTCTTTCGGCAGTGGAAAGGGGTTCATCCTGCTCAAGGCGCTGTAGTAAGGCATCCAGACACTCGTCATTTTCCAGGCGAGCCAGCTCCTGCTCGGCCGTTTCCAGCGGCTCTTGCGGCGGCGGCGTGCCAGAGGGCTCTTTGTGTGGCGTCACCGCCCCCTCCACCGTCAGCGGCACGGGCTTCTTACTACCGATGCGGCTATCCTGCGGTGCACGGGTATTCTGGCGCACGGTGTCGCCGACGCCGCCCTGGCTGCGCGAACCGGCGACCAGCCCGCGGCGTTTTTTCTGCCGCTTACGCTCGCACCTTTCGATATTCAATTCTTCGCGGCTTTTACGCTGCTTCTTCTTGCGCGCGTCGCCGGACTTGCCGCGGCCGCCCCGTTCTGATGGATTCATAATGTTTGCTCTTGGGTAAGGGTAATCACATCTACCATTGCGGCGGAATCTATCAGAAAGCCGCGCAAGAAAAAAGGTGACTGCGCCCGCGGACGAAGATAAAAAACGCGTCCCGGGCCATAACCGGTATAATTGCCGTTAATATGCCATCTCCAGAGAGAGGATACCGTTGACCAAATCCTATAACTATAAGCTGACCCATTTCGTGACCAGCGCGCCGGATATCCGCCATTTGCCGGTCGACAGCGGGATTGAAATCGCTTTCGCAGGGCGCTCCAACGCCGGAAAATCCAGCGCGCTCAATACCCTGACCAATCAAAAAAGCCTGGCCAGGACCAGTAAAACCCCCGGACGCACCCGGCTTATCAACCTGTTTGAGGTGGAATCCGGCATCCGACTGGTCGATTTGCCCGGCTATGGCTACGCCGAAGTCCCTGAAGAACTGAAACGCAAATGGCAACGCGCCCTGGGCGAATATCTGCAAATGCGCGACAGCCTCAAGGGGCTGGTGGTATTAATGGATATCCGCCATCCAATGAAAGATCTCGACCAGCAAATGGTGCAATGGGCGGTCGATGTCAATATCCCGGTGCTGGTCCTGCTCACCAAGGCCGATAAGCTGGCTTCGGGCTCACGCAAGGAGCAGCTGAATCAAGTGCGCGAAGCGGCGCTGGCCTTTATGGGCGATGTTCAAGTTGAAACCTTCTCATCGCTTAAAAAACAGGGGGTAGATAAGCTGCGGCAAAAGTTGGACGATTGGTTTGCCGCCATCCCGCCAGCACAAGGGTCCCCGGAGACAGAATAACGCGCTAAAATCTACTCACGTCACGGCCTGATGGCGATAATAGCGCCATTCAATGCCCGTGCCGCGGCGCTGCAGCCTGACGTCCCCCGCTTAAGCCCTGACTGGGTCGTCACGGCTCTATGCGGCGAGAGCGCTATTAGCCTCCGTGTCCGCGACATCTCAGCCTAACAGGGGCGACGGTGCATTTAGGCACCCGGCACGCTAGCCTAATCAGTAGACGGCGCTGCTAACGCCCTCGGATCATAGAATCGAAGCCATCGTTTAAGGAGTGCAGCCCGCCGCGAGTGCCTTGATGGTCGCGACGGCGGCACCCCTGGTCGAGTTTATCAGCGCCCAATAAAAAACGCCCCAGTCATTAAATGACTGGGGCAGCTAATACTTAGCCAAGTCCGATTACGTGAAGTAAAAGGCCTGAAAGATAGAACATCTTACCTCTGTGTACCCTACGCCGATAACTTTACCCTATTTTTTGATGGGGCAAAAGAATTTTTTGTAGTTTACTTTCACCTTTTTACGTATAAGGAATGCTTATTGTAAATAATACATCACACTTTAATGTAGCTTAATTATAAAAAGTGCTTAGTCATTCGCCACTTAGTGAGCTTGATCCCAGTTTTCTCCAACGCCCACGTCCACCTGCAGCGGTACATCCAGTTTAAAGCAGCCTTCCATCAGCGCCTTAATTCGGGCTTTGGCACTTTCAACCGCATCGCGCTGTACTTCAAATACCAATTCATCGTGCACCTGCATAATCATGCGAACCGGCGGCGCTTCCTGCTGCAGCCAGCCATCGATTGCAATCATCGCCCGCTTAATAATATCAGCGGAGGTGCCTTGCATCGGGGCGTTAATAGCGGCGCGCTCCACGCCCTTTTTGCGCATACCGTTGCGCGAGTGGATATCCAGTAAATACAGCCGGCGGCCGTCCAGGGTTTCAACATAACCCCGATCGCTGGCCTGCCTGCGGGTGCGCTCCATATATTCCAAAACGCCGGGGTACCGCTCGAAATAGAGATTCATATATTTCTGCGCTTCCGATCGCGGCACCGACAGCTGACGCGCCAGACCGAAAGCGCTCATGCCATAAATCAGGCCAAAGTTAATCGCCTTGGCGCTGCGGCGCTGATCCTGGGTGACTTTCTCGAGCGACATACCAAATACTTCGGCGGCGGTGGCACGGTGAATATCCTTGCCGGCAGCGAAGGCGTTCAGTAATCCGGGGTCGCGCGCGAGATGCGCCATAATGCGCAGCTCAATCTGTGAATAGTCCGCTGCCACGATAAGCGCATCCGGCGGCGCGATGAACGCCTGCCGGATGCGCCGACCTTCATCATTGCGGACGGGAATATTTTGCAGGTTCGGGTCGCTCGAGGACAGCCGCCCGGTAGCGGTGACGGCCTGATGATAGGAGGTATGCACCCGCTTCGACAGCGGGTTGATCATCTGTGGCAGCTTATCTGTGTAGGTGGATTTTAGCTTGGCCAGGCCACGATATTCTAAAATCAGCTTCGGCAGCGGATAGTCCAGCGCCAGCTCGGCCAGCACTTCTTCATTGGTAGAAGGGGCACCGCCGGGGGTTTTCTTTAGCACCGGCAATTTCTGCTTATCGTACAAAATCTCCTGCAGCTGTTTGGTGGAGGAGAGGTTAAACGGTTCCTCCGCCAGTTGATGCGCTTCCCCTTCCAGCTCTTCCAGGCGTTTGGCCAACTCCACCGAATGTGCAGCAAGAATAGATTCGTCGATAAGCACGCCGGTGCGCTCAATACGCGACAGGACCGGCACCAGCGGCATTTCGATTTCCTCAAACACCCTCCTCAGCTCCGGGGCCTGCTCAATACGTGGCCACAGCTTTTGGTGCAGACGCAGCGTCACGTCGGCATCTTCAGCAGCGTAAGACGCGGCCTGCTCCATTGCTATCTGATTGAACGTAAGCTGATTGCGGCCTTTACCCGCTATCTCCTCAAAGCTCACGGTGGTGTGCTGTAAAAAACGCTCTGCCAGGCTGTCCATATCGTGGCGGCCGGCGACGCTGTCCAACACGTAAGATTCCAGCATGGTATCGAACGCAATGCCGGCCAGCTCGATATCGTATCGTTTCAGAACCCCGCGATCGAATTTGAGATTTTGGCCAATCTTGCCGATGGTGGGATCTTCCATAACCGGTTTCAGCGCCGCCAATACCGTCGCGCGGTCAAGCTGGTCCGGCGCATCCAGATAGTCGTGCCCCACCGGCAGATAGGCCGCCTCACCCGGCTTCACAGCAAAACACAGCCCTATCAGATTGGCGGTAAGCGTATCCAGACCGTCGGTTTCGGTATCAAAGGCGAACACGCCAGCGTGGCGAATCGCACCGATCCACATCTCCAGGGTCGCCATAGTGTCGATAATCACATAGCCGTCTTTCGACAACGCCTCGGTCGGCTCCTCGGCCGCCGCTGGACGGGGCGCAGTAAACGGCGGCGACGGCGCGACGGCACTTTTGCGTTGCAGCCATTTACCCGCTTCCAAATCGCTTAGCCAGCGTTTGAATTCATAACGCTGAAACAAAAGCATCAATGCTTCGGCCTCGGGCTCTTCCACCGTTAACCGGTCATAAGGCAAGTCCAACGGCACATCGGTTTTAATGGTCGCCAGCTGGTAGGAGAGAAAAGCTACCTCACGGTGCTGCTCAAGCTTAGCGGCCATGGTTTTAGCGCCGCGGAAGCTCAGGCTACTGACGCTATCAAGCTGTTGATACAGGCTTTCCAGCCCGCCCAGCCCCTGCAATAGCGCCTGCGCAGTTTTCTCACCCACTCCCGGCACTCCCGGAATATTATCGGAGCTGTCGCCCATCAGCGCCAGATAATCAATGATAAGCTCCGGCGGCACGCCGAACTTCAGCTGCACCTCCTCCGGGCCGAGAATGGTGTTGGACATGGTATTGATCAGGGTAATCTTGGGCGACACCAGCTGCGCCATGTCCTTATCGCCGGTGCTTATCAGCACATCCCGGCCGCCGCGCGCCGCCGCCAGCGCCAGCGTCCCGATAACGTCATCGGCCTCGACGCCGCTAACGGCCAGCAACGGCAAACCCATCGCTTTAACCATATCATGCAGCGGCGCTATCTGACTACGCAGATCGTCCGGCATGGGAGGCCGGTGGGATTTGTAATGCTCGAACAACTCATCGCGGAACGTCTTGCCCTTGGCGTCAAACACCACCGCAACATGGCTTGGCCGGTACTGTACCAGCAGGCTCTTAAGCATATTCAATACGCCGTACATCGCCCCGGTCGGTTCCCCCGCTCTATTGGTCAGCGGCGGAAAGGCGTGATAGGCGCGGTAAAGATAAGAAGAACCATCCACCAAAATAATCGGGTTTTCTGCGATTTGGACCATAGCGTATTTCGTTCTTTTTAGTCAGCAAACATTAGGGGTAGCATGCCACAGCCGGCAGCCGGAGACGATGGTTAGCGTAGCATAAGGGCGATAAAAATACCGCAAATGCGGCCAGATCCGCAGGATCATGCTGTGGATAACTTTGTGAGTAAAAAATATAGTTTTTATTGACAGCCGCTATATTTTCGATGTCTCTAGACAAAAAATCTTTATTATCAAGTGATTAATATATTAACCTGGCAATAGCAAATATCATCACAAGGGTATTGCCATTGTGGATATAAACCTGCTATGGCCCGTTGCGGGCAATAGCATTATCCTTCGGCAGATTAAGGAGATACTGGCTGTTTGCGGCTTCGCCACAAACGACAACGCCGGCATCTGCCGGCGTTGTACGTCATTCACCCGCAGGAGAGTTTACTTTTGGCTAAGCAAAAATTTCACGACATCGGCAAATTGTTTGGTATAAGCGTCCATTGACGACATATCCAGCCCATCGTTTTTCACCATATATTTGCCGTTGACAAACATCGCCGGCACGCCGCGCAGCTGCAGATCGGTGGCCGCTTTCTCCTGCTGTACGACCAGAGATTTCACGACAAAGCTGTTCCAGGCGGAATCATACTCTTCCGCGCTGACGCCCGCTTTGACAAACACCGCGCGGATGTCGTCCGGCGTTTGTATGGTTTGCGTTTTTTGCAGACCACCAAACAGCAGCGGACTTACTTTGTCTTCCACCCCCAGCGCCATGGCTACGGCCCAGGCCTGGGTCAGCTGTTTGCCCATCGGCCCCAGAAAATCCACATGGTATTTGGTCATTTTGGTGCCGGCAGGCAGCGCTTTTTTCACCGTGCTGGAGATGTGATAGACCTGCTCGAATTGATAACAATTCGCGCAATAAAACGAGAAAAATTCCAGCACTTGGGGTTCACTGGTCACCGGCTTGTCGAGCTGGACATATTGCTGACCTTCAGTAAATTGCGCGGCCGAGGCGCTGAACGCCAACGCGATAACCACCAACGCAAACCATATTTTTTTCATAAATAGTGTCTCTCCAAAATGAATAACATCGGCGATAAAACGTTTAATATACCGGCATCAGCTGCAACGGCGGCTGTTGCAGCAGCGTTGCCTGTTCAATAAATAGCGCCGTTTGTTGCGACCAGAATTCCCCCTCAATCATCCACGGAAAACTACGCGGAAAAGACGGGTCATCCCAACGCCGGCTAACCCAGGCGAGATAGTGGATCATCCTCATTGCCCGTAGCGGCTCAATCAGCGCCAGTTCACGGGAATCGAAGTCTATGAATTCAGTATATGCATCCAACAGCAGCGACAGCTGATAAAGTCTGTCGCGGCGATCGCCATTAAGCAGCATCCAAAGATCCTGGATGGCTGGACCATTGCGGGCATCGTCCAGATCAACAAATGTCGGACCGTCGCGCCACAAGATATTTCCGGCGTGCAGATCGCCATGCAGACGGAGCGGACGCCAATCGGTGTTCCATACCGCATGCACCTGCGCTATCAGTTGGTCACAGGCCTGTAAAAACATTGCTTTCTGCCGGCCAGCAATCAGAGTGCTATTTTCCAGCTCGCGACGCGGATGCGTCAGATATTCTTCCAGTCCCATGGTGGGTCGCGCGCTAAAGCAGCGACTGCCATTGTGTCGGTGAATACGGCCAAGAAAGCGCCCTACCCATTCCAGCTGGTCATCGTTATCTTGCTCGAAAGCCCGGCCACCCACGCTGGGAAACAGGGCAAAATAATAGCCAAGATAGTGGTGCAGCGTCGCATTATGAATCACAAGCGGCGCCACCACAGGTATTTCGGCTGCCGCGAGCTCATGCGCCAGCTGGTGCTCTTCCAGAATTTGCTCGGCACTCCAGCGCTCAGGACGATAAAATTTCACCACATAGCGCTTTTTCTCTTCGTCCAGAAACTGATAGACGCGATTTTCGTAGCTGTTTAGAGCGGTCGAACCAGAATCGACGACGATCCCCGTCTGTTGCAGGGCGTCCATGATCAAATCGGGCATTAATGCCTGGAAATTAAATCCTGTGCTCATAATCCGCCGCCGCGATATGCCATCGTGTGAAAAAAATGGACGCTCTAGTAAAAGAGTTCATTAGCCCCGCTTACTCCTTGATAATTCCGCGGGCACGCAAAATGGCCGTTTTAAAATCTTCTTCATAATCTTTCACCAGGCCAGGAATAGCGTCCGTTTTATCGCTGCCGCGCATTTTTAAATGATAAATCAGAATATCATCGGTCAGGCCGTTCAGATTACCCTGATAACCAGCCTCCTGCGCCAACTTTTGCAGAAATTGTACCAGGTTAAGATCAGGCTCTTGTTGCCAGGCGGGGTGCAACAACTCCACTAATTCATTAACGCGATGGCATTTCATAACACATTCCTTAGTTAACGTCTGACAGTACTGTAGCAAGATTCGCGAACGGGGATAAACATCATTATCCTGCATTCGCTAAAACATTGTATCCTAATATGAAGGGTAATCCCTGCACCTTAGAATTTCATCCTAGAGAGGGCCATGACAACAATAGCATTACCGGCGTGATCCTGGCGGGTTGACCCTCGACGCGAATGGGCGGTGAAGATAAGGGGCTGCTGCAAATTAATCACAAGCCATTATACCGTTACGTAGCCGAACGCCTCGCGCCGCAGGTTGCTTTATTGATGATTAACGCTAATCGTCACGAGGACGAGTATCGGCAAAGTGGTTTACCGGTGGTGGCGGATACGTTCCCAGGGTTTGCCGGACCGCTGGCCGGAATGCTGGCAGATTTAAGCCAAGCCGGTAGCGAGTGGGTTGCGTTTGTCCCCTGCGATGTGCCGGTGTTTCCGGAGGATTTGGTGGCGAATCTTTGGGCGAATCGACAGCAGGCCCCGGCGGCTTTTGCCTGTGATGACAGCCATGACCATCCCACGTTTACGCTACTGCACCGCTCTTTGGCACCAGATCTGGAAGCGTTTTTGCACCGCGGGGGGCGGCGGGTCAGACTTTTTCTGTCTGCTATCCCGTCACAGCGGGTAGTGTTTAACGTCTCCCCCACCTTATTTCGTGAATCTTAATACGCCGCAGGATCTTGCCCTGTGGACACACGGACTACTGCCATGAGCCTTTCCCCCTTCCCTTGCTGGCCGTTGCCGCTTATAGCGGTACCGGTAAAACCACCCTTTTGCAGCAGCTTATCCCGCTGCTTGACCAATACGGTCTGCGCGTCGGAATCATCAAGCATACCCATCATAAAATGGATGTGGATACGCCCGGCAAAGACAGCTACATGTTACGCAAGGCCGGTGCGCGGCAGACGATGGTGGAGAATTCAGCGCGCTGGGCATTGATGACTGAAAACGTGCCTACTCAAATGCCTTCCTTAGAGTGGCTAGCCGGTCAATAAGATCGCTCTCCATCGTTCTGCGACCGGTCAGGATTGGCGCACGCTCATCGATCGCCATGTTATCGCAATAGCCAGCGATGTGCGGCTGGACAGCGCGCTACCGCAGCTGAATATCAATCAACCTGCCGATATTGCCCGCTTTATCATCGATTGGCTCGCGCACGCCTAAGCCTGCATACGCGTTATCGTGTCCGCCAACCGGTACCTGCCCTATGCTGCCGCGTATTAATATAGAGAGGCTCTGTGTACCTGTCGCCCTGAGTATCACTCGTGTAGCAACATGTTTGGCTGCGCCTGCCGCCCTGTGTAACGCCCGCAATCGAGGGCACCTGTCGCGGCGGGCCGACCCGTTTGGCGCCCGTCATTGCGGTTCTGGTGCGCTGTTGTACTTACCTATCGCTTGCTTGTCGACCGGCGGGGCGTTGACTGTTGCGTCGCCGGCAGCAGGTCGCCATGGTCCTCAAAAACAAAAAGCCCTCTGCGGTTGCAGAGGGCTCGTTGATACTGCTCGTCACGGGCTACCCGTTAGGACGTAATGGATGCCTGGCAGTTCCCTACTCTCGCATGGGGAGACCCCACACTACCATCGGCGCTACGGCGTTTCACTTCTGAGTTCGGCATGGGGTCAGGTGGGACCACCGCGCTCGTGCCGCCAGGCAAATTCGTTTTCCGCACCGCTTTCACCATGCAGACTGCTCTTGCTGCCCAACCCTCACTTGCGTGACCATCGGGCGTTATCCGGAACATCGCTGATATCGTCTTTCTGGCGCTCGCGTTCATGTCGCTTGCGCTTTGCCGCTAACGTTCGTTACAGCTCTGGCTTTCGCCCTCTCTCAAACAGCTCAGGTGTTGTAAGGTTAAGTCTCACGGGTCATTAGTATCGGTTAGCTCAACACCTCGCAGCGCTTACACACCCGACCTATCAACGTCATCGTCTTTAACGTCCCTTTAGGAGGCTCAAGGCCTCAGGGAAGACTCATCTCGAGGCAAGTTTCCCGCTTAGATGCTTTCAGCGGTTATCTCTTCCGCACGTAGCTACCGGGCAATGCCATTGGCATGACAACCCGAACACCAGTGGTGCGTCCACTCCGGTCCTCTCGTACTAGGAGCAGCCCCTCTCAATCTTCCAGCGCCCACGGCAGATAGGGACCGAACTGTCTCACGACGTTCTAAACCCAGCTCGCGTACCACTTTAAATGGCGAACAGCCATACCCTTGGGACCTACTTCAGCCCCAGGATGTGATGAGCCGACATCGAGGTGCCAAACACCGCCGTCGATATGAACTCTTGGGCGGTATCAGCCTGTTATCCCCGGAGTACCTTTTATCCGTTGAGCGATGGCCCTTCCATGCAGAACCACCGGATCACTAAGACCTGCTTTCGCACCTGCTCGAGCCGTCACTCTCGCAGTCAAGCTAGCTTATGCCTTTGCACTAACCTCACGATGTCCGACCGTGATTAGCTAACCTTCGTGCTCCTCCGTTACGCTTTGGGAGGAGACCGCCCCAGTCAAACTACCCACCAGACACTGTCCTCGGCCCGGATGACGGGCCTGAGTGAGAACATCAAACATTAAAGGGTGGTATTTCAAGGTTGGCTCCATGCAGACTGGCGTCCACACTTCAAAGCCTCCCACCTATCCTACACATCAAGGCTCAATGTTCAGTGTCAAGCTATAGTAAAGGTTCACGGGGTCTTTCCGTCTTGCCGCGGGTACACCGCATCTTCACGGCGAGTTCAATTTCACTGAGTCTCGGGTGGAGACAGCCTGACCATCATTACGCCATTCGTGCAGGTCGGAACTTACCCGACAAGGAATTTCGCTACCTTAGGACCGTTATAGTTACGGCCGCCGTTTACCGGGGCTTCGATCAAGAGCTTCTCCTTACGGATAACCCCATCAATTAACCTTCCGGCACCGGGCAGGCGTCACACCGTATACGTCCACTTTCGTGTTTGCACAGTGCTGTGTTTTTAATAAACAGTTGCAGCCAGCTGGTATCTGCGACTGGCTTCAGCTCGGGGCGCAAGGCCCTCCACCTACATGCCAGCGTGCCTTCTCCCGAAGTTACGGCACCATTTTGCCTAGTTCCTTCACCCGAGTTCTCTCAAGCGCCTGGGTATCCTCTACCTGACCACCTGTGTCGGTTTGGGGTACGATTCGATGTGACCTGGAGCTTAGAGGCTTTTCCTGGAAGCGTAGCATCAATTCCTTCACTACCGTGGTAGCTCGTCATCACGCCTCAGTGTTATGAAAGAGCGGATTTGCCTGCTCTTTCCACCTGCACGCTTGAACCGGGACAACCGTCGCCCGGCAAACCTAGCTTTCTCCGTCCCCCCTTCGCAGTCACACCTAGTACAGGAATATTAACCTGTTTCCCATCGACTACGCCTTTCGGCCTCGCCTTAGGGGTCGACTCACCCTGCTCCGATTAACGTTGAACAGGAACCCTTGGTCTTCCGGCGAGCGGGCTTTTCACCCACTTTATCGTTACTTATGTCAGCATTCGCACTTCTGATACCTCCAGCAGCCCTCACAGGCCACCTTCACAGGCTTACAGAACGCTCCCCTACCCAACGGACGTATCCTTAAAACGCCTTGCCCTTGTCCGGCTGTTGCCGACTTAACGGGAATGTGGCTTGCACGCGCCCGCTCATCGTCGCGTGGAGCGTTTTAAGTGATACGTCCGCTGCCGCAGCTTCGGTGCATGGTTTAGCCCCGTTACATCTTCCGCGCAGGCCGACTCGACCAGTGAGCTATTACGCTTTCTTTAAATGATGGCTGCTTCTAAGCCAACATCCTGGCTGTCTGGGCCTTCCCACATCGTTTCCCACTTAACCATGACTTTGGGACCTTAGCTGGCGGTCTGGGTTGTTTCCCTCTTCACGACGGACGTTAGCACCCGCCGTGTGTCTCCCGTGATAACATTCTACGGTATTCGCAGTTTGCATCGGGTTGGTAATCCGGGATGGACCCCTAGCCGAAACAGTGCTCTACCCCCGTAGATGACTTCACGAGGCGCTACCTAAATAGCTTTCGGGGAGAACCAGCTATCTCCCGGTTTGATTGGCCTTTCACCCCCAGCCACAAGTCATCCGCTAATTTTTCAACATTAGTCGGTTCGGTCCTCCAGTTAGTGTTACCCAACCTTCAACCTGCCCATGGCTAGATCACCGGGTTTCGGGTCTATACCCTGCAACTAGACGCCCAGTTAAGACTCGGTTTCCCTACGGCTCCCCTATACGGTTAACCTTGCTACAGAATATAAGTCGCTGACCCATTATACAAAAGGTACGCAGTCACACCCCGAAGGATGCTTCCACTGCTTGTACGTACACGGTTTCAGGTTCTATTTCACTCCCCTCGCCGGGGTTCTTTTCGCCTTTCCCTCACGGTACTGGTTCACTATCGGTCAGTCAGGAGTATTTAGCCTTGGAGGATGGTCCCCCCATCTTCAGACAGGATATCACGTGTCCCGCCCTACTCATCGAGCTCACAACAAGCGCACCTTCGGATACGGGGCTATCACCCTCTGTCGCCGGACTTTCCAGACCGTTCTCCTGATGCGCAAGCTGATGATGGCTCTGGGCTGTTCCCCGTTCGCTCGCCGCTACTGGGGGAATCTCGGTTGATTTCTTTTCCTCAAGGTACTGAGATGTTTCAGTTCCCCTGGTTCGCTTCGTCAAGCTATGGATTCACCTGACAATGATGCAACGAGTTGCACCGGGTTTCCCCATTCGGACATCGCCGGCTGATAACGCTTCATATCAGCTCACCGGCGCTTTTCGCAGATTAGCACGTCCTTCATCGCCTCTGACTGCCTAGGCATCCACCGTGTACGCTTAGTCACTTAACCTCACAACCCTGAGCTGTCTGCGCGCTACAGTGATAACGCTTGCGCGTTACCTCAGGTTTGCTTACTTCGTTTGAGAGACTCGCATACTGAGTTTGCACTTCAGCATGTGTTTCAAATTTTCAGCTTGTTCCGGATTGTTAAAGAGCGGTATTTCGCAGCGCGCTTGATAAACGCGCTCTGAAATAACACTACAGCAAAAAAAACCTTCTCATACCCACAAATGACCAAACCCGACTCCACAGCGAAATGGTGGAGCTAAGCGGGATCGAACCGCTGACCTCCTGCGTGCAAAGCAGGCGCTCTCCCAGCTGAGCTATAGCCCCAAGTCGTTTACCTTGCATATGCCGTCGCTCACCCGCGACGATACCGTTTACCTGCCGGTAAACCCGATACCGCACCGCGACGTTACAGTACGACAGCCAGTCTCGCCTTCTTCGCCCCCCTGACGCACAGCCTCTCATGCCGCCTGTCGGCAACATGCTGCCCTCCTCATCACGGGAACCCACGGAAATAAGCAGAACTGGTAGGCCTGAGTGGACTTGAACCACCGACCTCACCCTTATCAGGGGTGCGCTCTAACCACCTGAGCTACAAGCCTATAGCAGGTTTTTCTTGCTCGTGACAATTATCAGACAATCTGTGTGGACACGTCACTCAACGTATCGCTTAGGTAAGGAGGTGATCCAACCGCAGGTTCCCCTACGGTTACCTTGTTACGACTTCACCCCAGTCATGAATCACAAAGTGGTAAGCGCCCTCCCGAAGGTTAAGCTACCTACTTCTTTTGCAACCCACTCCCATGGTGTGACGGGCGGTGTGTACAAGGCCCAGGAACGTATTCACCGTGGCATTCTGATCCACGATTACTAGCGATTCCGACTTCATGGAGTCGAGTTGCAGACTCCAATCCGGACTACGACGCACTTTGTGAGGTCCGCTGACTCTCGCGAGATCGCTTCTCTTTGTATGCGCCATTGTAGCACGTGTGTAGCCCTACTCGTAAGGGCCATGATGACTTGACGTCATCCCCACCTTCCTCCGGTTTATCACCGGCAGTCTCCTTTGAGTTCCCGACCAAATCGCTGGCAACAAAGGATAAGGGTTGCGCTCGTTGCGGGACTTAACCCAACATTTCACAACACGAGCTGACGACAGCCATGCAGCACCTGTCTCAGAGCTCCCGAAGGCACCAAGGCATCTCTGCCAAGTTCTCTGGATGTCAAGAGTAGGTAAGGTTCTTCGCGTTGCATCGAATTAAACCACATGCTCCACCGCTTGTGCGGGCCCCCGTCAATTCATTTGAGTTTTAACCTTGCGGCCGTACTCCCCAGGCGGTCGATTTAACGCGTTAGCTCCGAAAGCCACAGCTCAAGGCCACAACCTTCAAATCGACATCGTTTACAGCGTGGACTACCAGGGTATCTAATCCTGTTTGCTCCCCACGCTTTCGTACCTGAGCGTCAGTCTTCGTCCAGGGGGCCGCCTTCGCCACCGGTATTCCTCCAGATCTCTACGCATTTCACCGCTACACCTGGAATTCTACCCCCCTCTACGAGACTCTAGCCTGCCAGTTTCAAATGCAGTTCCCAGGTTAAGCCCGGGGATTTCACATCTGACTTAACAGACCGCCTGCGTACGCTTTACGCCCAGTAATTCCGATTAACGCTTGCACCCTCCGTATTACCGCGGCTGCTGGCACGGAGTTAGCCGGTGCTTCTTCTGCAGGTAACGTCAATCGATAGCGCTGTTAACGCTAACGCCTTCTTCCCCGCTGAAAGTGCTTTACAACCCGAAGGCCTTCTTCACACACGCGGCATGGCTGCATCAGGGTTTCCCCCATTGTGCAATATTCCCCACTGCTGCCTCCCGTAGGAGTCTGGACCGTGTCTCAGTTCCAGTGTGGCTGGTCATCCTCTCAGACCAGCTAGGGATCGTCGCCTAGGTGAGCCATTACCCCACCTACTAGCTAATCCCATCTGGGTTCATCCGATGGTGTGAGGCCCGAAGGTCCCCCACTTTAGTCTTGCGACGTTATGCGGTATTAGCTACCGTTTCCAGTAGTTATCCCCCTCCATCGGGCAGATCCCCAGACATTACTCACCCGTCCGCCGCTCGCCGGCAAAGAAGCAAGCTTCTTTCCGCTGCCGCTCGACTTGCATGTGTTAGGCCTGCCGCCAGCGTTCAATCTGAGCCATGATCAAACTCTTCAATTAAAAGCTTGATGCTCAAAGAATCAAAACTGGTATTCATATGAATATTTGTTGTTCACTCTTCAAGACTTGATATTTCGGTATGTCGATATCGTCTTGTGAGTGCCCACACAGATTGTCTGATAAATTGTTAAAGAGCAGTGCCGGCTGTTTTCTCGACCCGCACGGGTGGCGCATATTACGCCTTCCTCATTCAGTGTCAAGCAGTTTCGCCTGTTTCTGAACCCTTCCGTTCACCGTGATGATGTTCACATGACCGGTCGATGGAGGCGCATCATAAGGATCAGAATTTATTGCACAAGCCTTTTTTGATCTTTTGCCGCTGACTGTTTATTTTTTTCCGCTTTGATCTTAAGCGATCGTCTGCGCAAAAACGGCAAATGGCGGTCGGCGAAAGGTTGTCATGAGCACTTTTGAGACGATACAGTCTATCCAGCACACCACAAAAGGATCCCAATCATGCTACAACACGTTGAACCGTTGCGTCCTTACCGAGGTACCTCCCCCCAGCTCGGCCAGCGGATCATGATCGATCCCAGCAGCGTGGTCATCGGCCATGTCACCCTCGGCGACGATGTCAGCATTTGGCCGCTGGCCGCTATTCGCGGCGACGTCAATCGCGTGCAGATCGGTGCGCGTACCAACATTCAGGACGGTTGCGTGTTGCACGTTACCCATTGCTCCGAGCGTAACCCGACGGGCCGTCCCCTGATCATCGGCGAGGAGGTCACAGTAGGGCATAAAGCCATGTTGCATGGCTGCACTATTGGCAATCGTGTTCTGGTTGGAATGGGGAGCATTATTTTAGACGGCGCCGTTGTAGAGGATGAAGTCATCATTGGTGCCGGCAGCCTGGTGGCGTCCGGCAAACGTCTACACAGTGGCTATCTCTATTTTGGCAGTCCGGCGCGGCGAATACGCCGTCTGACTCCTGTTGAGATCGGCAATCTCATTTACTCGGTCAATAATTATGTACAGTGGAAGGATAACTACCTTATGCAGGCGGATGAAGAGCGGTCGCACGCCGAAGGAACCCGATCATGAGGTTTTACCCTGACGTTTTCTTCGGCGCGCTGTCATAAAGGAAATCATCGGGGTCGCAATCTGGCAATAGCATGGGCGTGGGCCATTGCGTTACGATAAACAAAATGGACCGTCGAGGTCGGCCCCCTGAGCAATAAGTGTTTCGATTGCATCCTCTACGTCCAGGCGGTGCTGATGGAAGATCACCAGAGGAGTAGCACCATTAGTCTCAGAGACAAACCGGTTATATAACCAGCCTGCACTAACCTGGCACTCCACGCGCATGCCGCTCACCAACGCCGGAAAACACATGCTTTGACGCTCGTCATCCCATTGTTCAAGATCGGGAAAATGGATCGCCTGGTTCATGCACTCAGCTCCGCGCGCAACGTTTCCAACACCGGCAAAACTGAGGGTAAAACACCATGCCACAGCAAAAAAGACGAGGCCGCCTGGCCCACCAGCATACCGAGGCCATCGGCGCAGCGCAGCGAGCCCTGCCGACGGCACCAGGTGATGAACGGCGTATCGCCTTGTTGGTAATACATGTCATAGCAACAGACCGATGATGTAATGAGCGATGCCGGCAGCGGCGGGATACTGCCCTGCACACCGGTGGAAGTCGCGTTAATAATCAGATCATAATCCGGCGTGCCCAGGCGCTCCAGCGGCAGCGCGCTAATATCGCCCACATGGTGATAAAACCCGACCAGCTTCTGCGCGCGCGGAAAAGTGCGGTTAGTCAGCACCACTTTGCAGCCGTAGGCCAGCAGCGGCAGGACCACGCCCCGCGCCGCGCCGCCGACACCTACTAACAGAACTCGGCTGTCCTGGCGCAGTAGATCGAGACGCTGCAAATCGCTGACCAGACCAATGCCGTCGGTATTGTCCCCCAGCAAGGAACCGTCCGGCTGTTTCTTGATGGTATTCACCGCCCCCGCCAAAGCGCCTCGCTCGGTGAGTTGATCGCATAGCGAAAACGCACGTTCTTTAAACGGCAGGGTAATATTCGCCCCCAAGCCGCCCGCGTCGAAAAACTGCCGCAGCGTTTGCTCAAAGCCATCCAGCGGCGCCAGTACCCGACCGTAAGGATGGGTTATACCTGTCTCGGCGACAAATAGCGCATGGATGCGCGGTGAACGACTATGGTTAATCGGATTACCAAAAACGGCAAAGGTATCCATGGTGACACTCCGGTTATAATCAGCCCTGTCGAATCAATTCGCCGCTCAGAGCATCGCGTATCTCAGTGGGATTGAGTCGTCCTTCCACCGCTTCGTCCAGCACCAGGAAAGCGGCGCCCAATTGCCCGCGCACTTCGTCGGCGCTACGCGCCGGCGGTTGGCCGGTCAGATTAGCACTGGTGGACACCAGCGGCTTGCCGAACGCAAGACAAAGACGCCGTACGGGTTCAAACGCGCTGACGCGTACCGCAAGGGATGCATGTTGCCCCGTAAGCCAGCTCGGTGTTGTCGGACAGACCGGTATCACCCACGTCACGGGACCAGGCCAGCTGGCGAAGATCCGCGATCGTGCAGCATCATCTAACGCGTCGTCGTCAATATATTCCTTTAACTGAGCGTAATGCGCGGCGACTAGAATTAGCCCTTTTTGCCACGGGCGTTGTTTTAACGCCAACAGCGCCTGGACCGCGCTTTCGCTGTCAGGATTGCAGCCCAACCCGAACACGGCCTCCGTCGGATAAGCGATAACCTGCTGTTGACGTAGCGCAATGACCAGACTCGCCACGTCCTGGGAGGAGGATTCAATCATCATTGTCGTTTATCGCTACCAGTCGGCCGCAACGCTTATCAGCGCAAAAGCGCTTTACGTTGCGGGCAGTATTTTTCGCCATCAACAGCGGAAAATGGCAATACTCGCATTCACCCGCCACAGGTTGATTATTCAAGGCATATTTACAGGCTGGGTACCGATCACAGGCGTAAAAACTTTTGCCAAAGCGCGAGGTACGCTGCACCAATTTACCGGAACGGCACTCTGGACAGGTAAAAGCGGTGGTGTCGGCCACCGCCGTGGGTGCAATGTGCTCGCACTCGGGATAGTTCGAGCAGCCGATAAACATACCAAAGCGTCCTTGGCGCAATACCAGCGTGGAGTGACATGCGAGGCAAAGCTGCCCTTCAAGCACTTTTACCACATGTCCGTCGCCCTGCGGCCTCAGTGGACGAATATAGTCGCATTGTGGGTAATGAGAGCAGCCCAGAAAGGGGCCGTGCTGGCCAGAGCGAATAACAAGCTCTGCCCCGCATTCGGGGCAGGCCTTCGTTTGCTTCGCGGCAAAAAGCGCAGCTTTGGTCATAGCGTTAAATCATCTTTGATGCATCAATGCAGATGCTGTTCGTCTTCTTCAAAAACCAAATCTTCCATTTGCTGATAGGCATTTTCGCAGCCGGGAATATTGAACAGCACCATAAGAATAACCCACTTCAGATCTTCCAGATCAAATTCCGCCGCGTCCAGCGCCATCACACGATCGATGACCATCTCGCGGGTCTCAAGGTTTAACACCTGAATCTGTTCGAGAAATAACAAGAAACCGCGACAATCGGTATCCAGGAACTGACTTTCTTCATCAGTATAGATACGCATGGCAAGCGGATCGGCATTGAGCGCAAACGCTCTGCCCGTCCCGTCCTGCAAATCTGCCAGTTTCTCCAGCCAGTTTAACGCATTATAAATATCGTCCTGATGAAAGCCCGCCTGGGTAAGGTCATCGGTCAATTTATCCTGATCCACGCGCATCTCGACTTCATTATGGATGTAGGTTTCAAACAAATACATTAGTACGTCGAACATGGCCTGCCCTCCTTAATCGGACATAGCCGCCGGGTACAACTGCGATCCATCCTGCTAACTCCAGTTCGAGCAGTTTCACCACCACCTCTGGCACAGGTTGGCCGGCACGTTCAGCGACGACGTCAACAGGTGTAACCTCATCCCCTACGTTAGCCAACACATCGGCAAATGGCAATTTAACTTCGCATTCTGGTGCAGAAATAATTTCCGTCTTGTTCGACACCAACCATTTCAGGTCGAGTTATGCTCATTTCTGGTGTATGAGTTTTCGGAGAGGGTGGCGTATGCTGCTGATTGATTTCGTGGATGACTTCAACAACAGAGAGATGATACGCCATGAAAAAGTCTACCCTACAGGTTTCCGCAGAACCAGATATTACCGGTGATCCCTGCATGAACTCATCCGTCATGGTGCCAGACAACTGATGGCCGCCGTCGTTGAGGCTGAGCTCGAAGCCATGCTGAACGCCGTCTTGACGATGGGCGTCATGCCGTCGTCCGTAACGGTTATTTGCCACAGCGTTCAACAGCGCGTTGCTGCCATGGCTGTATCTGCGAGGCATATCCACCGGTGATTTTCATGAAGCCCTGGGGGACGCTACTCGGTGAAAAAGCCCATGGCCTCTCCGCGAGTACCATCAGCAGACTGAAACAGCAATGGCTTGAAGTGCACAGGCAATGGTGCCTGCGTGATTTAAGCGATACGCGCTACGTTTATTTCTGGGCTGATGGCATATACAGCCATGTCAGGCAAGATGATCGCCTTTGCCTACCGGCGTCACTGAGCATGGACGTCAGGAGCTGGTTGCGGTCGAAGAGGGTTATCGAGAATCAGAAGCAAACTGGGCCGAACTTCTCCATGGCCTGCAAGCAGGTGGCCTAACCGTATCTCCCAAGCTAGCTACGGGAGACGGTGCCCTTGGTTTTTGGAATGCAATGGCAAAGATATTCCCGGACACGCAGCACCAACGCTGTTGGTGCACAAAACGGCTAATGTGCTAGCTTCACTCCCCAAAACCATGCAACCGAAAGTTAAGGCTGAGCTTCGGGAGATCTGGCTAGCAGAAAGCCGCGATGCCGCTAATGACGCTTTTGATGTTTTGTTGGCAAGGTTTTCAGCGAAGTATCCTGCAGCGATGAAGAAGCTGGAGAAAGATCGAGAAGAACTGCTGGCATTCTACGACTTCCCGTCAGAGCTCTGGGCATCAATAAGAACGACAAAGCCGATTGAATCGGCTTTTGCGACTATGAGGCTACGAAGCAGACGCGCAAAGAAGTGTGGTTCGAGAGAAACCACCCTGTCAATGGTATTTAAGCTGCTCCAGTCTGCTCAGAAAAGCTGGAACCGGCTAAGAGGATTTGACCTGCTGACCCTGGTGGTAAACAACGTCCAATTTCAGGATGGAGAACAGATTCACGAAGCATCAGAGCAGAACGTAGCCTGATCGCCATACACCAGATTTGATAATAACTCCCTTTCAGGTCACCGCATAGCTGTTCAAATATCTCCTCCGGACGGGTAATGAGCGTCGCGCCCTGGCGGATAAGCCAGTGGGTGCCGGCACTGGAAGGGCTGCCCAGCGAGCCGCTTTTTATAGCCGCCTCAACTACCAGCACTCCTAGGCTAAAACCACTGATTAAACGATTACGAAAAGGAAAATGCATCGCCAGCGGCGGTGCAAAAGGCAAAAACTCTGATACCAGCGCACCGTCCTGCGCGACAATATCGGCGGCCAACCGACGATGCTGGCGCGGATAGCCGTAACCGATCCCACAAGCCCAATACCGCTAAGGTCTTTCCCCCGGCGGCCAGCGGCGCGCGGCCTACAGTTCGTCCGGAGGACAATGTTGGTAGCGCTGGTGCTGCCGCGGGGTTAAAACCGTCTTTAACAACGCTTGCGTGTCCAACGGCGACGAATCCGTCGTTTTGTTTAAATATTCCTTGGCCCGGGCGCCGTTCACACCTTTTACCGCCGCCATGCGCAGCCACATTTCGCTTAATGGCATTCCCCCTCCTTCCCTTGCCTGGCGACCGGCCAACGCCCGGACATTTTCTGTCCAATGCTGTCAATCAGTGCTGGAAATGTCTAGAATAAGGCTAAATTTCGATTTCATACTCAGATGCAGATTCAGACCACTATGTCATTATTGCAGGTATTACATTATCCCGATGAGCGACTGCGCAAAGTCGCCAAACCCGTCGTCGACGTCAATGACGCCATCCGCCGCATCGTGGATGATATGTTTGAGACTATGTACGCCGAAGAGGGCATCGGTTTGGCCGCCACCCAGGTCGACATCCACCAGCGGATCATCGTGATCGATGTCTCGGAAAGTCGCGATCAGCGCCTGGTGATGATCAATCCCGAATTACTGGAGAAAAGCGGTGAAACCGGTATTGATGAAGGCTGTTTGTCAATCCCCGATCAGCGTGGCTTCGTACCTCGGGCCGAAAAAGTGAAGGTGCAGGCGCTGGATCGCGACGGTAACAGTTTCGAGCTGGAGGCGGACGATCTGCTGGCGATCTGTATCCAGCATGAGATGGATCACCTGGTAGGTAAGCTGTTTGTCGATTACCTCTCGCCGCTGAAACGTCAGCGCATTCGTCAAAAAATGGAAAAACTGGCGCGTATGACCGCGCGGGCGGAAAAGTAATCCAACGCCATAGGAAACATCGTGTCTGACTCTTTACGTATCATCTTCGCCGGTACTCCGGATTTTGCTGCGCGTCATCTGGACGCTTTGATAGATGCCAAACAGCAGGTGGTCGGGGTTTTCACCCAGCCGGATCGGCCCGCAGGCCGCGGCAACCGTCTGACACCCAGTCCGGTGAAGGAATTGGCTGAGCGGCATGACTTGCCCGTGTTTCAGCCTGCTTCGTTGCGCAAACCTGAGGGGCAACGGAGCGTGGCGGAACTGAATGCGGATATCATGGTGGTCGTGGCTTACGGCCTGATCCTTCCCCAAGCCGTGTTGGACCTGCCGCTGCTCGGCTGTATCAATGTGCACGGGTCGTTATTGCCGCGCTGGCGTGGAGCAGCACCCATTCAGCGAGCATTATGGGCCGGCGACGATCGCACAGGCGTGACGATTATGCAGATGGACGCCGGGCTCGACACCGGCGCCATGCTGCATAAGGCCGTCTGCGCAATCCAGCATGACGATACCAGCGCCTCACTGTATGACAAACTGGCGCAAATCGGGCCAAACGCTCTTTTATCCACGCTAACGCAGATCGCTGCAGGCCGCGCCGTCGCAGAGTCGCAAGACAACGCCCTTGCCACCTACGCAGACAAACTCAGCAAGGAAGAAGCCCGACTCGACTGGCGTCTACCCGCGGCGCAGCTTGAGCGCTGCATCCGTGCCTTTAATCCGTGGCCCATCAGCTATTTTTCGCTGGCAGAACAGCCGATAAAAGTCTGGGCCGCCGGTGTCGATGACGGGCAGACGTCTTCACACGCGCCCGGGACGATATTGGCTGCGGACAAGGCAGGCATTCACATCGCCACCGGCGCGGGTGTATTGACGCTGACACAGTTGCAGCCTGCGGGTAAAAAAGCGATGTCGGTTCAGGATTTGCTCAATTCACGCCGTGAATCGTTTATTCCCGGCACTGTTCTGGATTAATCTTCACCTTGGAGGTGAGCCGACGGCCTCTTCCATCGGTTGTAAAGCGAGCGCCCACGGCCCGATCAGCTATGAAAACACACTATAATCTCCGCGTTATCGCCGCCAGAGCGGTGGCGCAGGTATTGGATCAGGGCCAGTCCCTCGGAGCCCTGTTGCCGCCGCTGCAGGCTCCTTTGAGCGAGAAGGACCGCGCGTTGCTGCAGGAGCTGTGCTTTGGCATCATGCGCGTCCTGCCGCAATTGGAATGGTTACTGCGCCAACTGATGGCAAAGCCGCTGACCGGGAAACAACGCCCGGTACATTATCTGCTGATGGTTGGTCTGTATCAGCTGACATACACCCGCATTCCTCCGCATGCCGCGCTGGCAGAGACGGTTGAGGGCGCGGTGGCGATGAAACGACCACAGTTCAAGGGGCTGATTAACGGCGTGCTGCGCCAATTTCAACGCCAGCAGCCAGCCCTGCTGGCCGACGCCGAGCGGCAGGATATCCGCCATCTGCACCCCTCCTGGTTGCAAAAACGGATCCTGGCCGCCTGGCCGGCGCAGTATGCGCAGATCATCGACGCCAACAATCAACGGCCGCCGATGTGGTTGCGTGTCAACCGGCTGCACCACAGCCGTGACGCCTATCTGGCGCTGCTGGCCGGCACGGATATTGCGGCCGTCGCACACTCGCAGTTACCAGATGCCATCAGGCTGGAAATGCCCTGCAACGTCGGCCGTCTTCCCGGCTTCGATCGGGGCTGGGTAACAGTGCAGGATGCTTCGGCACAGGGCTGCGCCCTGCTGCTCGCGCCGCAAAACAGTGAAACCATTCTCGATTTGTGCGCCGCCCCCGGCGGCAAGACCACCCATATACTGGAAATCGCACCCGCGGCGCGGGTTATGGCGGTGGATGTGGATGGGCAGCGCGCGGCACGAATCCATGACAACTTACAGCGTCTGGGCATGCAGGCGGAGGTGGTGATTGGCGACGGCCGCACACCGGACGCCTGGCGCAGCGGCATGCTTTTCGATCGCATTCTGCTGGACGCCCCCTGCTCCGCGACCGGCGTCATACGTCGGCATCCGGATATTAAATGGCTGCGCCGTGACGGCGATATCGCCGAGCTGGCCGAACTGCAGCGGCAAATCCTGTGCGCTGCCTGGCGAGTTCTGAAGCTCGGCGGCACATTGCTGTATGCCACCTGTTCCATTTTGCCGGAAGAGAACCGTGGGCAAATTGCTGCGTTTCTCGCCGACCACCCCGACGCCCTGCTGCAGGAAACAGGTGATGCCGCCGCACCTGGCCTGCAATGTTTGCCGGTGCCGACCTCGGGCGATGGTTTCTTTTACGCTAAGATGATAAAAGAGACTCAGGCCTGCTGAGGACGCAGATGATAAACGGTAAGCGCTCCGACTAACGGCACAGATGATAACGGTATGCGCACCCGTTGCAGGTGCGCCGGGCTGAACACAACGGGTCTTCTATGAAAATCATTATTCTTGGTGTGGGGCAGGTCGGCGGCACGCTGGCGGAAAACCTGGTGGGTGAGAACAATGACATCACCATCGTCGATACCAACCCTGACCAGTTGCGCCAACTGCAGGACAAATTTGACCTGCGTGCGATTCAGGGACATGTATCTCATCCGCGGGTTCTGCGCGATGCCGGGGCTGAGGATGCCGATATGCTGGTGGCAGTCACCAACTCCGACGAAACGAATATGATTGCCTGCCAGATAGCTTATACGCTGTTTAAAACGCCAAACCGTATCGCCCGCATCCGCTCCCACGACTATGTCCGCGAAGCGGAGCGGTTGTTTTCACCCGAAGCGGTGCCTATTGATCATTTGATTTCCCCGGAGCAGCTGGTCACCGATAACATCTACAAGCTGATTGAATATCCCGGTGCGCTGCAGGTAGTCAATTTTGCGGAAGGCAAAGTCAGCCTGGTGGCGGTAAAGGCCTATTATGGCGGGCCGCTGGTGGGCAATGCCCTTTCTTCGCTACGCGAGCATATGCCGCATATCGAAACCCGCGTCGCGGCGATTTTTCGCCAGGACCGGCCGATTCGTCCGCAGGGCTCGACCATTATCGAGGCAGGCGACGAAGTGTTTTTTGTCGTCGCCTCGCAGCATATTCGCGCGGTAATGAGTGAAATGCAGCGGCTGGAAAAACCCTATAAGCGCATCATGATCGTCGGCGGCGGCAATATCGGCGCCGGTCTGGCTTATCGGCTGGAAAAAGATTATAGCGTGAAGTTGATTGAGCGCGATCAGGAACGCGCCGCGGAGCTGGCGGAAAGGCTGCATGATACCATCGTCTTCTACGGCGACGCCTCAGATCAAGAGCTGCTGGTGCAAGAGCACATAGAGCAGATTGACGTCTTTATCGCCATTACCAACGACGATGAAGCCAATATCATGTCCGCCATGCTGGCCAAACGCATGGGCGCGAAAAAGGTGTTGGTACTTATCCAGCGGCGCGCCTATGTGGATTTAGTGCAGGGCAGCGTTATTGACATCGCCATTTCCCCGCAACAGGCCACGATTTCCGCGCTGCTCGGGCACGTGCGCAAAGCGGATATCGTCAGCGTTTCCTCGCTGCGGCGCGGGGTGGCGGAGGCGATTGAGGCCATTGCCCACGGCGATGAGAGCACCTCACGCGTGGTCGGCCGCCATATCGATGCCATCAAGCTGCCGCCCGGTACCATTATCGGCGCCATAGTGCGCGGCGACGAAGTGATTATCGCCAACCGCAACAGTCGCATCGCACAGGGCGACCACGTGATCATGTTCCTGACCGATAAAAAATTCGTCAGCGATGTGGAACGGTTGTTCCAGCCCAGTCCCTTTTTCCTCTGAGCGTCGCTATGCACCGGCCTATTCGGAAAAATACCCCCTGGTAAATCATTCATCCTTTGTTAGACTTAGGTCATTCATAAATGATGAAGAAAGCCTATGAGTTTCTTACAAAAATTCCGCAAATTCGCGATGCGTGGCAATGTGGTCGACCTGGCGGTCGGTATTATCATCGGTGCCGCGTTCGGCAAAATCGTCTCATCTTTAGTGGCCAACGTCATTATGCCGCAGCTGGGGTTGCTGATCGGCGGGATTGATTTTAAGCAATTCAGTTGGGTGCTAAAGCCGGCGCAGGGAGACACGCCGGCGGTGGTAATGAAGTATGGGATTTTCCTGCAAAACATCTTTGATTTCATCATCGTAGCCTTTGCCGTGTTCTGTATCATCAAACTGATTAACAGGAATGCATCGCAAAGAGGCGGAAAAACCCGCCGAGCCGTCCAAACCGAGTGCGGAAGAGACGCTGCTTACCGAGATCCGCGATCTCTTGAAACAACAAAACAACGCCATGGCGCCGGGTACAACGACGATTAAGAGGCCAGATGCCGCGCCGCCTAAACTCTAAATCATTTATCGGCTGTAGGCGGACAACCTTTGTCCGCCAGGGACCGAATGCGATAAAGAAAACCAGTGGCAATCGTACCGATAATACGTTTGCCACTGGCCTCCCAGTTCCCTTTCGATTGGTGCTTACGGCTATAGCTGCCCTTCCCTTTCTTGTTCTTTTCGCGCCGTTGACGAAACAGCGGATCGTGCAGCAGCGCGCAAGCGCATTGTCCTGAATCGCGCCTTTGGTGTGGCGATAGTTATCGTTCATAGCTATTCTCTCGTCGATTGGAAAAATGATCTAACGCTAGCTACGTCCGGATCGGATAAAACGCGCACGCAGTTGTCGCTGGTAATGTTGATGGAGGAAGCCAGTGCTCATTCCGGCCTGGCGAAGCTTCATATCCAGCAGCCATAGCCGGGCGTCCAAAGGCGCAACAAGAGGATCGTCCTCGTCCAGCGTCTTGAGCAGGTCCGCAAGCTGCAGAGCGTCTTTACGATCTTGCAGCTCTGCCGGCACTGCGCTATCGTCATCCAGCTGCAGCGGCTTGCCATGGCCAGGCAGTGCATCGAACTCTCCCGCCTGCTGCGCTTGCTGTATATGACGTTCGGCCCAGTCGTCAATGAGTCCCATTGTGTTACCTCAACGTGTTTAACATAAGCAGTCGCCAATCACGGCCCGGGTTAAATTAGCGTTATCTTAACCGAACGGAAGATAATGTCACAACCTCATAAGGGGATACCGCTACCGCTTACTCGCACTAGACGAAAACAACCGGCATACCTCTGTGGGCCAGCGTGCTGTTGATTACGCATTACAGGAAGACGAAGGCGCTGACGCTTTAAGAATGAAAATGTTATAACATTGCTGGAGGAATATAAGAGTGCTTTCAATCTGTCTTGAGGTACGACTAATTATACATAAATGCAGAAGAATATTTATCTACTAATTGAATAAACCACAAAATCAATCTTATCTTTGCCGGCTTTTTGGGCGACCAATTCAATATTTCCGGGGCCTTTAAATTCAGAATTAACAATTCTGACTGTTCCCATCATGGGATCAATACGAATACCTACCTGCCTGTGATATGCAAATCGTTTTCCGGGTAACGAGCAACAGAAATATTGCATTCGTACAAGGAAGCTTCGGTAACAGGCGTCAAAGGAGTATATCCCAATTCATCTAAGCCTTTAACAGATTTGATGTCCTCGACGATACCAAGTCTACCGCCACTAAAAGACATTTTAAACTTACCTTCTTCATCATTAATATTATCCACCAAACGAATATTAAGAGTAAATCCAGCCTTATCTTAGTTAATTGACATATTGTGTTCCTTTAAATAAAAAATTAAGCTTAGTGAATTATAGAAGCAGAAATTTCCTCCTTGCCGATGAAAGAATTCTATCAGCATGGTTAACTCAAAAAATATTGAGGCGTGTTGTTTGGCAATTAAACGAGAATTTAACGACAGAAACATCGTCATCTTTAACTTTATTTAAGAAAAACTCTTTCTTTAACTATTTTCATCACTATCGCAGGTCCTGCTGCCATGTCTATCATTTAACTTAATAGTGTTAGTGTAACTAATCAATAGATCAAAAAGTGACTAATGACTTTTCAACATTAGTTAGGTGTAGGGCAGGCGTTATATTCGATATTAAATTCAAACGCATGCACTGAGTTTTATCATCGCGAGGCACTCGATTTATGTATCGAAAAATTTCACGCGTGATCAGTTATCGCATATAATTTAGCGTCAAAGAAAATATCTGTTATTGATTATCATGGTAATTTCAACTTTTGTATAAGCAATTCGCTTCAAACGGATTGTCGGGGTCAGACCACGTAGTGATAACGACAGATCATTGAGGCTAAGCAGGCTAATGGCTCTTATCTTGAGCAGGCTGACTAATAAAGCTATTTTTGGCGACCCTAGCAATACACATCGCTTGACAGCCTTTCCTTACGTGTGAGAAAGTGATATAAAAAAGATTCGAGGAGCCAGGTAGTTGTTGTATTCATTGATAAATACAGGAGCCAGTAATTATTAACGTCAGGCGCATACTCGCCTTAGGGAAAAAATCCTCCATCTTCAACATAGAAATATTTTTACATTCACAATATCTTGGTTAATCCTTCAGCGATAACTGTCAAAATAAGGGTAATCGTCTTGACGCATTAAGTCCATAGCTTCGTTCACACTATCGTTTAATCTGGGTAAGATCAATTTAAAATCGTTTTATTCAAGGGGGAAGACTGAAAAATTGTCTTTACATGTTAAGTGGAGCTTGCCCAATAGAAGGCATAACGCCATAACGGAAAATAGTCATCGTTGCACAAATTTTCTCGCAGGAGCTTTACCTGACCTAAATGATTAAACCCCAGCTTCATCATGACAGTGGCTACGGGATGGAAAAAACTCCCATAAAAGACTGTCACTTCACAACGTTTAATGTCGGCATAAGTGTTAGGAGACTTTCGCTTAAAATGGTAAGATTTTCCATTTTTAGCTGTCATGTTAGTCTTACAAAAGTCTCCTCCTTTTTTTTCACGATATAGTTTGCATTATCAAAAGCAGAAGTGATTGCACACGAAATTTTATTACGAATAAAAATAAATTCTATTGTATTCATTTTTCATCATTCTTTTTTCTGGCTGCCAGTTAAATCAACATGTAATATTCCTGGTACCCCATAGAGCGTACATTTTAGCATCTTTTAGTTCTTTCGGGCCTCAGTAGATGTTGTGCATGAGTCAGAACGTAATAAATCAATTTCTTAAGGTGGCGAAGACTAGCATTCTTACGCCGACTCAATCATTTGATGATTTTATATCTTTATTTATCATGCTACCTTTGTTTTCTCAATAGCATAAGCTTGTTTCTAATCTCATTCACTCGCAGGTGTTTAGAGAGTAAGGCATGAGGATCCGTGTATAAACGCAACCTATCAATTCGTAAACACATCTATTATTTATGTTTTTTTAGTTTAACGCCGTTCATCATGCAAACTTTTCCGAGATAGAAATGTGACAACGCCCTCCGGGTTTAGAGACAACAAAATTTAAATACCAGACTTTATTAATATGATTTGAAGCGTAAAAGGTTTGCAGCTCCCCTGCGGAGCGAGCGAAAGCCGTCGGCGTGAACCGGCCTTAAGCCGTGTGCGCAGTAACATACAACGATACATCCGTCGCTCTGATGCGAGCCGCTACCGACGGCAGCGCTCCTGCGTCTCAGGCGCTCAACTCTCGGCAGCAGCGTATCCTGTCATCCTAGTTATTGAGATGATTAACCCAGGTTTCCGCAAGACAACAATAAAGCTTTCCGGCCGAAGCGATGCGACGACGGCCGTGCTAGGAGGGCAAGTGTTTCAAGCTAGTGCATCCGACGATGGCCATTATCAGTTATATGACGCAACATCTATTTACAATGGTAATTAAAATTATTATTTAATAAATATTAGTTACAAGCTAAATAATTTAACATAATTCTGGCTTGGCATCACTTTGATGCCGAACAACGATAACAAATGAGATAGGAGATGTAATGTTTGCCGCCAATGATTCATCAGTGGGGCGAGGTCCATCGTTCTTGGCCGCCGCCATTGCCTTGGCTTTGATGCCTGGCGCCGCCTTTGCCGCCACCACTGCGACCGACAGCACCATGACACCATCGTAGTAAAGGGAACCGCAGACGCCGGTGCGGCGACGGACAGCCAGAATCAGGATTACAGCGTGCCCACCACCACCAGCGGCACCAAAATGCCAATGGTACTTCGCGATATCCCGCAATCGGTCAGCATTATCAGCCAACAGCGCATGGAAGATCAGCAACTCTAGTCGTTGGGTGATGTGATGACCTACACCACCGGGATTAGTAGAAATCTGTCTGGCTCCGATCGCGACCTTTATTATTCACGCGGTTTTCTCATCGACAACTACATGGTCGATGGCATTCCCACCTACTTTGAGTCACGCTGGAATCTGGGTGATTCCGCCACCGACACTGCACTGTATGACCGGGTAGAAGTCGTGCGGGGCGCAAATGGGCTGATGACGGGAACGGGCAACCCCTCTGCGTCGATCAATATGGTGCGCAAAGGCGGTAAAGGCGTTATGATCGCCTGTGTCTATCTTGTTCTTTAAATCAACGCCGATGAAACTGATGTCGCAGAAGGATAACGACATAATGAAGATGAAGTACTGGACACTGTCATCATTCTCTCCCCTCTCATTAGTTAAGTGATCACTTATTTGACCGTAATGTGATCTGAATGAATGATATATCTTGTATGTTCATTTTTTCATTAACGAAAGTTTATTAACACGCCGAGGAAGAGGCGCTGTCGGCACATATCTTATGCAGTTCTTATTACTTGATTAATCATTTCTAAGACGGACGTAGGGGCTAGACCAGGAGCTGGTTTGGGACAACGACATAGGCTTTATCATCGGCCATAGAAAACGGTGACGGCAACATTGGAGGGACGTTTGCAGTTGTTAATGGCAGAAGGGAAATTTCAGCCCGACCACGGTGGCCCGCGCGCCAACAGAAAATTATGCGGGCTACGGTTGTGGCTTGAAATGCCCGCCATGGACTTTTGCGCGCTAAAACAACCACAGCGGCACACCTATTACGCCAAGCGGCAGGCAACTTTGGGGCATAAAAAAACCGGGCCAGGCCCGGTTTTTTACAAGCTTGCACAACGGCAGATTACTCTGCGGTTGCTTCCGCTGCTGGAGCTGTTGCTTCAGCGTGATCAACGAATTCGATGTATGCCATCGGTGCGTTGTCGCCTGCACGGAAGCCACACTTCAAAATGCGAGTGTAACCACCGGCGCGGCTCGCGAAACGCGGGCCCAGCTCGTTAAACAGTTTTGCCACGATCTCGTTATCACGAGTGCGGGCGAATGCCAGACGACGATTTGCTACGCTGTCGGTCTTGGCAAGTGTAATCAGCGGTTCAACAACGCGGCGCAGCTCTTTCGCTTTCGGCAGGGTCGTCTTGATGATTTCATGACGAACCAAAGAGCCGGCCATGTTACGGAACATGGCCTGGCGATGGCTGCTGTTACGGTTCAGTTGACGACCACTCTTACGATGGCGCATGACCTTATCCTTCTCAGTAAAACCTTAACCTGTGATCGGGTTATTCATCAGCGATACTTGCCGGAGGCCAGTTCTCAAGGCGCATGCCTAGAGACAACCCACGGGAAGCCAACACGTCTTTGATCTCGGTAAGAGATTTTTTACCAAGGTTGGGCGTTTTCAGTAACTCAACCTCGGTGCGCTGTACCAGATCACCGATGTAGTGGATAGCTTCTGCCTTGAGGCAGTTAGCAGAGCGGACAGTCAATTCCAGATCGTCAACGGGGCGCAGCAGGATCGGATCGAATTCTGGTTTCTCTTCTTTCACTTCCGGCTGACGTACATCACGTAAGTCAACAAAAGCTTCCAGTTGTTCAGCCAGAATGGTTGCCGCACGGCGGATCGCCTCTTCAGGATCGATCGTGCCATTGGTTTCCATTTCGATAACCAGCTTGTCCAGGTCGGTACGCTGTTCAACGCGCGCTGCTTCCACATTGTAGGCAATACGCTCTACGGGGCTATAGCATGCATCTACCAGCAGACGGCCGATCGGGCGCTCATATTCTTCCGAATGAATTCGGGCAGAAGCCGGAACATAACCACGTCCACGCTGAACCTTGATACGCATGCTGATAGCGGCGTTTTCATCGGTCAGGTGGCACAGGACATGCTGCGGTTTGACGATTTCGACATCCCCATCATGGGTGATGTCGGCTGCGGTCACAGGGCCAATGCCAGATTTATTCAGGGTCAAGATAACGTCATCTTTACCTTGAACTTTCACCGCCAGCCCTTTCAGGTTGAGCAGAATCTCCAGGATGTCTTCCTGTACACCTTCTTTGGTGCTGTACTCGTGCAGTACACCATCAATCTCAACCTCGGTCACCGCGCAACCCGGCATCGATGAAAGCAGAATACGGCGCAGTGCGTTACCCAGAGTATGGCCAAAGCCACGCTCTAAGGGCTCAAGGGTCACCTTGGCATGCGTCGAACTGACTTGCTCGATATCTACCAGGCGCGGTTTTAGAAACTCTGTCACAGAACCCTGCATTGTGTCCTCTCTTTGGTACCGAGCCTTACTTGGAGTAAAGCTCGACGATCAGGTGTTCATTAATGTCCGCAGACAGATCGGTACGTTCTGGAATACGTTTGAACACCCCTTCCATCTTAGCAGCGTCGACTTCAAGCCAGGTCGGCTTTTCACGCTGCTCAGCCAGTTCCAATGAGGCACGAACACGGGATTGCTTTTTCGCTTTCTCGCGGATGCTGACAACGTCATTCGGAGTAACCTGGTAAGAAGCGATGTTAACAACGCGGCCATTCACCATGATCGCCTTATGGCTGACCAATTGACGTGATTCAGCGCGGGTAGCACCAAAGCCCATGCGGTAAACAACGTTGTCGAGACGACCTTCAAGCAACTGCAACAGGTTTTCACCAGTATTGCCTTTCAGGCGTGCTGCTTCTTTGTAGTAGTTGCGGAATTGACGTTCCAGCACGCCGTAAATACGACGAACTTTTTGTTTTTCGCGCAACTGTACGCCGTAATCAGATAGACGCGGTTTACGCGCACCGTGCTGACCGGGCGGTTGCTCAATTTTGCACTTGGAATCGATCGCGCGAACGCCAGACTTCAGGAAAAGGTCTGTGCCCTCACGACGGCTCAGCTTGAGCTTAGGACCCAAATATCTTGCCATTTTCTTTCTCCAACTAACCTAAAAGCGGCGTTATACGCGGCGCTTTTTAGGCGGACGACAACCGTTATGGGGAATCGGAGTCACATCAGTAATGTTCGTGATGCGGAAACCAGCCGCGTTTAACGCGCGGACGGTAGACTCGCGGCCTGGACCTGGTCCTTTAACCACAACTTCCAGATTCTTGATGCCATATTCTTTCACGGCTTCGGCGCAACGTTCTGCTGCGACCTGCGCGGCGAAAGGAGTAGACTTACGAGAACCACGGAAACCGGAACCACCGGCGGTAGCCCAACCCAACGCATTACCCTGACGATCGGTAATAGTTACGATGGTATTGTTGAAAGACGCATGGATATGAGCCACACCATCTGAAACTTGTTTTTTAACACGCTTACGTGCACGAATAGGTGCCTTAGCCATTATTTACTCACCCCGATTATTTCTTGATCGGTTTGCGCGGACCCTTACGGGTACGGGCATTGGTCTTGGTACGCTGACCGCGAACCGGAAGACCACGACGATGACGCAAACCACGATAGGTACCAAGGTCCATCAGACGCTTGATACTCAGGGTGACTTCACGGCGCAGATCGCCTTCGACAACAAACTTGGTAACTGCTTCACGCAGCGTGTCAATCTGCTCTTCAGACAGCTCACTGATCTTAACATGTTCAGCAATACCCGTAGCCGCGCAGATGTGCTGCGAGCGGGTTTTGCCGATACCGTAGATTGACGTTAGGGCAATAACGGTATGTTTATGATCAGGAATGTTAATGCCTGCTATACGGGCCACTATGCACTCCTAAAATTTTTAACGGCAACACCATTCTGAAAAGCCCGTTTTCAGGATACTCAAACAATGTTGCAGCAACATACAAAAGATTGGCTGGCTAATCTAGCCAGCTCAACCCAACTTTGCAAGAAAAAAATGCCGGAAATATTAGCCTTGGCGTTGTTTATGCTTAGGCTCAGCGCTGCAAATCACACGAACGACACCGTTACGCTTAACGATTTTACAGTTACGACATAATTTCTTGACGGAAGCACGAACTTTCATTTTTACTCTCCGTAACTTCTCAAGCTTCCTGAATTAGCGGTTATAGCCTTTCAGGTTTGCTTTCTTCAATGCGGACTCGTATTGACTCGACATCATCAGAGTCTGCACTTGAGCCATAAAGTCCATGATAACCACAACGACGATCAATAAAGACGTGCCCCCAAAATAGAAGGGGGCTTTCATTGCGTCACGCATGAACTCCGGGATTAGGCAGATGAAGGTAATGTACATGGCACCGACCAACGTCAGGCGGGTCATCACCTTATCAATGTACCTTGCCGTTTGCTCTCCCGGACGAATGCCTGGTACAAATGCACCGGACTTCTTCAGGTTATCTGCTGTCTCGCGCGGGTTGAATACCAACGCCGTGTAAAAGAAACAGAAGAATATGATTGCAGCCGCATATAGTAACACATAAAGCGGTTGACCAGGCTGCAAATAGAGCGAAATCGCAGTCAGCCAGTCCCAACCTGTGCCACCTCCGAACCAGGATGCGATCGTGGCCGGAAACAGAATGATACTGGAGGCGAAAATTGCTGGGATAACCCCAGCCATGTTCACTTTCAGCGGCAAATGCGTGCTCTGGGCTGCATAAACGCGACGTCCCTGCTGACGCTTGGCGTAGTTAACGACGATACGACGCTGACCACGTTCAACGAACACCACGAAAAACGTTACCGCAAACACCAGAACTGCAACCAATAGCAACACGAGGAAGTGCATTTCGCCTTGTCGAGCTTGCTCAATAGTGTGGCCGATGGCAGGCGGCAAGCCCGCTACGATACCCGCGAAGATAATGATAGAGATACCGTTGCCGATACCCCGTTCAGTAATCTGTTCACCCAGCCACATCAGGAACATCGTCCCGCAGACCAGGCTCACTACCGCAGTAAAGTAAAACGCAAAGCCCGGATTAATCACCAGACCTTGCATTCCAGGCATATTCGGCAAACCGGTAGCAATACCGATTGACTGAAATATCGCCAACACCAACGTGCCATAGCGAGTGTACTGGCTGATTTTACGTCTGCCAGCTTCACCCTCTTTTTTTATCTCCGCCAGCGCCGGGTGAACCACCGTCAGCAGCTGAATGATTATCGATGCCGAAATATACGGCATGATCCCCAACGCGAAGATAGAAGCACGGCTGAGCGCACCACCAGAGAACATGTTAAACATTTCAATGATGGTGCCCCGCTGCTGTTCGAGCAATTTCGCAAGCACGGTGGCATCAATACCAGGGATCGGAATAAAAGAGCCTATGCGGAAGACAATAAGCGCCCCGATAACAAACAAAAGTCTGCGTTTCAGTTCACTCAGTCCGCCTTTGGCGCTTTGAAAATCTAATCCCGGTTGTTTAGCCATCTGCTACTTATTCCTCAATTTTACCGCCGGCAGCTTCGATCGCAGCACGCGCGCCTTTGCTAACACGCAGGCCACGTATGGTTACCGCACGTTTGACTTCGCCGGACAGCATGATTTTGGCGAATTCAGTCTGGATGCCAACGATGTTAGCAGCTTTCAGCGTGTTCAGATCCACCACATCGCCTTCTACGTGCGCCAAATCGGACAGGCGGATTTCCGCGGTGACCATGGATTTGCGCGACGTAAAGCCGAATTTCGGCAGACGACGGTACAGAGGCATCTGGCCGCCTTCAAACCCGCGACGTACGCCACCGCCAGAACGAGACTTCTGACCCTTGTGACCGCGACCGCCGGTTTTGCCCAAGCCAGAACCAATACCGCGGCCTGGACGCTTAGAGGCGTGTTTGGAACCCTCAGCCGGAGACAGAGTATTTAAACGCATCTCTTACTCCTCAACTTTGACCATATAGGAAACCAAATTGACCATACCGCGTACAGCAGGAGTATCTTCACGCTCTACGGTATGGCCAATGCGACGCAGGCCCAAGCCAACCAGAGTTGCCTTGTGTTTCGGCAGACGACCGATGGAACTGCGAGTCTGAGTGATTTTGATAGTCTGTGCCATGGTCAATTACCCCAGAATTTCTTCAACGGATTTACCACGCTTGGCAGCGACCATTTCAGGAGACTTCATATTGCCAAGAGCGTCGATAGTTGCACGAACCACGTTGATTGGGTTGGTGGAACCATAGGCTTTTGCCAGTACGTTGTGAACCCCTGCGACTTCCAGGACGGCGCGCATTGCACCACCGGCGATAATACCGGTACCTTCGGAAGCCGGCTGCATGAACACGCGGGAACCCGTGTGCACACCTTTAATCGGGTGCTGCAGGGTGCCACTGTTCAGCGCGACATTCATCATGTTGCGACGGGCTTTTTCCATCGCTTTCTGGATAGCTGCCGGAACTTCGCGTGCTTTGCCGTAGCCAAAACCAACGCGACCGTTACCGTCACCGACAACCGTCAGTGCGGTAAAGCTGAAAATACGGCCACCTTTTACGGTTTTAGATACGCGGTTTACCGCGATCAGCTTTTCCTGCAGTTCGCCAGCTTGTTTTTCGATGTGTGCCATCTTACACCTCTACCTTAGAACTGAAGGCCAGCTTCACGGGCAGCATCTGCCAGTGCCTGGACTCGACCATGATATTGAAACCCGGAACGGTCAAAGGACACATCTTTAATGCCTTTTTCCAGCGCCCGCACGGCGATAGTTTTACCTACTGCGGCGGCGGCGTCTTTATTACCGGTACCCTTTAATTGCTCCGCGATAGCTTTTTCCACTGTAGAAGCGGCTACCAGGACTTCAGAACCGTTTGGTGCAATAACCTGTGCGTAAATATGACGTGGGGTACGATGTACTACCAGGCGGGTAGCACCCAATTCCTGGAGCTTGCGGCGTGCGCGGGTCGCACGACGGATACGAGCTGCTTTCTTATCCATAGTGTTACCTTACTTCTTCTTAGCCTCTTTGGTACGCACGACTTCGTCGGCGTAACGAACACCCTTGCCTTTATAAGGCTCAGGACGACGATAGGCACGCAGATCTGCCGCAACCTGGCCAATAATCTGCTTATCAGCGCCTTTCAGCACGATTTCAGTTTGGCTCGGGCATTCTGCGGTGATACCTGCCGGCAGTTGATGGTCGATGGGGTGAGAAAATCCCAGAGACAAATTCACCACATTACCTTTCACTGCAGCACGGTAACCTACGCCTACCAGCTGTAGCTTTTTAGTGAAGCCGTCGGTCACACCAATCACCATACCGTTCAGCAACGCACGCGTGGTGCCTGCAAGGGCCCAACCGTTGGCATGACCTTCGCGCGGAGCAAAAGACAGCTGGTTATCAGCATGCTGAACGTCAACAGCTTCGTGGATAGTACGAGTCAGCTCGCCGTTTTTACCCTTAATCGAAATAACCTGACCGTTGAGTTTTACCTCTACGCCGGCAGGAATGACGACGGGTGCTTTAGCAACACGAGACATTCTTTCCTCCCAATTACGCTACGTAGCAGATAATCTCGCCACCAAGACCAGCCTGGCGAGCCGCACGATCAGTCATGACACCTTTAGAGGTAGAAATCACCGCGATACCCATGCCTGCCATTACTTTCGGCAACGCATCTTTTTTCTTGTAGATACGCAGGCCGGGGCGGCTGATACGCTGAATGGTTTCTACCACCGGCTTACCCTGGAAGTACTTCAGTACCAGTTCCAGCGTCGGCTTGGTGTCGCCTTCAACTTTGTAATCTTCGATAAAGCCTTCTTCTTTCAGCAAGTTGGCAATTGCCACTTTAAGCTTGGAAGAAGGCATGGAGACCGCGGTTTTGTTCGCGGCTTGACCGTTACGGATACGGGTCAGCATATCCGCGATCGGATCTTGCATGCTCATCTGTCTTTACTCCCGTGATTCAATTGGTGACAATTTACCAGCTAGCCTTTCTCAGACCCGGGATTTCACCGCGCATAGCGGCTTCACGGACCTTGATACGGCTCAACCCGAATTTCCGCAGGAAAGCGTGCGGACGACCTGTTTGACGGCAGCGGTTACGCTGACGAGACGGGCTGGAATCACGCGGCAGAGTCTGCAGCTTGAGAACCGCATCCCAACGGTCTTCATCGGAAGCATTCACGTCGGAGATGATGGTTTTAAGTTCAGCGCGTTTGGCGAAGAATTTATCAGCTAATTTCACGCGTTTTACTTCGCGTGCTTTCATGGATTGTTTAGCCATCAGTAACCCTACCTTACTTTCGGAATGGGAAGTTAAAGGCGGTCAACAGCGCACGGCCTTCATCATCGGATTTCGCAGTGGTGGTGATGGTAATATCCATGCCACGAACGCGATCGACTTTGTCATAGTCGATTTCCGGGAAGATGATCTGTTCATGCACGCCCATGCTGTAGTTGCCACGGCCATCAAATGATTTGGCGGACAGGCCACGGAAGTCACGGATACGCGGTACAGCAATGGAAATCAGTCGATCAAAGAACTCCCACATGCGTTCGCCACGCAGGGTTACTTTACAACCGATCGGATAGCCCTGACGGATTTTAAAGCCAGCAACAGATTTGCGTGCTTTGGTGATAAGCGGCTTTTGGCCTGAAATCGCGGTCAAATCGGCTGCGGCGTTATCCAGCAGCTTTTTATCGGCAATTGCTTCACCCACACCCATATTCAGGGTGATCTTCTCGACCCGAGGGACTTGCATGACAGAATGGTAGCCGAACTGTTTCATCAGTTGAGAGACTGCTTCGTCTTTGTAGTAATCATGCAGTTTCGCCATCGTACTACTCCAAATTACTTGATAGTTTCGCCGTTAGATTTGAAGACACGCACTTTTTTGCCGTCTTCAATCTTAAAGCCCACACGGTCCGCCTTGCTGGCCGCCGCATTGAAGATTGCAAGGTTGGAAAGATCGATTGCCGCTTCTTTCTCAACGATGCCACCCGGCTGGTTCATGGCCGGTACTGGTTTTTGATGTTTCTTGATCAGATTGATACCTTCAACAATCGCCTTGCCGGAAGATAGGACATTTTTTACTTTACCGCGCTTACCTTTATCTTTGCCGGTCAGCACGATAACTTCGTCATCACGACGGATTTTCGCTGCCATGATTCGCTCCTTAGAGTACTTCAGGTGCCAGGGAAATGATCTTCATGAACTTTTCGGTACGCAGTTCACGAGTCACCGGCCCAAAAATACGCGTACCGATAGGTTGCTCACTGTTGTTGTTCAACAAAACACAAGCATTACCATCGAAGCGAACGACAGAACCGTCAGGGCGACGAACACCCTTCTTGGTGCGCACCACTACCGCCTTCAGGACATCACCTTTTTTTACTTTGCCACGAGGAATCGCTTCCTTGATGGTAATTTTGATAATGTCGCCGACGCCTGCGTAGCGACGGTGCGAGCCACCTAGAACCTTGATACACATTACGCGACGTGCACCGGAGTTGTCGGCCACGGTCAGCATAGTCTGTTCTTGGATCATGTTAGTGCTCCGCTAATGTCAACTACTACTTATACTTAATGACCTGAATCGGTCGTAAGAAAAAACCCAAATACAGGGTGCAGTATTATAACACTGCTCCTGGTGTATGGGTAGAAAAATAAACAGCTCAAAGGACGAGCCGTTTATCTGTTTAGAGCGCGCTTACCGTTTTACAGAATCGCTTTCTCTACAACGCGAACCAGCGTCCAGGACTTGGTCTTGGAAATCGGACGACATTCGCTGATTTCAACGATGTCGCCGATGTTGCTGTCATTGTTCTCGTCATGTACGTGGAGCTTGGTCGTACGTTTGATGAACTTGCCGTAGATCGGGTGTTTCACAAAACGTTCGATGGCCACAACAATGGATTTCTCCATTTTATCGCTGACCACACGACCTTGCAGAGTACGGATTTTGTCACTCATTAAGCACCCGCCTTCTCAGTCAATAACGTCTTCACGCGCGCAACATTGCGGCGCACCTGCTTTAACAGGTGGGTCTGCTGCAGCTGGCCACTGGAAGCCTGCATACGCAGGTTGAATTGCTCGCGCAGCAGGTTCAGCAGTTCGGTGTTCAGCTCTTCAGCGCTTTTTTCACGCAGCTCATTTGCTTTCATTACATCACCGTCTTAGTTACAAAGGTGGTTTTAATCGGCAGTTTTGCTGCTGCCAGCTTGAAGGCTTCACGGGCAAGCTCTTCCGGAACGCCGTCCATTTCGTACAGGACTTTACCCGGCTGAATCAAGGCAACCCAGTATTCTACGTTACCTTTACCTTTACCCATACGCACTTCAAGCGGCTTTTCGGTGATCGGTTTGTCCGGGAAAATCCGGATCCAGATCTTACCTTGACGCTTAACTGCACGTGTCATGGCACGACGTGCTGCTTCGATTTGACGAGCGGTCAAACGACCACGGCCAACAGCTTTCAGACCGAAAGTACCGAAGCTAACATCCGTACCTACTGCCAGACCACGGTTGCGGCCTTTGTGCATCTTACGGAATTTTGTACGCTTTGGTTGTAACATCAGCGACTCTCCTTACTTGCGGCCTTTACGCTGCTGCTTTTTAGGTTGAGCAGCCGGTTCCGGTTGTTCAACGGCAGCCATACCACCTAAGATCTCACCTTTGAAGATCCACACTTTTACGCCGATGACACCATAAGTGGTGTGCGCTTCGGAGGTGTTGTAGTCGATATCCGCACGCAGGGTGTGCAACGGAACACGACCTTCGCGGTACCATTCGGTACGTGCGATTTCAGCGCCGCCCAGACGGCCGCTGACTTCAACTTTAATCCCCTTAGCGCCAAGACGCATGGCGTTCTGCACGGCACGCTTCATCGCACGACGGAACATAACGCGACGTTCCAGCTGCGAAGAGATGCTGTCGGCGACCAGTTTGGCGTCCAGTTCTGGCTTACGGACTTCAGCGATATTAATCTGCGCCGGTACGCCAGCGATATCCGCTACGACCTTACGCAGTTTTTCAACGTCTTCGCCTTTCTTGCCGATCACGATGCCCGGACGAGCGGTGTGAATGGTCACACGGATGCTCTTGGCCGGACGTTCGATCACCAAGCGGGAAACCGAAGCTTTCGACAATTCCTTGGTCAGGAACTGACGAACTTTAAAGTCACTGTCCAGGTTGTCAGCGAATTCTTTAGTATTCGCATACCAGGTAGAATTCCAGGGTTTAACAATACCCAAGCGAATACCATTAGGATGTACTTTCTGACCCATTGCTAGTCTCCAGAGTCTCAGCGATCGGACACAACCACAGTAATGTGGCTGGTGCGCTTCAGGATACGATCTGCACGCCCCTTGGCACGCGGCATAATGCGCTTCATGCTCGGGCCAGCGTCGACGAAAATCTTCGCGACTTTCAGATCATCGATATCTGCGCCATCGTTGTGTTCAGCGTTAGCAATGGCAGACTCCAGTACTTTCTTCACCAGACCAGCAGCTTTCTTGTTGGTATAGGTCAGAACTTCCAGAGCTTGCGACACTTTCTTACCGCGAATTAGGTCGGCCACCAGGCGAACCTTTTGAGCAGAAGAGCGAGCGTGGCGATGTTGAGCGATAGTTTCCATCTCTTCCTCCTACCTTAGCGCTTTTTGGCCTTTTTGTCGGCCGCATGGCCGCGATAAGTACGCGTCGGCGCGAATTCACCCAGTTTGTGACCGACCATTTCATCGGCGACAAAAACGGGTACGTGCTGACGACCATTATGGACAGCGATGGTCAAACCGATCATTGTTGGAAAGATCGTTGAACGACGGGACCAAGTGCGAATAGGCTTCTTGTCACCGCTTTCCACCGCTTTCTCTACCTTCTTCAGCAAGTGCAGGTCAATAAATGGACCTTTCTTGAGAGAACGTGGCATGGTTTATCCTCTAATATTATTTGCTACGGCGACGTACGATGAATTTATCAGTACGCTTATTGCTACGGGTCTTCTTACCTTTGGTCTGAATGCCCCACGGGGTTACCGGATGCTTACCAAAGTTACGACCTTCACCACCACCGTGCGGGTGGTCGACCGGGTTCATCGCCGTACCGCGAACGGTCGGACGGATGCCACGCCAGCGGCTGGCACCGGCTTTACCCAGTACACGCAGCATGTGTTCGGCATTACCTACTTCGCCCAGGGTAGCACGGCATTCGGACTGAATTTTGCGCATTTCACCGGAACGCAGACGCAGCGTGACATAAGCGCCATCACGAGCCACGATCTGAACATAAGCACCTGCTGAACGCGCCAGCTGACCGCCTTTACCCGGTTTCATTTCCACGTTATGCACGGTGGAGCCAACCGGAATATTGCGCATCGGCAGAGCGTTACCGGCTTTGATTGCCGCATCGACGCCAGATTGAATCTGCTCACCGGCCTTCAGGCCTTTCGGTGCCAGGATATAACGACGTTCACCATCTTTGTACAACACCAGCGCGATATTGGCGGAACGGTTAGGATCATACTCCAGACGTTCTACCACTGCCGGAATACCGTCTTTATTGCGTTTAAAGTCAATCAGGCGATAGTGTTGCTTGTGGCCACCGCCAATATGGCGCGTAGTGATACGGCCATTGTTGTTACGGCCACCGGATTTGCTGAGAGTTTCCAGCAACGGGGCATAAGGTTTGCCCTTGTGCAGCTCAGGGTTGACCACTTTAACAACGTGGCGACGACCCGGAGATGTCGGTTTACATTTAACAATTGCCATTGTTCTTACTCCTCCGACTTACTCTGCGCCGCCGATGAAGTCCAGGTTCTGGCCTTCTTTCAGGGTGACGTAAGCTTTTTTCCAGTCGCTACGACGACCGATACGCTGTCCGTGACGTTTGGTTTTCCCTTTGACAACCAGGGTACGCACGTCATTGACTTCGACTTCAAACAGTTTATGCACAGCGGCTTTGATTTCTGCTTTGGTCGCATCTTTAGCTACTTTGAGTACGATGGTGTTGTGTTTTTCCATCGCGGTAGATGCTTTTTCAGAAACATGCGGCGCGCGCAGTACTTTCAGCAGACGTTCTTCACGAATCATGCCAGCATCTCCTCAACTTGCTTAACAGCGTCAGCCGTCATAACAACTTTGTCGAAGGCGATCAGGCTAACCGGGTCGATACCATTAGCATCGCGTACGTCTACTTTGTAGAGGTTACGCGCAGCCAGGAACAGGTTTTCGTCCAGTTCGCCGGTAATGATCAGCACATCTTCCAACGCCATGTCTTTCAGTTTCTGTGCCAGCAGCTTGGTTTTCGGCGCTTTGACAGAGAACTGTTCAACAACGATCAAACGATCCTGACGTACCAGTTCAGACAGGATACTTTTCAGCGCCCCGCGGTACATCTTCTTATTCACTTTCTGACTGTGATCCTGCGGCTTGGCGGCAAAAGTAACGCCACCAGAACGCCAGATCGGGCTCTTAACGCTACCGGAACGCGCACGGCCGGTACCCTTCTGACGCCAGGGTTTTTTACCGGAACCAGTGACTTCGGCTCGGGTCTTCTGACCGCGGCTCCCCTGACGGGCACCTGCTGCGTAAGCCACAACAACCTGGTGGACCAGCGCTTCGTTGAAGTCACGCCCGAAGGTAGTTTCGGAAACAGTCAGCGCGCTTTGCGCGTCTTTCAATACCAATTCCATTCCTATCTCCTCGACGTTACGCCTTGACAGCCGGTTTAACGATCAAGTCACCACCGGTTGCTCCCGGGACGGCGCCTTTGACCAGCAGCAGGTTGCGTTCTACGTCAACACGTACCACGTCCAGGCTCTGAACGGTTACGCGTTCGTTGCCCAGCTGGCCTGCCATTTTCTTGCCCTTGAATACTTTTCCCGGAGTCTGGTTCTGACCGATAGAACCCGGAACGCGGTGGGACAAGGAGTTACCGTGGGTAGCATCCTGGGTGCGGAAGTTCCAGCGCTTTACAGTGCCGGCAAATCCTTTACCTTTGGAGGTACCAGTAACGTCGACTTTTTTGACATCAGCAAACAGTTCTACGGTGATGCTCTGGCCAACGGTGACTTCTTCGCCGTCTTCGACGCGGAATTCCCACAGACCACGGCCGGCTTCAACGCCCGCCTTCGCAAAATGACCGGCTTCCGGTTTGATTACGCGATTGGCTTTTTTAGTACCGGCGGTAACCTGGATAGCGCGGTATCCGTCGTTTTCCAGATCTTTAACCTGGGTCACGCGGTTTGCTTCAATTTCGATAACGGTGACTGGGATAGAAACGCCATCTTCAGTGAAGATGCGAGTCATGCCCACTTTACGTCCGATTAAACCCTTCATTGTTTCAACCTCTCAATCGTTCTACGACCTGATTAACCCAGGCTGATCTGCACGTCTACACCGGCAGCCAGGTCCAGACGCATCAGAGCATCAACGGTTTTTTCGGTTGGCTCAACGATGTCAACCAGACGCTTGTGAGTGCGGATTTCATACTGATCGCGCGCATCTTTGTTGACATGCGGAGAGATCAGAATGGTAAAGCGCTCTTTGCGGGTCGGCAGCGGGATCGGACCACGTACCTGAGCACCGGTACGTTTGGCAGTCTCGACGATTTCCGCGGTTGATTGATCAATCAGACGATGATCAAACGCTTTCAAACGGATACGGATTCTTTGGTTCTGCATGAGACCAGAGCTCCAATTATTTATAAACGTAAAAAAATACTCCTCACGCCCATTTCGATTGATGGGGGAGTGCAATCGTTCAGTCTTATCCCCCAATTGGGGATGTTGTCAGCTGGCTTACCGCCTGAGCGGACCCAACGAGCGGGTCGGCTCGTCAAGTTGAATAACTATACAAGACAAGCCCGCGCATTATACGCAAATCTGTACAGGAAGCAAGCGCGGGCGGTGAAAAGGGAGAAGCGCTGCGGCGGAAATGACCATGCTCGGCGCTGGCCGCATTAGGTTGATATTATTCGGATAGACAGTAGGGCGCAAAGTCCCCTCTTCTGGGCGTACGGTGGAAAGGTCTTGACGTTATGCGCCAAGCCTCTTGCCCTCAGCGGACGGTAAAGGAAAGCGACGCCCTGCCCTGTGCAGCGGCGCGAGGTGCAGTGAAGCTGGCACCGCCGCCCCGTTACATTGACCATCGCGGCCCGGCTTATTGCGCGGCGTCTTTCAACTGTGATTGCAGATGGTTCTGAATGCCGATACGGGTAATAAGCGCCAGCTCGGTTTCCAGAAAATCAATATGCTCTTCTTCGTCGGTAGGATTTCAATCATCAGGTCCCGCGACACATAGTCGCGTATCGAGTCCGCGTAGACGATACCTTCACGCAGATCTTGCGCGCCCTGCAATTCCAAATAGAGATCGGAGCGCAGCATTTCTTCCACGTCCTCACCGATATTCAGCCGGCCGAAATCCTGCAGATTAGGCAGCCCCTCCAGGAAGAGAATGCGTTCGATGTAGCAATCCGCGTGTTTCATTTCGTCAATGGATTCGTGATATTCAACATCGTTGAGACGCATCAGGCCCCAATTCTTGAACATCCGGGCATGTAGGAAATACTGATTGATAGCTACAAGCTCGTTGCCAAGCAGCTTGTTGAGATGGTTGATAATCTGTGCATCACCTTTCATGACAAGCTCCTCAGTTGCGTGTTATATCAGAATATAACCGCGACAGAGTAATGCAAAGGAATAACCTTACTTTTTTAGGCGATATTTTCCAACGGCGCAATGTGCTGTAGTTCATCCTCCATTATACGGCGCGCGACGCAAACGCATTTTCCGCATTGAGTACCCACCGGCACCAACCGTTTCAATTGCTGGAAAGTCTGGGGCTGGTGCAGCCTCACTGCGACGCGTATGGCTTTGTCGCTTACCGCATTACATAAACAAACATACATTGCTGGCACTCACTGGCTAATCTCACGCCAATTTAGATGAGAACGCGTGTCATTACAATATCGAAAGTATTGCTGTTTGCGTTTTGTTGATTAACCTGCTGATCCTAGACCGCTTAATGAGGAAGTTTTTTTATAGGCAGGACGCAACGATCTCTGCACGGGCGGTTGTTAATGCCGCTGTGTTGTGAACGCTATGCGCCCTGTAGGCGCGGAAATGAATATCAACAGTTAATCTGTACAGTTTATCCCTGTTCAGGCCATACTCTGCGTATGACGAATCCTAATCTTAACGCTGAAGAAACTTCTTTAGCCGCGTTGGCCGGCGAGCTGCGTATTTCCCTGGGTAAACTGGTGCGACGGCTACACGAGCAAACACCGGCCAACGATTTCACCTCCGCGCAAAAATCGATGTTGCTGCGTCTGGATCGCGATGGTCCCGCCACCGTGTCAGCACTGGCGTGGGCCGAAAGCGTGCGTCCGCAGTCTATGCGCAGCACGGTAGTGGCGCTGCAGGCTCATCGCTCGGCGAAGAACAACTGGCTGCACGGCGCCCTGGAAACACAGCCGTCCGCCGCCGAGCAGGCTCAGCTCGCCGCCGCGGTCAGGTTGCTGAAGCGGCTTGCCGATTATTGACCCGTTCTTAGCCAGAGCAAAGGGATAATGGCAGCAACGCACGTGGCGCCTGATACCGCGAAGGGGTGCGACAAACGCCGATGGCGATGCCGTTTCCCCGTTCCGTTCACAGGCGTCGCCACGCGCGACCGGCATGAGATCGCGGGGTACCCGGCCTATGGGCTTTCAACCTTAGCCTGGCGGTTGGCGCTACGTGAACGGCCGTTAAAGCGTGCAATTACCCTATAGATGATGCCTTTTCGCGGCCGACTGAATCAGCGTGGAACAAACTCGCACCCTACCGTTGGCGATCCGAAAGGAGATCTTTGATGTAGCATTATTGGTTTTCCTGGTTCGCTGGCGGGCTCTTGCTTAGCAATGCTGTGCCCCACCTTTGCAGCGGTTTGACGGGCCACGCGTTCCCAACCCCCTTTGCCAAACCAAGGGCGCGCGGGCTTTCCTCCGCGCCGGTCAACGTACTTTGGGGGTGGATTAATCTGGTTCTCGGTTATGTGTTTCTCTGTCGTATTGGCAATTTCGACATCCGCATTGCCGCCGCCGCTTTCGGGTTCGGCATGCTGGCAATGGCGCTGTTTCTGGCTGTGCATTTCGGCCGCCTGCAGGGCGTGAATCCGGTTCAACGGCGATGAATTCCCCGACAAGCGGGGTTTTCCGTTCGCTGCGGCTTTACAATTATCGCCTGTGGGCCGCCGGCGCCCTGGTTTCCAATCTGGGCACCTGGATGCAAAACACCGGGGAAGACTGGTTAGTGATGACCCAACTCACGCAGCATAATGCCTCGGCCGTGGGCACGGTCATGGCGTTACAATTTGGTCCACAGCTACTGTTGTTACCCTGGACCGGTTTTGCGGCCGACCATTTCAATCAACATCGACTTCTGCTCGCCACCCAGGCGTCGATGGGAATACTTGCGCTGGTGACCCTTTTCGGTGTCGTTCAACTCTGGCATGTTTATCTTTTCGCGTTATTGTTCGGCTGCGCGGCGACGTTCGACGCCCCCGTGCGCAAACCTTTGTCGCGGAAATGGTGGGTGATGCGGATTTGCCCAATGCCGTGGCACTTAACTCGACCCTGTATAACGGCGCGCGCGTGGTTGGACCGGCCATCGCCGGCGTCATTATTGCCTCGGTCGGCACCGGCTGGGCTTTTCTGCTTAACGGCGTCTCTTTCCTGGCGGTACTGGTGTCGTTATCGTTCCTACGTGTCGCCGATCTGCAGGAGAATGCGCGTGCGCGTCGCACCCGAGGAAGTTTGACGGAAGGGTTCCGCTATGTCGCGTCCCGTCCGGATTTAAAAGTCATCCCGGTCATGTTGTTGCTCATCGGCACCTTTGGACTAAATTTTCCCATCTTTATATCCACGATGGCCGTTAACGTGTTCCATACCGATGCCCGAGGTTTTGGCCTGTTGTACTAGATTATGGCTATCGGTACCTTATCGGGCGCCTTGCTTGCCGCCGAACCGGCCATGCGCGGGAGGGTGATGGCGCTGCGTTTGGGCATCGCTTTGGGTGGAGCGCCTATCGGCGCACCTATTGTCGGTGGCGTGGCCGATCATTTCGGCCCGCGCTGGGCGCTTGGCCTGGGCGCAGCGGCGGGATTTACCGCGGCCATGGTGGCCTTATACGCCTTTAGGTGGCGAGACAATCAGATACGCTAATGTTGATGTGAACCAGCGGAAAACTTATCGGACCACCGTGCCCGCTCGGGCGCGATAGCGCCGCAACGCCCAATGCGTGCCGCGAACCCGACTGCGGCAGCAACCGCCGCTCAGATGCCGCAACCATAAAAAAGGGCGCCTCGGGCGCCCTTTTATACTGCCGGCTTAACGCCGGCATTGGCTGTAAGACGTGTTGTCTTAAGCGATAACTTTGGCAACAACGCCGGCGCCAACGGTACGGCCGCCTTCGCGGATAGCGAAACGCAGACCGTCGTCCATGGCGATCGGGGCAATCAGATTAACAACCATCTTGATGTTGTCGCCAGGCATGACCATTTCAACGCCTTCCGGCAGTTCGATGGTACCGGTCACGTCAGTCGTACGGAAGTAGAACTGCGGGCGGTAGCCTTTGAAGAACGGCGTGTGGCGGCCGCCTTCGTCTTTGCTCAGAATATAAACTTCTGATTCAAACTGGGTGTGCGGCTTTATCGAGCCCGGCTTGGCCAGAACCTGACCACGCTCTACATCGTCACGCTTGGTACCGCGCAGCAGAACGCCAACGTTCTCGCCGGCACGGCCTTCGTCCAGCAGTTTACGAAACATTTCAACGCCGGTGCAAGTGGTTTTGGTGGTGTCTTTGATGCCGACGATTTCCACTTCTTCACCCACTTTGACGATGCCGCGCTCTACACGACCGGTGACCACGGTACCGCGGCCGGAGATGGAGAACACGTCTTCGATCGGCAGCAGAAACGGCTTGTCAATGGCGCGTTCCGGTTCCGGAATGTAGCTGTCCAGCGCTTCTGCCAGTTCGATGATCTTGGCGGTCCAGGCTTCATCGCCTTCCAGCGCTTTCAGCGCCGAGCCGCGGATAACCGGCGTGTCGTCGCCCGGGAAGTCGTACTGCGACAGCAGTTCGCGCACTTCCATTTCTACCAGTTCCAGCAGCTCTTCGTCATCGACCATGTCGCATTTGTTCATGAACACGATGATGTACGGTACGCCGACCTGGCGACCCAGCAGGATGTGCTCGCGGGTCTGCGGCATCGGGCCGTCTGTCGCGGCAACCACCAGAATAGCGCCGTCCATCTGCGCCGCGCCGGTGATCATGTTTTTCACATAGTCGGCGTGTCCCGGGCAGTCTACGTGCGCGTAGTGGCGGGTCGGGGTATCGTATTCAACGTGTGAGGTGTTGATGGTGATACCACGGGCCTTTTCTTCCGGCGCGTTGTCGATCTGATCGAACGCGCGCGCGCTACCGCCGTAGGCCTTGGCCAGAACGGTGGTGATGGCGGCAGTCAGGGTCGTTTTACCATGGTCAACGTGGCCGATAGTACCGACGTTAACGTGGGGTTTGGTGCGTTGAAACTTTTCTTTAGACACGGCTATATTCCTTACTCTTATGCTCTCACCAACGGGGTGAGAGCACGGGATATTAATTGTAACCCTTGAAGCTTACTTGGCTCTGCGGGTTTCGATAATGGCCTGAGCAACGTTGTTCGGTGCTTCATTGTACTTCAGGAACTCCATGGAGTAAGAAGCACGGCCCTGAGTCTGTGAACGCAGATCAGTAGCATAACCGAACATTTCAGACAAGGGGACCTGCGCACGAACGGTTTTACCGGTCGTGGTGTCTTCCATACCGTCAATCATACCGCGACGACGGTTCAAGTCACCAATCACATCACCCATGTAGTCTTCAGGCGTTTCAACTTCGACCTTCATGATGGGTTCCAGCAGAACCGGTTTTGCCTTCATGAAGCCTTCTTTGAACGCCATGGAACCGGCAATCTTGAACGCCATTTCCGAGGAGTCGACTTCGTGGTAAGAACCATCGAAGGCGGCAACACGGACGTCTACGATCGGGTAACCGGCCAGAACACCGCTTTTCAGCTGTTCCTGAACGCCTTTATCTACCGCCGGAACGTATTCTTTCGGTACCACACCACCGACGATTTCGTTCAGGAACTCGTAGCCTTTACCACCCGGTTCCATCGGTTCGATACGCAGCCAAACGTGACCGAACTGACCGCGACCACCGGACTGACGAACAAATTTACCTTCTTGCTCGACAATGGAGCGGATCGTTTCGCGGTAGGCCACCTGCGGCTTACCGACGTTGGCTTCCACGTTGAATTCGCGACGCATACGGTCGACGAGGATTTCAAGGTGCAGTTCACCCATACCGGCGATGATAGTCTGACCGGATTCTTCATCGGTCCACACGCGGAAAGACGGGTCTTCCTGCGCCAGACGGCCCAGTGCCAGACCCATTTTTTCCTGGTCGGCCTTGGTTTTCGGTTCCACGGCAACGGAGATAACCGGCTCCGGGAATTCCATACGCTCAAGGATGATCGGCGCGGAGGTATCGCACAGGGTATCCCCGGTGGTGACGTCCTTCAGGCCGATGGCCGCGGCGATATCGCCGGCACGCACTTCCTTGATTTCTTCACGCTTGTTGGCGTGCATCTGTACGATACGACCGAAACGCTCGCGCTTGTCCTTCACCGAGTTCAGCACGGTGTCGCCGGAATTGACGACGCCGGAGTAGACGCGGAAGAAGGTCAGGTTGCCGACGAACGGGTCGGTGGCGATTTTAAACGCCAGCGCCGAGAACGGCTCTTCATCGCTGGAATGACGTTCAGCGTGGGTTTCGCCGTCTTCCAGTACGCCGTTAATGGCAGCAACGTCAGTCGGTGCCGGCAGATACTCAATGACCGCATCCAGCATAGCCTGCACGCCCTTGTTCTTAAACGCGGAACCACAGGTAACCAGAATGATTTCGTTGTTCAGAACGCGCTGACGCAGACCGTGTTTGATCTCTTCTTCGGTCAGCTCTTCGCCGCCCAGGTACTTGTCCATCAGCTCTTCAGACGCTTCAGCTGCGGATTCCACCAGATGCTGGTGCCATTTGTCGGCCAGCTCGGTCAAATCGGCAGGGATGTCTTCATAAGTGAAGGTCACGCCCTGGTCCGCTTCGCTCCAGTTGATCGCTTTCATCTTCACCAGGTCGACGACGCCGGTGAATTTTTCTTCCGCGCCGATAGCCAGCTGGATCGGAACCGGGTTAGCGGCCAGACGGGTTTTCAGCTGTTCAACGACGCGCAGGTAGTTGGCGCCCATACGGTCCATTTTATTGACGAACGCGATACGCGGCACTTTGTATTTGTTTGCCTGACGCCACACGGTTTCAGACTGCGGCTGCACGCCGCCAACCGCACAGTAAACCATCACGGCGCCATCGAGCACGCGCATGGAACGTTCTACTTCGATGGTGAAGTCAACATGTCCCGGGGTGTCGATGATGTTAATGCGGTGCGAATCAAACTGTTTGGCCATGCCGGCCCAGAAACAGGTGGTTGCGGCGGACGTGATGGTGATACCACGTTCCTGCTCCTGCGCCATCCAGTCCATGGTGGCAGCGCCATTATGAACCTCACCGATCTTGTGGTTCACACCCGTATAGAACAGGATACGTTCAGTCGTGGTGGTTTTACCCGCGTCGATGTGTGCACTGATACCGATGTTACGATAGCGTGCGATGGGGGTTATACGAGCCATTTGAATCCTCGATTACTAGGGCGTTCATTTCGAGCTAACCCGGCTGGGACAGCTCATGAGCGTCCGCCGGGTTAGCGTGACTACTGCGGTGCGATTACCAGCGGTAGTGGGCGAACGCCTTGTTGGCATCTGCCATACGGTGAACGTCTTCACGTTTCTTCACAGCAGTACCTTTGTTTTCTGCTGCATCGGAAAGTTCGTTCGCCAAGCGCAGAGCCATAGATTTATCACCGCGTTTACGAGCAGCTTCAACGATCCAACGCATTGCCAGGGCATTGCGGCGAACCGGACGGACTTCTACTGGCACCTGATAAGTAGAACCACCGACGCGGCGCGATTTGACTTCGACAGTCGGACGCACGTTGTCCAGGGCTACTTCAAAAGCTTCCAGATGGCCTTTACCAGAACGCTGAGCCAGGGTCTCCAGCGCGGTATAGACGATTGCTTCTGCGGTAGATTTTTTGCCATCTACCATCAGGATGTTAACAAATTTGGCCAAAAGCTCAGATCCGAACTTCGGATCCGGCAGGATTTTACGTTGACCAATGACGCGACGACGTGGCATGGAAATACTCCGTTGTTATTCAGGGTTGTCCAAAACTCAATGAGTTCTTTGACAAAGTTAATAAAACGTTTGGCCTTACTTAACGGAGAACCATTAAGCCTTTGGCTTCTTTACGCCGTACTTGGAGCGGCCCTGCTTGCGGTCTTTAACGCCGGAGCAGTCAAGCGCGCCACGAACGGTGTGGTAACGCACACCCGGCAGGTCTTTTACACGACCGCCGCGGATCAGGATCACGGAGTGCTCCTGCAGGTTATGACCTTCACCGCCGATGTAGGAGGTAACTTCAAACCCGTTGGTTAAACGAACACGGCATACTTTACGCAGCGCAGAGTTCGGTTTTTTCGGGGTGGTGGTATATACGCGGGTACATACGCCACGTTTCTGCGGGCAGGCGTCCAGCGCCGGAACGTTGCTCTTCGCAACCTTCATGGAGCGCGGTTTGCGTACCAGCTGGTTAATCGTTGCCATTCAATAAAGCTCCTGGGTTTTGCTTCGTAAACACGTAATAAATCGCCTCGTGATGCTGCGGGGCAAAGTACGAGGACGCAGAATTTTATGGCTGACGGGTAAAGGTGTCAAGAAATATACAACTCACCCTTGCTTACCACGCCATCTGCTGCGGCTGTTTTTCGGTCAGCCTGACGAAATCAGTATAACTGATTATCGCGATGTTGGGCGAAAGATGAGCAGACAGACCGCGAGCGACAATATCGTTTTCCAGCGCGTGCAGCGTCAGGGGAGAGGCACCGAGCGCGCACGCGGCCGGTGAGCCGGTGAGCCCGGCGATAACGCCATCGGACAGCAGCAGCAGGTCGTCGCCGTGCTGCGCGATACGCAGCAACGCCGCCAGATCGCAGGCATAGGGAGAACGGCTCAGGGTATACAGCATGGGCGCCTCCGGCGTTAAAACGTCATCACGGTATCATAGGCGCTAAGACGCTGGCGCCAGTCCGCCGCCGACAACCATTCAGCGTTCAATACCCAGCCAGCATCGGCATCCAGACCGCGCTCCGCCGCCGATTCGGCGCAGAGATAAAGACTGTCCACATCATACAGCGAGAGCACGCCGAAGGTGGCGACAAAGTCCCGCGCCAGGATTTGCGCCGGCTGCTGCTGCTCCAGCAACAGCAATACGCCATCGGCGATAAAAAAGACACCGATATCCTCCGCCAATGCCGAGGTCGCCAACAGCGCGTCAAGCCCTTCCCGTCCAGCGGCGTCGCCGTGCGGACCGTGGGTGAAAACAAATGCGATACGGTTCATGGAAGCCTTAGAACTGGATAAAGCGATCGCAGCCGAGCGCCGCCTGTACCAGGCTGCCCAGGCCGCTGAGCTCAAAGCCGGGCTGAAGATTTTCGCCGCTACGCTTAAGCAGCGACGCCTGAAGGGCATCGGTTACGCCACGACGCAGGGCGGCGGCGGCGCAGACATGCAGCGCCACCTGATGCTGCTGCGCCAGCTCGTGCCAGGCGCGCACCAGATCCACCTCATCGCCGGCGGGCGCACTCAAGCGGTTGGCGTTATGTACGCCGTCCTGGTAAAAAAACACCGTGCCGAGACGGTGGCCGCACTCCAGCAGCGCCCGGGCGAACTGTAGCGCGCTGCTGGCGCGCTGATTGCCATAGGCCGGCCCGGTGACCATCAGGCAATAGTCCAGGCTCATCGCTCCTGCCCCACGAAATCACCGCTCTTAAACTGACGGATATACAAGTAAACCGTGTGCTTGGAGATGTTGAGCCTGTCGGCAACCTGGTTGATGGCGTCTTTGATATCGAAGATGCCTTTCTCATACAGATTGAGCACGATCTGGCGGTTCTTGGCGTTGTTGGACACGTTGCGATCGGCGTTGACTTCCTCAATGGTGAACTCCAACGTCTGGGCCACCAGATCGTCAACCGAGGAAGCAAAATTCACCAAGGTGGCAATGTCCTGCGTTTCCGGCGGTATAAAGGTTTGCATAATCTGCGAGAAGGGTACGTCCAGATTCATGTTAATGCACAGCAGCCCTATCACCCGTTCCTCACTATTGCGGATGGCAATGGTGACCGATTTCATCAGAACGCCATTTTTGGCCCGGGTAAAGTAGGCGCGGGAGACGCTGCTGTCCTCTCCCGCCATATCATGCAGCATGCGCAGCGCGAGATCCGATATCGGTGACCCCACTTTACGCCCGGTATGTTCGCCGTTGGCGATACGCACGGCCGAGCATTTCAGGTCCTCCAGGGAGTGCAATACAATCTCGCAATGTCCGCCAATAAGCATCGCCAGGCCATCCACGACGGCTTCATAAGAGGCGAGAATTTCATGATCCACGGCGCTGAATGGACGTTCGTCCAATAAATCCAGCTCGCCGGCATCAGAATGAGGAAGAGACGTAGACATGTGGAAATACCACCCGTGGTTGTGAATCTGCCGGGATAGTATCGGGCAGATTTGGCTGTAATTCTGTTATCCGGCCGCTAGTCTAGCAAATCCGGCAAAACACTGTCCTTGTGTTTGGTGAAGTTTTTTATTATTCGGCAGTGATATTATCCGCCCACCGCGCGCGGCAGCCATAAACGGTGGAAGCGTTTGGCCGGCAGCGCGGCGAAAAAAAAGCCATCCCACGGGGATGGCTTGCAAAACGCATACGGGCAGCGGCCCTTTTGGGTGGGACGGCAGCGTTATTTCTGCTGCGCGCCCGCGTCCGGGGACTGACCGGCATCGGCGTCGCCGGCGGCCGGGGCGGCCGGGGCCGGTTTGATGTCCAGCAGTTCCACATCAAACACCAGCGTCGAGTTGGCCGGGATACCGGGAACGCTGGTCTTGCCGTAAGCCTGCTCCGGCGGGATAACCAGCTGTATTTTCCCGCCTTTCTTAATGTGTTTCAGCCCTTCGGTCCAGCCAGGAATAACGCCGTCCAGGCGGAAGGACAGAGGCTCGCCGCGCTTGTAGGAATTATCGAATTCCGTCCCGTCGACCAGGGTGCCTTTATAGTTCACCACGACGGTATCGCTATCGGTCGGCGCGTTGCCGGTGCCGGCCTTATCCACTTTATACAGGACGCCGTTGGCGGTTTTCTTCACGCCCTTTTCGTTGACGTAGTCGACGCGGTATTTGTCGCCTTTGGCGGCGTTGTCCTTGGCCTCCTGCTCCATTTTGGTTTGGGCGGCCTGCTTCACGCGCGCTTCAAAGCTTTGCAGCGTGGCTTCAATTTCCTGATCGGACAGCTTGCTGCTGTTGGCGAAAGCGTCCTGAACGCCGGTGATCAGCTGATCTTTACTCAGCTTGATACCCAGCTTCTCCTGCTCTTTCAGCGAATTATCCATGTAACGTCCCAGGGAGGCGCCCAGGGCATAGGCGGCCTGATCTTCGCTGCTTTTGAATTTGTCCGAGGTGACGCTGGCGGGTGCTGCGGTCGCCAGCGGGGTAGCACTAGGCGCCGCATCGGCGGCCAGGGCGTTGCTCGTGTTAAAGGCAAATGCCATAGTAGAGGCCAGCAGCGATACTTTAATCAATGATTTCATAAATCTCCATTTTCCTGGGTAAGCGGTCCCGAGGGTCGATAGCAAAGTCAGGCAAATACTATAGCTGTAAGCATAAACACAACACAATCGCTATGCCGGTTGCTTAACCCTTTCTGGGGCTTTTTTTACAACAAGAAGTTTCCTGATAATGCAATTTCATTGCGGCCTGGTTTGATATCGCCGCCTAATGATGACCTTTGTGCGGGCGATCTTCGTAAAGCAAGGTAGAATCTACTGAGATTGCCCGCGCGAAGCAAACCGCGGAATGGGAACGGTGCGACACCGGTTTCATTGGTCTTGATCGGTACCGAGAGGGGAATAGGATGGAACTATCGCAGCTGGAACAGCGTCTGGAAGTGTTAGAGGGACGGGTTGCTTTCCAGGAAGTCACGATTGAGGAACTGAATCAGACGGTGGTGGCCCACCAGCGCGATATCAGCCGACTACAGGAGCAATTGCGCCTGCTGTCGGACAAATTGCGCGAGCAGAACACCTCAATCATCGCCTCGCAAAGCGAGGAAACGCCCCCGCCCCATTACTGAGCGGGTGAGGCCGGGGCCCGCTCAGGGTCCCGAACCCCATGCTTAGTGACCGCAGCAGCAGCCATCACCGTGGTCATGGTCGTGATCATGGCCGTGCGCACCATGGACATGGCCGCGGGCCAGCTCTTCCGCGGTGGCTTCGCGAATGGCGATGACTTCCACATGAAAGTTGAGGTTCTGGCCAGCCAGCATAGGATTACCGTCAACCACGACATGATCGCCATCGATTTCAGTAATTTCGACCGGTACCTGATCCTGATCCGTTTCGGCAAGGAAACGCATTCCCACTTCCAGTTCGTCGACGCCCATGAATACATCTTTGGGTACGCGCTGCACCAGATTTTCATCGTAAGGGCCGTAAGCATCATTGGCTTCGATGCTGATATCGAAGATGTCTCCCGCACCGCGATCATCCAGCGCTTTTTCCAGCTCAGAAATCAGCGAGCCGTGGCCATGGAGGTACTCCAACGGTGCGCTCACCGGGGATTCATCGACCAACACACCGTCTTCTGTTCTCAACTGGTAGGCCAGACTGACCACCCGATCTTTTGCTACTTTCATGCTCTCTCCCACCATTGGAAACTCATTTGGCGCTGATTCTAACTAAAAACCGCACGTATGTACGCTTTAGCCGTAAAAAAGCTGCTAATAACATTACTCCGGATGAAAAATACCAATAATGTTTTCTTTATCCGGTCGTTTTGCGCTAATCATGTCGTCGTCCTGCCCCTGGGTATAGCCGCACTTGACGCAAGCCACCCGATAGCTATTATCCTCACGCCATACCGCCAGCGTATCAGCGCTGTGGCAGACGGGACAGGTGGCGCCGGCGATGAAGCGTTTACGCTTTGCTGTCATAGGGTCGTTCTCCCTGTTGATCATCCTCGCCCCAGCCGTCGAGCAGCCGCTGCTCCTGTTGCATCTCGCGCTGGAAAATGTCTTCCAGTTCGCGCCGCGCTTCCTTTACACGCGAACTGTGCCCCCCTCCTCCTGGGGCATCAACTCACGCAGCATGCGCATATCCAGCCGGCGGAAATGCTGCTGCGCCCGGTAGGCCTGATGTGGATGCATACCTAACGATTGCAGCACCTTGCGCCCCAGCTCCAAAGCGCTGGAGAACGTTTCCCTTGAAAATCGCGACACGCCGACCTGCAGTAGCTCATGCGCTTCGACACGCCCGCGCGCCAAAATCTGCAACTGGGGAAAATGCTGCTGGCACAGGCGGATGATGGCCATATTATCTTCAGGCGTATTGGCCGCAACGACGATCGTTCTGGCCTTCTCCGCTCCCGCCGCCCGCAACAGCTCCAGTTCGGTGGCATCGCCGTAATACACTTTATAACCATAGCCGCGCATCAAGCTGACCACGCTGATATCACGCTCAAGCACCGTAATACGGGTTTTATTTGCCATCAGCAGGCGACCTATCACCTGACCGAAACGGCCGAAGCCGACAATGATAACCTGCGGGTCATCGTCGTTGACGAAGGGTTTTTCATCGTTTTCTTCTACTGCATTATAACGCCGGACCAGGATACGATCGATCAATTGCATCAATATCGGGGTGGTGATCATCGACAAGGTGACGATCACCAGCAATAACGATAATTGATCGCCGGTGAGGATTTTCTGCACCGAGGCCGCCGAGAACAAAACGAAGGCAAATTCCCCGCCCTGGCTCAGTACGCCGGCGAATTGCAGCCGGACCGAACGTTTCAGCCCCGACAGGCGCGCCAGGATATACAACACCGTTCCCTTGATGGCCACCAGGATGGCGACGCCGGCCAGCACTGTCAGGACGTGCACATACAGGATCCCCAGGTTCAGCGCCATGCCGACCGAGATAAAAAACAATCCCAGCAGCAGCCCCTTGAACGGCTCAATAGCGATCTCGAATTCATGGCGGTACTCGCTTTCAGCCAGCAGCACGCCGGCGATAAAGGTGCCAAGGGCCATCGACAGGCCACGCAAATCCATGAATAACGCGGCACCCAGCACCAACAGCAGGCTGGCGGCGGTAAGCACCTCGTGCACGTTCACCGAGGCGATATAGCGAAACAGCGACCGCAGTAGGAAGCGCCCGCCGACCAGCATTCCAAAGAATGCCGCCAGTTTAATGCTGATCTTCATCCAATCGCCGTGCCCGCCGGCGCAGCCTGCGAGAAAGGGAATCAGAGACAGTGCCGGGATCACCGCCATATCCTGAAACAGTAACACCGAAAACCCCAATTGGCCGCCCTCATTGCGGTTCATGCCTTTGTCGCGCATCAACTGCAGCGCAATGGCGGTAGAGGACATGGCGATGCCAATGCCGCCGATAAGCGCCGCCTGCCAGCGCATACCGGTAAAGGTAAGCGCGGCACCCAGCAGCACCGCGGTGATGGCTACCTGCGCGGCGCCGACGCCGAATATCGAGTGCCGCAGGTGCCAGAGCTTGGCGGGGTTCAGCTCCAGGCCGATGATGAACATCAAGAACACCACCCCCAGCTCCGAGAAATGCAGTATCTCATCGACATCGCGAATAAAGCCCAGGCCCCAGGGGTCGATGGCGATGCCGGCGGCCAGATAGCCCAGCACTGCGCCGATGCATGCGGCACAGTGCTGCGGTCAGAGCGAAAAGACGCAGGATATCTGTCTCTCCACCCCTAACGCGCCGCGGGTCTGATAGGCGCTCTCGGCATCGCCGGTGGTGATAACCGACCGCCAATGTTTGCCGGCCAGCGCGTTGCCGCCGACGCCGCTGGCGAAGCCGCGGGTCAGCACGCGATCCAGCCACTCCTTGAGCAATCCCGGGCAGCTGTAAGTGTATAACGGGTGTTGGAACACGATTACCTGGTGATCACGCAGTAGCTGCTGTTCGTGAGGTATATCGATAAAAAAATCCGGATAATGCGCATACAGATTCATGTACGGTGACATGATTGAGCGTTGCCGCGACCTTGAGTAACACCTGGTTCGCCACCGAATCCTGGGCATCAGGATGCGCGTAAAACAGCAAAACTTTGGGCGGCTCAGCGATCAATTCCCCTCTAAAGCGTCGTCAGGCAGCAGGATTTCCGCTACTATGCTTCGCAACGTAAACATCAGGACGCGATATCCTGTTTAACATTCAACTATGTCAATTTAACATACCTTAACTACGGCGCTTTATGATCGTTTTCTCCTCGTTGCAAATTCGTCGCGGTACCCTCGTACTGTTGGACAACGCCACCGCTACGGTCAATCCGGGGCAAAAAGTCGGGCTGGTCGGCAAAAACGGCTGTGGCAAATCCACGCTGCTCTCGCTTCTGAAAAAAGAGCTCAGCGCCGACGCCGGCAGCGTTAACCTGCCCGCGAATTGGGCGATGGCCTGGGTCAATCAGGAAACCACCGCGCTGGACGTGCCGGCATTGGAGTATGTTATCGATGGCGACCGGGAATATCGTCAGCTTGAATCTGAATTACTTATTGCCAATGAAAAAAATGACGGACATGCCATCGCCACGCTACACGGTAAACTGGACACGATAGACGCCTGGACGATTCGCGCCCGCGCCGCCAGCCTATTGAGCGGTCTCGGCTTCAGCCAACCGCAGCTGACGCAGCCGGTACGGGCATTCTCCGGCGGATGGCGTATGCGTCTGAATCTGGCGCAGGCCCTGATATGCCGCTCCGACCTGCTGCTGCTGGACGAACCCACCAACCATCTGGATTTGGATGCGATCATCTGGCTGGAAAAGTGGCTGAGAAATTACCCCGGCACGCTTATCCTGATTTCCCACGACCGGGATTTCCTTGACCCTATCATTAACCGGGTCTTGCATATCGAGCAACAGACCCTGAATGAGTACGCCGGCAACTATTCATCGTTTGAGCTACAGCGCGCGACCAAACTGGCTCAGCAACAGTCGCTCTACCAGCACCAGCAGGAAAAAGTGGCTCATTTGCAGCACTACATCGACAGATTTCGCGCCAAAGCGACCAAGGCCAAGCAGGCGCAAAGCCGCATCAAGATGCTGGAACGGATGGAACTCATCGCGCCGGCCCATGTGGATAATCCCTTCCAGTTCAGTTTTCGCGCGCCGGAGAATTTGCTAAATCCCCTGCTGGCGATGGAGAAGGTCAGCGCCGGCTATGGCGATAACCTGATTTTACACTTTATTAAGCTTAACTTGGTACCCGGTTCACGCATCGGTCTGCTGGGGCGCAACGGCGCCGGTAAATCGACGCTTATCAAGCTGCTGGCCGGAACCCTGGCGCCGCAGTCAGGGACGCTGTCGCTGGCAAAAGGCATTAAGCTTGGCTACTTTGCCCAGCACCAGTTGGAGTTCTTGCGCGCCGATGAGACGCCGCTGCAGCACCTCAGCCGGCTGGCGCCGAAGGCGTATGAGCAGTCGCTGCGCGATTTTCTGGGCGGCTTCGGTTTCCAGGGCGACCAAGTGACGGAGCAGACGGCGCGTTTTTCCGGCGGCGAGAAAGCGCGGCTGGTGTTGGCATTAATTGTCTGGCAGCGTCCTAATCTGCTGCTGCTTGATGAACCCACCAACCATCTGGATCTGGACATGCGTCAGGCGCTGACCGAAGCGCTGATCGACTTCGACGGCGCGCTGGTTGTGGTGTCCCACGATCGCCATCTGCTGCGTTCCACCACTGACGAATTTTATCTGGTGCATGATAGTCAGGTCGCGCCCTTCGATGGCGATCTGGAGGATTATCAGCAGTGGCTGGCGGAACAACAGCGGCCGCGCGGGCAAAATAACGATACGGACGCCCCACCTGCCACCGTGAACACGGCACAGACGCGCAAAGATCAGAAACGGCGCGAGGCGGAATTCCGCAAAGAGACCCAACCGCTGCGTCAGGCCATCGGTCGCTATGAGCAACAACTGGCTTCGCTGGGGGCGGAACTGGCCGAGGTCGAAGGCCAGCTTGGCGACAGCACACTGTACGACAACGCGCGCAAAAGCGAGCTAAACGACTGCCTGCAGCGACAAGGTAAACTCAAATCGGCGCTGGAGGAGGCAGAGCTGGGCTGGCTGGAAGCGCAGGAACAATTGGAGGCGCTGACAAAGGCGTTCGACGCAGAGTAGCCGCACTCAACACCAAAGCGACGATAGGCAGAGCGCTTCAGTGGCAGCGCACGCACCGTGCGCAGCGCCTGAAAGTAGCGAGCAAACCTCGCGCGGGGCCAGAGGGGTAACGCGCAGACCGCGCTTAACGCCAAATCAGCACGACACAGGCGGCGGTCAGCAGCCCCATGGCCAGATTGAATAGCGTCCAGGCACGCCGGCTTTTCAGCAGCGGCCAATCACCGTGCCAAAGGCCAGCCAGATGGCGCCCGAGACAATATTGACGGCGGCGATACCGATGCTTATCGCCATCACCGAACCCGCGTACGCTTCCCCGGCCAGGCTAAAGCTGGCCACCGCGCCCAGGGCCATCAGCCACGCCTTCGGATTGAGAAACTGTAGCAGGCCGCCCTGATAAAATGGCACCGGCTGCAGCGGCGCCGTATCGGTATCCAGCTTTTCATAAACGGCGGTCGCGATTTTCCAACAAAGCCACAGCAAGTAGAGGCTGCCGGCCACTTTTAGCGTAGAATGCAGGGCGGGATAGAGCGTGATGAGGCTACCGACGCCGCAGGCCAGCAGCAGCATGCACTGCATGCCGAGCATCAGCGGCATGGAACGCCAAAAGCCGAAATGGGCGGCCGAGGCGGTAAGCAGCATATTATTTGGACCGGGAGTGATAGCGGCAACCCAGAGAAAACCCAGCATCGATAAAAACAGACCCAGCTCCATATATCCCGCACTATTGCTCCCGGCAATGACGTTTATGAAATTAACAGCGCGGTGCCGATTCGACAAGCGAATTGTCGGTGAATTTTCGTCGCGCCGCCGGCCCGCCAACCACTGGAGAAATACCGATCATGATCATTCCCTGGCAACAGATTGATCCCACCACGCTGTATAATTTGATCGAATCGTTTGTGCTGCGCGAAGGCACGGATTATGGCTTACAGGAAAAAAGCCTGCAGCAAAAGGTCGCGGATGTGTTACGCCAGGTGCAATCCGGCGAAGCGGTGCTGGTGTGGTCGGAACTGCATGAAAGCATTAACATTATGCCGCGCGGCCAATATCGTCCCTATTAGCGGCGCCGCCGGTGCGGTCAACCCCGCTCCCGGCTAACGCACGGCGGAAACGAGCAAGCCTCGCGGTGGCCCTGCGGTGCCAAACGTGATAACGATAACCTGCGCCCGACCGCACGTCATTTGACAGAGGTTATCAACATTATTAGGGTCACCGGCTCCAGCGGCGCCGGTACCACCACCAGCCTGGCTTTTCGCAAAATCTTTCAGCAATTAACTATCCGCGCCGCGGAGCTGGAAGGCGACAGCTTTCACCACTTCACCCGGCCGGAAATGGATCTGGCTATTCGTAAAGCGCGTGATTTAGGCCGGCACGTGAGTTATTTCGGCCCGGATGCGAATAACTTCGACCTACTGGAGAGAACGTTTTACCATTATGGGGAAAGCGGGCGCGGACAAGCGCGTAAATACTTGCATACCTATGGCGAAGCGGTTCCCTATAATCAGGTACTTGGTACCTTTACCCCCTGGCAGCCACTGCCGGAGCCGACCGATGTTCTCTTTTACGAAGGGCTGCACGGCGGCGTCGTGACCGAACAAAATGATGTTGCGCGCCATGTGGATTTGCTGGTGGGCGTGGTGCCGATAGTCAACCTGGAGTGGATCCAAAAATTGGTGCGCGATACTAATGAACGTGGTCATTCACACGAAGCCGTTATGGATTCCGTGGTGCGCTCCATGGAAGATTACATCAATTTTATCACGCCGCAATTTTCCCGTACCCATATCAACTTTCAGCGGGTGCCGACGGTGGACACATCCAATCCCTTTGCAGCTAAAGCGATTCCGTCATTGTACGAAAGTTTTGTCGTCATTCACTTCCGCGACCTGGACGACATCGACTTTCCCTATTTATTGGCCATGCTGCAGGGATGGTTTATTTCCAACATCAACACGCTGGTGGTGCCGGGTGGCAAAATGGGTCTGGCAATGGAATTGATTATGGCGCCGCTGGTCAAACAATTGCTGGAAGGAAAACGAATTCGCTAAAGGGCAACGATGGCGTCCCCGTTGCAGGCGACGCCAATCCCTGTTCTCAGTCGAGATTACGCACCTCGAAGCTGTGCGTAATAGTGGCGGCTTTGCCCAACATCAGCGATACCGAACAGTACTTTTCCGCCGAAAGCGCGACCGCCCGCTCCACGATCTTGTCCGTCAGGTCGCGGCCGGTGACAACGAAATGCAGATTAATATGGGTAAACAGGCGCGGCGCTTCTTCGCGGCGGGTCGACGTCAGTTTGACCTCGCAGTCGCGCACGTCGGCGCGGCCCTTTTGCAGAATCGATACCACGTCAATAGCGCTACAGCCGCCGGCGGACATCAGCAGCATTTCCATCGGGCTGGGGGCCTTTTCGCCGCTGTTGCCATCCATGATAATCTGATGGCCCGAGGCGGATTCGCCGATAAATGACAGCCCTTCCACCCACTTCACTCGCGCTTGCATAGCGTTAACTCCTGATAAAATTCTTTATGAAAGACTACCTTTTTGCCGGCAAACTGGCAATGTAACCGCAGATGCATCATGCTGAAGCGAGACAATACAAGACAGCCTCTCAAAGCTATGCTAAAAACAAGGCAGGATCGAACTCACTGACAGTGAAAGAGCAAGAGAGCGATCGAAACGTCACCAACATTGGACCTGATAAGTTCCCTTTATAGGTTCCGTTTATGAACGGAATGACATCATAATAACACCTTACATTACAGGGAATACGTTGCTCCTGACACAGGACAGCGATGACAAAAGAGGATAACAGCGAATGGTTCTTGGCAAACCGCAAACAGACCCGACTCTCGAATGGTTCCTGTCTCATTGCCATATTCATAAGTATCCATCGAAGAGTACGTTGATTCACCAGGGTGAAAAGGCTGAAACGCTCTACTACATCGTCAAAGGCTCCGTCGCGGTGCTTATCAAGGATGAAGAGGGTAAGGAGATGATCCTTTCCTATCTTAATCAGGGCGATTTTATCGGCGAGCTGGGGTTGTTTGAAGAAGGGCAGGAGCGCAGCGCCTGGGTGCGGGCGAAAACGGCCTGTGAAGTGGCGGAAATCTCCTATAAGAAATTTCGCCAGTTGATCCAGGTGAATCCCGACATCTTGATGCGTCTGTCTTCACAAATGGCCAGCCGCCTTCAGGTAACCTCAGAGAAAGTCGGCAACCTGGCCTTCCTGGATGTGACCGGGCGAATCGCGCAAACATTGCTGAACCTGGCCAAGCAGCCGGACGCCATGACCCATCCGGACGGTATGCAAATCAAAATTACCCGGCAGGAAATCGGCCAGATTGTCGGCTGTTCACGGGAAACGGTCGGCCGTATTTTGAAAATGCTTGAGGATCAGAATCTCATCTCCGCCCACGGAAAAACCATTGTCGTTTACGGTACCCGCTAATCTCTCTCACCACGGGCATGGTCAGGACGGCCACGCCCCTTTAGTTGACTTATGTGGCGCAGACTCATTTATCACCCCGAAGTAAATTATGCCCTGAGGCAAACGATAGTCCTGTGCCTGCCGGTCGCTATCGGCCTAATGTTCAACAGTCTGCAACAGGGGCTGCTGTTCTCTCTGGTGCCCGCCTGCTGTAACATCGCCGGCCTGGATCAGCTCCATAAGCGTTTCTTTAAACGGCTGGCCGTCGGCGGCTCGCTGTTTGCCCTGAGCAGTATATTTATCCAGTTGCTGTTGGCGCACGGCGCCCCGCTGCCGTTTGTCATGTTGGGCCTGGCGCTCCTGTTCGGCGTCAGCGGCGAAATCAGTCCGCTGCATGGCCTCCTGCTGCCGGCATCGCTTATCGCTGCGGTATTTACCCTGGGACTGACCGGCAATGTGCCGCTCTGGCTGCCACCGCTGCTCTATGTGCGGGGACCCCGCCTGGTATGGGCTGTTCAACGCGCTGTGGTTCCGGCTGTGGCAAGAGCAGCCGATGCGCGAAGCGCTCAGTTTGCTGTACCGAGAGCTAGCGGATTATATTGAAGCAAAATACAGCCTGCTGACTCAGCATACCGATCCCGACAGCGCGCTGCCGCCGCTGTTTGCCCGCCAGCAGAAAGTTATCGACCAGATATCGCAAGTGTATCAGCAGTTGCATATGCTCTCCGCTAACCATCTCACCCAGTACAAGAAACTGCTACGCGCCTTCCAGGTTGCGCTGGATTTACAAGAGCATATCGCGGTGAACCTGCACCAGCCGGACGAAGTGCAAAAGCTGGTGCAGCAAAGCCACGCCGAGGCGGGTATTGCGCTATAACGCGCGTGTCGCCGCCGCCCGGCTGCGCGTCTTGGCGGACGATATTCTTTATCATCGCCCGCCTGACCGTTTTTCTGCCGATGCCGGCCTGTCGGCGCTGGAAAAGATCGCCCGCCACCAATCCGGATAATCCGGTAGGCCAGTTCTGCTATTTCCATTTCAGCCGCATCTACCGCCTGTTGCGCTCCCAACGTCCTCTTTATCGTCGTGATGTGATGGCGGATAACCAGCAGCGTTTGCCGTTCTGGCCGGCGCTGAAAATTTATTGTTCCCTTAAATCCATGGCGCTGCGTAATGCCGCCCGCCTAGGCCTTATGCTGGCTGTCGGCAGTAGTCTGGGCCTGGTGTTCAACCTACCGAAACCCTATTGGATCTTGATGACTATCATGTTTGTCAGCCAGAATGGCTATAACGCTACCCGGGTGCGCATTCAGCATCGGGCGCTGGGCACCCTGGCGTGCTTGGTCATCGCCACGGGGACGCTCCAGTTGCAGATGGGCGATGGCGTTATCCTGACCGGCATGCTGCTGGTGACGCTTGCCGGCTATTTGGTGCTGCGTAAAAATTACGGTCTGGCGATGACCGGCATGACGCTAGTGACCGTGTATACCCTGCAACTGCTGTCGTTAAACGGCGCGCATTTCCTGCTGCCGCGGCTGGTCGATACCTTGATTGGCTGTATGCTGGCGTTTGGCGGCACGCTATGGCTGTGGCCGCAATGGCAGAGCGGTCTGCTGCGCAAAAACGCCCACCAGGCGCTGGAGCGCGATCAGGAAGCGCTACGGTTGCTGCTGCAACCTGACCCCACCGCGCCGGCGTTGGCCTATGCCCGCATGCGGGTCAATCAGGCGCATAATGCCCTGTTCACTTCCCTAAGCCAGGCTATGCAGGAGCTAGGGTTTAACTCCCGGTACCTGAGCGATATGCGCCTGTGGGTCACCCACAGTCAGTTTATTGTGGAATATATCAACGCCATGACCACGCTGGCGCGCGATCACTATATGCTGACCGCTACGCTTGCGGCCGATTATCTGGCCTCCTGCGAGGTGGCGCTGCAAAGCTGTCAGCAGCGGCTGGAATATGACGGCCCGAGCACCGAGAACCCGGGAAATTTTAATACCGACGGACCACAGGATCAGGCGGTAACGCTGATGGAGCGCCATTTACGGCGCATTTTGTTCCATCTGGGCGTGATGCACACCATTTCGTCGGTAGCCTGGCCGCAGCGGCCCCAGCACGGGTTTTGGCTTGCGCGATACGCCGCAGGCGGGGAACCTTCGACGGCAGTCAAGCCGAGCGGGTGACGTGCGCCACGGCTTTCTCAAAACGCGCCAGCCCCTCGGCGATATCGTCAAACGCCACCACCAGCGAGGGAGCGAAGCGAATCACATCGGGGCCGGCGTTGAGGATCATGACCCCTTCCAGCGCGGCGGCATGCAGGAAATCCCGTGCCCGTCCCTGAAAGCCCGGCGCCAACTCCGCGCCCAACAGCAGCCCCATGCCGCGCACCTGGGTGAAAACATGATGCTTTGCGTTAATGTCATGCAAAGCCTGAATGAAACGCTCATGACGCTCATTGATACCGGCCAGCACCTCAGGCAAGTTAATGACGTCCAGCGCGGCTTCCGCCACCGCACAGGCCAGCGGGTTGCCGCCGTAAGTCGTGCCGTGGGTGCCGACCGCCATGACAGAAGCAATGTCTTCGGTGGTCAACATCGCGCTAATGGGGAAACCGCCGCCCAGTGCTTTGGCGGCGGTAAGGATATCCGGCTGCACGCCGTAATGCATATAGGTGAACAATTTGCCACTGCGGCCCATGCCGCATTGCACTTCATCCATCACCAGCAGCGCCTGATGCTTATCGCATAATTCACGCACGCCTTGTAAAAACGCCGGCGTCGCCGGGGTAATGCCCCCTTCCCCCTGTATCGGCTCAAGGACGATAGAGCAGGTGTGATCATCAATGACGGCTTTCACCGCGTCGAGATCGTTGAACGGCACATGGACGATATCCGCCGGTTTCGGCCCAAACCCGTCCGAATACTTGGGCTGTCCTCCCACCGACACGGTAAACAGCGTGCGGCCATGGAAGGCATTATGAAACGCAATGATTTTGGTCTTGTACGGACTGTGGCGGGTAATGGCGTAATGGCGTAATGGCGCGCCAGTTTAAACGCCGCCTCGTTCGCCTCGCCGCCGGAATTGGCGAAGAATAAGCGATCGGCAAAGGTTGCATAAATAAGCTTACGCGCCAGGCGCAGCGCCGGTTCGTTAGTAAAAACGTTGCTGGTATGCCACAACGTTTCCCCCTGCGTTTTCAACGCCGCCACCAGCGCCGGATGACAGTGCCCCAGCGCGGTAACCGCGATACCGCCGGAGAAATCGACGTATTCTTTGCCCTGCTGATCCCAAACCCGGCTGCCGGCTCCTTTTACCGGAATGAACTGCGCGGGTGCATAAAACGGCAAAATAACCTGATCGAACGTTTCCCGAGTGACTGCCGAATCGTCTGTTTTCATAAGGTATTTACTCTGTCTAAGGCGTGATAAGAAATGAAAATATAATCATATAATATGAATAAAAAGTCACACTCAAGTCAAGAGCCATTGCCGTCAAAGAATAAAATACACCCATGTCAACGGTTGAGGAAATTCGCCAGCAAATAATGACCTTGTTCACTCATAATGCTTTCAGGATGAAACTGTACACCTTCCAGCGGCAAGGAACGATGGCGGATGGCCATAATTTCATCCAGCTCCCCTTCACGCTGGCTCCAGGCGGTCACCGCCAGACAGGACGGCACACTGGCGGCGTCGATGATAAGCGAGTGGTAGCGTGTTACCGTCAGCGGCTGCGCCAGGCCGGCAAACACCCCTTGGCCATCGTGCCGGATAACGGAGGTTTTACCGTGCATAACCCGACGTGCACGAACGATACGCGCGCCAAACGCCTGCCCGATAGCCTGATGCCCCAGACAGATCCCCAGGATCGGCAGTCTGCCAGCAAAATGGCGAATAGCGGTAAGGGAGATCCCCGCCTCGTCCGGGTTGCCCGGACCGGGGGAGATGACCAGACGCGCCGGCGCCAGCCGCTCAATATCCGCGAGATCCAGACTGTCATGACGGCGCACCATCACCTGCGCCCCCAGTTCACAGAAATACTGATAAAGATTCCAGGTGAATGAGTCGTAATTATCGATTATCAGCAATCCGTTCATAACTCTCCTTAAACTATAGCTCATGCGCCTCTGCCGCCACACCTTCGCGCACCGCTCGACGCCGAATCCCGATTAGCAACGAGTGTATGACAACGGCGGCGACATGACTACGGACACTGCCGCAAAAGTCCAGTATGAAAAGATGTTTGGCCGGGGTATCACACACGGGGAGAACCGGGATTCGGCGGTTAAACAGCCGCGCTTTCCTGTTAGCCGCAGGCGATATTCGCTGGCACAGGCTGAGGTGCAACCCGGTATCGGACGCCGATCAACAGCGGGCAATACGGGTTCAGGGGTTAGCGGTGGGATACCGCGCCAACAGGGGGCGTTAACGCCGCGCGGATGGGGAGGCCTTAGGCAGGCCTGTCGCCAGGCGGTCAAGGTGTCACATTGAGGTGCGGCTACCCTGCGAGCGCCGATATCGCGAAAGAGCAGGTCGCCACGCGGAGGGGGTTAACGATGCTCCTCCGGCTCGCTCACCGCCAGCCGGAATAATGCAGCCAGCAGCGCCGGATCGCCAAACGCCCCGGCCTCGTTGGCATTCAGCCAGTCCTGCCAGTTGATGGGATGCCAGTGAATATCATAGCCGGCATGGATAATCAGCTACGCACGCCCATTCCCCTCCCGAAAAGGGTGCAACATATTGATATCAGCGTAATAGGTCGCCACTTTGTCACAGAACGGCTCAAACGCCAGGTCACGCAGATAATCTTCTTCTTCCAAACGCTGCATAACCTCATTACCTTCCGTTTCCAAATAGGCGAAGTGGCAAAAGCGGGTATCGTTTTGATAGATATCCACGCTGCGCAACTGGCCCGCCCAGGGACAAATATCCTGGAAAAGCTGGTGTATAAATAGCGCACAACCAGGGCAACCCCCATCGTGGCCGGTCCGAGCTCCAGCGAGGCGGCGCGCGGCGCTCTCAGCGCCAGTTCCGCCTCTTGCAGTCCTGCGGCTTCATGAATATTCAGGCGATTACGCAGCACCTTCAGGCCCGGATAAAGATAAGGATCGCGATCGTCGCCGATTTTATCGTTCATAGTGCCTCCTCAGCGCGTCCAGACGGGCAGAGAGTGCTTCGCCTTCCAGCGTGACTGGCACGATGTCATAACCTTCAAGGGGTACTGGCGCAAAAATTTTCATTCCGGCGCTGTGCGAATAGCCGCGCTTTTTGTTTCTTGGTCATTTTTTTCATCAGTCGCTCCTGTCAGAGACTGCCGGGTTCCTGGAAAGAGTAAGTATAAACCGCATTAGCGGCTTCATTGGGACAGACTGAGCGAGCCGACATCATGGCATAACAGGGAGAAAGAGATCAGGGTAGATACGGCCACGAACGATTGAAAATCTGCGGCGGGGATGCACGTCAGGCAAAAGCGCCGCTCCCGCCGACACGGATACGCAGAGAGAGGGGACGGCCTCAACGGGTAGGAAAGATCCGCGCCAGAAAACCTGCGCCGCGGGGTGTAGGACGTCAGCTCGCGCCAGGCAGCATCACGGCGGGACCTGCTGCAAGCCCGGCCGCTATGCGTCGATACCTTTACTTTAGGTTCAGCTCTAGGGCAGCACTTTGGCAGAGAGAATGACAATCGGCTCAACCGGCACGTTCTGGTATGGCCCCTCATTCTTGGTGGGCACCTGGGCAATTTTATCCGCCACCTCGATCCCTTTCACCACCTTGCCGAACACGGCATAGCCGAAATCGCGCTGGCCGTGATCGAGGAAAGCATTGTCCGCCACGTTGATAAAGAATTGGCTGGTCGCGCTATCTTTATCGGCGGTTCGCGCCATGGCGATGGTGCCGCGGGTGTTGCGCAGGCCATTGTCGGCTTCATTTTTGATTGGCGCCTGGGTGGGCTTTTGCGACATGTCCTGGTTGAAACCGCCACCCTGGATCATAAAACCGGGGATCACGCGGTGGAAAATGGTGTTGTTATAAAACCCGCTGTTCACGTATTGCACAAAGTTGTTTACCGAAACCGGCGCTTTGGCGCTGTCCAATTCCAGCTCGATATTACCCGCCGAAGTGGTCAACAGCACATGAGAGTCCTGTGCCGCGGCATACGCACCCGCAGAGCAAAATGTCAGGGCAAGCAGGGTAGTAGCGGTCGCCAGAGAGCGTTTGAGCATAAGAATTCCTTTTAAGAGATAAGGCCACGGGAAGCGATTAGATTCTAAAGAGCCGTTTCCGGCAGTGCCAGCCATTTACCTTTTTTTACGTAACGGAGTATTTACGTCGGTGCCGACCAAAGTGTGATGAAACGCCCACCCTTCCCACCTGCTGCCGGTGAAGATATTATCTGCCAGATATTTAACAGCAAATAATAAATAAGCCATGATAGGATTGCGCCTCTCGCAGACAAGCAGGATGTCATCACTTTAGATAGAGGCCAGGCTTTCATCGGTCGATATCAGATTAAAACTAGGTTTAAAATGAATTAAAACAATAAATTAAGACTAACATGGATTAGCTCTGACGATATTTTCCCTGTCGATGTTTGTTTTAGGGGTCGTCAGCGGCATCACGATGTCCATCGGCACCTATCTTATCACCCATCTGTATGCGGGGCGGCAGCGCGGCTCGCACCTGTTGTTTACCGACTCTTCAGTATGGCCGGTACGCTATTCCCCATGCTAGCCGGCGTGCTGCTGGCGCGCCATATTACCTGGTACTGGGTGTATGCCTGCATTGGCGGGGGTATATGGTGATCTTTATCCTACTATCTGATTTTCCAGTGTTGAGTGCGCGCGACGCCGACACCGCGGGCGAGCAGAGGCAGCAAACACGGGAATCTTGGGGGGCCGGGCGTGGCACTGCTGGCACTGGCCGCACTCTGCTACATCCTGGGTCAGCTCGGTTTCATCTCCTGGGTGCCGGAATACGCCACGTAGCGTTTTGATATGGATATTCAACAGGCCGGCGGACTGGTAGGTAATTTCTGGACCGCCTATATGATCGGGATGTGGGTCTTTAGCGCACTGCTGCACTTTTTCGATTTGCAGCGTACTGTCACGGTGCTTGCAGCGCTGTCGGCGTTTTTCATGTATCTGTTTATCCACGCCAGCGACCCCACTTTGTTGTCCTGGTGTTCGCTGGCGCTGGGCTTTGTTTCCAGCGCGATTTACACCACGATTATCACGCTGGGATCGCAGCAGACCCGGTAACATCGCCCAAACTGGTCAATTTTATTCTGACTTACGGCACGATCGGCACCATGCTGCCATTTGTCATTACCGGTCCTATTGTCGCCCGTTATGGCGTCGGCGCGGCGCTGCAAGCCTCCAATCTGTTGTATGTGACGGTGTTTGTCCTGTGTTTGCTACTGGGCTTTGTCAGTCGTTACCGTACCCATAGCCAGGCCGTCGGCTAATGTCTAGGCCGGCTTGTTGCCCAAGCCGGCCTCTTTCACCACTCTCCCCTTCTACGGTAGTCCGGCGAGCACTGCGCGCCCAAGGCCAGACCCTTTCCATGCCGACCGTTGCCGGAAACAATCGCCGCGCCGGGTTCTGACGGCGCCGCGTTAATGCAACTCAACATCATCTATTTATCCACTTTCCTTCATCATGTCATAGTAGTTTCGCGCGCCGTAAGGGGCTGGATTGATCTGACTCGCAATCGTTTGCGCAGTGGCATGCTGCGCCCGCACCCGTCCGCCGCCGGAAAGGCCGTCACGAGACCCGGTGCGCCGTCAGCCGCCGCGGTGTCCACGATGTCCACGATGTCCACGAGCGCACAAACGTTTACCCTTTCCCTGTCTATAAGGATTTTGTAACCATGACCGGAGCTTCCCCCGCCGTTTTCGCAAGCTTAAGCAAGGAAGCGGCGTGACGCCCGAGGAGCCGCTGGGCGGCGGACTGATGTACCGTCTATTCGGCGCGCTAATCCGGTTAACGCGTAAAAGCTGGCATATGTACCTGGTAGGTTTTCTATTCGGGCTGGGGTTTGATACCACGACCTAGGTGGGTCTGCTTGGCTTGTCGGCCACCGACGCATCGGCGGGTATCGCTATCTGGTCGATAATGATCTTTCCGGCGCTGTTCGCCAGCGGCATGGCGCTGTGGACACCCTAGATAATCTGATGATGATTAACGCCTATGGTTGGGCGCTGAATAAGCCGCAGCGCAGGCTTTATTACAATATGACGGTCACCGCCACCTCGGTGCTGGTGGCGCTGGTCATCGGCGGACTCGAGGCGGCAGGACTGCTAGCGGAAAAGTTTGATCTGGAGGGCGCCCCCTGGCGGCTGGTAGCCTCGCTCAATGATCATTTGGGCAACGCCGGTTTTGTGGCAATAGGACTGTTTGCCGTGTGCTGGGGAATTTCGGTGCTTAACTACCGCTGGCGGCCTGAAGGCGCGCGAAGCCCGGCGATGGCGCCATCAGCCCTGATGTGCCCATCATGGCCGGTATCCTTGCCCGACGTGGGCGCCTTACAGGCCAGACGCCCTGACAGCATCCGCGTTGACGTCTTTAGCGCCGACGGGTGCTCCAGCGCGAGTGTAGCGTCTCGTTGTCGCGATGAATGTCGTCGCGTGTCAACCCGATGTCCCGTAGCTGGTCGTCACTGAGGCCGAGCAGGATACGTTTGTCGCGCCGGTAGAGCAGCCAGCGGCGGAGCCGCGCCCAGATGCGGCGCACAAAGCCTGACCGACCCAGGGCGGCCGGGCAAACGGCATGGTCGGATTGCGCCATTAGTGAGGCGGTACAGTATTTTGGTGGCGTTTTCATCATAGCTTCTGTGGCTGGGGGACAGGACTATGACGAAAGATCGCCCTAATACGGTACAGATTCATAAAGGCACTATTTTAAGCATACAGATTGCGATTATTTCATCTGTAATGGTATTCTGAAGCGCGATCTGTACTGGTTTTCCCGCTAACACGGCCATCTGTATGAGGCAACTATGACCCGCTACCATCATCTGGCCGACATCATCGGCGAACGCATTGAACAAGGGCTTTACAACCGCGGCCAGCGCCTGCCCTCTGTGCGCGCGCTAAGCGTGGAACATGGCGTTAGCATCAGTACCGTACAGCAAGCCTATCGCGTGCTCGAACACCGCCAGTTAATCACCGCCCGCCCCAAATCCGGCTATTTCGTCTGTCAGCAGCACGGACTGCCGGAAATGTGCCGGCCCGCACAGCGACCGGTGGAGATTTCGCAATGGGACATGATGCTGCAACTCACCCGTACCCTCATCGCCCGCGACGTCATTCATTTAGGGCCCGGCGTACCTGACGTTACCGCCACCACCCTGAAACCGCTGCGGACCCTCATGAGCCGCGTGGCGCTACACCCGGACCTGCGCAGCATGCACTATGATGAACTGAACGGCTCCGCTGCGCGAGCAGATCGCGCGCCTCATGATAGACAGCGGAAGCCACGTGGCGCCGGAGGGGATCATCATCACCACCGGCTGTCACGAAGCATTGTCTATCGCCATTCATGCGCTATGCCGGCCGGGGGGATATTGTGGCGGTAGACTCACCCAGCTTTCATGGTGTCACCCAAATCCTAAAAGGGTTTGGCATGAAGGCGCTGGAAATTCCCACCGATCCCCTTACCGGCATCAGCCTGGAGGCATTGGAACTTGCTCTCGAACAGTGGCCAATCAAGGCTATCCAACTGACGCCCAATTACAATAATCCGCTCGGGTATATCATACCGGACGCCCACAAGGTGGCGTTATTGACCCTGGCGCAACGTTACGATACGCCGATCATTGAAGACGATGTTTATGCCAATCTGGCCTATCACTATCCGCGGACGATAAAATCTTTTGACGAAGATGGGCGGGTGCTGCTGTGCAGCTCGTTTTCCAAAACGCTGGCGCCGGGATTGCGTATCGTCTGGATCGAGCCAGGCCGCTATATGGAGCAGGTACTGCACATGAAATATATCGGCACCGGCGCCACGCAGCCGCAGCTGGCCATCGCCGAATTTCTGCGTCAGGGGGGCACTACCTCAAGCACGTGAGCCGGATGCACGCCCGCTATCAACTTAATCGCGACATCATGACGGAATGGGTGCAGCGTTATTTTCCGCAAGGGCCCCGGATAAGCCGACCGCAGGGGGGGGGTTCCTGCTGTGGATAGAGTTACCGCCGGCGTTTGATACCATGCGGCTGAACCGTCAATTGGAAAGCAAGGGCGTGCAGGTGGCGGTTGGACCCATTTTCTCAGCCTCCGGGAAATACCGCCACTGCCTGCGCCTCAATTATGCCAACCGTATGATGCCGGCAATAGAAACCGCTGTAAAATGCATCGGCGAAACGGTGGAACAGCAGTTGTAGGCCTGCGCCAGGCTGAACCCGGCAGCGGAAACGGCGCAGGACGAACAGTAATACCCCACCTACTCAGCGGAAATCCACGGTCTCCGGCTGCGCTAAATACAGCCGCGATGGCGATGACGGGGTTTCCGCGATCACCTGCCCGTGACGGATAACATAGCGCGGCGGCGTCTTGACGTCTTCATGGGTCAGGATCGCTTTGCGCTCGGCCCAACGGGCAATGCCCTCAAACAGCGTACCGGAATCGTTCCAGTGGAGGTCTCCGGCGGTCTGTGTAGTATCCAGATAAATGTGGGGTTCGACAAACGGCGGTATTGCTAATCCGCCCTCGGCATTAAGGACGCCTTCGCCGTCCTGCTGACCATGATTTTGCGGCGCCAGACGGCAGATGATTCCCTGCTCGAGGGTGATTTGACATAAACCTTCACGCCAGGGCAGCCGCCGGACGTGACTGATAGTATGCAGCAGGGGATTTGGCACGGGTTACCTCGCTTTTATCAGGTGCCTGCTTGATAGATAGCGTAACCGCGGCAGAATAACAACCGCATATAATTCATTACCTTTGCCGGGAGTCGCGGAAAAAGCGTAGTGACGTGCCGCCCGGCCCTATCGGGATCAGGCCGGGCGCGCGAGGGGTATAAATGACTCAGGGTTTGGCGACAAAGCCGACGGCTTCATAGACCTTGGCCAAGGTCACGCTGGCTTGAGCGCGGGCTTTTTCCGCCCCGTCCCGTAACACTTGATTCAAATAAGCTTCGTCGGCGCACAGGGCGTGGTAACGAGCCTGTAACGCGGTCAGCATTTCCGACACCGCATCGGCCACGGCGGATTTCAGATGGCCGTACATTTTTCCGGCAAACGCCTGTTCCAGTTCCGCCACCGGCGTACCGGTCACGCCGGATAAAATATCCAGCAAGTTGGAGACGCCGGGTTTGGCCACAGGATCATAGCGCACCACCGGCGGTTCATCGGAGTCGGTTACCGCCCGTTTAAGCTTCTTGACTACGGATTTGGGATCTTCCAGCAGGGTGATGACGTTATTACGGTTGTCATCGGATTTCGACATCTTTTTCAAAGGATCCAGCAACGACATCACGCGCGCGCCGGATTTGGGAATAAACGGTTCAGGAATGGTGAAGATCTCGCCATACAGCGCGTTAAACCGTTTGGCGATATCGCGGCTCAGCTCCAAATGCTGTTTCTGATCCTCCCCGACCGGCACCTGGTTGGTCTGATAAAGCAGAATGTCTGCCGCCATCAGCACCGGGTAATCAAACAGCCCGGCATTGATATTTTCGGCGTAACGGGCCGATTTATCCTTGAACTGGGTCATCCGGCTCAGTTCACCAAAATAGGTATAACAGTTCAGCAACCAGCCCAGTTGGCTATGCTCCGGCACATGCGACTGAATGAAAACCGTACTTTTAGCCGGATCGATACCGCAGGCCAGATACAGCGCCAGAACGTCCAGCGTTGCCTTACGCAGCTGCTGGGCATCCTGACGGGCGGTAATGGCATGTAGGTCGACGATGCAATAAATACAGTCATACTCGTCCTGCATGCTGACCCACTGACGCAGCGCACCCATATAGTTGCCAATAGTCAGTTCCCCTGACGGCTGCGCGCCGCTGAATACGATGGGCTTACTCATTTTAAACGGCCCTGATTAACGAAAGGTGGCAGCCCGAGCACGGGCAAAAGATCGGCAAAACGGTCCAGAACGTAATCCGGGCGGCTCAGCGTGATCGCTTCACCATAGTTATAGCCATAGGTCATGCCGGCGCTTGGGCAGCCGGCGGCTTTGGCCGCGAGGATATCATTGCGCAAATCGCCGACGAACAGCAGCTCACGGGCATAAAGCCCCAAATGTCCGAGCACCAGATAAAGCGGGGCGAGATGCGGCTTCTTGGCCGTAACATCATCGCCGCCGATAATCAGCACAAAATGGCGCTCGATGCCGAGCGAGGCCAGCAACGGTGCGACAAAGGGTGTGGGCTTATTGGTCACCACCGCCATCGGCAGCCCCTGAAGCGCCAACTGCGCCAACATATCCGCGACCTCGGGAAACAGCAAACTGCCCGACGCCACCGTCCCGGCATAATGTTCATCGAAGCGCAGACGGGTAGCGCGTTGCAGCGCGCGCTCCACCAGCACATATCGGCGCCGTTGCCAATCCAGGTGGCAATGCGCGCCAGACCGGCCTGGGGCAGCCCCTGCTCTGACAGCGTTCGATCAAGAGCGACCGTTAAGCCGGGGGCGCTGTCGGTCAAAGTGCCGTCAAGATCGAATGCGATACCGCGGATAGGCTGTTCTTCACGCATTCCCCGCCGCTCCCGCTAATGCCTGACGCATGGCGTCGATAACGGGTCGGTAATCCGGCTGGCTGAATATAGCAGAGCCGGCAACGAACATATCGGCGCCCGCGGCGGCGATAGCGCCGATGTTGTCCACTTTGACGCCGCCGTCCACCTCAAGCCGGATATCCCTGCCGCTGCGATCGATAATCTGACGCGCCTGGCGCAATTTATCCAGGGTCGAAGGCAGGAAAGACTGGCCTCCAAAACCGGGGTTGACCGACATCAGCAAAATGACATCAAGTTTATCCATCACATACTCAAGGCAGCTTAGCGGCGTGGCGGGATTGAAGACCAGCCCGGCTTTGCAGCCGTGCTCCTTGATGAGCTGCAGTGAGCGGTCAACATGCTGCGACGCCTCCGGGTGGAAGGTAATGTAACTGGCGCCGGCGGCGGCAAAATCCGGGATCAGGCGATCGACCGGCTTTACCATCAAATGCACGTCAATGGGGGCGGTAATGCCATAGTTACGCAGCGCTTTAAGCACCATCGGCCCCATGGTGAGATTCGGAACATAATGATTATCCATCACATCAAAATGCACCACGTCCGCCCCGGCGGCTAACACCCGGGCAGTATCTCCACCCAGGCGGGCAAAATCCGCGGAAAGGATGGAAGGAGCGATTAAATAGTTTTTCATCCATGTCTCCCGTCAGTTACGGTCAGTCTGCGGCGGGGCGGCCCCGCTCAGAGATATAACGCCAGCAGTTCATTCACGCTGCTGCGCCCGAAAATATTGCTGCTGATGGTGCGGCGTGCCGTGACATGATGCAGCACCGCATCGCCATACCATTGCCGGGTCAGCGCGGTATCGTGATTGGAAATCAGAACCGGTATCCGGCTTTCACGAGCCAGCTTGCTGGCGAGGCGCGCCAGGTTCTTCTGCTCGGTCAGACTAAAACTGTTGGTATGGTATGCCGTAAAGTTTGCGGTGGTCGAGAGCGGCACATAAGGCGGATCACAATATACCACCGAACCCGGTACGGCGCGGGATAGCGTTTGTTGGTAGTGCTCGCAAACAAACATCGCCCGACTGGCCTTCTCGGCGAACCGGTGCAGTTCCAACTCCGGAAAGTACGGCTTTTTATAGCGGCCGAAAGGAACGTTGAACTCACCTCTCAGGTTATATCGGCACAGACCGTTGTAGCAATGCCGGTTGAGATATAGAAACAGCACTGCGCGCCGATGGGCGTCCGTGCAGAGATTAAACTCGCTGCGCAGCAGGTAGTACACCTCAGAGATGTTGGCGTCGGCGGCAAATAAAGCCCGGGCATCGCGGATAAAATCGTTCGGGCGCTCTTTAACGATATTGAACAGATTGATGAGATCACTGTTGATATCGGCGAGGATGTATCGGTCGTAATCGGTATTGAGAAACACCGAACCGGCGCCGACAAAAGGCTCTATTAAACAATCACCCTCCGGCAGGTGACGGCGAATATCCTCAATCAGCGGATACTTGCCGCCGGCCCATTTCAAAAATGCGCGGTTCTTCTTCATGCCTTCGCTACTTACTCACACTCTTCAGAACCGCGGATTGTACCCTGTTTACCATAACGCTACAGTGCTATCTTCAGGAACGCTTAATTATTTTGGTCCTTTTTAACCTGACCAATTTGCCGCGCCCAGGGCTTTTTAGCCTGTACATCGGCGGGCAATTTTGCCACCGCGTTTTTGGCCTGCGATAGCGAAGGATAAACCCCGTTTACCAACACGTACCAAGGCTTGCCGTCGCGGCGGGTCTGATAAACCCAGTAATGGCTCAGCTGCTGTTGACGCGCATAGGCGTTGAGCGTCGCCGGCTGCGAAGCGCTACTCAACTGTAGCGTGTAATAACCGGCGGGCGCAGACTGTATCGAACCCGCGGCGCCCCCACTGGACGTGGAAGAAGCGGACGGCGCAGGGGCGCGAGAGCTCGCAGCCGCTTTTGGCGGTCTGGCGGTCTGGCGGTCGGCACTCGGCACCATCGGCGTTTGTTTCGGCTCCCAGCGGGCAGCGGTGGGCAAGGTGGAAACCGGCCCTTGGCCGTTCATTTGTGCGGTCCCGCCGTTGACCTGGCTTCCCTGCTGCGACAAGGCATCGGCCATGTTGCCCGGTAATTCCACGCGTTGCTGTCCGCTCGGCGTAGTCACCGGCGCGCCGTTCTGTGCGTTGTTTGCTGTCGGCGCGGTAGCGCCAGGCGAAGACGGACCCGCGTCGGAGCCGGAGAGATCGATATTACGCTGACCGTTATTGTCCGCGCCCTGGTGGCCTGAATCGGTTCGGGACGGAGATTTCAGCGCTGAACCAATACTTATCACCAGCAACAGCAGCACCAAAATACCGATACCTATCATCAAATGCTGTCTGGATACAGGTACTTTCGGCACGGTAGGTCTTTTCCGCTGGCGGGGGGGACGGCGGTCGCTGCTATCGGGTCTCAGTTCGTCTTCCGACTTGAACTCATCCATATAAAACTCTCCGACATGAGAGGGGTTTTTCCAGCGCCGGAGCGCGGGAAGGGTTTATCACATTAAACCGGGCTTCACCGACGCGCCCTGGCGCGCGGCCGGCCGGCTCAGGCCTGGCAATCCTTAATAGACGCCACCACCATATCATCAGCCACGCCGGTACGCACTTCCGCATTGCCCAGCGTCACCGGCAGGACCAGACGCAGCCGGCCGGCGATGACTTTTTTATCACGCATCATATGCGGCAGGTAATCTTCCGGCGCCATTTCCGCCGGACCGCTCATCGTCAGGCCGGCGCGCTGCAGCAGCGCACTCACCCGTTCAGCATCAGCATCGCTGAATTGACCGAGCCGACGCGCGGCGCGCACCGCCATCATCATGCCGGCGGCCACGGCTTCGCCATGCAGCCAGTTGCCATAACCCATGTGGGTTTCGATGGCATGGCCGTAGGTGTGGCCAAGATTCAGCAGAGCACGCTGGCCCTGCTCGCGTTCATCGGCAGCCACTACGTCGGCTTTCAGCTCGCAGCAGCGACGGATGCAATAGGCCAGCGCTTGCGGCTCTAGCGCCAACAGCGCTTCGAGATTGTCTTCAAGCCAGGCAAAAAAAGCCGCATCAAGAATAATACCGTACTTGATAACTTCCGCCAGGCCCGAGGAGAGTTCCCGCCGCGGAAGCGTGTTGAGACAGTCCAAGTCAATGACCACTGACGCAGGTTGATAGAAGGCGCCGATCATGTTCTTGCCGAGAGAATGATTGACGGCGGTTTTGCCGCCAACTGAGGAGTCAACCTGTGAGAGTAGCGTGGTAGGTGCCTGGATAAAACGCACACCGCGTTGATAACTGGCGGCGGCGAAACCGGCCAGATCGCCGATGACGCCGCCACCGAGCGCGATAAGGGTAGTATCGCGACCATGGGATTTAGCCAGCAGCGCGGTGAAAACCTGATCCAGCACGGTCAACGATTTATTCTGTTCACCGTCAGGCAATACGACCCGATCGACCTTGACGCCGGCCTGGGTCAGCCGCTCGCACAGGGATTCCAGATACAGGGGAGCGAGGCGGTCGTTCGTCACCAGCATGGCGCTATCGCCGCGCGTTAACGGCCAGAAAGACGCCGGATCATTGAATAATCCGGCGGCAATGGTAATCGGGTAGCTGCGCTCCCCTAATGTAACGGTAATCCTCTCCATGGGACGCTCAGTGACCTTTTCGGCATCTCGTTAATTTAGATTAGCTGCTTTCCAGCATATTGATAATTTGGTTAGCAACAACCTTGGCGCTTTGTTCATCAGTACGGATAGTCACGTCCGCTATTTCTTCATACAGCGGGTTGCGCTCGCGAGCCAGCGCTTCAAGTACCTCACGCGGCGGAGCTTCGACTTGCAACAGCGGGCGTTTCTTATCACGCTGCGTACGGGCCAGCTGTTTTTCAATGGTGGTTTCGAGATAGACAACCACACCGCGGGCGGAGAGGCGGTTGCGTGTTTCGCGCGATTTCACGGAGCCACCGCCGGTAGCCAGCACAATCCCCTGCTTTTCGGTCAGTTCGTTGATGACTTTTTCTTCTCGATCGCGGAAGCCGTCTTCGCCTTCCACGTCAAATACCCAGCCTACATCAGCCCCGGTGCGTCGCTCAATCTCTTGATCAGAATCGAAAAACTCCATATTAAGTTGTTGAGCCAACTGACGACCAATAGTGCTTTTGCCGGCACCCATAGGCCCAACCAGAAAGATATTGCGTTTCTCTGCCATGTTTTTCGGTATTACTAAGATTATTCGTTAATGACAACCCGCCCCGCCAATCAAATTAGCGGCGGGACCTAAACTGAAACCTCATGAGCGTTAGTGCGAGAATCAGGCGAAAATTATCTCAACACTCCGGGTAGTTTGGCAACCGATTAAATCGATGCCCACACCGCAAGCGGAATTCCCGGTATCACCACCGGTATGACATTTGACGCAAAATCAGCGTTGCTCAATGGGTTACCCTTGTAAGCGAAATCGCCGACAGCGTCAAATTGATAACGAAAAAAACGCATAAATTGTTGCCGCGTACCCGCTTTTGTTAGATGCAAGGGGCGGTAGTCTATCCTCATATGCGGGTGAGCGTAATAAAAATAACTAATTCATGTTGTTTATAATTAGCTCGCTTGTGCTTAAATAACGCCCCGACCAGCGGGATATCGGCCAATAGCGGTACCCGATCGTGGCTGCGCTGCTTTTGATGCTGAAATATGCCGCCGAGCACGATGATTTCACCGTCGGCAATCGTTACCTGAGTTTTGATTTCTTCTGTATCGATGGAACACCCTGGCTGTCTCCTTGCTTGATGATACTGCCCGGCACGTTCTGGCTCAGCCGCAAATCCAGGGTAATGCGCCCGTTGCGCAGAATACGCGGCGTCACCTCCATGCACAGCACCGCCTCCTTAAACTGGATAGAAGGGTGTTTGCCGTGGCCGCTGGTCATCGGATACGGAATTTGCGCCCCCTGCTTGATGCTGGCGGTTTGCTGATGGGCAGTAACAGCCACGGGCTCGCCAGGATATCCACCTTATTTTCCTGCTCAAGCGCGGTCAGCTCCAGCATACGACCATTCAGGCGCGCCAACGGGAGTCCGATGCGGGCTAGATGTCCGCCGACGGGCATTTTTACTAATGTACGCGCATCCGCTTGCGCGCTCTCCGCCGGATAGCGCCAGTTGACCCCGACTTCGCGCAAATTTTCCCGGCTGATGGTGACAATATGGGCGGTAATGAGCACCTGCTCCAGCGGAACATCCCAGACGGCGATCCAATCCCCCACGGCGGCCAGCGCGGAGGCGATATCGCGCAGCACCAGCGAATTGGTGCGCTTATCGAGCCGAACGCTTCCCCGGGGTGACAGCAGCGAACTGCGCTGGGCGTCAATGCTGCGCCCCACCTCGGCCGCATCGGCGTATTGCAGGGTAATCAACCGGTTAACCAGCGGCACGCCCTCCCCCCTCGCCGGCGTCGCGGCTTTTTCCGGCCGCGTGTCATCCGGCGCTCTTCTTGCAGCGATACCACCAGCGTGCGTCCCTGACGCGTTTGCTGCAGGCCGCCTGCCGTCAGAACCAGTTCCAGTACTTGGCGCCAGGGCATCTCGTACAGCCGCAGCGTAATCTCGCCTTCAACACCCGGCGTCACCACCAGATTCAGCCCACGCAGGGAGGCCAGCGCCTGCAGTACCGGCGCATCATCAGCACGCAGCGTCAACGTGCCCGATGCGGCGCCGCGCCGCAGAGAAAACAGAGTGGACGGCGGCATGTCGGCCGGCAGACCGGCTTTTACCCCGGCGCTTTCCCGCTGCGATGAGCCTGGAGAGGACGGCTGGAACGGATCCTGCACCGCCGCGCCTACGTCATCCGCTGCAGCCGCCGAGGTACCGATTGCCACCGCCGGCACTCCATTCGCAGATACGCCCCGTGAAACGCTCGCAACGGCGAAAACAACAACCAACAGCAGCCACGGACACAGCGCTGGATCGAACCTGGCGTCATGTCGACCCGTCCCCGGTTTTACGCGGCATGTTCCGCTATGCCCCAGCCGGCCTCTACCCATTGTCGCCCTCCTTTTTGTCTGCAGACGTTAATCTGAATTCCAGCATCAATCCTTCGGGTGTCGCTTTCAACGCTAACGCCTGCAGGCCGAGACAGCCCTGGAGCGCCGCGATAGCGTTCAAGTCCGGCATAATCCGTAGTGAGTGCGACCGACCAGCCCCGCCTGTTCGCATCAATCCCCGTGGGCGTCACCCGCCAGCGCAGCGCGGCGGGCGGACCGTGCTCCGGCGTCATGAACAGCGAAATAGGATCCTTCGCAAGTCGCTGGCAGCGCCGCACCCGTGCGTCGTCGCCGGTGGCTGGCGCAGTTTGCGTTGTGCCGCCCGCGGAAGCCGACGCAGCGCCGGCTTTTACGGCGGATGGCGGCGGCCACGTTCCCGCAGCCTCACCGAACAACCGCGGCACGGCCCCAGCCTTCTCCGCGTTCAACGGCTGGGCAATGTTGCTGCAGCCATCGTGCGGCAGCGGCTGAGCGTTGAACGCCCGTTGCACCTGCTCAAGGCGCCGTTTTTCCGGCAGCAGGACCTACTGCCCCCGGCAAACATAAAGGCGACCGTCAGCAGCGCATAGCCCCCCCAGCCATTTTATGATCCGTCGATCGCACCCTGTTTCCGCAGCCGGCAAAGTCATGCTGCATCCTCCGCCGGCCAGTCCGCTTCCAGAAAAAATTGCCAGCGTACCGCATCCCGCCGCCTGACCTCGCGCCAGCGCACACTCGGCAGCAGCGGGTAGTCAGACAGCCGGCGCCGCAGGACAACCACTGGCGAATACCCCTCGCTGCAGTCGCTGAAATAGATCCGGCCGTTGCGCTGCTCGATATGCGTGAACCACAGCTGCTGCGGCAGCAGCGCCAGGAGAGTTGGCGAAACAGACGCAAATAGCATTGATTACCGACGCCCAACCGCTGCTGGAAGCGCGGACACGACGTCGCCGGCGTATTTGCCGCCAGGCCACAGATTCACCTGCTCCACAGCCGCTCTTCCGGCGCCAGCGCCAGCCCGGCGGCAATCACCCAGGCCGTCGGGAAGCGGCGCGCAAGACGTCGAATAGCGACCAGAGCTCACCGCCCTCGGGAACCGGGCCGGGTTCGGTACGGGTAAAATGGCAGGCCGCCGCCGATTCGGCGCCAAAGACAAAGTCCAACGGCTGCGCCAGCGGTGCAACGTGATAAGCGCCGACAGCCGGGCGCTGATGATCAGCACGCGCTCAGGGTGCGCGGCGTCAAGGCTCCAGTCCCAGGCCAGCGCGCGCAGGACGTCCGGCTCCATATCCATACCGATCCGCCAACGGTCAAACGCCATGGTTCCTCGTTCCCTGAGGCCCGGGACTTAAATTACGTATCCAATAGCAAGGCTAACCTTTATACTAGCGCGCGGTTGTTTATAAACTGCCCAAATGACAAAAAATGGGAATTCTCAGGTGAAGTTCGTAAAATATTTATTTATCTTTGCAGTGTGTTGCATTTTGTTGGGAGCCGCATCGATATATGGTATGTACCGCTATATTGCGCCCCAATTACCCGATGTGGCGACGCTGAAAGACATCCGCCTGCAAACGCCGATGCAGATCTTCTCGGCGGACGGTAAGCTTATCGCTCAGTACGGTGAGAAACGCCGCATCCCGCTCCGGCTCGATCAGATGCCGCCCGAACTGGTGCATGCGTTTGTCGCCACCGAAGACAGCCGCTTTTACGAGCATCACGGCGTGGATCCGGTGGGGATTTTGCGCGCAGCCTCCATCGCCCTGCTTTCCGGCAATGCCTCACAGGGCGCGAGCACCATCACCCAGCAGCTGGCCCGCAATTTTTTCCTCAGCCCGGAACGGACGCTTATTCGTAAAATCAAAGAGGCGTTTCTGGCGGTACGGATTGAGCAATTGCTAACCAAAGATGAAATCCTGGAACTGTATCTGAATAAGATCTACCTGGGTTACCGCGCCTATGGCGTGGGCGCGGCGGCGCAGGTCTATTTCGGCAAGGACGTCAGCCAGCTCACGCTGAGCGAAATGGCCATGATTGCCGGTTTGCCGAAAGCCCCTTCCACCTTCAACCCGCTCTATTCTCCTGAACGGGCGCTGGCGCGGCGCAACACTGTGCTGGCGCGTATGCGGGATGAAAACTACATCACCCAGGCTGAATATGAGCAGGCACGCGACGCGGCGCTGGTGGCACGTTACCACGCGACGGAAATCGACTTTTCCGCGCCCTATGTATCGGAAATGGTGCGCCAGGATATGCTCAAGCGCTACGGAGAAAATGCCTATACCGACGGTTTTAAGGTGTATACCACCATCACCAAACCGCTGCAGCAGGCGGCGCAGAACGTAGTGCGCAACAACGTGCTGGCTTACGATATGCGCCACGGTTACCGCGGTCCAAGCAGCGTGTTGTGGAAAGTGGGAGAGTCGCCCTGGGACGCGCAGCATATCCGCGACAGATTGAAAACCCTGCCGGTTTACGGTCCATTGCACGCGGCGGTCATTACCGAAACCGGCGTCGACGGCGCGGTGGCGATGATGGCCGATGGCAGTAACGTGGCATTATCGCTGGCGGGCATGCGCTGGGCGCGGCCGTTTAGAAGCGATACACAGCAGGGGCCGACGCCGAAAAAAGTCACCGATGTGGTGCAGGCGGGACAACAAGTCTGGGTGCGGCAAACGGACGAGGGTTGGTCGCTCTCGCAGGTCCCGGACGTCAATTCTGCGCTGGTGTCGCTGGATCCGCAGGACGGCGCGGTCAAAGCCCTGGTCGGCGGTTTCGACTTCAATCAGAGCAAATTCAACCGTATCACCCAGGCGCTGCGTCAGGTGGGTTCCAATATCAAGCCGTTTCTGTATACCGCCGCGCTGGATAAAGGGTTGACGCTGGCGACCATTCTCAATGATGCACCTATCTCCCGCTGGGATGCCGGCGCCGGCTCCGACTGGCGGCCGCGCAACTCGCCGCCGACCTATGCTGGCCCGATTCGCCTGCGCCAGGGTCTGGGGCAGTCGAAAAACGTGGTAATGGTTCGCGCCATGCGCGCCATGGGCGTGGATTATGCCGCGGAATATCTGCAACGCTTCGGCTTCCCGGCGCAGAACATCGTCCACACCGAATCCCTGGCGCTGGGATCCGCGTCCTTCAACCCTCTCCAGCTGGTGCGGGGCTATGCGGTGCTGGCCAATGGCGGTTATCTGGTCGACCCCTACCTCATCACTAAAATCACCGATGAAAACGATCAGATGCTGTTTACCGCCAAACCTAAAGTGGTGTGCAGCAGCTGCGATTTGCCGGTCATCTATGGCGATACACCGAAATCGGCGGTGCTGTCGGACGACAGTATGGAAAACGTAGCCGTCTCCCGCCAGGCTGACGCTAACGGCACGGTACCCATGCCGCGACTGGAACGGGTTTCACCGGCACAGGCCGCGGCAGACGGCGAACAACTGTACGCCCCTCACGTAATTAGCACGCCGCTGTCGTTTTTGATGCGCGATGCCCTTAACAGCAACATCTTTGGCGAACCCGGCTGGATGGGCACCGGCTGGCGTGCCGCCCGCGATCTGAAGCGTCATGATATCGGCGGTAAAACCGGTACCACCAACGACTCTAAAGACGCCTGGTTCTCCGGCTACGGCCCCGGTACGGTCACCACGGTATGGATAGGGTTTGACGATCACCGCCGCAATTTGGGCAGAAGCACGGCTTCCGGTGCCGAGGGCGGCGCTAAAAGCGCCCAACCTATCTGGGATGATTATATGAAGATAGCGCTGGAAGGTATCCCCGAAGAGAAACAGGATCCGCCGCCGGGCGTCGTTACCGTCACCATCGATAAGAGCAGCGGCAAATTGTCCGACGGCGGCGGCAACAGCCGGCCGGAATATTTTATCGACGGTACCCAGCCGAAATACCGGGTAGTACATGAAGTCGGCACGACGCTGATGGACAACGGCCAGCAGCAGGAACTGTTCTGACCGCTCGCCGGGCCGGATGTCTTTGGACCCGGCCCGGGCTTACTCTTCTCCCGGTGTACGATTAAGCCAGGCATGGGCGAGAAACAGCGCGCTCACGTTACGCGCCTCGCAAAAATCGGGCTCGTCAAGCAGCGCCAGCATACGGCTTATCGGCCAGCGCACCAGCGGCAACGGTTCCGGCTCATCGCCCTGCAACCGCTGGGGATACAAATTTTGCGCCACAACAATGTGCATTTTGCTGGAGAAATAGGACGGCGCCATACTCAAGCGGCGCAAAAACGTAAAGTTGCGCCCTCCAAAGCCCGCCTCCTCCATCAGCTCGCGGTTGGCCGCTTCCATCACCACTTCGCCGGGGTCGATAAGTCCTTTTGGAAACCCCAATTCATAATCCTCGATGCCGGCGCCGTATTCACGGATCAGCAGTAGATGGTCGTCCAGCACCGGTACGACCATCACCGTCTCGTGATGGGAAGGCTTCATGCGCTCATAGACCCGCCGCGCGCCGTTGCTGAACTCCAGATCGACGGACTCAACCGTGAACAGGCGGGACTGGGCAACGGTCGCCACGCGATGTATTTTGGGTTTTTGCAGATTCTTATCCATATCGTTCCCGAGATTGCGCACTGGATGGCCAGGAGATGCCCGCCCATCGGCCTGCCTGGTCAACATTGTGCGTTAAGAATGGACCGGGCCGCAACCTGTCTTCACAGCATGACTTCTGGCCACGTCAAATCGGCAATAGGTAAATACGTCTAGCAGCGAATAAAATAGGAAAATGCTGATATATCCTCGGCAGCGGGCTTGTTACTCTCGCCATAATATTGGTTAGTATGCCTGTTTTTCGCCGATGACCGCCTGCGCAGGCCCATGTCAAACAGCGGCGGTGACGAGAATCTTTGCAGCGGCGGTAAATTTTGGTGTATTATTATGAAGTTGTGGGTGGGGTTAGCATGAGCGCAATCGTCTATGTACTGGCTGGCGTGCTTGCCTGTGCGATTGTTTCCGTTATCGGCTGGCGCTTCTATCGCCGGCGTGCCCGCCCTGTATCCGTCAAACGTCTGTCGTTTATCAAACCCTTTCCCCGAAAGTTGACCGCGGAAGAGCGCGCGGCCATTGAACATTACTTTCATCATAGTCAACCGCTTACGCGCACGACACCCCTCAGCGCGCCGGAACCCGCGGCGGCGAGTGTGCCTTTGACGCCCCGCAGCGATAACGTCTATGCCGGGACCCACGCCATCACCCGCTATGGTCTGGCGACCGATGCGCCACATAAATGGCGTTATTATCTCGACAGCATTGAAATTCATTTACCAGCGCAATGGGAACAATACATTGCGGAAGAAAACCATGTCGAGTTGATCCGCACCGACAGCATGCCGCTGGTGATTTCGCTCAATGGCCACTCGTTGCTGAATGACGCGCCGTCTGCGTTGACCCCTGCGCCAGCACATGCGGCGGTACCAAATTCATCGATGCGCGAGCAGGGCAATGAACAGGTTGAGCTGCTCAAGGTGCGCAAGGAAACGCCGCAGGAGCGCGCTATCAGCCAGCCATCCGGACAACGCGAAGCGGCACTGTGCAGCGCGGCGCTGCTATTGATACTTCTGAGTCTGCTGGCACCCATCATGGCGCAGCTCTGGCTTGCGGCATTGGCCGCGTTACCGGCCGCACTGGCCGCCTGGCTGCGATTTCGCCCGACGCCGCAGCGCAATCGGCAGGATGTTAACTGCCTGCGTGGGATCCCCCGGCGCTGGGGGCTGTTCGGCGAATCTGGTCAGGGCAGTATCAGCAATATTTCCCTCAGCAGCCTCGATCTGAAATACCCGGCACATTGGCAGCCGTATATCGCCCGCGATCTGGACAAGAAAACCGACATCGATATATACGTCAACAGCCAGGTGGTGCGCCAGGGCCGCTTTCTGTCGCTTCATGACGAAGTCACTTATTTCCCCCTTCAGCGCTGGGGCGGAAATCTGATGATGCTATGCAGTTCGCTACTGGTCTTGTCGTTGCTGCTGGCCTATGTCCCGCTCTCGCTGCCGCTGAAATTGAGCGTTACCTGGCTTCAGGGCGCGCAAACGGTGCCCGTCGACAGCGTCGCTACCTTGAACCAGGCGATGCTGCGCATTGGCGATACTCTGTCGGCCCGCGGTACCGGGATGTGCTATGTACAAAGCGACGGCGGCAGAACCCCGTTTTTTCCGTTTGACTGTTCAGCTATTTACTGGAACAACGCGGTACCGCTGCCGATGCCGGAGTCCGATACCGTCGATCGCGCCGAAGCGTTGCTGACGACGGTGAATAACCAGTTGCACCCGGCTTTGGACAATGAAAATAAAATAACCCCGGGGTTGGCCTCCGCCATTCAGAAATCCGGCATGATCTTGCTTGATGATTTCAGCGACATTGTGCTGAAAACCCAGGAGTTGTGTCAGGATGACGCTGCGCCCTGCCAACGGTTGCAGGCGGCTCTGGTAAATCTGGCCAATGGGCGCGACTGGCCGACTATCGTCAAACGCGCCCGCGCCGGATCGCTGAGAGGAATAAATGTGCTGCTGCGGCCGGTAAGCGCCGATACGCTGGAAGCCTTGGTCAACGCCGCTACCTCGTACTACTTTGCCAGCGAGACTCGCAACGCCACCAACGCGCTCAACAGCCCGCCACCGGGCGGGTTTTTGATCCGCAGCGATGAAGACAAACAGCTGGTCGAGACCCCACCCCCCGCCATAAATTTCAACGATTATAATGGCCTGGCGCAATGGCACGAGCTGCAGCGGCTATCTACCCAACTGTTGCATACACCGTTTAACGCCGAGGGCATCATCACCAATATTACCGTCGACGCCAACGGCACCCGCCATATTGCGCTGCACAATGAGCCTGAAAGGGTATCCCTGTGGCGCAACGTGGGCGCAACCCTGCTGCTGATACTGTTGCTGACGCTCGCCGCGTTCAACGCTATCCTGCTGGTGCGTCGCCTGCACAACGGCCGGCGCCGCGCGCGGGACATCCAGCGCTATTATGACTGTTGCTTCAGCCACGAGGCGATAGCCGCGAACGGCAACCGCGTTTGGCGCGACTGATAGCCATCAATGTCATCCCCGGGCGGGCGGCAAGTATGCTACTCTGAATGTTGACCGGGCCGTTTGGCGCCATGCCACAGACCCTCCCCCTTGCCCTGCTTATGCTCTGGAGTCCGCATGTCCACAGTCATCGACTGGCGCCATATTGATACCGTCATTCTTGATATGGACGGCACGCTGCTGGATTTGGCCTTCGATCGTGACTTCTGGCTGGCTCGCGTACCGGCAGCCCTTACCCAACGGCGCGGTATCACCCCGGCTGAGGCCAGCGCCTTGATAGACCGCGAATACCACAGCGTGCGCCATACCTTGAACTGGTACTGTTTCGATTACTGGAGCCGGCGGCTGACGCTGGATATCGCCGCCATGAACGCTGAATTTGGTCATACCGTACGGTTGCGCGACGATACGCTGCCGCTATTGAGCGCATTGCGTCAGCACGGCCGCCGCTCCATCCTGCTGACCAACGCCCACCCCGACGGTCTGGCGGTGAAAATGCGCCACACCGGTCTGGGTCAACACCTTGATTTATTACTTTCTACCCATACATTTGGTTATCCCAAGGAAGATCAGCATTTGTGGCAACGCGTTCAAACGCATACCGGTTTTGATCCGGCGCGAACTCTGTTCATCGATGACAGCGAGCCGATTCTCGATGCGGCTAGCCGCTTTGGTATCCGCTATTGTCTCGGCGTCAGTAATCCTGATTCCGGAGTGGCGCCGCAAACCTTCCGGCGACATTCGTCACTGAATGATTATCGGACGCTGCTGCCTGCGCTGGCTGGAATGATGTGCTGACACTCAGGAGGCGAAATGAAACCCAAAGACGCTAACGGCGATACTCCGGCCGTACGGCTGGACAAGTGGCTGTGGGCGGCGCGTTTTTATAAAACCCGCGCCCTGGCCCGCGAGATGATTGAGGGCGGCAAGGTCCATTACAATGGCCAGCGCAGCAAACCCGGTAAAACCATGGAGCTGGGCGCGGAAATCACCCTGCGCCAAGGCAACGACGAGCGTCAGGTGCGCGTGCGTGCGTTAAGCGATCAACGCCGTCCTGCCAGCGATGCGCAGCTACTGTATCAGGAGACCGACACCAGTATCGCCAAACGGGAGAAAATGGCCGAGGCGCGAAAACATAACGCCCTGACCATGCCCCATCCGGACCGGCGCCCGGACAAAAAAGAACGCCGCAATCTGATTAAATTTAAATATGGCGAATCGGGCGAGGCAGAATAACCCCTCCCGGCGCCGCAGGCATGAGAGACCATGATGACCCATCAAGACCAACTGCACCGTTACCTTTTTGAAGACTATGCCGTCAGAGGTGAACTGGTGTCCTTACAAGAAACCTACCGCCAGGTGCTGGGCCAGCACAATTATCCGCCGGCGGTGAAAACGCTGCTGGGGGAACTCCTGGTCGCTACCAGCCTGCTAACCGCCACGTTGAAATTCACCAGCGAAATTACCGTGCAGTTACAAGGAGATGGCCCGCTGCGGCTGGCGGTCATTAACGGCGACGATCGGCAGAACATGCGCGGGCTGGCGTGCATCAACGGCGATATCGCCGACGACGCCACCCTGGCACAAATGGTGGGCAACGGGTATTTGGTGATTACCCTGACCCCTGCCGAAGGCGAGCGGTATCAGGGAGTAGTTGGCCTGGAAGGGCCCCGTTTGGCTGACTGCCTGGAAAACTACTTCCTGCAATCGGAGCAGTTGCCAACGCGGCTGTTTATCCGCACCGGCGAGTATCAGGGAGAGGTGGCCGCCGCCGGTCTGCTGCTGCAGGTATTACCCGGCCAAGATGCCCACGCCGACGATTTCGATCATCTGGCGCAGCTCACCGCAACGGTGAAGGGCGACGAACTATTTGCATTGCCGGCCAACGACGTTTTGTATCGCCTTTATCATCAAGATAACGTGACCGTTTACCCGGCGCAGTCGGTGCAATTCCTTTGTACCTGCTCACGCCAGCGCTGCGCCGATGCGCTGATGACCTTGGGCGAGCAAGAGTTGCACGACATGCTTGAGCAGGACGGCGAAGTGGATATGCATTGCGATTTTTGCGGTAGCCATTATCGTTTCGATGCCGACGCCATTGCTGACCTGCAACAGCAGGCAGCGCAGGGATATTCGCCGCAGGCTTAGGATTTACCCTATTGCCCCGCCGGACGATTGCCTCTCCAGCGGCGTATGTTAAGGTAATAACTTATTTTCCGTGCGCCCGTCTGCAAAATAATGTAAAGCCTGCACGCTCAGGTTAATCCTTGATTTATCTCTCGGCGCGGCCCACCGCTAATCCCTACAATCGCTAACGGTACTTATTGAACTAAGGAGCAGTGACATGGTAAGTGAGAGTATTACCCCGCAGCAATGGATCAGTTATGGAATAACGGGCTACCGCGAACTGGTGTACAACCCGGGCTACGATCAGTTGTTTGCAGAAGAAATCGACCCCGCCCTCAGCGGTTTTGAACGCGGCACGCTAACCCAATCGGGCGCTGTGGCGGTCGACACCGGAATTTTCACCGGCCGGTCACCCTTTGATAAGTATGTGGTGCGTGACGACAAAACCCGTGACACTCTTTGGTGGTCAGACCAGGGCAAAGGCGCCAATGACAATCATCCCCTTGACCAGCAGACCTGGGTTCACCTCAAAAGGCGGGTCGGCAAGCAGCTAAGCGGCAAGCGCCTGTTTGTCATTGATGCTTTCTGCGGCGCCAATGAGGACAGCCGGCTGCGGGTGCGTTTTGTGACCGAAGTCGCCTGGCAGGCGCATTTCGTTAAAAACATGTTCATTCGGCCAAGCGACGAAGAACTGCGCGACTTTGAACCGGATTTTGTGGTGCTTAACGGCGCCAAATGTACCAATCCCGATTGGCGTGAACAGGGTCTGCATTCGGAAAACTTTGTCGCTTTCAACCTGACAGAAGGCATTCAGCTTATCGGGGGAACCTGGTACGGCGGCGAAATGAAAAAGGGCCTGTTCTCGGTGATGAATTACCTGCTGCCGCTTAAAGGAATCGCTTCCATGCATTGCTCGGCCAACGTCGGCACCGATGACGACGTGGCACTGTTCTTCGGTCTGTCCGGCACCGGCAAAACCACGCTATCGACTGACCCTCGCCGCCGTCTGATAGGCGATGATGAACACGGCTGGGACGACGACGGCGTCTTCAATTTTGAAGGGGGCTGTTACGCCAAAACCATCCGCCTTTCGCCCGAGGCGGAGCCGGAGATCTATCAAGCGATTCGCCGTAACGCGCTGTTGGAAAATGTGGTAGTGCGGGCGGACGGTAGCGTGGATTACGACGATGGCAGCAAAACCGAAAACGCCCGCGTGTCCTATCCCATCGATCATATCGATAATATCGTTAAACCGGTGTCACGCGCCGGACACGCTACGCGCGTCATCTTTCTGACGGCAGATGCCTTCGGCGTACTGCCGCCGGTCGCCAGCCTGTCGATGGAACAGGCACAGTATCATTTTCTGTCCGGCTTTACCGCCAAACTGGGGGGAACCGAGCGGGGTGTGGTGGCGCCGGTACCCACCTTCTCCGCCTGCTTTGGCGCGGCGTTTTTGTCGCTACATCCCACCGCCTATGCGGATGTCCTGGCCAAACGCATGCACGCCGCCGGCGCCCGCGCCTATTTGGTCAATACCGGCTGGAACGGCAGCGGCAAACGGATTTCCCTCAAAGATACCCGGACGATTATCAACGCCATACTACGCAGTGATATCGACGATGCGCCAACCGCTACCCTGCCGGTTTTCAATCTAACGATCCCGACCGCGCTGCCGGGCGTGAACGGCGCGATACTCGATCCGCGCACTACTTACGCCAGCGTCGACGAATGGCGGGCCAAGGCGGACGATCTGGCCCAGCGCTTCATCGATAATTTCAGCAAGTTCACCGACACGCCGGCCGGGGTGGCGCTGGTGAGCGCGGGTCCGCAGCGCTGAACCGGCAGAGCCGCGCCCTGACACCTTGGTAAGACAGCCGCTCAGGAAGAGGCCATACCGTCACGCGTATGACGTTGACCGGCCCGGCGGCGGCGCACTTTGCCTAAGCCGCCGCTTAGTCGGCGCTTTTGCCGGCGGCTTTGGCTTTACTGACGCTGGCACCGTGATCCACCGACGCGACCGGTAGCGGCAAATAGGCGCGGATACGCAAGCCCTGCCGCGCGCTGCGGCCGATTTCCAGCTTACCGGCATGCGCATCGATGATGCGCTGGACAATGGCCAGACCGAGGCCGGTACCGCTGGTGCTGCGCGCGCTGTCGCCGCGCACGAACGGTTGAAATAAATATTGTAATTGATCCGGCTGGATGCCCGGACCATCATCCTCGACCTCAAACCAGACCCGATTGGTTTCGCGTCCGCTATTTACCTTTATACAGCCGTTGCCGTAGCGCGCGGCATTCACCACCATATTCAGCGCCGCGCGTTTAATGGACAGCGGATTGACGTTAACAATAAGCTCCTCGCCGCAAATATCGGTTTCGATCACGCGCTCATAGCCGCTCTCCGCCGCCACCACCTCGGTCAGGATGCTGTTGAGATCCGCCATTTCGGTCTGCATCTCCTGGCCGGTGCGCAGATAATCGATGAACTGCTCGATGATAGCGTTGCACTCTTCGATATCTTTATTGATCGACTCGGCAAGATAGCCGTCTTCCGCACTCATCATTTCCGTCGCCAGGCGGATACGGGTCAGCGGCGTGCGCAAATCATGGCTGACGCCGGCCATCAACAAGGTCCGGTCATCCGCCAATAGCTTGACGCCGGCCGTCATCTGGTTGAACGCCCGCGTCACCGAGCGCACCTCCGAGGCGCCATACTCCCGCAGCGGCGGTGGAATGATGCCCTTACCCACCTGCAGCGCGGCATGTTCCAAATCCACCAGCGGCCGGTTTTGAATACGGATAAACAGCCAGGCACCGCCGATAGCCAGCAACATAATCGCCAGGGTGTAACGGAATAACGGCGAGAAGCCGCCCTGATGGATTTCGGTCAACGGAATGCGTACCCAGATATCCGGCGATAACCAGGTTTTCAGCCAGACAACTGGGGAATTTTTGGTGACTTCGACGCGTACATCGGTCGGGCTGCCGAGCTGCTGAGCCATTTGCTGGCTCAGGAATTCATAATGTTGCGCCCAGCGCAAGCCGCTCTCTTCCGCGGCTGGATTGGTATACAGCGAGATACCCAATTCACGGTAAATTTCGCGCCGGAACGCCGGCGGCACTTCCAGTAAGGTACCGTCCTCCAGCTGCAACTGGTCTGTCATCAACATTCTGACTTCATAAGCCAGCACTTTATTGAACTGTTGCAGACTCGGTAAGATGGCGAAATTCAAGACCACCAGGTAGGTCGTTACCAGGCTGACGAACAGCAAGGTAACGATTAACAAGAGGCTGCGGGCGAAGGAACTGCGCGGAGAGATGCGCCATCGCATCATGCTTTACTGCCATCCGGCACAAAGACATAGCCCAGACCCCATACGGTCTGAATATAGCGCGGATGGGCGGGATCTTCTTCCACCATGCGCCGCAGACGCGAGATCTGCACATCGATTGAGCGTTCCATGGCGCTATATTCACGGCCGCGCGCCAGATTCATCAGTTTATCACGGGACAACGGCTCCCGCGGGTGGCTGACCAACGCTTTAAGCACCGCGAACTCACCGCTGGTCAGCGGCATCGGCTCATCTTCGCGGAACATCTCACGGGTACCGAGATTAAGCTTGAACTTGCCAAAGGCGATGATAGCCTCTTCCTGCGACGGCGCCCCCGGCAGCTCGTTAGCCTGCCGGCGTAGTACCGCGCGGATACGCGCCAGCAGTTCACGGGGGTTGAAGGGCTTGGGAATATAGTCATCGGCACCGATTTCCAGGCCAACAATGCGGTCCACTTCCTCCCCCTTGGCGGTGACCATAATGATCGGCATCGGGTTGCTTTGGCTGCGCAGCCGGCGGCAAATAGACAGCCCATCCTCTCCCGGCAGCATCAAATCCAGCACCATCAGATGGAAGGATTCACGCGTCAGCAAACGGTCCATCTGTTCGGCGTTGGCGACGCTGCGTACCTGAAAGCCCTGCTCGGTCAAATAACGCTCAAGGAGCGCCCGCAGGCGCATATCGTCATCCACAACTAGGATTTTGTAATTCTCTTGCATTATCTCTCTCCCAAAGGCGAAACGCCCATAAAGGATATTGTTCAAAAACCGGTGGATCACTGACAGCGAATTCAGGTGACCATTCTAAGCGAAATTGTTACAAAGCATATAAAGATGCTTAGTTATCAACACTTTCCGCACGTAATCTCCACGATAATAACATCTGTCGCGCCGCCGCGAATAATAATTAACGGCCACGACGTTTCCTCCACCGCCCCGCGCACGTCAACCTTAATAAGAGATGGCGTTGATATACCAGGTGCGATGTCCGCCGGGGGTAACCACTTCCGCTTCATCATCCACCGCCTTTTTGATCAAGGCGCGCGCCATGGGTGAATCGATGGAGATATAGTCCTTATGTTTATAAATTTCATCGGGACCGGCGATACGAAAGCGTTTCGTTTCCCCCTCGGCGTTCTCCACTTCCACCCAGGCGCCGAAAAATATCCGTCCCTCTTGCTGCGGGGAGTAATCCACCACCCGCGCCTCCTTCAGCACACGGCGCAAATAACGCACCCGACGGTCAATCTCGCGCAGAATTTTCTTATTGTAATGATAATCCGCATTTTCACTGCGATCGCCCAGACTGGCGGCCCAGGCAACCTTCTCGGTAATCTCCGGCCGGTAGCGTTTCCACAAATGGTCCAGCTCATCCTGCAATTCCTGATAGCCCTGGCGGGTAATAAGGTTGGTCTTCATCGTCACCTGTCGTCGAACTCTGTGGCCAACAACGGCAATATACCATAGCGGCGGCGGGGGTGAACGGACGCGGGCGGCTGGCATTTTGCCGCCGCAAACCGTATAACTGTGCAGGCCCAAGCAATCCTTATGACAAAATGAACGTTAACGCATGAATAGAGAGTCATTGAACCATCTTATCGCCGGCGAACTGAAAGCCCGGGAGGAGCAAGTGGACGCTGCGGTGCGGCTCCTGGACGAAGGCAACACCGTGCCTTTTATCGCCCGCTATCGTAAAGAAGTTACCGGCGGGCTGGACGACACACAGCTGCGTACGCTGGAAACGCGTCTGGGTTATTTGCGCGAACTCGATGAACGGCGCCAGAGTATTCTGAAATCCATCGACGAACAGGGCAAGCTTACCGAGGCGCTGGCATCGGCTATCCAGGCGACCTTGAGCAAGACCGAGCTGGAAGATCTCTACCTGCCCTATAAACCCAAACGCCGCACCCGCGGCCAGATAGCCATCGAGGCGGGGCTGGCGCCGCTGGCAGATCGGCTTTGGCAGGACTCGTCAACGGACCCCGATACCGCGGCGGCCGGTTTTGTTAACCCTGATGCCGGCGTGGCCGACGCCAAAGCGGCCCTTGACAGCGCGCGTTATATCCTGATGGAGCGCTTTGCCGAAGATGCCGCGCTGCTGGCGAAAATCCGCGCTTATCTGTGGAAAAATGCTCATCTGGTGGCGCGGGTGGTGCCCGGTAAAGAGGAAGAAGGCGCCAAATTCCGCGACTACTTCGATCATCACGAACCGCTGTCTCAGGTCCCCTCACACCGTGCGCTGGCCATGTTGCGCGGACGCAACGAGGGTGTGTTGAAGCTTGCGCTGAACGCCGATCCGCACGTCGACGAGCCGCCACGTGCCAGCTACTGCGAGCAGATGATCGCCGATCATTTGCAAGTGTGCTTCGGTCAGGCGCCGGCCGATAGCTGGCGTAAAACGGTCATCAGTTGGACCTGGCGCATCAAAATCCTCATGCATCTGGAAACCGAACTGATGGGCAGCATGCGTGAAAAGGCCGAGGAAGAAGCGATACAGGTCTTCGCCCGCAATATGCATGATTTACTGATGGCGCCGCCGGCGGGGCTGCGCGCTACCATGGGCCTTGATCCGGGGCTGCGCACCGGCGTCAAGGTCGCGGTGGTGGATGCCACCGGCAAGCTGGTCGCGACAGAGACGCTTTATCCCCACACCGGCCAGGCCGACAAAGCCGCGGCGGCCGTCGCGGCGCTATGTCTGAAACATAACGTGGAACTGGTCGCCATCGGCAACGGGACCGCGTCGCGAGAAACCGAACGATTTTATGCCGAAGTCCAGAAGCGTTATCCCGACGTGAAAGGGCAAAAAGTCATCGTCAGCGAGGCCGGCGCGTCGGTGTATTCCGCCTCGGAGCTGGCGGCGTTGGAGTTTCCCGATTTGGACGTCTCGCTGCGCGGGGCGGTTTCCATCGCCCGCAGATTGCAGGATCCGCTGGCTGAACTGGCCAAAATCGACCCGAAATCCATCGGCGTGGGTCAATATCAGCACGATGTCAGCCAAAGCATGCTGGCGAAAAAGCTGGACACGGTAGTCGAGGACTGCGTCAACGCCGTCGGCGTGGATCTGAATACCGCTTCGGTGCCGCTGCTGATTCGCGTCGCCGGCCTGACGCGCATGATGGCGCAAAACATCGTCAGCTGGCGGGATGAGAATGGCCGTTTCCGCGATCGTCAACAGTTGCTGAAAGTTCCCCGCCTGGGCCCCAAAGCGTTTGAACAATGCGCCGGCTTCCTGCGCATCAATCACGGCGACAATCCGCTCGACGCCTCTACCGTACATCCGGAGAGTTATCCGGTGGTACAGCGGATTTTACAGGCCACGGAGAAATCACTCAGCGATCTGATGGGCGACCCCGCGACGCTGCGCGGCCTGAGCCCGTCCCGCTTCACCGATGAGCGCGTCGGGTTACCCACCGTGACCGATATTATCAAAGAGCTGGAGAAACCGGGGCGCGACCCGCGGCCGGAGTTCAAAACCGCCACGTTTGCCGACGGCGTGGAAACGCTGCAGGACCTGGCGCAGGGCATGGTGCTGGAAGGCACGGTGACCAACGTGACCAATTTCGGCGCCTTTGTGGATATAGGCGTGCATCAGGACGGATTGGTGCACATCTCCTCATTGTCCGATCGGTTTATCGACGATCCGCACAAGGTGGTGAAAGCCGGCGATATTGTCAAAGTGAAGGTCATGGAAGTCGATATTGCGCGCAAGCGCATCGCGCTATCCATGCGGCTCGATGAGCGACCGGGGGAGGCGCCGGCGCGCCGTGACCCGGGCGAGTACCGGCGGGATAGCAATACGACGGCGTCCCGCCCACCCGCGCGCAGCGGCGGCCGTCAATCCGGCCCTGCCGCGGGCGGTAATAGCGCCATGGGTGACGCGCTGGCGACCGCGCTGGGCAAACGGCGTTAATACGCCGGCTAGCGTCAACGGGCCTGTGGGATACGCAAGCAGGCCCGCGCTATAGGCGTTAGCGAGGCGTCGGCCCAACGGCGCCGCCTGGTGATGCCTGACCCCTAGTGGTCAGGGATGGGTCACTGGCTTTTAGCGGTGAAATGGCGCCAAGGCGACTTTACGGCATCGGCCTCGGAAATGGTAAGGGAGTAAATAAATAATTTATGAAATTATTTTAAATTAAATATAACCCCATTTGCCGGCTAATTTAATTCAATTTTAATAATTAACATAATATTTTTATTAACCCATTTCCGTCGCTTATTTAATATTTATGGCCTAGGAGCGCAGGGTTATTTTCATTTCTTCGCCGTGCGTTATTGCAAAATAAAATAACAGCATCCCACCTGCACGAAAGATACCCTTATGCCGAAAATCGACAATTATTACCTTAAAAACATGAAGTTATATCACATAACCAGCAATATGTTTTTCCATCCGTCATTGAAAAAAAGAATTTTGTTGAGGTTTTGTTTTATTTGACTCGGGTGATAAGATGTTAAAATTATTCTTATTAATAACTATTACTTTTGCCATTTGCATTATTTAACATCGCGCCAGCCCGACCCAACAGGCAGTACTGACGAGTATCGAGGTTATTGCCGTTTCCAACGCGCTTACGGTCGCCATCAAGAAGGTCATTATGCAATTGCAGCACCATTATAAAATTACCGGCTATGCCAAAGAGATCCCCCCTGCCTTTCGGCAGAGAATGCTGTCGCTCGGCATGTTGCCCGGTAGCTCGTTTCAGGTAGTGCGTGTCGCGCCGCTGGGCGATCCCGTGCAGATAGAGGTGCGACGGGTGCTGCTGGTGCTGCGAAAAAAAGATTTGTCACTGCTCTTGTTGAGCCGTACCGGCCATTGATCCGCCCGCTCGCGCCGCTCGCTCGGGACAATCCGTTGTATTTGTTTCTGCTTATAGGTTTCATTAATGATCACTACACGCACTGTGGCTTTGATCGGTAATCCCAACGCCGGCAAAACGACCCTCTTTAACCAGTTGACCGGCGCTCGCCAGCGGGTCGGTAACTGGGCCGGCGTTATGGTGGAACGCAAAGAAGGCTTTTTCACCACCCCCCGCGCAGCGCATAACGCTCGTTGATCTGCCGGGCGCCTATTCCCTGACGACGCTGTCGCAGCAAAGCTTGCTTGACGAGCAAATCGCCTGTCGCTACATCCTCGAACGGCAGGCCGATGTGCTTATCAACGTGGTCGACGCCGCCAATCTGGAGCGAAATCTCTACCTGACGCTGCAATTGTTGGAGCTAGGTATTCCCTGCATCGTGGCGCTGAATATGCTGGATATCGCCCGCAGCCAGGGCATTACCATCGATATTCCGGCGCTGGAGCGGCGGCTGGGTTGCCGGTAATTCCCCTGGTTTCCACCCGCGCCGAAGGCATTGAAGCGTTGAAGGCGGAGTTTGACAGTCCGCTACCGGCAGCACCGTCCCTTACAATTGACTATCCGCCCGCCGTCCGTCAAGCGGTAGAACAGCTGCAGCCGTTTACCCCCGGCTACTACACGCCGCGACAGCGACGTTGGCTGGTACTGCACATGCTGGAAAGGGATATTCACAGCCGGGATCTGTTGACCTCGCCCCAGCGGCTGGAAAGTCTGCGCGCAGTCATGCAGCAGGATGCGGCGTTGATGATCGCCGACGCCCGCTATACCACCATCATCGCCCTCTGTCAGGCCGTGAGTAACGGCCATTTGACGCCGGCAAATCGCCTGACCGCGCGACTTAACGCCCTGCTGCTCAACCGCTGACTTGGCGTGCCATTGTTTTTTATGGTGATGTATCTGATGTTCATCCTCGCCATCAACCTTGGCGGCGCCCTGCAGCCGATGTTCGAGGGCGGGTCCGCCGCGTTCGTCATCGACCGCTTGATGCAATCCCTTGGTCTGCCGGGCAAGTCGTTTGTTCCGCTGATTGTCGGTTTCGGCTGCAATGTACCAACGCGTCGCGCGAGCGGCTGATGACCATCATGATGGCGCCCTTCATGTCCTGCGGCGCACGGCTAGCGATTTTCGCCGCGACCTTCTTCGGCCGACATGGCGCTACACTGGTGTTCTCGCTGTACGTGCTGGGCATTGTGGTCGCGGTCCTGACCGGCCTGATGCTGAAATACACGCTGATGCGGGGCGAAGCGACTCCCTTCATCATGGAACTGCCGGTGTATCACGTGCCGCATATCAAAAGCCTGCTGTTGCAAACCTGGCAGCGGCTGAAGGGCTTCGTATTGCGGGCCGGTAAAGTCATTGTCCTCGCCAGCATGGTGATTGGCACCTTGAACAGCTTCACCCTGCACGGCGAAGCGGCGGACAGCGTTAACCATTCAGCGCTGGCAGCGGTGAGCAAGACCCCCCTGCTGAAACCGATGGGCGTTCATGAGGATAACTGGCAGGCTACGGTCGGTCTTATCAGCGGTGCAATGGCAAAAGAGGTGGTGGTGGGGATGCTGAATACGTTATATACCGCCGAACAGATCACCCGTACCCCGTTCGACCGGAGGCGTTCGATTTGCTGGATGAATTATCCGGCGCGATGACGGAAACCTGGAAAGGTCTACAGGATTTCTTCAGTTTCAGCGTCCTCGCCAACCCTATCGAAGCCAGCAAAGGCGACGGCGAGATGAGCGGTGACGCTATGGGAATGATGAGCAGTAAGTTCGGCAGCGCCATTGCCGCCTATAGCTATCTGATCTTTGTCCTGTTGTATGTGCCCTGTATTTCGGTCCTGGGCGCCATCACCCGCGAAAGCAGTCGTGGCTGGATGCTGCTGTCCGCCCTGTGGGGCGTCAATGTGCCTATTCGCGGCAACGCTGTTTTATCAGACGGCCACCTTCATGCACCATCCGCTGTACAGCGCGATTGCGATAGCCACCGTTATCGTCGTCAACGGCTGCTGATCGCTTGTCTTTACCGTTGTCGGGATCGTTTCCAGCCGGAGCTAAGCGCGTCGGAATCGACACCCTGTTGCCAACCCGCCGGCGGCGAAAGCTGTCACTAAGGAGACGCGGTGTCCGGTCTAATTGATGGGCCAAGGGGATGCCCGCACCCTGTGCCTGCCGTTCATGCGATCGCAGCCGCCGCCAGCTACCCTCTCGCCGGTGATGCTAGTAGCGTTGCACCAACGTCGGGTGTCACGTTAAAAAGGTGCCATGATGGAAGCCATAACCCGCTTGCTGAGAAAGATTTACCCAGCCACCTTAAGCCAGGGGCAACTGGATACCATCAAGGGCCAAATCAGCTTCACCAAATCCACGCCGCATCAGGCGCGCAAAGCGCATTGGGATGAGGATGATGTCGTGCTTATTACCTATGCCGACCAGTTCATGGAGGCTGAAAAACCCACGCTTGATACCTTTACCACCTTTTTCAACCATCGCCTGCGCAACACCTTTTCCCTGGTGCATCTGCTACCGTTCTATCCCTACTCTTCCGACTATGGCTTTTCCGTCATCGATTATCAGCAGGTCAATCCTATCGTCGGCAGTTGGCAGCAGATAGGCGAACTCAATCTCACCACCCGGCTGATGTTCGATTTCATCTGCAACCATATGTCTGCCGAAAGCCGGTGGGTGAAAGGCTATCTGGCGGGCCAACAGGCTTATGACGATTTTTTTATTGCGCTTCCCCCCGCGACTGCCAGCGTGACGCGCCCGCGCACATCACCGCTGCTGACGCCTTTTACCGCACAGGACGGCAGCACCCGTTATTTATGGACCACCCTCAGCGCCGATCAGGTGGATCTCAATTTCAACAACCCCCAGGTTTTGATCGCCGTTATCGGCGTATTGCTACATTACCTGATACAGGAGGCGGACTATATCCGTCTGGACGCGGTGGGCTACTTGTGGAAAGAGGTGGGCACCCGTTGTCTCCATCTACCCCATACCCATCTGCTGGTAAAGTTGTTTCGCGCCATCTGCGATGAGGTGGCGCCGGGAACGGTGATTATTACCGAAACCAACGTGCCCCATAAGGACAATATCAGCTATTTCGGCAATGGCCGAGATAAAGCGCAGATGGTCTATCAGTTCCCGCTTCCGCCGCTGGTGTTACACGCCCTGCACAACAGCAGCCGCCGCGCCCTGCGTCATTGGGCTGCAGGGCTTGAGATCGGTAGCGGTGCTACTACATTATTCTTCAATTTTCTCGCCTCCCATGATGGGATCGAGATGAACCCGCTGCTCGGCATTCTGCCGGAGGCGGAGATCATCCGGCTGGTGAGCGATCTGGAGTCGGAAAGCGCCCTGGTTTCGTATAAACAAAACACTGACGGTACCACCAGCCCTTATGAAATCAATGTCACCTATCTGGATGCGTTCAATCGGCGCGAGGATAGTGACGAGACGCGGCTTGGCCGCTTTATTCTCGCCCATGCCATCCTGCTGGAGTTTCCCGGCGTGCCGGCGATCTATGTGCAAAGTATCCTTGGGTCGCGTAATGACTATGAAGAGGTCAAGGCCGCCGGCCATAACCGCGCGGTTAATCGAGAGAAGTACCCGCTGAAAACCATTGAAGCGATGCTGGATGATGAAACCAGCCTGCGCTCGCGGGTTTTCCAGGCGTTGAGCGCGCTTATTCGCCTGCGCCGCCGACAACAGGCGTTTCATCCTGATGCAGCCATGGAAGTCCTGGAGTGGGATAATACCCTGCTCGCTTTTTACCGCGCCGCCGGCCAGCGGCTGCTGTGTCTCTTTAATTTGGCGAATAAAACGGTAAGTTGCACCTTACCTGACGGCGATTATCGCCTGCTGACCGCCGAGGGTACGGTCAGCGGCGGCCCACTAACCCTCGCACCCTATTCTTTCTATTGGCTGGAAACGCTTAGCGATCGTTAGCGACCGAGTGAATCTGCTCGCTCTGCGCCCTAAACCGTCTCATAGCTAAACCCTTGCCGGCCGCCAACGCTCAGGATTCGAGCTGACTGAAATCGCACAGCGCCTGGCAAAACGGCACCGGGTGGGAAATGAACGGCGCATGCGCCGCGCCGGCAAAGACAATGCTGTGGCTGGCGGTGCTCAATTCATCCACCAGCGGGACCACTTTACGCGGCACCAGACCATCCAGATAGCCGTATAGGCGCAGCAGCGGCACGTCAAGTTGGTCCAGCGCCTTGCGCACGTCGCTGGTGCGCAGTAGCGCCAGCCCGCCGGTCAGAACCTCGATCGCGGGCGCCGGGTGCGCCAGTACCACGCTCTTCAACCAGCGCGTATCCTGACGCGCGGACGCCGTTCCCAGCGTTTGCAGACCGAGAAAACGGCTGACGGTGCGGGTGAAATCCTGGCGCAGCTCGCGCGCAAACCCTTCCAGCACCTCAGGTCGTATCCCCGGCCAGTCACCGTCGGCGCAAAAACGCGGGGAAGAGGCAACGGTTACCAAACCCGCGACCGCATGTGGGCACCGGCGCGCTACCGTCGTCGCCACCAGTCCGCCAAGTGACCAGCCCAGCCATAACGCGCCGTGGGGAGCTCGCGACGCCACTTCCTCCGCCATCTCCTCAAGGGTCAGCGCGCCATAACCGCGGCTACGGCCATAACCCGGCAGATCCACCAGGTGCAGGCGAAAGTGCGTCGCCAGCCGCGGAACAATGTAAGACCAGACCTCGGCATTCAATCCCCATCCGTGCAGCAGCACAAGATCGCGATCGCCGGTACCGGTTGTTTGCCAAAACAGTGACACCATTTGCTATTGTCCAAAAGTCGGAAACAAGGAAGTATGACACCATGCTAACAATCGGCGCCCTCTGTTGGCTATGCCGACAGCCACTTTGGTTTAGCCATCACGGCATTTGCCGCGGCTGCGTCAGCGTTCTGCTGGCGGAACGGGAAACCGCCTGCCCACGCTACGGGTTGCCGGCGCGCAGCGAATGGCAGCCGTGCGGACGCTGCCAGCTGTGGGCCCCGCCCTGGCACAGCCTGCTTGCGGTGGGGGGATTACCGCCCGCCGCTCAGCCGCCTGGTGAAAAAACTTAAATATCACGGCGACACCGGCTTTGACCGCGTGCTTGCCCGTCTGCTATGGCTGCGCTGGAGCGAGCGCGCCGCCGCGGGTGAGGAGAAGCCGGATTTGTTGCTTAATGTGCCTTTGCAGCTTACCGTCACTGACGGAGAGGCTATAATCAAACCGAACTGCTCACCCGCGCCCTGGCACATGTTTGCGGGTGCCCTGGCAGGCTCAAGGGTTATTTCACGCACGCGGCGGGCCACCTCAGCAGCGATTAGGCGCCCGCCAACGCCGGCATAACCTTTGCGGCGCCTTTCTGTGCCTCGCCGATGTAGCCGGCAAACGGGTGGCGCTGGTGGATGATGTGAGTTACCACGGGCAGCACAGCCGGTGAAATCAGCCGTCTATTGTTGCGTCATCATGCCCGTGAAGTGCGGCTATGGAGCATTTGCCGCACCTTGTAGTCTGTAGGGGAAAGGGCGTATAATATCCGACTATTTTAGTCAACTATTGAGTGAATATTATGATCCGTATTACTGATGCTGCCCAGGAACATTTTGCCAAATTACTGTCCAATCAGGAACCGGGCACCCAGATCCGCGTGTTCGTTATCAATCCTGGCACGCCCAATGCGGAATGCGGCGTCTCGTACTGCCCGCCGGATGCGGTGGAAGCCACAGATACCGAACTGAAATTCGATAAGATCTCTGCCTATGTGGATGAACTTTCTGCCCCTTATCTGCAGGATGCGGAAATTGACTTCGTTACGGATAAGCTTGGCTCTCAGCTGACCCTCAAAGCGCCCAATGCCAAGATGCGCAAAGTGAGCGACGAAGCGCCGCTTATCGAGCGCGTGGAATATCTGCTGCAGTCGCAGATTAATCCGCAGTTGGCCGGCCACGGCGGCCAGGTGACGCTGATGGAAATCACCGACGATATGCTCGCCATCCTGCAGTTTGGCGGCGGCTGTAATGGCTGCTCAATGGTGGACTACACCCTTAAAGAAGGGATTGAGAAAGAGCTGCTGGAAAAATTCCCTGAACTGAAGGGCGTGCGCGATCTCACCGAGCATCAGCGCGGAGAGCATTCCTACTATTAATGCCTGACGGCCCTCAAGCAGGTGGGGGTCGTCCAGCCGCCACGCTCCTGGATCGGTGTGCCCGGGCAAAAGGCTTGCGCTGTGCTGCTGACTGCGGGCCCCTGCACCCGGTGACGACTATCTTATTAACGCCATTACCCCGGACGATCGTCGTTACCGTCCTGCGCTCTTCTAACCGAACGGCCCAGAACGGGCGCAGGCGCCAAAGCAAGGCGTCGCCCGTCTCCCAACACCGTCAGCAGCCGGATTATGTCAGGGTCGCTAAACATCGTTTCCAGATCCCGCGTCAGTTTACGCCGCCAGTTAGGATAGGCATCGGTGGTACCGGGCACATTGACCGGCGTCGCCATTTCCAGCCAGTCTTCGGGCTGTAATCCCAGCAGCGCGCTGCGGCTTTGCGCCATAAACGGTGTATGGCAGCGTTCAACGTGGATGACATAGCGACCTCCTCCGCCCGCGCAGGAGTATTGGCCGACAAGCAGTCCGCACGCCGCAGCACATCCAATAGTGCCTGCCGTTCCTGATGACGCTCTGCCAGTAGCCGTTGCCAGGTTTGCTCGTCGTCATACAGGCCCAGCCGATGGGCCAGGTCGATGTCCGCCCCCTGCCAAAAGCCGCTTAACGTCGCGAGATCATGGGTGGTCAACGTCGCCATCGCCTGACGGGATAGTCCGCCGGCCAGGCACGCCATCCCGGACTGCCACCTGTTGCAGGTACAACGCATCGAAGGTGGCCTGCTGATACAGACTGCCGCCGCCAGAGAGCGACGTTCAGGACAGCTTTCCGGCCGCCGCTTGAATTGCGTCCAGGCGTAACGCAGCGCCGTCAGCTTGAGCTGCATCACCTGCGCATAGTTAACGTAGTCATCCGATCGCAACGCCTACAGGCGATGCCCGGTTTCTGGCTGCCGCCACCATTGCTGCGCGGGTTCACTTTGTAAAAAGTCGTCCACTCCGCCAACATCGATATAGATAATGTTCAGCCAGCGGCGCGAGGAGGGACTGTAGGGACTAGCCCAGTCAGGCAGTGCCGGATACAGCGCATGCAGCGGATTGATGCCGACGAATGCTCCGCCGAGCTTAGCGACGCCTGCGATCATTTGCGCCAGAGCGCCAATGCCCCAATTGCGCGCCGAACGCAGCGTGTAGAGCTGGACAGTACTGCCCCAAAGCCGCTGGCCCGCACGGAGCGCCAGCGGTTCATAACAGCGCTCGGGGGCGACAATCACCTTACACGCCCAGCTATGATCTGCGGTACATAGCGTCAACCGGTGGTAACCATCGGACATCCCCGCCGACAGCGTCAGATGATGCGCACCACGCTTCGCCGCGACTCCGGATGCATCGTCGCCGGCCACAGGCTCCGCCCGGGTCTACCCGTGATGCTGCCTGCCCGATTCCTCGATAAGCGTCCAAGTCCCGGATACCCCGTCCGGCAGCGGTTGAAGGGGGAGGCATTCATTGACCGCCGTACTGACCGCCTGCCACCATTGTAACGGGGTCATTTCCCGCGCGCCGGCAAGACCGTAACGTTGCCATTGGCGGTCAAGCGCGACCTGGAAGGCAGCTTTATCGAGTTTGGGTTTTGGCATATGAACGTCTCTCTCCTGTCGACATAACGTGGAAAGCGCCGAAACCGGCGCCCCACCCCATGAGCCCGCCATCGTCACGGCGATGCCGGTGGCGCATCACAAGCAATAGCCGAGCAGGTCGCCAACAAAACACGGCTGCCCCGGCAGCACCCTCGGGGGCAGTCCCTATTGTCTTGCGAAGGATAGCGGAAGAGTCTGGCTAACGTCGTGATGATCAAAGAATAGACAACGCCGTTGAAAAAGAGTGCGCCGGCGAGGATTTTTATGCTGTCGCTTTTGCGCTCAGCACAGCTCCAGTTTGACATCGGAATGTTCGATAAGCGTCATCACGCCCGGGGGTGGCAGTTGGTCGGTAAACAGATAGTCCACCAGATCCATTTTGCCGAGGTTCACCATGGCGCTGCGGCCGAATTTGGAATGGTCTGTCACCAGCATCACACAGCGGGAATTGTCGATAATCGCCCGTTTGGTGCGTACTTCGTGATAATCGAACTCCAGCAGTGAGCCGTCCAAATCGATACTGCTGATGCCGAGAATGCCGTAATCAAGCCGGAATTGAGAAATAAAATCGAGAGTGGCCTCGCCGATAATACCGCCGTCGCGCGTCCGCACTTCCCCCCCGGCCAGGATCAGGCGGAAATCCTCCTTGGCGGTAAGCAGCGTCGCCACGTTGAGATTATTGGTCACTACCCGCAGGTTTTTATGACCCAACAGCGCATGCGCCACCGCCTCCGGCGTAGTGCCGATATCGATAAATAGCGTTGCCCCGTCGGGGATCTGGCTCGCGACACGCGCCGCAATGCGCGCCTTTTCCGCCGACCACATCACTTTGCGGTCATGATAGGCGGCGTTAACCGAACTCGACGGCAGCGCCGCACCGCCGTGATGACGCTGGATCTTGTTCTGCTCGGCCAAATCGTTGAGATCGCGCCGTATCGTCTGCGGACTGACGGCAAAGTGATCTACCAGTTCCTCGGTGCTGACGTAGCCCTGCTGGCGAACCAGATCGATGATGGCATCATGCCGCTGCGTTTGCTTCACGTTGATTCCTCTGCTGCCGGCCGATCAGCGCTGATAGCCGTGACTCTGACCCCGCCGCGTTTGCCAGAATGCCATTAGCAGGCCCGTGACCAGACCCGCCACGTGCGCGGCATTGGCAATGGCGATACCCAAAATATTGAAATAGCCGGCGATAAGCCACAACAGGGCGAAAACGATGACCCCGAGCGGCATAAACAGCGGCCCGCCCGGATTTTTCTCGCCGTGCCACCAGACATAGCCCATTAGCGCATACACCACGCCGGACAGACCGCCGAAAAAAATCCCGCTGAAGTGCGACTGCACCATGCCGCTGACCACCGCAGAGAGCACGAACAAAATAGCCAATGACGCCCTGCCGCGATAGCGCTCCGTCAGGCCGGCCAGATACCACCACCACACCACATTGAACAGCAGATGCAATAGTGAGAAATGCAAAAAGGCATGGCTGACCCAGCGCCAAATCTGACCGTATTGGGCCGGACCGGCGGGATACAACAGCGCGGCCATTACCCGATCGTCACCGATTAGCGCCATGAGGAAAAACACCAGCACGCACAGCGCCGTCACGCCTAGCGTTAAAGGGCCCGCCTGCTGGCGTAGCGCCGGCAGCCAGCCACGCAGACCGGCGCCGGTCTCGCCGCGGTAATGTAATGAGCCGGTGCGCCAGCTGGCGGCTTGATAACGGGGATGCTGCGGGTCAAGCAGAAACGCTTCCAGCGCTGATTCAACCTGTGCCAGTTTCTCGTCCTGCGCCAGCCACAACTCGGCATAACGCCCCTGCGGGCGCAGCTCCATGTCCACCCCCTGCGTTTTCATATAATCAATGAAGGCCAGGGCCAGGCGCGCATTAGACAAGGCGGTAACTCGAATCATGGTTCTCTTACGCTTCCATAATGAGGTAATGGGGGAACAAAATACAGGATCCGCAGACTGGACGTGCGGTCCGACAACGATTCACCCCTGGCGCCGACGCCGCCAGGCAATCCCCTGAGGATAAAGGAAAAAGGCCATCAGGCGAAACCCTGCTACGGCAGATTGCGCCGCGCCGATACCCGCCGATTTTGCGATCTATATCTCATCGCAAGGCCGGGCGAGCGGGCAAACAGGTCTCTTTCCCATAGGGGTGGTTAACGGTACGCAGCGCCCGGTATTTCGCGGACCGACGTTATAACGATTCCGTTTCCAGCGGAAAGGCTTTCAGCCAGGCATCAAACCCGCCATCCACGCTGTAAGCGACCTCCACCCCCTGCGTTAACAGGTACTGGGCGGCGCCTTTACTACTGTTACCGTGATAGCACAGCACCATGACCGGACGTGCGAGGTCATGCTGTGCCAAAAATGCCGGTAGGGTGTCGTTGGTCAGATGAAACGCGCCGCGGAGGTGGCCTGCAGCGAAGCTTTGAGGATCGCGGATATCCACCAGCACCGCCTCCCCTTGCCGCCAGCGTTCTCTGGCCTGCTCCATGCTGATTGTTGCAAATTGATCCATAAACTGACGCCTCGGTTTCACCAAAAGGGAATGCGCCTTACGGCAGCGCATGAAGTGTAGCAAGGCTCGGGCCGGCGTGCAGCGCTTTTCAGCGGCGATCGGCCGCGCAATATCGACGCTTGAATCGTGCCACCTGACCTTATCATCCTGGCAGCGACGCGCGCCGCAAGGGTAAAAACGTTACCTTCGTCACGCATGACAGATTTTTTGTACAGAGAACGTGGCGTGAATGTTTGTTTGCGCGTACAATTGTGAGCAAAAACGAACATAAAAGAACTATAACGCGCATTTGGAGGAAGGTAACGTGGAAACCAAAGACTTGATCGTCATCGGCGGCGGGATCAACGGTACCGGCATCGCTTCCGACGCTGCCGGGCGCGGACTGTCCGTATTATTGCTGGAAGCGCAGGATTTGGCGTGCGCCACCTCTTCCGCCAGCTCCAAACTTATTCACGGCGGCCTGCGCTATCTCGAACATTATGAGATTCGTTTGGTGAGCGAAGCTCTGGCTGAACGGGAAGTTCTGCTGAAAATGGCCCCCCATATCGCTTTTCCGATGCGGTTCCGGCTGCCGCACCGCCCACACCTGCGGCCGGCGTGGATGATCCGTGTCGGCCTGTTTATGTATGATCATCTCGGCAAACGCACCAGCCTACCGGCGAGTCAGAGCGTTCGCTTTGGCGCGGATTCGGTCCTGAAACCCGAAATCATGCGCGGTTTCGAGTATTCCGACTGCTGGGTAGACGATGCGCGCCTGGTAGTGCTCAACGCTCAGGAAGTGGTGGCACACGGTGGTGAGGTCAAGACACGTACCCAAGTAACCCGCGCCTGGCGGAAAAACGGACTGTGGCAGGTTGAGGCCCGGGATAGTCTGACCGGCAAACAGCATCGCTGGCACGCAAAAGGTCTGGCTAACGCCACCGGCCCCTGGGCGAAACATTTCATCGATGAAAGCCTGCATTTGCCGTCGCAATATGGCATCCGCCTAATAAAAGGCAGCCACATCGTCGTACCGTGCGTCCATCACCAGCCGCAGGCGTACATCCTGCAAAACGAGGATCACCGCATTGTGTTCGTCATTCCGTGGATGGAAACGTTTTCCATCATCGGTACGACCGACGTGGAATATCACGGCGATCCGGGCGAGGTCCATATCGACGAGAGTGAAATTGACTATCTGCTCAAGGTCTACAACGCCCATTTCCAACGTCCCCTAGGCCGTGAAGACATTGTCTGGACCTTTTCCGGCGTCCGCCCCCTGTGCGACGACGAGTCCAATTCACCCCAGGCGGTGACCCGCGACTACACGCTGTCGCTGAGCGACGAAAACGGGCAGGCGCCGCTGCTGTCAGTTTTTGGCGGCAAACTCACCACTTACCGCAAGCTGGCCGAATATGCGCTGGAAAAACTGGCTCATTATTATCCTCACGCCAAAGGCGCCTGGACCAGCAACGCGGTGCTGCCGGGTGGCGATTTCGCCGGTACCCGCGACGACTACACCGCCGTGCTGCGCCGCAAATTCGCCTTTTTGCCGGAAGCGCTGGCGCGGCGCTACAGCCACACATACGGCACCCGCAGCGAACAGCTGCTGGCCGGCGTGACCGGTCTTGCGGATCTCGGCGAAGATTTTGGTCACGGCCTGTATGAAGCGGAACTCCGTTATCTGGTGGCGCAGGAGTGGGTGGTCACCTTGGACGACGCTATCTGGCGCCGCACCAAGCTCGGCATGTGGCTGGACGAAGCCCAGCAGACGCGAATTACCGACTGGCTGGTCAGCACGTCAGCCCGGCGCGGCTGTCGCTGGCGTCCTAAACCCCTCCCGCCTGCTGGCTCCTCTACAGGCGGACGGGCGCCACTTTCCAAATCTCCTTGGCATATTCGCGGATAGTCCGATCGGAGGAGAAATACCCCATGTTGGCAATACTCAGCGCCGCGCGCCGCGTCCACTCATACGGGCGCTGATACAGTCCGTCCACCTCATCCAGGTTGTCCACATAGCTGCGGTAATCCGCCAACAACTGATAATGGTCGTCCAAATTGACTAGCGAATCTAACAGATTACTATAACGTCCCGGCTCGCCGGGACTGAATACGCCGGTGGCTATCTGCGACAGTGCCAAATGCAGCTCCGCATCCTGCTCGTAATGGCTGCGCGGATTGTAGCCGTCGCTGCGCAGCGCCTCGACCTATAGAGCGGTATTGCCGAAAATAAACATATTCTCTTCGCCCATATTCTGGCGCATTTCAATATTCGCGCCGTCGAGGGTGCCGATAGTCAGAGCACCGTTAAGGGCAAACTTCATATTGCTGATACCTGACGCCTCGGTCCCCGCCAGGGAGATTTGCTCGGAGAGATACGCCGCCGGAATAATCAGCTGCGCCAGGCTGACGCTATAGTTCGGCACGAAAATTACCTTGAGCCGGTTTTTCATCAGCGGATCGCGATTGATAACCGCCGCCACATCGTTAATGAGTCGGATGATATGTTTAGCCATGCAATAGGCCAACGCGGCTTTGCCGGCGAAAATATTCACCCGAGGCACCCTATCGCCGTCCGGATTTTCGCGGATACGGTTATAACAGGTGATGATATGCAGCACGTTAAGCAGCTGGCGTTTGTATTCGTGGATGCGTTTGATTTGCACGTCGAGCAGCGCCGCCGGATTGACGACCTCGTCCAGTTGGTTGGCCAGATAGGCCGCCAGCTGTTTTTTATTGCTTAATTTGGCCTGCTGCAGTTGCACGATAAACGCCGGAAAATCGATATGCCCTTTTAATTCCTCCAGCTGCCCGAGGTCGGTGCACCAGGTCTGGCCAATGGTGGCATCCAGCACCGCCGACAGAGGCGGATTGGCCAGCGCCGTGTGGTAACGCCGTTGGTTTTATTGCAAATTGATCGGGAAACAGGCGGGCGAAATCGGCAAATAACGACTGCATTATCAGCTCCGAATGCAGTTCGGAAACGCCGTTGACCTTATGGCTGGCGATCACCGCCAGCCAGGCCATACGCACCATACGGCCGTTATGTTCATCGATGATAGACACTCGCGACAGCAACTCGCTGTCTCCCGGTACCTGCGTCTGAACCTGATTCAGGAAGTGATCGTTGATATCGAAGATAATCTGCAAATGGCGCGGCAGGATCTTGCCCAGCATATCCACCGGCCAGATTTCCAGCGCCTCGCTCATCAACGTATGATTGGTATAGGAAAACGCTTGGCAAACCACCTCCCAGGCGCGTGACCAGTCAAACTTATGCTCATCAATGAGCAGAAGCATCAGTTCGGGAATCGCCAGCACCGGGGGCGTGTCGTTCAAATGGATAGCAATCTTATCGCCCAGATTGTCGAAGGTGTTGTGCAGTAACCAATGCCGATTAAGGATATCCTGCACCGTGGCGGAGACGAGAAAATATTCCTCCGCAGCCACAGTTCGCGGCCGGAATACGTTGAATCGTCGGGATAGAGTACGCGGGAGACGTTTTCGGAATAGTTTTTATCTTCCACCGCGGCGAAGTAGTCTCCCTGATTGAATTTACCGAGATTAATTTCACTGCTCCCTGCGCGCTCCAAAGCCGCAGGGTGTTGGTGGTATCGGTATCAAACCCCGGGATTATCTGATCATAGGTGCAGGCCAGTACCTCTTCGGTTTCCACCCAGAGTATTTTGGCGCCTTCATGCTGCAACCTGCCGCCGAAACGGACTTTGTAGCGGCTGGGGTGGCGGGGGAATTCCCAGGGGTTACCGTACTCCAGCCAATAATCGGGGGATTCGGCCTGCTGGCCGTTGACGATATTTTGCTTGAATATGCCGTATTCATAGCGGATGCCGTAGCCGCGTCCCGGCAGCGCCAGCGTCGCCATAGAGTCGAGAAAACAGGCCGCCAGCCGCCGCCCCAGGCCGCCGTTTCCCAGACTGGGATCGTTCTCCTCGGTCAGCAGGTCATCCAGTTCCAGCCCCATTTCATCAAGCGCGACCCGGGTATCCTCGTAAATTTCCATCGCCAGCAGCGCGTTAGACAGCGTGCGGCCGAGCAAAAATTCCATCGACAGATAATAAACCTGGCGCACATCCTGCGACAGCTGGGCGCGGTTGGACACAGCCAGCGCTCCACCATGCGATCCCTTACCGCCAGCAACACGGCATTGAGCCACTCGTGTTTATTCGCCATGGCCGGATCTTTGCCGATAGTAAACATCAACTTATAGGCGATGGAATGTTTAAGCGCCTCGACGCTGAGGGTAGGTGACGCATAGATAAACGGTGAATTCATGCCCGTGTTCCCCTGATTAACCTTAAAGGCATTGATACAACGACTGATACGCTTTCGCGGCAACGCGCCAGCTAAAATCGAGTCCCATCACCTGCCGCTGTACATAACGCCACAGCGACGGCCGCGACCACAAGACAAAAGCGCGGCGAATAGCGCGCTGCAGGCCCGCGGCGGTGGCATCCTCAAACACAAAACCGCTGGCGACGCCGTCCGACAGGTTCTCCAACGAGCTATCGGTGACGGTATCCGCCAGCCCGCCGGTACGGCGTACCAGCGGCAGGGTGCCGTACTTTAGAGCATAAAGCTGGGTGAGACCGCAAGGTTCAAAGCGGCTCGGCACCATCAACACGTCTGCGACGCCGATAATGCGGTGCGAAAACGCCTCATGGTATCCCAATTTACACCCACATGGCTGGGATATTCCACCGCTGCGGCCAGAAAGCCTTGCTGCAACGTGGCGTCACCGGCGCCGAGCAGGGTAAGCTGCCCCCCTTGCTCAAGCAGGTCCGGCAGGACTTCCAGCACCAGATCCAACCCTTTCTGGCTGGTCAGCCGGCTGACGACGGCAAAAAGCGGCACCTTTTCATCCACCGTCAGCCCCATCGCGGTTATAGGTCGTGATAAGGACTGCCGTGGCGATCGTAGAGATCGGGGATATCAATCAAATAGATACCGACGCCATTGAAGCGGCCGTACAGCAGCACGCCGTGGCGGGACAGCGCATCAAATTCTTTTACCACCCGGCTATCGGGAACGCCTTTACGTAAATCCGGAAAGGCTGGTAATAATACCTGCGCATCATCGCCCTCTGCGATTTGCGCAGCGGGAGCGCCCCTACCACATCTGCCAGTCCCCCGGTTTTTAGCAAGGGAACAATTTAGAACAAACATGTAGAACCTGCATCATCGCTCCTGTTGTGGCTTAGTGCTTTCCTAGTGACAGTTTGGGGTCTTCCCTAACTGAGTTTTGCCAACGTATCGCGGGTGACCAGCACAATGCCTTCCTCCGTAAGGTGAAAGCGTTGCCGATCCAAATCCGCATCTTCGCCAATTATCATGTCATCAGGGATCTTGCAGGCGCGGTCGACAATACATCGCCGCAGCCGGCAGGAGCGTCCGACAATCACGTCCGGCAATCGGCATATTCACCGTCGAACTGGGCCAGCCCGAACTCGTCGCTCGGGAAATGGCCCGGCACCCAGTCCAGCAGCGCGTTCAGTCCGGCCTGATGAGCGGCATCAATCAGCGCACGAAAATCCTCCGGCGTGCCGAAGCGGCGGGTCGGGGCATAAATGCCGAGAGGCTGATACCCCCAGCTCCCATCGAAGGGTGCTCGTTAATCGGCAGCAATTCGATATGGGTAAAGCACATGTACTTGACATAACTAACCAATTGCTCTGCCAGCTCCAGATAACTGAGCCAATAATTGTTCTCGTCGTGGCGGCGCCAGGAGCCAAGATGCACTTCATAAATGGCGATAGGCTGGTTCATCAGATTGGCCTGGCAGCGTGCCGCATCAGGCGACGCCGTGTCCGGACGCATCTGCGCCTCAAACGCATAGGGATCGGCTTTGAGTCGCGTCTGCCCGTGGCAATCGATAATTTCATATTTATATAATTGCCCTAGGGTTACCGCCGGCAGAAACAATTCCCAGAGACCATTTTCCCGCCGCTGGCGCATCGGATGGCGGCGGCCATCCCAAAAATTAAACTCTCCGACCACCGAAACCCGCTGCGCATTAGGCGCCCAAACGGCGAAGCGCATGCCGGCGACCTCATCCAACACTTCCGGATGCGCCCCCAACCGTTCCCAGGGACGTAAATGGGTTCCTTCCGCCAGCAGCCAACTGTCAATATCCTGCAACAAAGGACCGAAACGATAGGGATCCTCGATAATATAGTTATGGTCATGCCAGGTGACGGCCAGTTGATAATGGAAAGGATTTTTACGCCGCGGGACAATCCCGCTAAAAAAGCCGCGTTGATCTTCACAGGTTAACTCTGTGACACGGCGTCCATTTTTAGCCTCAATTACCGTTACCGCGCTGGCCTAGGGCAATAAGGCGCGTACTACCAATCCCGCAGCGGTTTGATACATGCCCAATAAAGAAAATGGATCGGCATAATGGCTGGCCACCAGTGCAGTAATAACGTCTTGGTCGGGATATCCTGCCATGTATTCTTCCTTTTCTTACTCCATGAAATAAAAGGATATTGCAAAAAGATAAATGCCTATAACCTACCCGCCAGTACAGTCTCGCACCGTCAGCCGCGCGCGCAATGGCTCGTTGGCGGTTAACGTACGTGACAAGGGAGCAGAAAATGCCATAGTGAGAGACGATTATGATGATGACGTAATCATGTAAATATAAATAATAATCATAGACAAATTTTTACGGCGCGTTCAGGCTTGCTTAACGAAATTTTTTATTAACTATTAAGCCTATGAAAAACTTAACTTCGCTAAGTTAAATTTTTTATCATCCAAAAAAACACGTTGGCGATAGGTGCGGCATCAGGGGCAGTCAATGTCCTGCACCAGCAGGTAATGCGTTAACGGATGAGCGGATTATCGTCACCGCGGCCACTTGCGACGGCGACGCTGGGTTGGCCACGCTCAGGCAGGAGCAGGCGATGGGCCGCCTTGTCCCCCTCTTCCGCTAAAGGAAAGAAAGTAGCAGCGTACATGAATCGTTAGCGCACGATAGCGCTTAAAGTGCGACGCGTTTCAGCCAAGGACAGAGTGAAAGCATTAAGGGAATAATCTCGCCCATCGGCAGCAAAAAGGTGTCTTTCTTCACGCGACAAACGGCCCCTGCCCCATCACAATGCGTCGGCGGCAGCTAACGGCAACCGGAAACACAGCGCAGGCGGCAACCGCCGAGGGTCGTTTAATGCGCCAATTGGCGCAGCATACGGCGCAGAGGCTCGGCAGCGCCCCACAATAGCTGGTCGCCGACGGTAAAGGCCGAAAGATACTCCGGGCCCATATTCAATTTCCGCAGCCGACCGACCGGGGTTTTCAGTGTGCCGGTCACCGCTGCCGGCGTCAGCTCCCGCATCGACAATTCACGATCGTTGGGCACCACGGTCACCCAATCATTATGGGTAGCGAGCAGTTGCTCAATTTCCGCCAGCGGTACATCCTTCTTCAGCTTCAGCGTAAACACCTGGCTATGGCAGCGCAGAGCGCCTATACGCACGCACAGCCCGTCCACCGGTATCGGCTGGCGGGTATTAAGGATCTTGTTGGTTTCCGCCTGACCTTTCCACTCTTCGCGGCTCTGGCCGTTTTCCAGCTGCTTATCGATCCAGGGGATCAGGCTACCGGCCAGCGGTACGCCAAAATTATCCGTCGGCAGGGTACCGCTGCGGGTCAGTTCGGTGACCCGACGCTCGATATCCAAAATGGCCGAAGCCGGATCCTGCAACGGTTTGGCTACCGCGCCGTGTAATTGTCCTATTTGTACCAAGAGCTCGCGCATATGGCGCGCGCCGCCGCCGGATGCCGCCTGATAGGTGGCCACCGAGGCCCATTCCACCAAATCTTGGGCAAACAAACCGCCCAGCGACATCAGCATCAGACTCACAGTGCAATTACCGCCGACAAAGGTTTTAATGCCGCGTTCCAGCCCTTGCTGGATGACGGCCTGATTGACGGGATCCAGGATGATAATCGCGTCATCGCGCATACGCAGCGACGACGCCGCATCAATCCAGTAGCCCTGCCAGTCAATTTCACGCAGCTGGGGATAGATTTCGTTGGTATAATCGCCGCCTTGACAGGTAACAATAATGTCCAGCGCGCTGAGCGCCGCCAGATCCCGCGCATCTTGCAACACACCCTGCTGGCCGTTTACCGCCGGCGCGGGCTGGCCATGCTGGGAAGTGGAAAAAAATACCGGGCGGATGGCGTCAAAATCGCGCTCTTCGGTCATGCGCTGTATCAGCACTGAACCGACCATACCGCGCCAGCCGATAAAACCAACGTTTTTCATGTTTAACTGTCCTGCCGTAGGGGGGTGGACAAACTATTCCGCGTGCTCTTACTGCGAAGCCTCAGCAGGAAACACTTTGTCCACCTTACAAAATGTGGTTGAAATGCCGCAAGTGAAATTATTCGATTTTAAGCCCTTTTTCAGCAACGGCGCTTATACTCTTCCGTTGCCGGGATGCCGGCGCTGATGACGTCGAGGTGATAATGAGCGAAATGATATCGGCTACCGTTTTGTTATTTTTGATTATAGATCCTTTGGGCAATTTGCCCATTTTCATGTCGGTGCTTAAACATTTGGAGCCGAAGCGGCGGCGTATTATCGTCATCCGGGAAATGCTGATGGCGCTGCTGCTGATGCTGATTTTTTTGTTCGCCGGCAAGCATATTCTGTCGTTCCTCAACCTGCGCACCGAAACGGTGTCGATCTCCGGCGGCATTATTTTATTTTTAATCGCCATCAAAATGATCTTTCCGTCACAGGAAGGCAATAGCTCCGGCCTGCCGGCGGGAGAGGAACCGTTTTTGGTGCCGCTAGCGATTCCGCTGGTCGCCGGGCCGTCTATCATTGCGGCATTAATGCTGCTATCGCATCAATATCCCCTACAAATCAATCATTTGTTGCTGGCGTTGCTGATAGCCTGGGGCCTGTCTGTGGTTATACTGATGCTGTCCAACGTCTTTTTACGCTTGTTGGGCAATAAAGGCGTCAGCGCGCTTGAGCGGTTGATGGGGTTATTGCTGTTGATGATCTCGACCCAGATGTTTTTAGACGGCGTCCGCACCTACCTGCACGCCTGAGGGGGAAACGTCATCGCCGGCTAATTGACCGGGCGTAAACGTTTCCAAGCAGCTCGGGTAAGGGAGCCGGCAGGCCGACAAGATAAAATAAGGCCCGGCGGGCACACTGCCACGCCGGACCGCACGTGTTACCACGTGCTATTCGCTAAAGCTTAAATCACCATATTCAGCAGCAGACAGCCCACCAGGCCGCCGACCGCGATGATGGTTTCCAGCACTGACCAGGAGCGGATGGTCTCGCCAATGGTCAGGTTGAAATACTCCTTGAACAGCCAGAAGCCGGGGTCATTGACGTGAGAAAAGATCACGCTGCCGGAGCCGACGGCGATAACCATCAGCTCGGGGCTGACGCCGGTGGTGGCGATAAGCGGTGCGGCGATACCGCCGGCGGTGATCGCGGCGACCGTCGCCGAACCCAGCGCAATGCGCAGCGTAGCGGCGATGGTCCAGGCGAGCAACAACGGTGAAATGGTGCTGCCTTCCATCAGCGAAGCGATATATTTATCCACGCCGCTGTCTACCAGGACCTGTTTAAAGGCCCCGCCGCCGCCGATAATCAAGAGCATCATGGCGATAATTTTTATGGAATCGGTAATGGTATTCATCACCTCATCCATAGAGCGGCCGCGATTAAGACCGAACGTGAAGATGGCGATCAGCACGGCGATAAACGTGGCCATAATCGGTTCGCCGAAGAACTCGGTATACGCCAGGATGGGATTGCCCGCCGGTAATACCATTTCGGTAACGGCACGCAGCGCCATTAATACCACCGGTACCAGCGAAGTCCAGACGCTGACGGCAAAGCTCGGCATCTCCTGCTCGGTAAACTTTTTCGGGTTATACAGACCTTCCGGCACCGGCTTGTCAATATGGAACAGGAAACGCGAATAGACCGGTCCGGCCAGAATGACCGTCGGAATGGCGAGGATGGTGCCGTATAACAGCGTTCTGCCCATGTCAGCGTGGAAGATGGCGGCAATCGCGGTAGGGCCAGGGTGCGGCGGCAGGAAGCCGTGCGTTACCGACAGCGCGGCGGCCATTGGTACGCCCACGTACAGTAGCGAAATACGCGCGTTGGCGGCGATACTGAACACCAGCGGCAGCATCAGCACAAAACCAATCTCATAAAACAGCGCGAAACCGACGGTGAAACCCGTTAATACCACCGCCCATTGAATATAAAGCTGTCCAAATTTGTCGATAAGCGTGGTGGCAATACGCTGAGCACCGCCGCAATCCGCCAGCAATTTTCCCAGCATGGCGCCGAAACCCATAATCAGCGCCAGACTGCCCAGCGTGCCGCCAACGCCGTTTTTGATCGATTCGATGACTTTGTTGACCGGCATGCCCTGCAGGATCCCTACAGCCAGTGCAACCAGGATTAACGCGATGAAACCGTTTAGTTTAAAACGGATCATCAGGAGCAACAGGAGTGCTACCCCAATGGCAACAATAAAAAGTGGCATGATAATTCCCCCAATGGATATCTGTCCGAACCGGTGAGTCGCGCGCCGGTCAATATATGATAGTCTTCAAATCATATCTTATGATATGATGTTACCGGTATCATGATACCGGTAACATCCTGCGCTAAGGAATGGATAGGGGAACTAAATTAGCGTTTTGGGAGCGGGATCATATTATGGCCTGAGGCGCAGGGTCAGAGAATTCTCCCGGTCGGCAGGGTGAAGGAAGAAAGTGGACGGCCCTGTTCCTATGAACGTTGCGACGGTAAGTTGCCTGCTACGCTGTAAGGGTCAAATACTTTCCCCGGTCAGTAACGTAAAACCGACGTCGATTTGCCCGTCGGCGCGCGGTTCGCCCCGCAGGCGGGCCAACAGGCAGTCGGCGCTCAGGCGCCCCATTTCTTCACGGGGAGTAAGTACGCTGGCCAAGCGTGGATGAGCAACGCGGGAGAAGTCGTGACCGTGAAAACCAGCTATCGCCATCCTGTCGGGCACGGTAATCCCCTGGCGCTGGCATTCAAACAATGCGCCTATGGCCAAGTCGTCATTGGTGCTGATTATGCCGTTGATACCGGGATACTCCCGCTGCGTCTGGCACAGTAATTCCACGCCGGCGGAATAGTTGGAGGAGTCCGCCATCATGACGCTATAGGCGGGCAGGCCGGCGTCGCGCATGCCTTGCTCATACCCTTGCTGCTTAATTAGGGTACGTTCATCCTGTCGGGCGCCGAAATACACCACTTGATGATGCCCACGCTCGACGATAAGCCGGGTCATTTGCCGTGCCGCCTCGAAATTATCAAACCCCACCGCCATATCCAGACAGGGGGAGACGCAATCCATGATCTCCACCACCGGAATACCGGCCACTTCGATCATTTTCAGCGTACGGGGGGAATGATGGCGTTCGGACAGGATAAGGCCGTCAATGTTATAAGACAGTAGCGAGGTCAGCCGCAGCTCTTCCAGCTCCGGCGAATAACCGTAGTGCGCCAGCATGGTCTGATAGCCGTTGGCATCGGTGACCTGCTCAATCCCGCGCAGGACTTCGGCGAAAACCTGATTAGTCAGCGAAGGCAGCAACACGCCGATAGCGCGGCTGGTGGCGTTGGAGAGGATATCCGGCGCCCGGTTAGGGATATAACCCAGGCTATCAAGCGCCGCGGCGATCTTCGCCTGCAGCGCCTGAGAGACCCGATCCGGATCGCGCAGATAGCGACTCACCGTCATTTTGGTTACCCCAACTTGATCGGCGACATCCTGCAGTCCCGGCCTTTTTTTCTTCATTATTAACTTGTTAACCTCCACCGACGATTCAGCTAAGTTTAACAAAAAAATCCGCTGCCGAGTATTTTTATTCCGGTCAAACCGGGGACAGATCAAACAGCAGCACTTCGCTGTCGTCGTGCACCGCCAGTGCAATCCGGCTTTCGTCCTCTACCGCGAGCGAATCGCCGGTTGTCACATTGATATCATTCACAGTCAACGCGCCGGCGATGACCTGTAGCCACATCCGACGGCCGGGGGCGATGGGCAGCGAATACGACCACCCGCGCGGCAGCGCCCAGCGGGTCAGGGTCATATCCTGGAACACCCGCAGCGAGCCGTCGCGGCCGTCGGGCGATAGCACCAACTAGCGGCCTTCGGGCGCCCCAAAGCGACGCTGTTCGTAGCGCGGCGGCAGGCCGGTTTGCGCCAGCGTTATCCAGATCTGATAGAGATGCAAGGGCGCATCGTCGCGGGCATTGTATTCGGAGTGCCGTATCCCGGTCCCGGCGCCCATGATCTGAAACTCACCGGCGTGAATCTGCGCCTGATTGCCCATACTGTCCCGATGCGCGACCGTGCCGGAGCGCACATAGGTCAGAATTTCCATATCCTTATGCGGGTGCGTGCCGAAACCCTGTCCGGGGGTAATGATGTCCTCGTTTATCACCCGCAACGCGGAAAAACCCATAAAATCCGGGTGATAGTAATCGGCGAAGGAAAAACTATGCCAGCTGGTCAGCCAGCCGTAGTGGGCATAACCGCGATCGTTGGCGGCGCGCAGGATATTCATATTCTCCTCACTGTTTTCCTCTAGTCTAAACGCGGCCTGAAAGAATAATAGCGGAAAAATATCATCGCTAAGTTCAAAAAATTAGAATGAAACATCTGCGTGAAAGGACGAATCGGGGACAAAAAAAGCCAGCGCACAAGCTGGCTGAAATTACTGGAAGCAATGTGAGCAATGTCGTGCTCCCGTGCCAGGATCGCAATGGCCGGTAAGCACAAAAATAGTAATCATTATCATTCGCACTTGTAAAGTTTTTTAGCGATCGCCCAGGTACATTGCCAGCAGATAACGGGGAACCGCGTCATCTTCGTTGCTGCCGATGACCTCCAGGTTCGGCAATGCCTCTTTGAGACGCTGTTGGGCGTTTTGCATAATGCAGCCCTTGCCGGCCATCACCAGCATCTCCTGGTCATTCATCCCGTCGCCGAAGGAAATGCAATCCTGTAGTTGATAGCCCAGCAAACCGGCCACCTGCCGCAGTGCATGCCCTTTGGAAACCCCGCCCGCCATGACCTCCAGGCAAACCGGCAGTGAGAAACTGACGTTGACCCGATCGCCCCAGCGGGCGTTGAGCGCCTCTTCCAATACCAGCAGCCGCTGATGATCGTCGCAGGTGAAATACACTTTGCAAATGCCGTCCGTGGGCAGTGCCCCTTGCTGATACACCTGGTATTTGAAGGTGGACTCGCGGAAAAAATCTTCCTGATTGGCGCGATTGCGGTTCATAAACCATTCATCATTGCGAAAGATATTGGTCAGGATTCTCGGGTCCTGATGCACTACGCTACACAACTCTGCCGCAATGTCCTCGTCCAGATTGTGGGAGAAGATCAACTCGCCGGCGGTGTTGTGCACCCGCGCGCCGTTAGAGGTGATCATATAGGCGTCAATTTCCAGATTGGCGCGCATCTGCGCTACATCCACATGGTGGCGGCCGGTGGCGAACACGAAGTGGATCCCGCGCGCGGTCAGCAGTTGCAGGGTTTGTTTGGTGTAGGGGGTAAGCCTATGGGCCGGGGAAAGCAGTGTGCCATCTAGATCGGATGCAACAATATGGAACATGGGGCGATAGAACCTCTGGTGTATGCGGCGAAACCAGCGCCGCAGATTAATGATGCCGCATAAAGAAATCAGCGATTAGCGTGAGCGCCTGCGCGCGCAGCGGGTCAGTCTCGAATAAAATTTCGTGACGCGCGCCCGTCATCGTTATCGGGCCGTTATTTTCACAGGGATGACCTGCCCGGGCCATGGCCTGACAGAACGCCCAGTGGCTACGATTGTCGACGATTTTTTCTTCTCCGGCCTGCAGCAGCACCGGCGTGGTGATAGCCTCAGCCTGCGCCATCACCTGCTGTGCGTCAGCATATTGACCATGAACGGCCGGGGCCGCCAGGCGCCGGTACCTACCGCATAGAGATCGCGCATGGCTGGGCCAGAAACAGCGCCAATATGGCGCCGCCCATGGAGTGCGCCAGCGCGAAGCGTCGGCGGTAACCCGCCGGTTGGACAACCCGTTGCCAGAAATGGGCGAAATCGCTGACATAATCAGCGAACTGCAATACATGCCCGCGGTGGCTGTCCGCCAGCAATCGCCCGGAAAGCCCTTGTCCACGGTGATCAATAATCATCACATCATAGCCGCACTGAAACAGATCATAAGCCACTTCAGGGTATTTGACATAGCTTTCAATACGGCCAGTGCTGATGACCACCACTTTATCATGATCGGGGGCGCAAAAGCGCACAAAGCGAATCGGCAGCGACTGCGCCCCGGCGAATTCCCCTTCTTCTCGCCCGCGCCAAAAATCCAGCAGCTCGCCGGCAGAGAACGCGGCAAATTGCCGTTCACGGGTTAACCACTCCGCGTTACGCACCCGGCACATCGCCCGGCGTCGCCTCAGCGCGACAAAATGAGATTAATGCCGAAGCCGGCAAACAACACACCGGCCACGCCATCAATCCAGCGCGCAAGACGCTGATAGCCGCGGCGCATCGCCGGCAGGGCGAATACCACCGCCACCAGGGAAAACCACAGCAGGGTTTCGCCCAAAATCAGGGCAAATATTCCTAAGCGGGCGCCGGCGCCCACATCATCGCCAACGAAGAGCGAGAAGACGATACCAAAGTAAATGACCGCCTTGGGGTTGGCTAGATTGGTTAACAAACCGCGCAAAAAGCGATGTTCCCACCCGCCGCTGGCGGCAACCTCCACGGCCGGCGCGTCACCCGCGGGCGCCCGTCGGCGCGCTGCGCGCAGCAATTGCCAGCCCATCCAGCAAAGATACAGACCGCCGCCCAGATGGCTACCCCAAGGATAATGCCCAGGACGCCGTACATCGCCTGGCGACGCGAGCGGCTGGCGGCCGTCTGCGAGACGAAAAAGGAATCGGGACCGGGCGACATCAGGGCAATCAGGTGCACCAGCGCCACGGTAACAAACAGCATAAACATAGTTTTCCTGCTCCAGAAATAAAACGCCGAGGCACGATGCCCCACGCGTCAGGGGGTACCTATCCCGGGACGCCGCTGCCAAAGCCTGGCGAACCTATCGGCCTTACCGCCTTTAACGCAGGGTCGGCCGCGAGCCCTCATCAGACAGGTGTTCACGGATAAGGGCCAGAAACGGCAGACCGAAACGCTCCAGTTTGCGGTTGCCCACCCCATTAACCCGCAGCATCTGGCCGCTGTCGGTGGGCAGCTGCTCTGCCATTTCCAAGAGCGTGGCGTCGTTAAACACCACATAGGGCGGGACATTGGCCTCATCCGCCAGCGCTTTACGCAGCTTGCGCAGCTTGGCGAACAGCGGGCGATCATAGTTGCCACCGTAGGTTTTGGGAGCCGAGCGGGTTTTCAGATTGGTCACCCGCGGCTCCGCCAGCATCAAGTCCACCTCACCCCTGAGCACTGGCCGCGCCGACTCTGTTAGCTGTAACACCGAATGCTGAGTAATATTCTGGCTGACCAGCCCCAGATGGATCAATTGCCGCAGCAGGCTTATCCAATGCTCATTGCTGCGCTCGCGGCCGATACCGTAAACTGGCAGCCGGTCGTGCGCATTTTCGCGGATACGCTGGCTGTTGGCGCCTCTGAGTACCTCAACGACATAGGCCATACCGAAACGCTGCCCGACCCGGTAAATGCAGGAGAGCGCTTTGCGCGCTTCTTCCAGCCCATCGTAGCGCTTGGGCGGATCAAGGCAGATGTCGCAGTTGCCGCAGTTGCCGCAGTTGCCGCAGTTGCCGCAGTTGCCGCATGCCATCTGACGACCTTCGCCGAAATAGTTCAGCAGCACCAGCCGCCGGCAGGTCTGCGCCTCGGCGAAGGCGCCCATTGCGTTGAGCTTATGGCGCTCGATGTCCTGCTGCTGGCCGATAGGTTTCTCTTCCAGACAGCGCCGCAGCCAGGCCATGTCCGCCTGATCATACAGCAAAATGGCTTCTGCCGGCAGACCGTCGCGGCCGGCACGTCCAGTTTCCTGGTAATAGGATTCGATGGTGCGCGGGATGTCGAAGTGCAGCACAAAGCGCACGTTGGGCTTATTGATGCCCATGCCGAAGGCGACCGTCGCCACCACGACCTGCAAATCGTCACGCTGAAACGCCTCTTGCACCTGAGCGCGGCGAGCGTTTTCCAGGCCCGCGTGATAGGCGGCCACGCTGACGCCGCGACTTTGCAAACGCGCGCTCAGATCTTCCACCCGCGAACGGCTATTGCAATAAATAATACCGCTTTTACCGCGCTGGCCCTGCACGAAGTGCCAGAGCTGCTCAAAGGGTTTGTACTTCTCCACCAGCGTGTAGCGGATATTGGGACGGTCGAAGCTGCTGAGCTGGACCAGCGGATCGCGTAAGTCCAGCAGGCGCAGGATATCCTGCCGCGTCGCTTCATCCGCGGTGGCGGTCAGCGCGAGGAACGGCAGCGTCGTGAAATGACGTTTGATTTGTCCGAGCGCGCGATATTCCGGGCGGAAGTCATGCCCCCATTGAGAAATGCAGTGCGCCTCGTCCACAGCGATCATCGCCAGCCGCCACTGCTGCAATTGCTCGAGCATGTTGTCCATCATCAGACGCTCGGGGGCGATGTAGAGCATTTTAATGCGCCCGGCGCGGCACGCCGCCATCACCTCGTACTGCTGCTCGCGACTTTGGGTGGAGTTCAGGCAGGCCGCCGCAACGCCGTTGGCCAGCAGTTGATCAACCTGGTCCTTCATCAGCGAAATCAGCGGCGAGACTACCAGCGTCAGCCCGTCCATCACCAGAGCAGGGATCTGATAGCACAGCGATTTACCGCCGCCGGTGGGCATGACCACCAGACAGTCTCGGCCGCTGAGCACCGCGTGAATGATCGCTTGCTGGCCCGGCCGAAACTGCTGGTAGCCGAAGGTGTCGTGCAACACCTGCTCCGCCAACACTTCCCGCTGGATTATTTCCGCCGTAGACACATCTGCTCCAACTTTGTCTTCAAACGAACGCCGCAGCGGCGTCCGTGGTTAAGTCCCTGTGAATTACATCATATCATTGAGCATAAAGCCCATCCCGATACACGTCTGGCGATGATTATAATCGATTAGCGACTCGCCATAACCACTAAACACCTGGGTATAAAAACGGACGTGCCGGCTGACGGGATAGCTCCAGCCCACCTGCGCTCCACCGTAGCCGCTGTTCCAGTTGTAGCGTCCTTCCGCGCTGAAGATACTTTCTCCCCAGGCATAACCTATCTTCAGCCGGTAGTGGCCCATATACTTGATAATATCGGGATTATCGCTGCTGTCGTCCAGCCGCAGCCACGGCTTCACTTCTACCTGCCAGTTCCCGTTTTGCGCCATGAGCCGCGTATAGGCGCGGTTCCAGCTGCGCGAAGTGGGATCCGAGCGGCCGTTGGACTGATGGTTCAGACCCAGCTCCACATCGCGCAAGGTCCAGCCTGCGAAATCATAATCCGTTGCCCAGCCAATGAACAGCTGAGGTTCATAGTTGGTTTCGCGAAAGGGCGACGATTCTTCACTGTTGGATAACTGCCACCAAGAGCGCTGGGTATAGGACGCGCCCAGCAACGAATTATCGCCCGCGATACCGCGCCACAACGGAAATCCCAGGCTTAATTGGAAAGCCACTTCGTCTTTTTTGGCGTTATTGGCCCAATCGTAGCTGCTTATCGCCTGTTTATTGATGTTGCTGGTATAGGTGTAGAGCAGGTAGTTGCTCTCATACGGGTAAAGCGTGAAGGGATTGTCGTGCTCCTGTAACAGATTGGCAATGATGCTTCCCTTCACCGCCGGTGTATCATGGATCTTCTCAACCGTGGCTTCTTGAGCGTAAACGAAAGAAGTCGATCCCAGCAAGAAAGCGGTTGCCCCCCAAAGTTTGCGCATAAAATGTTCTCCGAAAGCGCGTAACCCACCAACAAAATCATTCAAAGCTAATCATTTTACACGCTCTTAGAACTTTGTTTTAGGGAAAACTGCCTAAAGTTAACGGCGCCACCCAAGGCTGGTAATCCACATTAATTAAGCATACTATGAACATAAATATTACATCACTCCGCGCATTAAGCGTTGCCCCAATCCGGAATTAACTATGTCTGCAACACCGCTTACCGCCGATCACGTCCGCCGCTTGATCAGGGATATCTTTGTCTATCATATGCCGTTCAACCGCGAATTGGGTCTGAACTTGACTCGCCATGAGAGCGATGCCGCACAACTCGAATTTGAGCGCGATGAAAAGCTGGTGGGCAACGCCCTTCAGCGCATTCTTCACGGCGGCGTGATCGCGTCGGTGCTGGACGTCGCCGCCGGGATCACCTGCGTGACCAGCGCGCTATTGCGCCAGCCCGCGCTTTCGGAGCAGGATCTGCGCCACCGTCTGGCGCGCATGGGCACAATCGACATGCGGGTGGATTATCTGCTGCCCGGCCACGGTGAGCGGTTTATCGTCACCAGCCATCTGCTGCGCGGCGGCAACAAGATTTCCGTGGCGCGTGCGGAGCTGCGCAATGACCGGGGGCATCATCTCGCCACCGCCACCGCTAACTATCTGGTAGGCTGACCGATGAGTGACAATAGCGCCCGTCAGGGTGTGTTGTGCGCCCTCGGAGCCTATTTTATCTGGGGCCTGGCGCCCGCCTATTTCAAATTGATAGCCCAGGTGCCCGCCAACGAAATTCTCGCGCACCGTATTTTATGGTCGGTGGTGTTTATGTTGGTGCTGCTGACCCTTGGCCGCCGCTGGCCGCAGGTGCGCCAGTCTTTACGGCGCGGCAAATTGCTGCTGGCCCTGGCGCTGACCTCTGTGCTGGTCGGCAGCAACTGGCTGCTGTTTATTTGGGCGGTCAATCACCACCATATGCTGGAAGCCAGCCTCGGCTACTTTATCAACCCGCTGGTCAACGTATTGCTCGGCATGCTGTTTTTGGGGGAACGGTTTCGCCGGCTGCAGTGGCTGGCGGGGATGCTGGCGTTCGCCGGCGTGCTGGTACAACTGTGGATGTTCGGTTCACTGCCGCTTATCGCCTTGGGGCTGGCGCTCACTTTCGCCCTGTATGGCCTGTTGCGCAAAACGATCGGTATCGACGCGCAAACCGGCATGCTCATCGAAACCCTCTGGCTGATGCCGGCGGCCGCCTATTACCTGTTTATCGTCGCCGATAGCCCGACCAGCCATCTCGGCGCCAACGGCTGGCATCTTAATCTGCTACTCGCCTCCGCGGGCGTGCTGACCACGGTACCGCTGCTGCTATTTACCACTGCCGCGAACCGACTGCGCCTGTCGACGCTCGGTTTTTTCCAGTATCTGGGGCCGACGTTGATGTTCCTGCTGGCGGTAGGATTTTATGGCGAGGCATTAAGCGCCGATAAGCTCTATACCTTCGCCTTTATTTGGCTGGCGCTCGGGGTTTTCATTACCGACGCCCTTCTGACCCAGCGGCGGCGGCTTTCGGTCGCTTGAGGCTGCCTCAGCTGCGCGACTGGCTGGTCGGACGCCGGACAGAGATGCAGGAGATAAAACACGCCATCGCAGGCCCGAACAGCAGAATGGCGAATAAACGCAGGCTTTGCATCGCCATGACAAAACCGATGTTTACCTGACTGCCGGCGGCGATAATCGCCACGATATCCAAGCCTCCGGGGCTGGTGGCCAGATAAGCGGTCAGCAAATCCACCGGCAGCAGTTTATTCAACAGCCAGGCCATGGCGCCGCACAGCAGCATCAGGCCGACGATGGACGCCAGCATCTGCGGTAGCGTTTTTAGCGCCAACAGCACGATAGCGCGGGTGAAGCGCAGGCCAACGCTCCAGCCGAAAATGCATAGGCCAGCGCCAGCAGCAGCGGACCGGCGGGAATACGCAGCCGGCGGCCGAGAGTATCGCCCCCACGGGCCGCCACCGCCAGCGTGGCGATAAAGCAGAGCGTCCAACGGCGGAAACCACATTCCGCCGGCGCGACAGCCCCCCGGTTGGCCCGGGCAGGCTGCTAAACCTGACCAGCACCGCCAAAATGGAAGGTGAGAGAGCGCCGGCTAGTCATGCACCCCAGGATGGCCTGGCAGCCGATGAACACCTTGGGCGATATGGCGATGCGGGAGCCGGACAAGGCCATCACCAGACCAACCATCATGGGACCTAGAGCAGCGCGGCGGGAACGTGGTAATGTTGCAGGATAAATCCCAGCGCCAGCCAACACGCCAACACGCCAACACGCCAACACGCCAACACGCCAACAGGATCAGCAATTGGAGATAAACCGGCAAAGCTTTCATGAATGAAGGTCGTTTCAAAGCAGGCGTAGGTAGCCATTTTATCACATTGCGGCCGCGGAGGGAAAATATCCTGCGTCCGGATCGGCGCCCTGACCGGCCGCCGTCGTCGTCTCCTCCGCCACTCCCTACAGCCAGTTTTTGCGCTTGAAATACAAATACGGCGCCAGCCCGGCCAAAATCATCAGCATAATGGCGCCCGGATAGCCGAAAGACCATCTGAGCTCGGGCATAAACTCGAAGTTCATACCATAACTGGAGGCAACCAAGGTCGGCGGCAGGAAAACCACCGAGACCACCGAGAATATCTTGATGATGCGGTTCTGCTCGATATTGATAAATCCCATTGCCGCCTGCATCAGGAAGTTCACCTTCTGGAACAACGATTCGTTATGGGGCAGCAACGACTCGATATCGCGCAGCACCTCCCGCGCCTGCTCCAGCTGCCCCGACGGCAGCCGCGCCTTGCGCACCAGAAAGTTCAGTGCACGCTGGGTATCCATCAGGCACAGCCTGACTTTCCAACCCACGTCCTCAAGCTCGGCGAGCGTGGAGAGCGCGTTATCATACTCATCGCCCTGGTGGCCATCCATGATGACCAGGCTCAGCGCTTCCAGATCGCTATAAATATTTTCAATTTCATCCGCCAGTTGCTCGATTTTCGTCTCGAACAAATCCAGCAGCAGCTCGTAGACGTTGCCGTCAATCAGCGTCTGGCTGCGGGTTCGCATCCGGTACAGGCGAAACGCCGGCAGTTCACGCTCGCGCAGGGTATAAAGCCGACCGTCGCGGATAGTAAATGCCACAGTGGCGTTACCGGCGTGATCTTCAGCGTCGGCATAAAAGAAGAAGGAATGAATATGCAGCCCGTCCTCGTCCTCGAAAAAGCGGGCGGACGCTTCGATGTCCTCTAGCTCCAGACGCGTCGCTAGGCTCTGCCCTAGCTCGTGCTGCACCCGTTCGCGCTCGTCATCGCCGGGCTCGATGAGATCCACCCATACCGCATCAAGTAAGGTGCCCTGCTCATCAGCGTCAAGACGCGACAAACGATGGTTTTCCAGTTGAAATGCGTTAAGCATACGCCCTCGTTTCCTTCACGGTAACCAACGGGAAACGCATTAGATCACAGAAATACGGGGTGAGGAGCCACCGTCGAGTTTCAGACCGTCAAAGACCGACTCTGCGCGACATTCATTGAAGGCCGCTGACAAGCACTGAGGCGGCCAGCGCTGGAGGCAGCCTTAGTGGATGTACCTGATAAACAGATTATCGAGCCAGTATCTACTGGGGGTGTCCAAGGCGTAATCCTCTCCTAATAGTAGTGCGCGCATGTTACGCCGAGAAGAAAAAGGCTGTCAATACGTGAGAAAAACCGTTTGGCCAGTTTCTGTACAATAGCGCGGCGGGTCAAACGGTTTCCAGGCGGGCGTAAGCAACCACCAGCCATTTGATGCCCTGGCCTTGAAACGCAATTTGCAGACGGCTATGTTCGCCGCTGCCTTCCAGATTGACTACCGTACCCTCACCAAATTTCGGATGGCGAACCCGCTGGCCAAGGGTGAAACCGCTATCGCTTTCGCTTAACGGCGCACCAATGCGCTGCTGGCTGGCCGGACGGGTCACGCTGGCGCGCAGCCGCACTTCTTCCACGCACGCCGGCGGCAGTTCGCCGACAAAGCGCGACGGCCGGTGGTAAGCCTCTTTGCCATACAGCCGGCGGGTTTCCGCATAGGTAATGGTCAGCTTGTCCATCGCGCGGGTGACGCCGACATACGCCAGGCGGCGCTCTTCTTCTAGGCGCCCGCCTTCGTCCAGCGACATCTGGCTGGGGAACATTCCCTCTTCCATACCGACAATGAACACCTGGGGGAATTCTAGCCCTTTGGCGGAATGCAGCGTCATTAATTGCACCGCGTCCTGATAGGAGTCGGCCTGGCCCTCGCCGGCCTCCAGGGCGGCGTGAGACAGGAACGCCTGCAGCGGCAGCAAATCCTGATCTTCATCGTTGTAGCTAAACTGGCGGGTAGCGGTGACCAGCTCTTCCAGGTTCTCGATACGCGCCTGGCCCTTTTCACCTTTTTCCTGCTCGTACATGCTCCATAGGCCGGAGTTTTTGATCACCCGATCGGTTTGCACATGCAACGGCAGCTCCGCCGTCTCTTCCGCCAGCGCATCAATCAGCTCCAGAAACCGCTGCAGCGCGGCGGCGGCGCGACCGGCCAGCACGCGCTCCGCGAGCAGCGCCCGGCTCGACTGCCACAGCGTCAGCTGACGGTCGCGGGCGGTCTGACGCACGACATCCAGGGTGCGATCGCCGAGGCCGCGCGGCGGCGTATTGACGACCCGTTCATAGGCGGCGTCATCGTTGCGGTTGGCGATAAGCCGCAAATAGGCCAGCGCATCCTTGATTTCCTGACGCTCGAAGAAGCGCATACCTCCATAAATCCGGTAAGGCAACCCCGTTTGCAACAGCGCCTCTTCCAGCACGCGCGACTGGGCGTTGCTGCGATACAAAATGGCGCAGTCCTTGAGCGCCCCACCCTGCTCCTGGCTTACCTTGATGCGGTTTACCACAAAGAGCGCCTCGTCCAGTTCGTTAAAGGCGCAGTAAAGGGTAATCGGTTCGCCTTCAGCGCCCTCGGTCCACAGATTTTTGCCCAGCCGGCCGCCGTTGTGGGCGATAAGGGCGTTGGCCGCCTGCAGGATATTGCTGGTGGAGCGGTAATTTTGCTCCAATCGAATGGTCTGCGCGCCGGGGAAATCGTCCAGGAAGCGCTGGATGTTTTCTACCTGCGCCCCGCGCCAGCCGTAGATCGACTGGTCATCGTCGCCGACGATCATCACATTGCCGTCATCGCCGGCCAGCATGCGGATCCAGGCGTATTGAATTTGGTTGGTATCCTGGAATTCATCCACCAGGATATTGGTAAAACGTTCGCGGTAGTGGCGCAGAATATGCGGCTTGTTTAGCCACAGCTCGTGGGCGCGCAGCAGCAGCTCGGCAAAATCCACCAGCCCGGCGCGGTCGCACGCTTCCTGATAGGCCTGATAGATGCGCTGCCAGGTCGCCTCGACCGGATTGCCGTAACTCTCCACATGCTGCGGACGCAGTCCATCGTCTTTTTTGCCGCCGATATACCACATCGCCTGGCGCGGCGGCCACTGTTTCTCATCCAGATTCATGGCGCGGATAAGGCGTTTTAACAAGCGCAGTTGATCTTCACTATCGAGGATCTGAAAATCCTGCGGCAGGTTGGCATCCTGATGGTGGGCACGCAACAGGCGATGGGCCAGCCCATGGAAGGTACCGATCCACATGCCGCCCTGGCTGGTGCCCACCAGATGTTCGATGCGGTGGCGCATCTCCGCCGCCGCCTTGTTGGTGAAGGTGACCGCCATTACCGAATAGGGCGAGCAATTTTCCACCGACAGCAGCCAGGCGATACGATGCACCAGCACCCGCGTTTTGCCGCTGCCGGCGCCGGCCAGCACCAGCAAATTACCGCGCGGCGCCACCACGGCTTCCCGTTGCTTGTCGTTCAAGCTGTTGAGCAAATCAGAAACGTCCATAGGTGGCCTTTAACATGCGATGAGGAACGCCGCCCGGCGGCGGCGAAACACTGGTCATTTATACAGAGTTAGCGTTGATTATAACAAGGCTGTCAGGGATGCCAACCGCGAAATTTCCAGATGCGGCAACAGACGCGCATCGGCGGCGAAATTACCGCCGCGATCGTTGATCCAGCAGGCCTGCATCCCGTAGCGAATGGCGCCGGTGACATCCGCTTCCAGATCGTCGCCCACGTGCAAAATAGTCTCGGGCGGCACATTCAGCAGCGTCGCCACCAGATGGTACATATCCTGCCAGGGCTTGGCGCGGCCGTCCGGGCCGGCGCGCAGAATGTGGCTGAAATAGCCCGCCAGCCCGCAGGCCTCGGGAGACGCGTTGCCGTTGGTGATCGCCACCAACGGCCAGCGGGCGCCAAGGGCCGCCAACGTTTCGTGCGTGTCTGCCGGGACATCAATCTGACTTCGCCAGAGCAAGACGACCTCCATGGCAACATCGGCGCCGGCGCGCGCGTCGTGCTCGCTGAGCCCCGCGTTACGCATCGCCAATTCGATCGAGCGCCAGCGCCAATGGCTCACATCGTGATAGATTTCCGGCTCGCGCTGACGCAGCTCACGGCGCAAACGCTGATAATCTTCTTGCCTCAGGTCGCGCAGCGCAGGATGGTAATGCTGTAGAAACCGCACCGACTCATATTCGGTGCGGGCAATCACCGGCCGGTTATCGTACAGGGTATCATCGAGATCAAAGGTTAACGCGCGCAGCGGTCGCAAAGGACGATAGAAATGCATCAGGTTTTTTCCCGTTTGGCTCGTGGGTGCGCGGCATCATACACCGATGCCAAATGCTGAAAATCGAGGTGAGTGTAAATCTGGGTGGTACTGAGGTTGGCGTGGCCAAGCAGCTCCTGTACCGCGCGCAAGTTGCCGCTTGACTCCAGCATATGGGTGGCGAAGGAGTGGCGCAGCTTATGGGGATGGATATGGCTGTTTACCCCTTGCTTCACACCCCATTCGGCGAAACGTTTTTGTACGTTGCGCGCGGAAATGCGACGTCCGCTGTTGGCGATAAACACCGCATCATCCTTGGGCGCGTAACGGTCACGTAGCGTTAACCAGCGCGTCAGCCAGGTGACGGCGGTGGCGCCGATGGGCAATTTACGCTCTTTGTTGCCTTTACCCACCACCCGCACTTCGCCGCCGCCGAGATCCACATCCGCGCAATTCAGGCCGACCAGCTCCGCCAAACGCAGGCCCGCGCCGTACATCACTTCAAGCATCGCGCGGTCGCGCAGGGCCAGCGGGTCGCGGGTATCGATATCCAGCAGGTGGTCAACTTCATCCACATCCATGTTTTTTGGCAAATGCCGTCCGTGGCGTGGCGCGGAAACGCCGCGTGCCGGGTTTGCGCCCAGCGCGTCGGTGCTCACCAGCCAGTCGAGAAAGCTGCGTAGCGCAGAGAGCCGCAGCGCCAAACTGGCGGACTGTAGCCCCTGGCGCTTGCTGCGCGCGGCCAGCGCACGCACCTGGCTCACCTCCAGCTGTCTCCATTCCGTCAGCCCCATTTCATCGATCAGGACGATAACGGTATACAGCTGCCGCTGATAGCTTTCCCGCGTTTTGGCGCTCAGTTGCAGCTCCACACGCAGATAATGCAGGAAAGCGTCTACCTGCAGCTGCAGCGGAGAGCCTGTGCCGGTCATGCCCGGCTGACCCAACGTTCCAGCAGCCCCGGTAACAGCGTGGCCAACTGCTGTAATAACACCGTGCCCATCCCGTCCTGGAAATGCTGGCTGTCGCGGCTGGTAAACATCAGCACGCCGAGGGAGCCGTCATCCCCCAGCAGAGACATGGCAACGGAGCCAACCTGCCGCACCTGAGGCAGCAGCAGCAGTTCCGGACCATTAAGCTTGCCGAGATAATGGTTGCCCTGGCCGAGGCGCTGGATCCGCAGCGGCTCGAACGCACTGCGCGCCAGCGCCAAATGGGTGAATCCGGACGGCGCGCCCAACTGCCATTGGTCGCTGAACAGCCGCACATGCGCGCCCGCGAGTCCCAGGCCGCGCGCCCAGCGCTGCAGGCGATTAAGCAGCTCCTGCAAACTCCCTGCCGCCGCCAGATCGGACTGCAGCCGCAGTAACCGATAGAACAGCGGCTCGTTGGTGCTCGCGTGTTCCATGAGGCGGGTAATATCGTCTTCCAACTGCTGAATATGGGCACGCTGACGTCCCAGTTGCCATTCCAGCAGCGACACACAGCCGCGCACCGGATGCGGCACCACCATCTGCTCCACGATCCGGGCATTACGGATAAAGAAATCCGGGTGCGTGAGCAGATACTGCACCACCTGTTCGTCATCCAGCGTTTGCGCGCTGTCCGCCTGTTCGCCGACTTGCTTCATAGATGAATAAATCCGTCATAGATATGGGTGGCCGGGCCAGTCATATACAGCGGATGACCCGGTCCGCGCCAGCTGATGGCGAGTCGGCCGCCGGTGAGTTCCACCTGTACCTGTTCCGCCAGCTGACCCTGCGAGATCCCCACCGCGACCGCGGCACAGGCGCCGCTGCCGCAGGCTTGGGTTTCTCCCGCGCCGCGTTCGTAGACCCGCAGGCGGATATGCCCGCGGTTCAACACCTGCATAAAACCAATATTGGCCCGTTCCGGAAAACGCTCGTGGCTCTCCAATACCGGTCCAAGCGTCGCGACCGGCGCGTTGTCTACGCTGTCCACGGCGATTACGCAGTGCGGGTTGCCCATGGACACCACGCCGCAGAGCACCGTCTGCTCCGCCGCACGCATAATATAGGTTTTTTCAACCCTAGCAGCGCGAAACAGCACCTGCTGCGGGTCGAAATTCGGCTCGCCCATATTAACGCGTACCGAATCGTCTTCAGTGACGGTCAATACCATACGTCCCGTTTGGGTACTGACATGGATATCGCGTTTGTTGGTCAGATTCTTCATGCGCACAAAACGGGCAAAACAGCGGGCGCCGTTGCCGCATTGCGCCACTTCGCTACCGTCGGCGTTAAAAATACGATAATGGAAATCCAGTTCCGGATCATAGGGTGGTTCCACCACCAGCAATTGATCAAACCCTACACCGCAATGCCGGTCCGACAGGCGGCGGATCATTTCGGGTGAGAAATAAACATTTTGCGTCACGGCATCCACGACCATAAAGTCGTTACCCAGGCCGTGCATTTTGGAGAACTGCATATCCCACTCCGCTGAGTAGCCGATAACGCAGCATAGCGCGTCTGCCGGCAGGAAGCGACTGCGTCGCGATTACGGCTGTTCGGTCCCGACGGCGGTGCTGCCGTCATCCCCGGGCGAGGCGGTCTGCACAGGGGACTGGGTCGAGGACCGCGTGGTCATCAGTTGACGCTTCTGTTCGCTTTTATCCGCCGGCGGAAAATAAAGGGGACCTTTCAGGCCACAGCCGTAAAGTCCTAGCAGCATCAACCCCAACGCCGCACGGCGCAATTCGCTTTTCATTTCACCCATTACCTATTGTTCATCCGTCTCAGCCTCCTATCATCGCAGTTGGCATCTGAAAAGCAACAGCAATTGTCGTTGGCAAGCGACGCGGCGGGCGCGGGGAAAGCGTGCCCCGCCGGCGAATTAGCTGCTGCGCGCGTTTTGCGCCAGCGGCGGCGCACCATTGTCAAACGGCGCGCCGCATAAATGGGACAGAACGCTGCTGCGGAACGGCACAACCTGGATGCGGCCGTCCAGATTCATAATCTGGTAGAACTGCGGCAAATTGAAATTAATGAAACTGGAGCCGTAGGTGAAGCGGTCGTGGGAAGAGGAGTAGAACCGGCTGACGTCGCGCACCAATTCCTCTTTGCTGCCTTCGCAATGATGATAGGCTTCCACCCGATTAGTTTCATCGAGAATATAGATATTGAAACCGCTGTCGTCGGTGGTGTCCTCAAAAAAGAACTGGATGATGCCTTCGCTGGCGAATCCGTCCACCACCGGAGGCAGATGGACCTGCTCGGTCTCCATCTGGATGGACAGCCCGTGCAGCTTATTGTTGGATATCGCGCCGTAAAACTCCACCGCGTTTTCCAGCTTCTGCACCGAAACACTCAGGCGCTCGAAAAACAGCCCCCAGGTCTGTCCCGCCACACGCACCGCCTTGAACCGCGCCGGATCCTGGCGGGTACTGGAGAGGCGCAGCTCGATACATTCGGAAACCAGCTGCTGCACCCGGGTGCGGATAAGCCCGCGCAAATGCTGGCTGTAACAGAACACCTCCACCGTATCCGGCGGCGCGGCATCCTGATGCATTTTGCCGAGAATGGTTTTCAACGCTTCCAGCACCGCCTGCTCGCCGCTGAAATGCAGGGTGCGCACTTCATTCCAGGAGTTGCGGTAAAGTAAATCGATGCTGCCCACCAGACACTGCTGCTGCTGGCCGAAGCTGAACACATCCAGTTTGCGGAAGTCGAAATGCACCACCTGATTACGGAATACCGCGGTGGGATCGTGCTCAAGATTGACAATAATCGCCAGATGACGGATTTCGCACGGGCTGCAGAGCGCCTTGGGCGTCGGCGTCGGCACCCGCAGCGGGAAGTGGCCGGCCACATCGGCAATAAGCTCATTCAGCTTGGCGCTATCGCAGGTGTCGCTGCCCTTGATATGCACCTGGGTCGACCGGGTCAACAGCCCGTTAAACCAGGCCCAGGCCACCAGTTTATTAAGATAGCGGTTATATTCCAGCGGCTGATGGCTGATGATGGAATCCATCGACGGCGACTGATTGTATAAATACCAGCCGGTACGGTTGGCGCGGCCCTGCGGCACATAGATGAACGTCAGATGCAGTTCCGACAGATCCGGCGAGATCTGCGGATTGAGCAAAGTCACTTTACCGGGCAGCGCCTCGAAGGCCGCATACAGCTTGCGGGTCAGCACGCCGATATCCTGAGGGCTGGCGCTGACGCTCAAGTTGTTGCGGCGGGCAAACCGGATCAGATTACGATAACTCTGCATCATGGCGTCCAGCAGCTCATTGTGCGCTTCGCGCACCTGCGCAATCTTCCAGTTGGCGCGATCGTCCAGCATCTTCAGCCGCGCGTCATCCCAGCCCCAGCTCGTCACCAGCTGTGTCAGAATCTCCCGCCGCCAGGGCGTGCCCGCCGGATCCTGCGACAGTTTTTCGCACACCTTCAGATAGAAGCAGCGACGCACCATATCCAGCCGCGTCATATCGTTTATCTGCGTCAGATAGTAGGTCACCCGCTCCAGCATCATGCAATAGGGGTCGAGGCCGAAGGAAACGATTTCGCCGTCATGCAACCGCTGTTTGATTTTCATCGCCAGCAGTTCGGTGTGGGGATATTCCCAGGAGTAGGCTTCCAGCAGCAGCGTTTTCAGCACCGCCTTATAAGGAGAATCGATGCTTTTATACAGCTGCCACAAGCTGGCACCGAAGTATTCTTCCGCGGACAGGGTGCCGAGGCCCCCCAAATCCAGCCACTCGTTAGGCGTCAGCGCGCCGCGGGCGTACAGCGACAGAACATACTCATCGTAGTGCGCTTCTTCGTCGCCGGGCACCATCTTCCACAGTATACGCTTACCGCCCATGCGCACAGCGGTGCGATAGAATTCATCCAGCAGCAGGATGTGCTGGGTAGAGCCGCAGTCCTCGTCCCCGAGGCTGCCGCTTTCATTATGGCGAAAACGGTTTTCATCGATCAGGAAGAAATTGACGTCCACGCCCCGGCGATTCGCCCACTGCTCAAGCAGATGACATTTACGCTGCAATTGAGCGCGTTCCTCGTTGTCCAGCCAGGACTGATGACACACCCAGATGTCGAGATCAGAGTTAGCGTTCTGGCCGATGGAAGAGGTACTGCCCATGGAGTAAACGCCGGTAATGGGCTGCTCACCGCTGTCCGGCGCCGCCACCGCCGCGCCGGCCTGACGGCCGATGTCGTCGAGCCAGGCGCGCTGGGTCTCATCGGGGGAATAAAAACAGATGCCGTGGGGCACGGTGCCATCCAGGTAACCCGGAAGCATCGGATGATGAAAATGTAGTAAGGTTGGCAGCAGACTGTATACGTGTTGAAAATCCGGCCCCATGGCCGCCAACGCGCGATCCACCCGTAGTTGGTTAATCGCGTCCAGTCTCTGTTTCAAGGTCTCGATGTAGAAGTACAAGACGTCTCGCCTGATTATCCCGGTGTCATAAGAACCCGTTTCTCCACCCGACCGGCGTAGTGAGTTATAGAGTTATTGCCGGTAAATGCTGGAAACGTGATCAATCTAACACCTTGCTGATTGACCGTAAAGAAAGTTAAGCTACCCAGTGAGTATATTACTTTCCCCAACAGAAAGTAATATAAAAATCAATAAAAACAAATATATAAATAAATAATAAAGCAATTTTATTTATTTGTTATACGAATGGTCACTCATAACTTCCTGCACAACCTCGCAAGTTCTCGAACGCTTGGAAACAACTTTTTCTGACAATGATGGCTTTAGTATAGTCATACCTACAAGCAGTTTCCCCATGCACACACGGAGTTCATGCGTAAGCGCCCCATGTAGGACGTCTTGCGTTATTGCCTGTTTTGTTGTAGTCAGTAAACCGACATCACACGTAATCCACAGTAAGATATTGATTTTATTTATCTTATTAATTCATTAAATTTAAGCGAGATGAAGTTAGTGAGTTTGACACCAGTGATAGTGTCCACTTAAATTTAAGTGGATACTATCATCGCCGGATTGTCGGTGATCTGAGCACAGTCCCTTATGGATTGCGGTGTTAGCAAGCATCGAAGTTAGATAGATGCTGGCAGCCCATACAATATATTAATCAACATTTCAAGACGTCCTACATGGGGCGCTTACGTTCATGCCTACCAAGCTCACGCATGGCTGCACAAAATCTCCTCAGCCCTTGTGCTACGCGGATTCTGCTGGACATACCACACGACCTACAAAAATATTGTAGATCTCCGTGAAGCGTACGGCCGTTGGATATAGGAAGCGGGAAATCATTTCGGGTGGGGACGCTGGACAAGTCCTTCAGACGTACGTAAGTCAAAGCGACATTAACCGCGTATCTTTTAGCAACGTGGTTGGAGGCAGGTAACCCTCTTTAAGAGGAATGGTTATATTTTAACCATCCGATGGGGCGGGGATTTACCCACTAAATGTAGGCTGGAATTTTTTTGTAAAAAGTAAAAAAAGCCACGGGTTACTGAGTTATCATAGGGTGCTAATTTTTTATTCACATTAAAAAATCAATGCTTTGATACTTTTTTAACCAGAAAATCGTAAATATGAAACTCCGCTTCTAACAAGTGATAAACTTCAAATAACCCGTAGAATAATCTCGCTGCAATGCGACTATGTGATTTTCATCTTTCAAGTGCGTAATTATTCCCCGAAACGGGGGAAAATTAATTGCCATGCTATACCGCTGGACAAATCCGAAATCTGCACTGATATTCAATGAGTTATCTGTGCGCAAGCCCCCTATGGCTGCTTGGTGGCGACATTTTCATCAGCCCGTTTGAAACGGAGGGATGGCTCCGTGGGATGGTGAAAGATAAACGAACACTAAACACGCGACAGCAACTTTTTTGTAATATAAGCAAAAGAGGGTTGTTTTGGTAGTTTCAGTTGTTTCAAAATCATTATCTTCATGATATATAATGACATTGTCGAAAATCTTGAAACAACCAGCCCCCGTTTTGAAACAATCAATCCTCCCCCTGAAACTACCGAGCTATCGATAAAATCATCTGGAAAAGCTCCCTCTCTGGCTGGCTCATGTGCTGGACAACTGCCCCGGAAGCCTTGTCGGCTGCGGCTTTTGCTGCACACAACCCCCTTGCCACCCTCAAAAGTAGTGCTCATCGGCAGCTTTTACCGGATTTTGCAAAGTTCCACTGCCGTGGAGTCGTGGAAGCTGATTTCTGCTTAAAAGTTGAACTACAAAATTTTCGTAGTTCAAAATATAGACAGGTGCACGTCAACCGACATCGTCAATCACTTCACTGCTCACGCGATCATGCCTGAGAGCGTCTGTGCGCCATTGTGAGAAGATTTCTATTCTAGGGGTAATCGATGTCAGACATTGGCAAAGCGTCTCTATCAAGCTAACAGGTGCCTTAAAATCGATATCGGTGAATGGATGCATGCCTGATGCTGTTGGGAGAGGAATTGAAGTCAGAGAGGCTGTGGCTACCGTGGATGTTCAACAAAGATTAAACGCCAGTGTACATATTACTTTGCGTTGGAGTGCAACAGTCAACGGAATCGGATGCATTGCGTTGAATACGAACAAAAAACTCTATCTTAATCTGTAGATATTACACGAACAACATCAAGCGAAATATAAAATTAATTTCTGTCAAGGTATGAAATACTTGGAGTTCATCTACAAGGATGTGTGGTTATTTGGTTTTCGTTTATACAAAGGAGTGGTGTATGAAAGATTGTTTCGATTTAGCAAATTATTTTCTGGTCCGAAATCAAAACGAGGGCTGCGGGGATGTGATGACCAGCACTAAATTGCAACGACTTGTTTACTATGCGCAGGTCTTTGCCCTATCGCTGCTTGGAAAACCATTATTCAATGAAAAAGTTGAAGCCTCCCCCGATGGTCCTGTTGTGCATGCACTGAAACTAAGATACCGATACTATAAAAATGAGCCGCTACCAGTCCCACCAGTCAAGATAGACATGAGCAAATTTACGCCTGATGAAGCAGCTATACTCGACAAAGTCCATCGTATCTATGGTCAGTATTCAGGCTGGAAGTTACATGAAATGGCTCGCAGTGAACATGAAGATCAAGAGCTACAGCAAAAGAAGGACGCCAGCCAGAGCAACGCCTTCATGCTCACCGATACCATGACACGCTGGCATAAGTCCGAGCTCAGCCAGTTCGCACAGAGGCACTGACAGCTGCCCCGGCTCGTTGAGGGGCCGGGGATTTCGATGGAATACCGCAATCTGAACAAGCTATATACTACACCGATGACAAAATCCTCACTCTCACAACACGACGCCCTGTTCAAAAAATTCCTCGGCGACATTGCTGTAGCTCGTGACTTTCTGGAAGTGCATCTACCACCTCATCTGCGTGAGCGCTGCGATTTCAGCACCCTGGCAATGGAGTCCGGCAGCTTTATCGAAGACGACCTCAGGGGCCAGTGCTCGGATATGCTCTATTCGATGAAGACCACGACGGGCCATGATGGCTACGTCTACTGTCTGATTGAATACCAGAGCCGACCGGAAAAGCTGATGGCGTTTCGGTTGCTACGGTATGCGGTCGCCGCGATGCAACGGCATCTTGAACAAGGCAATGACGCTTTGCCGGTGGTGATACCGCTTCTGTTCTACCACGGCACTACATCGCCCTATCCCTACAGCACCCAATGGCTCAATTGCTTTACTGACCCCGAACTGGCAGAATCAGTCTACAGGCAAGCATTCCCGCTGGTTGACATCACGGCTATGCCGGATGATGAAATACTGTCCCATCGGCGGGTGGCTCTGCTGGAATTGGTGCAGAAGCACATCCGGACCCGTGATATGTTAGAAATAGCCGCTGATATCGCCCGTCTGCTCAATTTATGGGCGATACCGAAAGAGCAGTTCCGTAGCCTGATGTACTACATTGTAGGTCGAGGCGAAACCTCAGACACCAGACAATTTTTGCATACCATAGTACCATAGCAGCACAGACACAGGATTATCGGGAGGATGTGATGACTATTGCAGAACAATCACGCCAAGAAGGCGAGCATAGCGCCTCGCTGAAAATTGCAAGGCAACTTATCGCCAACGGCGTCGATCGCGCTATCGTCAAAATGTCGACGGGCCTTTCCGATGATGAGCTGGCTTCCCTTGTTCGATGACGGGCATTAATCCCCCACCTTTTCCGCGTTGGGCGGCGTCGGCCAGTTTATCTGGCGCTGTGCTAATATCGACACGGTTAAGCAGCATGCGGTATTTCTTCCACGTCAGCAATGACGCTTTTTCGGTGTTCGTCGTCATGCCGAGGTCTACCGCATCCTGAAGCGGCCCAATAATGCGTCCGGCCTCATCCAGCTGGCTCTTTTTCGTGAGCGCTGCGCTTCGCCTTTCATCTTCCAACGTGGGCGGCGGTGTATCGACCCAACACGGGTAGCCGTTGGCGTCGCCACCACGCAGCTTTCCGGGCGGCGGATTTTGAAATTTCATGAAAATATCTTCTTTCACCTCCACGCCATCATCAGGCCACGAGCCGGCATCGACATAACCTTGTTTGCGGCTGAGCGGATAAAATGCGCCGGTCGTGCCGCTAAATACATATCTTTCATTGTTCATCATCATTACCCGAAACATTAATAGCCTATGGCCACATAACGAAAACCTGAACCAGCATTGTTATTTGACCAGACTTTCATGGTGGATTGGGTGTATTCACCAAATCCGTAGGAAAGCGCGCCGTCATGCACATCACTTCCGATAGCCTAGAAGCATTGATGACGAAATGACGTAGGAAACTGGATGGTGACGCCTGCGCTGGTCGTGCCTCCTTGCCCCCACTGTAAAATCAGTCCACCAGGGAATTCCTGAAATCCATTAACGTTGAACCTATTGGGAAAACTACTCATATCGGGTAGCTGGTTTTCACCCGTGCCCACGCTGCGTAATGCGGCTTCCATCAGTCCGAGATTTTCTCTGAAGACGAGCTTATCGGGAATATCTGCGCCGTTCTGGTCTTTCGCCAGTGCTTTAGAGAAATCCCCCTTCGATAACGTGCGAATGGCCTTATAGAGTTGGTCATGCTGATCTTTGTTCAGCTTTATACCACTGCGCTCGATAACGGCACAAACCTCTTCCTGCCACGCATCAAATATGGCCTCATCCAAACCTGTTGATGGTGTGCCTGTGGTTGGGTCACCATTGGTAAAGCCGTTTTTTCCCTATCCGAACTTATCTTTTTGTGCTGTCGGTGTATCAATGCGATGCATCACTTCTTCCTTTTGGGTAAGCAAAAATAACTTTGGTATGCGAAGGATACTGGCGCTCGATAACGCATTCAACGGCGCTGTCTCCCCATGTCGGATCTGGCGTACTATCAAGATGTTGAAATTGTTCTATTGTTGCTGCTGGATAGCCCAATATTTCCAACTGCTTTTTGAAAAAAGCCTCATTAATACCGCCCACAGTATTCACCTTGGCATCAAGCACTTGTTGCCTTTCTTCTAGCGTTTGCGCTCTATTAGCGAGGCATTTATCCGGCAGCCCGCATAATTTTTCGTAGCGGTTAATTAATTCAACCGATTGGGCCGGGTTAATTTCAATCATCAGGCTATCAGCATGTTGATGGGCTTGTGCCAGTGAAGGGGCTAGCCCTTTAATCAGCGCATCTTCTTCATCCCATGCGGGGCCAGGCGGTAATAACGTTCTCAACAATTGCGTATATTCGTCGCCCAGATTTATCATGACGCTCACTCCTTGTATTTTACCCACGTGACCTCGCCCAATACCAGCACTTCCGTATTGGCCAATTCAATATCTGCCGTTGGCGCAATAAGACGATGGGCGATTTCACCTGCCGCAAGACTGATGGCTTCAGCGAGTCTTGAAAGAAAAAGCTTGCTGCCAGGTTCGCCTTCTCGCTGTAAGAAGGCTTTGATTTCTGCGATAACCGCTGCCCGCATTTCTGGCGTATCCGTTGATAAGGCTATCGAAATAGCAACGGTTTTTGCTGTAACGGGGAAAATAGTCAAGCCACTTCCGGCAACAGGGGCAAGGGGTAATATATGCTCTCTGACTTTGGTTAAGATTTCCTGTGTGAGGGCAGGATGGTCTACATCATCACTCGCCACCATGACCCCAACCGTGCCGATACCGTTTTTATGTCGATGTGTCCATGCGCGACTTATGCCCAGGACTTCTTTCGCCCAGCGCGAACATAATCACTATCCGCACCGCCTTGTGGCGTATCGTACCAGCGCGCCATGATACGTTGTCGCCAGCTGTCCAGGTCTTCAATATCGGTTCCTGTCCTGATGTTATCGGCATAACCGGTCGAAGATAAACCAGAAATAGGCGTAGCAAGTCGTAGCGCGATGCCGTCCTCACAATTGCCAGCCTGACCGCTGCTTTTTGCAACGACGGGCACGCGAAGTACACCCTTTGCTGATGGTGTTGTGGTGTATATTTGACCATCATCACGGTGTATTTCAGAATCAGAAGGTATCGATACTGCATTTTGTACACCCTCCCACCGAACAAATCAACTCGCTTTGGTTGCCCCTTTTCGTGGACAACGCTTGATATTACCGTGTCGGGTCAACCAATCTTCATCGGCTAAATCCGGCAAGATATTGCGCGCTAAATAATCGATATAGCCGTATAGAGTATGAATGGCGGCAGCCTGTACTCTTACGTACACTTCAGCATCGAGACGGCGCAACACGCTATCTTCATTAAATCGCGTGAGCAAATCACCGCGAATGGTGTCTATCAGTTGTGGCAGTGTCGGGCGCGAGAAACCGCTATTTTGCATAAATTACGCTCCACAAATTATTGATATTCATCTTTTTTGTATAATGATTAAGTAAGGGTAACGGTTGCGGTTAACTTATCGATGCCTGTGCGCACCACGTCGACATCAATCCGAAATGCGATAGCGTCGTCTGTCATCCATTTCAGTGCTTACGTGATATATTCCTTCGCCTTTTGCGCCGTCTGGTTCGTGAGTGTACTGCGTCTCAGTAGATACAAGCGGGAGCCAATACGGTCATTTTGCACAGTTGGCCACGTATCTCCCCACCATCCGAACGGCGTATCGGTGTCATCATCCGGCTCAGCACGTCGCCAGGTGAATAGCGAGACAATCACGGCACGGCTTAATCGGTCATCATGTTGAATGGGAATGCCTGTCATTTTATTTCATACCTTGAGTGGGTGTTCCGGTCATGCCGTCGCTATCGCCCGAGTGAGCTGGCTGTTGTACTGTTTCCTCATCGTACTTAATGAACCCACTTTATCTTGTACCTCTGCGGCAGATGTGATCGATTTCTCCGCCTTGATTGCACTGGATGTTTCAATTAATGCGGTATTAAGTACCACCTTGTTTTTAGCATTCAGGATGAACGTCTCCGTCGTCGCCTCTATCAACCGTCCGCGTTTGAGCAAGATGCTATCGCCTTCATCGGTATAGATAGCCACCTCGCCTTCTTTCAGCCCCTTAAGCCGATAGCGACGGTCATCGACGTTAATCACAATGCCGTGAGAACGGTCACCGGAAACGAATAGCGCGACACCTTCTGCGCCAGAATGCGCGGTCGAGGTAAAGCCATAAGGCTCGAGGTATTCCATACCGTCTTTCGTTTCGCCCGCCATTATGGATATATCAACCTGTTGGCAAGCGGTCGTGTTATTCAGACGTTGTATTACCGCTCGCGACCAGAGGCGCGCAAGGTTTCGCTGCAAACGAGAAAAAATATTTTGCATTGTTTCACTCATTAATAGGTTAAACTGAAGAAAAAAGAATATTTTAAAATTTCTATAGATCGCCGATATTGTCTGTCTCTTTTTCCTTTAACGCTTCAAGCGGCGGAATATACGCGGCCTCGGGTGTAATACGTAATTCGCATAACGTACCACTCTCATCCTGCGTATAAACAACTTCGCTAATGACCAGTTCCCTATTGTTAAAACCTAACACGGGGTCAAAGACGATAACTCGCTGGTTAGGTTTCCACAGACTGCCGTCACCTTGCTGCCAACCTTGCACCGTATAAGTGGTTTCTTCGGTTCTGGCTGCCCGTTGCTGCGCTTCAAATTTACTCCGTGCGCGACAACTGGCCCCTGTGGCATTGCCGGATTGTTGTATATGTTGAGGGCGATAGCGCCTGATTTCGCTATCCCTGGCTCTGGCTCGGATTGCGGTTAATGTTGCTTCCCCGAAGTCGTCATCATCACCTGAGCGTTGACCTGCAACCTGATATTCCGAAAAACGTTCACGGATACTCTGCTCGGTATCACAGCTCAGAATATTTTCACCCCAGACCAGCGCGGTGGTGGCTTTGTCATTACCAACCAAACCAATTAACAAATTGCCGTTTTCGTCATCCCAGGCGAGCGCCTGTTGGCTTCCTAGCGCCTTGTTTAATACTTCGTGTACTGTTGTCGCCGTAATCGGCCTGAAAAGCCTGTAGCGGCGTTTTTGGGGCCTTTTGGCTAATGACCTTAATGCTAAACGGTTTTGCCAGTTCTGACGCGATTTGATGTAAGGTTTTGCCCGTAAAAAGCGTCGTATTCGCAGCACAGTCGATTAAATCTGCTGTTTTACTACGACCACTGATACCAACCTGGATACTTTTAGCATCATAACGTATCGGTGTGGCTTCAATCCAGCCGGTTAGGACTTTATCCTGACCGATGAGGACTTCGACAAGTTCACCTTTTTTAATTCTGGGCTGTAACGGTACTCTTCCTGATTCACCAAGCCATTGGCGGGTGATTTCTACATTGAAATCGCGTGAGAGTCGCTCTATGCCTGCTGAAATCTGTACCCGAGTCCAGCCTCCCCATTCGCGCTCGTTGACGCGCAATATCACGTGATTACTCATCTTGCGGGTACTCTCAAAGGTTTAACCGGCATAAAGCCAGGATGATTAACGGCATTCCGGCTGGTGATATCGGTTTCCCGTGCCGCATTATCATACCACTTAGCGGCCAGAACCAGAGCGGGTAGCACCGCCTCTGGGGTGCGTGTGACGGTTTTTTCAACCTGTGCCAGTCGTGTTGCAATATCCCGGTTAGCATCGGTTTTCACCTGTTGCAAGGCAAGGAACAGAGTATCATCAAGCGTTAATGCCTGTTCGTGTTCGATAGCTTGATTCAGCGTTTCTCGCACGGTGACCAAAGTATCCCACGTTACCGCCGCCAGTCCTTCAAGATGGCTGCCTGCCGCATGAGAAACCGCGTGTAATGCAGGATGGGAAATATTGACGTGTACCTGACGTTTCTCAAGTTGATTAACCGGTAACGTAGCGGTACGTGGTAGGGGGAGTTGTGTTAATCGCCACGTAGCCTCATGGATGGCATTGGTACGCAACAAAGCGGCAATACGATTACGGCGCATACGTTCAGCCTGAATACTGGGTCTGTCGCTTTTCCATACACCCCGTGGCGCTAAATCATGCCCCAACGTTACACCGGATAGCGTCTTAATTTGCTGTGCTAGTGTTGCGGCATCCTGAATAGTACGCCTGCCAGAACGCCACATCCGCTGTATCGCTTCCACAACACTTTTACCGGATGAGCCAGATTTCAAGAGTACCGAAATATCACCGTGTAGCAGTCTTGATGCTGTGGTAATGCTGCTATCGATAGTGTCAAAAGCTTTGGTAACATGGCTGATCATGGATTTAGCCTGATTCAACACACCATTCTGGCTAAAATCTGCCAATCCTTTTAACCCTAAATCAGCAAAAACAGCCCCAATTCGATCATTGAGCGTGGAACTGGAAGAAATCAGTGTGTAACTCGTGGCGATACCCACAATAGGGAAAGATAATTCACCGGCTTCGACCACACTAAAACTGACGCGGCACATGCGGCCTTCGCGTCCGCTATGGCTGACTCTGACCTCGCCATCAATACAAACCGCAATTTCGTCGTAGTAGGGATATACCAGTGTCCCTGGCCCTGGCGTGTCGATAGCCGCAATAAGCCGATCTCTGGCCTCGAAAAAATCATCACCGACCAAATAAGCGCCAATGTTAAAACGCCTTGTTGCACGCCCTAAACCTTCCGTATACGGCTTGTCGCGATTGGGGTATTCGTGAACCTGTACGCGCCGTCCGAACGTCCCCTCGTCATCGTCTACCTGAAACGGCACGCCGCGAAAGGATGCCGGATGGAGTTTATTTTTCCATACCGTTATCTCACCTCCCTTAATCTAAAAAATGTAGGAAACATTTAAGTGTTAATCAATGAAGATAGTATTACCACGGCTTGTTTTTCAGCTCAACAGTACGAAGTTTTTCCATCACATAATTAAAATAATTATCGGTATCTGCTTTATTATTAAATTTTAATCGATAAAATCCGCTCCCTGGCGCAGAAAATAAAATGTCACAAGTAAGATTAGGATTGAGTTTATCGGAAAAAGTCCTGTTAACATAGGGGATTTTTGATAAGTTAACTATCACATCTTGGTTTTCACTATCTTCACGATATTTTACTCTTACAAATTTCATGATTATCATTCCTTATTATTTTCTTTTGGTGATAAATCAATGATCTCTAACTTACTGACTATATAATCAAAATAATCATCACGCTCCCTGATGGTTTTAAAAGATTTTCTTTCTGATAAAATTAATATTTGAGGGATGCCTAAAATGACCTTTTTACTTATTTCTACTATAGCCTCAAAATTAATCCCTATCGTTTTCGTTGATTCGTAGGCGTTGCCATTGTCGTAATTATCAACTTCTATTGTTAAAAAACTCATGTTACTTCTCCTTTATTTTTACTTACTGCCTGGAAAATCGGTTATAGCCGACATCGTAACTTAGCCAGGGTAGTGCATTGCCAACGGGGGAGACACGCATACCTAGTGGGGTATTTTCAAAGATCAGCCTGACTTCACCGTCTCGGGGGTCAGTTTTGCCTAGTGAATCTAGGGCATTTTTGGGGGCTTCCGTAAATTGCCAGTTACCCTTGTCATCTTTAACCAGGTGACTATTGCCATGAGTGAACGGCCAAACTCGCCCCAATCCCGCGCTGTTCGGAGGTTTTGAAACCATTCATTGCCGCCAGCATTAAGACCCTTGTCGACAAGCGGTTCGACTCCCAGTGATATCCCCTCAATCAGCCCGGCTTTTCCCAGTACGCCCTTGATGCCAGAGGGACTGTTTTTAGCCAATGTTTTCATCTCACGGGTGACATTCCGAATCGATTTCACCATATCGACAGCCCATTTTGTCGTAACAAAAACCAGAATACCTGCGAGCACGGTTTCCCAACCGCCAATTGCCTGAATAACGCCATCAATATTATGCCAGACGGATTTTACTATCGGCCCAATCGTATCCCAGTTATCGACGATAAGCCCACCGCCTATCACCATCAGCGTTATCAGCTTCCCTAACGTTGACATTTTCATCACGCTATTAAAAATCCTGAAAGCGCGAGTGACCACACCAACGGCGGTTGCGGTTCCCAGCAGATAAAGGCCCATCTTGGCAACGGATTTGATGACTTCTTTATGCGTTTTTGCCCATTCTCTAAACTTCTCGATAAACGGCATGAATCTTTTGATTGTTCTGTTTATCGTTGGAAGAAATATTTCACCCATACTGACGCTGGCGGCGTACATCTGATTTTTGAACAGTTGTATCGCATTTGCCGTCGTCGCGGCGCGGGCGGCATATTCCTTATCCAGATAGCTATTATCGGCAACCCCGTAACTGTTTTTCTTGTAGGTTGTGACGTCACGTTGAATACGCAATGCGCCACCTTCTACTAATGCGGTCTGGATAGTGGTTTCGTATCCCGCGATAGTGAGGTGTGGATCATTAAACGCCGCACCAAAGGCGATAAGTTCAGCGACCGTGCCTGTTTTTACCGTGTAGACATGCCCGTACAATTGCCGATAAGGATTCCAGCGCCCGCTGGTATCATTCATCTCGCCGCTGATTTTTTACAAAGAGTCAGTATCGCCGAAGGGGAGTCCGATAAAATCAAAGAGGGTATCGCCCATCGCGGTGATCACAGCGGTCATATCGGGCGATCCTGTGCCTCCGCTCATGGCCGCGATGGATACATTCAGTCCTGGCGGCGTCTTTTCCCCTCCCGCTGGCGCATAATAGTTAAGCGCCAAAGGAATATTATTGCCGATTAGCCCTTTGTGCCTTGCTGTTAAGGTGATCTCTGCCGCCTCAACCGCAGCCGTTACCGGCAAAGCCTGATTGCTATTAATGGCATTGCTTAATTCGGTCGCAACCGTGTTCGCCGTGTTTGATTTGGCAACGCTAGCTACTATGCGTTGATCACCGATATACAATGTGACAACACCTGAATCTTGTGCTGTCCCCTCATCGTAATCTTGCCACTCGCTGCTGCGCCTTTTGGCTCGGGCACGGCAATCACCCAAAGCTCGCCGATGGGGTCGATACGGCGATAGGCGGTTACCATGCGGTGCAATTGGCTGCCGCGCCCAGCATGTGCTTGCATCATCTCCGCAGAGGGCATAATCACGGGCGAATTAAGTTGAATATCCGCACCCGGCAAGACATGACCGATTAGTAGTGCCGGGCCGCTGTCCTGCGCCGTATTGGCGGCGCTGTTGTCCATCTCTGCATAAAACAGAGGGACGCGGAGATCGCTCGGAATAACATTAAAACTCAGACTCATTTTTCACCCTCTGCTTTAAGCTTTTTGCTTTTGGTGTTGTTGTTGTCGGGAATTTCACCTTCACTGCCCTCCCTGAACACCTCGATGTCATCATCCTGCATTCGCCTCCACCAGTAGGCATCCTCGATAACGCTAATGCCCTCTGGAGGAACGAGCATGTCAGGACGCCCCGGAGGACAAAGATAGAGAGGCATCGGTACCATGCTCCCGTGCTTCGGCTTGATAAAAACAAGATTAGTCATTAAGCGCCTGCCTCGTCGTAATGAACGGTAGTATTGTGGTGAATTGAGCTTGATTGCTCGGTCAAGTCGATAGATACAGTATGTAAATTATGCAGATTGTTAATGTCGGCATATTGCCGGGTACTTTCAAAATGAATGTCGGTGTCTACTTTAAAATTAAACTGCCAAACCAGTCTGGCACGGTTAACATCGATAAGATCGCTTGAGTCGTATTCAATCGCGCAGCAGCCTGATTCTGTCTCCCAACCGAGAATGGCATGCCAAATTTCACGGCGTACCTCATCGATGATATCACAGGCGGCTTCTTGCGCGCGCTCATCGGTATTTCTGAGAAACACAGCAACGCTGAAATTTTCAGTTAGCGCTTGCCAATAATCCGTTTGTGAGCGCTGTTCGCCAGTGGCATCTTCGCCGGGGATCACGTAGGCCGAGGGTAATGGAAGATAGTTGGTTTCCAGTGCTGCAACATATTCCGCCGCACCTCCTACACGGCTCTCAAAACGTGGGCAATAGGTGCGGATCGCCCCGATAATTGGACTGAGTTTCATTTTTTATTCCTTTTTCGACGTTCGGATCTTAATGAGCCTTTTAAATCATGAAGCAGCTTATGCCGCGTCCAGCCTTGAAGTTTTTCTACTGCCTCGGTCATGTAATTTTTGCGAGGCTCGATACGCCATCCGCCATATTTGTGGTGTATCTTGTTACGGCACTGCTGTTTTGAAAGACGATACGACGCGTTTCTTACACCGTAATAAAGCATTGCCGGATAGTAAGTACCTTGAATGGGCATTCCCCCTTTACCCATCCCATTACACACAAGTCTCCGCTGGTAAACTTCAGCCTATCCGCAACTAAATTTGAGCAAAAACGATGAGCTGGGCAGAAGAAGAGCTAGGGACTGTAAATCTTGGTGATGCGAGACGTGATCGCCGCGCAGTTTTGCTGCTGGAGCGGCTCGATCAGAAGCCCTCAGCAAGCATTCCAAGGGCATGTGAATGTTGGGCAGAGACAGCAGCAGCGTATCGATTCCTACGCAACGATGATGTGCGTTGGAACAGGGTGATGGAGCCTCACTGGCAAGCCAGCCAGGCGCGTATGGGGCAGCACGAAGTAGTACTATGCCTGCAAGACACCACAGAGCTGAACTACAACGGCCAGGATATCGAGGGGCTGGGTCCCCTGAACTATGAAACGCAACGCGGACTATACCTGCACCCAACCTATGTCGTGAGCACTCAGCGCGAGCCGCTGGGCGTAACCAATGCCTGGAGTTGGGCACGCAAATTCAAAGATGATGAGGGCGTACGCGGTGGTATAACTGAAAGTATCCGCTGGATCGAGAGCTACGAGCGAATGGCTGAAAGTGCGGCTGCTCTGCCGACCACACGGCACGTCTGTGTGGGTGACCGTGAGTCGGATATGATAGAATTGATGCTCTGTGCACGTAATCTCGGCTATCCCGTGGACTACCTGATCCGCAATCGGCACAACCACGCCCTGCCTGGGAGTGGCAAGCTCTGGGACCAAGTGCAGGCTGCTCCACTACTGGGCCGCATACGTTTCGAGTTGCCGCGCGGGCGCGGGCGCAAAACGCGCCAAGTAGAGCAGGAAATCCGGCTGCAATACCTTAGTATTTCGGATGGTGTCGGGGGGAAGCTCGAAGTGAGTTGTCTAATCGCCAGGTACCGGGCCCGCTGGGAAATTGAGCTCTTCTTCCTCGTGCTCAAAGAAGGCTGTCGAGTTGAGCGCCTGCAGTTAGGCAATAAAAACAGACTAGAAACGGCTCTGGCCCTCTACATGGTAATTGCGTGGCGTATCAACCGCCTGATGCGCCTAGGGCGCAATCTCCCTGAACTGGATGCAGATCTGTTATTTGAGACTGATGAGTGGCGAGCGGCCTTCATACTGAACAAAAAGCCGATCCCAAAGACCATGCCCACACTGAACCAAGTCATTCGTTTGATCGCACGACGCGGCGGTTTTCTAGGCCGAAAAGGTGATGGTGAACCGGGCACAAGGACGCTCTGGCTTGGCTTACAGGAGGTATCAATCTTCGTTGAGGGTGCCTGCTATGCACGGCAGATAGCTCTTAGGACTTGTGTGTAATGCGATGCCCTTTACCCCAAAAGCTTTTTCTTTTCCCCCTTTCCAGCTTGGCGCAATTTTGACCATGAGTCCCGGACGGCGCGCCGATGCCCTTAGCACGTTGTAGGCAATAGAACGTGCCAGTTTCCCGGTTTGCATCGCAGGATTGGCCCCCGGCTTAGACGCGTGTCTCCGCGTTCGTCTTAATAACCGTCGAGTCACCGCGACGTGTGCCTTGCCTATCTCGGCAAATCCCCGCCTCAATCGTGCGCGGTTAAAGACGAGTTCTTTCGGTTGTTGAAAGTCAATATGCAAGTGCATAAAGATAATTCTCCGACGATGTGCTTCCTAATGCCTCACATTCCAGCACCCAGAAACGTTGTGTATGATTGATATCGATAATGCGTTTCACTTTAAAAACGGTATCGCCAAAGACAACCTCATGATCTGTCGTAATCGTTCGCCCGCGACGATAGTCCAGTGTGATCCTGTGGGTGATGGTATGGTTAATTTGCATTGAGTTTTGGTAGGCCGTCGCACTCACTTGCGCTATTTTTGCCCATGCTTTAAAGGTTTCGGTAAATGTTGGCTCTAATCCGGCCCCCGTTCCCGGAACATCAGTGCGGCGACGCACAGTAATGCGATGATTCATCTCTCCGCAATCTGGATAGCGATACGTTGTGATAATTTCTGTGTGATGAAGTTTCATAGCGGTATTATTCGGTACGGTTGTACATTCCAGATAAACCCCATTGGCAAATCGCTTTTTTCAAAATCGGATGAGGCCGTCCGATTTAAATAATAGTGAGAAGCCAATAGCAACATAGCGATTTTAATATCATCCGTCAGGCATATACCGTCTTTATCCTCTGGCGGTATCTTTGCTTCATAGGGGTATAACTTTCGGTTTAAGTACGTCTCTGTGCGTTGCTGAACAGCGCGGCCAATCAAATCAAGGACGCTATCTTCTTCGTCAAAATCGGCCTCAAGACGACAATGCTCCTTAATTTCTTCAAGCGTTAATAGCATAAGCATCTCCTATGCCCGCCGCATGACGGGCATAAAAAAACCGCCAAAGCGGTAGAGGATAAAGCCAGAATTTAAGGTGATGTCAGACTTTACCAACCAGCGCCTTGATAGCGGCAGAATCTTCCAGTACACAATCGAAGCGATGGAAAGCAAGAAACGCCGTTTGATCATAATCGGCATAACGTTCAACCAGTCGTTTTAATGTCATGTAGCTGACGCGCCGCACGATAAAACGGTTAAAGTCGCCGCAGTAAATAAACTTCTTGCCCGCGCCGATATCGGCAATAGCCGGATCAATGACATAGGGGACATTCAGCACCGATGCCGGAGCTACACCAACGATATCCGGCAACCATAGCGGACGTTTTTGACCATCTTCCATTTCACTGAGCATTTTTAAGGTGTTGTCGTTAAACGCCAGACGGAAGGTACTGCCTTTGCGGTAGGCCGGATCAATACTGTGCTTCAGCGCCAGCACCTCCTGCCAGCTAAATTTCTTCGCGTCGGCAGTGGCGGTCGTTGTGGTAACGGAGACTTCCAGTCCGTTGGGCTGCTGAGGATTGCCCTTTCCTGTCCCTTGCACCAGATACCGGGATTCACCACGCCCAAGGCGTTGCGCGATGCGTGAGGCAAGATAGGCTTCAATATCTACGCCACTGTTCTGTAATAGTTCGTTTGATATGAGAATGATTTTTGATGAAAGTTTTTTGGCCTCAAGGTTAGCCGTGCCAAAAGTGACATCACCTTCGTTGGCCTGTGTATTTTCCCCCAGAAGCTCACCCTCTTCTGTTGTGCCGTCCGACGTACTCCAGGTGATAGTTTGCCCGTTGGCGGTATTGAGGATTTGCGCAACACTGGCGATCCCACCATACGCTTTCATTGAATCGATGATCTTGTTTAACATGATTTTCGGCACGGTATAGCCGCCTTTATCGTCAGGCGTCGTACCCTGTGCGCGAAGCTCTCTCAATGCTTGCCGCTCCTCTGGACTCATATCACCCAGCCCGCAACGCAAGAATTTGTCGAACGCAGCAGTGCGTCGCTCGCTTTGCTGTTCCGGGTTGGCTTTATCCAGTGCTTGGCGCTGTTCGTCGGCCTGTTCATCGACAACAACCTGATCCAGTTGGCGCAATTCCTCTTCCCGGCTTATCTGTTCATCGATGTTTTGCAGTGACGCCTTGGCCTTATTCCATTCGGTGCGCTGCTCTTCTGTCCATGCGTTATTGCCAATTTTTTCATTGAGTGCCCGCATATCCGTCGCAATAGTCTGACGTTTTTGCTTTAATTCGTGGAGTTTCATGTTGTTTCCTTAAACGTTAAGTAAAGTCAGCAGGAGCTCGCGCGCCATTCGTTGGTTTATGGCGTGTTGAAGTGCGCCTGTTTCTTTTGCTTCCTGCCATGCTTTTAATGATCGGACAGCCGAATCCGTATCCTGATAGGCGGGATGGGTGACCGGACTCACATCGAAAAGCCGGGAAAATCGGTTGATTTCACGTATTACAATGCCTTCATCGTCCTCATACCAATACTCACCATCGTGAGCTATGCAAAATCCAAATGATGATTGGTCAATATCGCCTCGTCGCATTGGCTCCAGCACCAAATCGCGGATTGTCTGGGTATCGGGTGCCGAGATATCATACTGCAAACCACGTTCATCAACCGATAACGCCAGTGTTCCCGCCACGGTGCGGCCAAGAATGAAATTGGCATCATGATTAAATAGCGCTCTGACATCATCATTTAGCACACCATCAAATGCGCCGGGCTTGATGATTTCTCTAAAACCCCATAGCGGCTCGGAGCGACTATTGAACACGGAGCCATAGCCAATAATTCGCGTGGGTTGGGTATCCTGCTGTTCCGCCCTTATTTCTCCGCTGTAACAGCGCGTTTCCCTGTCACACATCGGTAAGTTCCTCTTTGTTTTTGCTTTCATTTTCAGGCGCGAATAACGAGGGATTAGCGGCGTTGACACTGACCAGTATTTCATCGAGTCCATCAACCGGATTCATATCCTCAAACGCACGTGCTTCGTTGCGGCTCATCCAACCGTCAATAATCGCATAGTGATAAAATTGGGCGCGCTCTTGTGGCGTTCCTCGCATCAAACCAGCAAGATTAAAGCGTACGTAAAAGCTCGCCCGTCGTTCAGCGCGAGTAAATAGACGCCGGTTAAGCTCCTGTTCCCAATTAGCCACCCAAGGCATAATGCTATATAACGCACAAAATGAATGGCTTGCGCAGTGATATTGCTGTAAGTGGCTTTCTCCAAATCGTTAATCATATGCGATGGCAAATTAAAAATACCGGCAATCATTGAACGATTCAGTTTCATCATATCGATAATTTGCGCATCGACAGGCGAAACGGTTAGCGCCCCTTGTAATCCAGATCTGCCGGGATAAGCAGCGTTTTATTTTCTTCGCGCCGTAATGCCGACAGTGCATTCGCCCACATCGCCTTTAATCGTTTCCAGCCTTCCTCCTGAAGTTCGCCTTTAACTGACACAATACCGGTACGCGCATTACCGGCAAAGAAACTGGCGGTATATTGTTGGCCGCTCATGCCTATGCCAATCGTATCTGCGTGTTGCAAAATCGGACTTAGCCCCATTTTCTGATTATTGCCCAGCGCTTGGATGTGGATCATATCGTCCATTGGCACGGCAAAATTGCCTTGCTCGTTGTAAACGCCGTAGGTATAGCGTCCTCCTGTATTAATCAGCGTGGTTTCCCACGGCATACAGGCTTTCCAGTGATAGCACCTCGCCCCGACGAGAGCGCATCACGCGAGTAAAGCCATTGCCCCAGCCCAAAATATGCCGCTGGGTTAATTACCGCCACTTGTAACTCGTTTGCCACGTATTTGGCTCATCATGAACCAGATAGAACGCCGGATGATCACGGGCAATATCGACGCCTTTATCCGTCTTTCTCATCACATGCAGCGGCATCTGTGCCATGTTTGACGCCAGCACCGTGATATAGGAGTAGACGGCGGCCAGTTTCAGCGAGGTTTCCGGACTAACGTAGGTGCCAGATCGGAATAATCCGTCTTCCTCTGTCATCTCTGCACTAATGCCTGTTTGTGGGTTTTCCAGTGGCTCATGGCGGAAAATTGCATCAAGTAGCATTTCTCCTCCTCATGGCGGCTAATAGCGCCCATGCCAGCACGAGAGCGCCGGAAAACATCAGTAAACAGGGCAAGCCAAATCGCAGGTACACCCCAGCGGAGAGCAAGCCAAAACCGACCAGCCCGACAATATCAATGATCAAATTTTTCATAGCATAAGGAGATCTTCGGTCGGATCCAGTGTTGAGAGAAAATCGGTTTTGTTGCCACCATTAAGCACGACTCGACTCATCGCGGTAAACAAGGCAACCGGGCCGTCTATTTTTGCTTCAGGCGTTGATTTATTGGGAAAAATATTGTCGTTTTTATCGATTTTTACCGTGATATTCGACATCATCCAGTTCATTAACGGGTTTTGTGTGTGGTGAAAACGTCCGCTATAAACCAGCGCTTCCACCTCTTTCATGGCTTCGGATAAATTCTTTACCGTTTGCGGTACCTCAACCAGCGGCAAGCCCTCTTCAGCAAGCGATAAACTGAACTGGGTCGCACTCCACGGGTCGAAAGCAATTTCCTTCAGGCTTTCACCTGACACCCAAGCCTGTAGCTCTTCCTTGATTTGCGTATGGTCGATAACATCCCCCTCCGTTAAAGTGAGCCTATCCAGCGCCGCCCACTTACGGTACATTTCGGCCATTTGGCGCGAGCATCGCTCTAGCCGTCCTGACGACGGTAGCCAGAATTTGCCATCGACGTGGACATGCCCCTCATTCGTCCGCCAGACTTTGACCGCCGCACAAATATCAATTTTGTTTGACAGATCAACGCCTACCCACAGTGGATAGGTGTTTAATTCATGTTGTGGCGCGATATATTCGCATTTCTCCCACTTGATCATATCCATCCATGCCGATTCCACCGTCACCCACATATTCATGTGTTTTGTAAAGAAATTGACACGTGCAGATACCTGCTCTTGTGCTTTTTTTGCCAAACGGCATAAATCATCCCAGCGTTTACAGGTACCCAAGCCGGGGTTCGCTTTTAACCAGATGCTTTCATCAAAGGGATCATCGTTTTCGTCGAGCGTGTAGATGATTGCAAAGAAGGCGTCATCTTTGATGGCTCCTTCAACCTTGCTATCAAAGCCGCGCAATACCTTAATGGCATAATCTCGCAACTCGTAGCAAATGCCCTCCTTGTTGAATCCCGCGGTTGTGATACCAAAAATCAGCGATTGCAGACGTGCGCCGGTTGCTGTTTCCAGCACATCCCAAACATCACGGGTCTTGTGAGCGTGAAGCTCATCGACTATTCCGCAATGAATATTTAACCCGTCGAGACTGTGAGCATCTGACGATAACGGTTGAAATCGAGAGGCAGAATGTTCTTGATAGATAGTCAGCTTATTAAATTCAAAAAAGCGTCCAAGTGTTAGCGGAGCCTTTTTAATATGCTCTTGGCGTCCTCAAATACAATCCTAGCCTGATCTCGCGTGGTCGCAGCGGAATAGACTTCTGCGCCACCTTCGCTGTCCGCCCCCGTCATGTACAGGGAAATCCCCGATGAAAGCGTGGACTTGGCGTTCTTTCGCGCCACTTCGTTGTAGGCAGTACGAAAACGCCGCATCATCACAGGCTTGCCGCTGCCGTCAGACTTGAGAACGATTTCACCTGTTTTCTCGTCAACTAATGGGATAACGAAACCAAAAATATTGATAAGAATAAAGGTGTGCCAATCCATCAGTTCAATCGGCTGACCCGCAAGGTTGCCTTTGACGTGTGGGATAACTTTATAGAAATTAAGTACATGCTGGGCGCGAGGCTAGCTGAAATAAATTCCGCACTCTTCACCGTTTTTAATCATGCCGAATTCGGCTTGCATCCTGCAAATACGCTTCCACGCATCAGCCATCATGCGACTTGAGGGTGAGGACGGATCATCATGCTGCCATCGGCTGAGGTTGTTTTATAAGAATCCCCTTCCTGCTCGATAATGTCACGGTGAAGTCTCCACTCGATATAAGCACCAACCAGTAGCTCAAGCGCTATACGATCAAGAACAGTAATCACTCCCATAGCTTCTAGGCGTTCGCCGAGAACCTTAAACCAGTATCGCTCTTGCTTATTGAAGTGTTTTGGTGTTGAGGGGATCCCTTTTTCGGGTTGTGGTTCATTTTTATTGATTGCCCTTTTTGAAGGGTTACCCCTGACCAAACGTAGATGGGTCGGGGTTTTTGGTGGCCCTGACACAATTGAAAACTCCTATTAATCACGCTGTTAGGGATACCCATAAAAAGGTTTCTAACCTGCGGAGATGTAAAAAAGGTAGGGCGTCGCTACTAAGTGTTTGTTTATTTAGATATTTTACCCACCCCACCTTTCTCTTGCTGTTTTAATGAGGTGACATTGTTTACAAATTGATTCCAAATTTATCTTTTCATCCGTTCCTCCAAACGCTTTCGCCTTAATGTGGTCAACGGCTTTGGCTTCGGTAGCGATCCCTTGTCGTAAGCACGTTTGGCAAAGGTACTTATCGCGCTTCAATATTCTTGCTCGAAGAATTTCCCAAGCACGTCCGTAGCCCTGTTGCTGCCGAGATCTGCCGCGTTGGTGCTGTACCCAACCTTCATTCCGGTGCTTGTCGCAGTAACCGGAATTATCGGTCGTTGTTCCTGCGCATCCATGCTTGTGGCAAGGTCTGGGGATTCTGCTTGGCATAATAATCTCTTTATTGTTACAGTTAACACATAACAAAGGGATAGCCAATGACAAAAGAACAATTAGATGCCATCGCAACCATTGTCGATTTATCTGTAAAGGATGCTAATTCCTCTGGTTTTGATGCAGAGATGTTTCGTATAACAGCAGAATTATTAGACAAAATAAGTGGCATGGAATTATTTAAAGAGGTAGTCAATCAAGTTGCTGATGCTATGGATACATCCAGTTCACGTGATATTAATGATGATAAAAATTAATTTTATTTATTAAAACAAAGTTGCCTTATGTAATCTTGGAGGTATTTTATTTTTGCTTGGTCGCTGATGATTCCAGATCTGATAGCGAGAACGTTTCGTCCAGCAATTTAAGAGAGTTCGATGGTTCCTGTATGGCCCAGGCTGCCGGGGCGGGTAGTGCCGACTGGACAGTTACCTTTGCGTGCAACCGACGACGACCAGCAGCCACATCGTGCTCAAGCTGCGCAATATGTTTTTTATCATTCTCAAGCTCCCGCGTGTGTTGCAAATCCAGCGCGGCGACGGTCTGCATCTGTCTATTGACCTGCGCCAGCGCCGCGTGTTGGGCTTCGGCCTGCGCCTGAATGTGTTGCTGGGCTTGCTCTGCGCCCAGATACAGGGCGCGATAGTGAAGCGCCGCGCCGGTCATCGACGTCAGCAAGGCGGCAATGACGAGGGAAATTTTCCAGTGCATCATGGCCGCCCTTTCAGGCACAGCTGACGCTCGGCTTCCCGGCGCGTCGTCAGTCCGGGGTACTTACCGCCGTTGTTGACTCTGGCAGGCGCTCACACATCTCACGCCATTTTCCCTGCTGCGCCAGTTTATGAAGGGTCGTCTCATGGCGCTGGCCGTCCTCCCCTTTGTAAGTACGCAAGCCGTAGCAACCCGTGGTGAATGCGGCGGAAGTCATCGCGCTAAAGGTGTTGTCCGACATCTCACGCCCGCGGAAATAGGTGTTGATACAGTGCTCTGCATCCAGAATATTACGCTGCCAGTCTGCGGCTATCTGCTGGTCGGTCTTGTGAGTGCCGGGCTTGACGCCATGGGTATTGCCAATGCCGTCGGTTAATCGACCGGCGGGGCAACGATACGGCTCCTGGAGACAACCTTCCGCATTGCCGATAAGCTTAAGTCCATCGGTATTGGTGCGCACCTGTCCGTGTGAAACGACCAACGCAATAATGGCGGTCACGGCGCACATCGGGGCGGCAGCCTGTTTAATGCTCATCGCTTTTCGTCCTAAAACGGTATTCCTTGTGCCGGTAAATCCAGTTCAGCAGGAAGGTCGCCAGCGTACAGGCGATACCGGTAATCAATGCCCATTCACTGAGCGAGAACGCACTCAGCAGACACGTGACAAGGGCCCAGCTGTAGGCAGAGCCGGTGTGTATTTTTCCATTCAGTGGTAGCCATACAATCAGGCATTCGCTGTCAACAAGTCGGTGCCAATGCCAACAGAGGATAACGCCTTGATGTCCTTGGAAGTCATCTCACTATGCTGCTGGATATAGGCGCCAGGGTCAACCAGTACATCGTAGCGCCCCAGCCGTTCGTGCAAGGCGATGATGACGTCCTCAACGAGGGTGGGGTACTTGTAAGCGGTAGAGACTTTCACCGGATCTTCCTCCGTCTGCCCTACCTGCTCGGCAGCGAAGTCCAGTACACCCCGAAGGTGTTGGCCGTATCCCCCTTCCAGATGCGCTAGCATCCGGGTACAGGCATTAAACGACTGGCTTTCAAGCTCTGCCGTCAGCACTGTGCGGTTAAAGTTGCGCCGGGCAACCTGGTCACACAGGCGCTCAGGATTATCGTGATTGACTTCAGCCCAACCGATATCCGTCTCTTTAACCAGATGGTCGAGATAGCGCAGTATGCCCGCCGTTTAGGGTTTCTTCGTCATCAGGCGTGTGCGAGCCATATCCGGCTTTGATGGACTGTTTTTAGTTCGCCCCCGGCATGACGCCAGGGTCGCCAACGCTTCAGGGATGGTCTGGCAGACACGCACTACCTTACGAAGCAATGAGGCCAATGTGCGTAACTAACGACCAGCACGAGGGCTTGCTGTCAAAGCCTACCGCCCGGTTGCGGACACTGGCAATACTTCCCGCTAGCGGATTCAACGTCGTGCGACTGGGTAAAGGGCGGATGGTGGGGGTGATGGACGAATTTGCGCAGATAGCGGATAGCATGTTCGCTCCTTCTGTAAATTCCAGCCAAGAAAAAGGCCACGCGGGAGCGTAGCCTTGGAACAAGTGCCAGATAGCGTCTGGCGGCGCATTTCCACATCTGATATCGTTAATTCGCAAAAGTTTACTATTCAGATATGGAGAATTATGTGAGTATTTTTTTACTCAGAGGATAGAGGGCTGTGCCTTAATACAGGAGACATATTAGATTTAGTCACACCATCATGTCCCATAAAACCCTTGGTAGCTCATGCATTGTCAATATTTAACAGTGGAGCATCTTATCATGCAAACAACTATTTCTTCAATTATCAAATTAATCTAGTCCAATCAGAAGAAAGGTTTGGTGCTACCATTGAAATGCTTCTTGAAGAACGCAGAAGAAATAGTTTCCCCGAAAAACCATCTCGTTTTCAATCTTTATTCGTGTGTAAATCAGTTAGAGACGCTGCTTGGTTTCGTGGTTTTTCAAAATCCCCCATCGATACCCCAATATTTGAGATTCACGCTTTAACCGGCTGGCACAGAGGCGATATGAGGCTTCTTAACATGAATTGCACACCTGTAGAATTATCTTATCGACTTGACTTGTATTGGAAAGGAATGACTGATCAAACATCTGAGGGAACTCCTCCATTCTGGGAAATACTAATCCCATTACCTGCAAAGGTTGGAAAAAAAGTTCAGGAATGACGAACGATTGCCTTTACACCATCACTATTTTTATTACCGAATTGAAACTGCCGATATCTTAACTCTGTTATGGCTCTTTCCATTGCATTTAGCGTAGTAATGACAGAGCAAGACTTGAACTCAAGCGAAAATATCTTAGGTGTGTCGCTATCTAGCCCTGCAAAAAGCGTACACCTGTGCTGTCCTATGTGATTCATTTCATTCCTCTGCCATTTTAAATGCATTGACCCATCGTGTCCGAATCAAAATAAAAAGCCCCGGTATTAGCCGAGGCCCTATCGCACATCTGTGCAAAACTGATACGGACTGGACAACAATCAGATGTGCGACCCAATAATTTTATTCAGAAATCAGTAGCTGTCAATAGCAAAAAGCCCCAACCACCAGAGGGAGTTGAGGCTTCATGTCCTGCGCGCTTTTGCCGCGAATGGGGGTATTATGTGGGGTCCCGGGGACCCAGTCAAGCATTTAACTGATCGTTTGATCAGTATTTTCATGCAACAACCGAAATAGCGTCCACTTGACCAGCAATGTATGCTTCAGCGCGAGTTAGAATAGCAGCAACATACTTGTGGTCCCGATCAATTTCCCGGCCTATCGCCCTGCACGACACTTTGCCCTTGTAATACGCCACCACGATATCGTAGCCCAGCGGGTCGAAGACCTTCAGCCGCCCTACCGCCCGGTCAACTATCTCCCCGTCCTCATCGGACAGCATGGGCCGGATATCGCTGCTTGCCGTGACGATGGGCCATGCAGCCTTGTACTCGGTGCCAATGCGTGAGCCGCTCCAATGTCCCCATGCCGTCAACAGGTATCGAATATCTTTCATGCTGCCTCCCATAATAAATTTTTGACGGTACCAAAAAGAAGACCGTTGAACTCAAATCAATTCAACGCTTGCGACAAGCTATTCAGTATTTTCTAATGGATTAATTATCTCATAATAAGGCACGGCCAGTAAGGCCTATTCGACCTGATGCTGACCAATAAGATTGAGATAAACGTTATCGCTATTCCCGTCCTCAAAGTGTGGAAAGTCTATATACTATTTCAATACGTCTATTGCCTCCTAACGCGTTCGCGGATGAATAATTGCCAACTTCTTCTCAAGCCAGGATTCACGCACATAAATTGGTCCCTCGCCATCACCCAATGCATTGGGAGCAATCTCTTTCCCCGCAGCACTGCGCATACGATAACGCCAGTCCCAATACTGAAATTCGCGTACTACATCAGATAAAGTATGCGGTTCAGGCAAGATATCCTTCATGACCTTGAAAGCTTCCTTTTTGCGCAATTCATCGACTTCGTTTACCCGTTTACCCGTTTACCCGTTTACCTTGAATGCTTCCACGCTTCTTCTCTGCCTTTGTCCAACCTAAGCAATTATCGTAAAGATAGCCCAGCGTATCTTCCAAGCGCTTTTCCGGTTCGGTGAATTCATAGTAAGCAGCCTCGCAGCTACCGAATACAGAGCGGACTTCTTCTGCCTGAATAAATTGCGCTTTTGCTTGGTCAATAAAATGTTGAGGATTATCCAGCGTCATAGTGCTAAATACCAACTGAAAACCATTCACGCCGTGGCTAATCAGATATTCAGTATATTTTTCTTGCGCTTCTTTCGGCGTAATGGTGAGCCTGGTTAGCGCTTCTTCGGCTGCGGGCAAGTGGGCAGGCTCATTTAGTTTAATCACCTCCAGTATCCATAGATATGCATCCGTTTGTTTATGACCGGTAATGATCCGCTGGGGGGGTAAGGGTTTTGGCTCCGATACCGCTGTGCTGTATTGCCTTTCCGGGATAGTGAAAAGTCGTTTGTGCTCGGGATTATCCTGAAATAAACCCGAACGGCGGCATAGACTTTTGACGGTATTGATATTGACGCCGGTCAAGCGGGAAACCGTCTTGTAGCCCTTACCTTCTTGCTTTAATTGTAAAATGTCACACTTGCTGTCTTTGTTCATTTGCACACCCTGTGTTCATAGAATGCCTGTCTGGTAAACGATGCATTGGCATGGGGGCCAGCCAAGGAAAGAGCTTTTCTGCTAAATCATCTCCCCAATGCCCCAGCATCCTCAATGTGTTGATAGCTGTGCTTCCGGGGCGGTTGTTTCAAAACCCCTTGAGTTGTTTCAGGATGGAAAATAAATCCATTTAATAACAGTTAGTTAAATGAAAAACCACTCATTAAAACAACTGAAACAACCTATTTTTTCCTCACGTGAGAGATTACTCTTCTGCTGCTGTAAGCTGTACTACCAGATAGGCTCTTTGCTGAATACCCTCCAGGTGCTCAAGGCGTGGCGTGAGAGTCTGATAGCCCTTTCCCTTGGCTGGCTTCTTCAGGCGTCCTGACTCGTTGAGCGTCCTGGCAAACTGTGTCGAATCAAAACCCTTCGCCATCTCTTCTTTGAAGGGCTTGGGCAGCACGTAGAACATCACCGGGTCACCATAGTGCTTACAGACGCGGTATCCGGCAAGATTGGGTATACTTCTCGTTATAATCCAGTGGCGCAAAGCGGCTAATGCCGTATGCACTCAGAAACGCCTCGGCTTGCTCAATGATCTGCTCGTACTCCTTGTTGCCAGTGCCAAACAGATTCACCCATGCATTGTAGCTGTGCTGAATGGCATCTCGACACCCCTGCTCATCCCAGCCCGTCATGATCCGTCCCAGCAATAACGCTGCTTCCAGTGCCGCTACCCGGTGTACCTGCTCACCATAGTTGGCGGGTATCAGACTGCGCCAGCTAGCTTCAGCCGTCCTTACTGCCGCTACCGCGTCTTGTTGGTGGTCGGCGAGGTATTTCACCCATGCACGGCCCGCAGCACCGTAGTGTTGCTGATAGGCCGCCTTCAGGGCATCGGCATGTTGCTTACCGTTAGCGTGCTCATGGAAACATACTGCCTTGCACAGCGGGATATTCAGCAGGCGTACCAGCTGTCCTGCCTTGACCTTACGCCCGGAGGTAGCGATAAAAATCTCCATATCCATCTCACCGGTGCTGATGGCAATGGTGCGCCAGCGCTTCAAGTCGCGGTTACCGCCTTCTTTCGCCCCCTGTAGCTTCCCTACGCCGTTAAACAGCGCGTAGGTGGACTGCGAGACGCTGTGCGGGTCTGCCCCCTGCCCCACTTCATCCAGTGGCATCAGCGCGTCATTGTGGGCGGAGGCTTCATTGGCCAATCCCAGCGCGGTCCCGTACCAGGTCAGACGTAGGGCATCAGGATTGCCATACAAGCTACTGGCAACATTGGCGGTGGTTGTCTTCCCTGAGCTCGATTGCTCAAAGAAGTGAATGCCGAAGCCGTCATTCTCCGCCAGACCAATCAATGGCGCGGCCAATACTGCTGCAACCGCCGTCATCATTGACGGATTCCCCTCGACCAGACGGGCCACGTTATCCCGCCAGCTTTCGGGCGTACCGTGGCAGCCGCGGGTGCAGTGTATTGCTTGACCTTCATCACCAAATCCAGCCCCTTCCCTGCGCCACAGTGAGAGCAATAGTGAGTGCCGCGGCCCTCTAAATCGTCGAAGCGGTAGCGAGTCTTACCCACGCAGCGCGGACTTCATCGACTAACGCTTTGTGTCGAATATCGTGTACTTGTCCGGTTGGATAAGGTTACGGTAAAGCGCCCAACCATCAGCCGCTTTCTTGCGTTCGTTGACGGAGAACTGTAAGGCAAAAGTTGCCAGTGCCTTACCATCCTTTCGTTGCTCAAAAATGGCATGTGCGGCGCTATTGGTTAGGATATTCAGGCAGTAATCATCAATTTTATGTGGGTGGACAAAGCCAAAATAATCCTTACTATTCAGTTTATTATCTGGACATATCCCCTCGTGATACTCATGCGATACCTTATCGCTGCCCGTCAACCCGGTATCGCTATCAGCCTCATGTACGGAGACGCCGGAAATGACCTGACGACGCAAGGTGGCGTTATACATGGGCTACCTCACCAAACAGTTCAGGCAGATTGATACCGTGAACGGTATGGGCCATGCGTTGACGGAGCCGTAGCGGGCATCTGGGATGCGGATAACCGCGACATCATGGTCGGCACACCATTTACGCAGTGGACGCCACGGGTATTCCTTGCCGGTTTTATTCATCACTGCCAGCACCGTTGCGTGACGGGTGCATTCACCCAGACGGGCCGCCAACTTGTTGCGCTCACGTACCACTACTGAAGCCGTTGCCATCGCGGTTGCTTCACGGCGGCTGCCAATTTCGGCCTTGGTGCGGATTGCCTGGTCACGCTCGAAGGAAATCAGTTGCACAGTCTTGCGCTCTTGGCCCCATGCGATAGCCGCTTCTGCCGGGTCAAGGAAGTTCGGTAGGCCGAGTTCGACGGGGGATTTTTGTTCGCGTAAGCGGAAGTAGTTATCTTCCAGCGCCTCATACCATTCCCACGCCTGGTCGGTCTCCAGCATCTTGGCGTGACGGGAGGCCCCGCGCTCAGTCCAGAGGGTGAGATAACGTACTTTGCTCGAAATTTGTGCGTGACTATAAGTCACGCACAAAACATTCAGTTCTTCACCCTCTATCTGAAAGTAGTGCTTCCCTTCGATAAAGCGGTTTTTGTTGCGTTTGAAATTTTGGCGTATGCTATCTACTTCAGCGCCATACCCCTGAGCTAACAGCTCGGTCGTAATCACACTCTGGCCCTGATATTCGATAACAGGCAGTTGGGTATTCTGAATAGTGATAATCTGGGTCATGATTCTTTCCTTAATGAATTTGTTTAGATTTAGGTGCGTCGATAAAGTCAACCAGCCAGGGCGACGAGCTACGCTTGCGGTTAATTTCATCCCGCTTATAGAACTTCATGACGGAGATATATTTATCCTCGGGCATTTCATCTATCAGGACGTCTTCAATTTGCACCTTGAGCAGCTTTTCAATCACCGGTTTGTTGATTTCCACCACCGTATTCTCATGGCAAAAAATCAGTTGTCCGTCCGGGCCACGGCCAAAGCGTTTAATACACTCGCCGATATAGTAGAGCGCAGCACAAGCCCTTAGCTAGATGCAGTGAATTTCGGCAAACTCTAATTGCTGTTCGCGTGTCAATTGGCGATATTTTTCTCCGGGCTTCATGTCGAGCAACCATTGGGCACCTCGACACCGCTTTTCCTGATAAATTCCACCAGTTCTTTTTCACTCATTTCATCTAGATTCATTCGTATGACTCCTGATTCATTAATACCCTTTACGCCCGGAGCAACGCTTGATGGCGTTAATACAGATGTTCTGTTTTTCATGTTAGGGGGACAGCGGCACAGCCCGACGGTAAAGCCCTCTGCACTCCAGTCGCTCAGCAGTCTCGGCAAGGCGTGTCCAATCCTTCATGAGACCTTCTCCTCGCAAAGATAGGCTTGCAAAGCGTCTGCAATAGCTTTCTTTTGTTTTTGCTCGGCATGTAATCGCTGGCCTTCCAGTTTCAACAGCCAATAACGTTCGTCCAGCGAATGACGTTTACTGTTTAGTAACGCTCGCCCTAGAGCATATGCCTTGTTTTTAGGGTTTTTGGCATATTGCGCTGCCCGCGTCCATGCGTATTCAGCCACTTTATGGCATTGCCTTTCCATCTCTACGGCGTGGTTAGCCTCTTCGTAATATAAGTTACTCATGTCGCATCCTGTATTTAGCTAAGGGGGTGCCCTGCGGTTATTCCGCATCATTTAAAATCACCTATTCATTTATTAGTACTAACTATTGCTGCTAAGAGCACCCTCTTTTATTTATCTCGATATCATCACCTTTAAAAAGTGATAATTCCGCCACCCGGTTAGAATAACCCTCCTGTCTTTATAGGCCCTAGATGTTAGTAACGATAGAACCACTCCTATCCATCGGTACAAACAGTTAGGTGTTATTTTTCACTTTGACAAAATCGCCTAAGTCGCAAATGGAAATCTGGTGCAAATCAATGAATGTCCTGATAGCCGGACGTATCTGCTTTAATTCCTTGCGGCGTAATGTCATGGCGGCACTTCCGGGCTTACCGTGACCGAAGGAGAATTCTTTCTCGGCCTTGGCAACAATATGCTGGGCTTTCTCCGCTGGCATTTGGCTTAATTCTTCAAGACTGGGTATCTCGACGTGACGGAGTTCGCCCAGGGTGTTGCGGCGGAAGTAGCTTTCGACCATCTGGTTTTGTACATCCCAGGATAGATCATCGTTAAATGACTTGATCAGTATCAAATAGCCGAACTCTGTGATGAGGATCCCTTTCGAGGAACGAGCGGGGAATACCCCCTCCAACGACCTCATACGTTTAACGTATGAGGTTACATTAAAGAAATCTCGACCTTCAACAAACCGACGACGGTTACGGTTAAAGGCTGCACATGCCGTTCCCTTCGGACGACCATGCACCTTATCAATCATGGCGAAGGTGACCACGCGCTTACCTTGGTACTCGACTACAGGCATGGCGGTGTTCTGGATAGCGACGAAGTTAGACATGAGCCACCCCCTGAACTGTAACGATGTTCGTTATGGCTGGGGTTGAAGGTGGAGATGTTGACCATACCTTGGGGAATAGAGATTTCCTCTATGCCTTCATGCGGCATCTTGCGGACTAATAGTCCGGGAGATTGGTTGAATTGTGAGCGTGACTCTGTCCCTTCGACGGGCAGCTTTGGCGACTCGGTACGTTTAACGTTCTCAGTGAAGTCCTGCACACGTTGATGCCCTGCCCAGATTAGGCGGCTATCTTTGAACATGGCGATGAAGGTACGGCGATCTTGACGGGTAAACGACACTTTGCCGTAGGGCGCAGATGAGTATTCGGGAATAATCCAGTAGGTATCAATAAATTCAGGGCGAGTTTGGGTGGTAGCCATAGCTGTGGCCTCTCTGACAAATTCCTTAGAACCTCGCTCCCCGCTACTAAACGGGGTGGAGAGACGTATCGAGGTTAGTAGACCGGTGTCAGAGAACCCGGCGAGCGCAGAGGCTCCCTCGTTACGCCTCACCATTATAGGGGCACAACGCAGGAAACAGACGTAAAAAAACCGCACTTTTGAGCGGCTTATTCTGTCCGCTCTGACACTCGGGCTACTAAACCCGGCACCCGTTTTACCAGGGGTGCTGGTGATGACTATAGGATAGATCACCGGTAGCTTGCAAGGGTAAGGTGAGTACGTGGCTCTTTTCCGCTGCTTGCTGTCTGGACAAATTCCGAATCCGTCTTGATATTCATTAAGTGGCCTGCACGCACCTCCACAATATGAGCGGAAGCTAACCCATTGATTGCATTGCTAGAGGTCACAGTGACCCCCGGCATGAGGCTGTGGTGCTAGTGATATTTTGCGCTCGCCAGTTTCGGCGAACTCAAATGGGAGCCAGAATCACATTTACCGGAAGTCTTTGATGCTCCCGAGGTCATCGATACAGTGACCTCGGCGCTATCCGTTGATTCTTTCGAGGCCGTCACTTTGACTGAGCTAAATATTAAGCTCAGTGGGCCAGCAAGGGGAAACCTCCTTTCTGGCTGGCATCCCCCAAGTCTATTGACTTCTCCGTTTCAAACGGAAGCGTGCCACGCGGGAATATATCGCCCACTGGATTTAAGGCGCAGGGAAACCCGTCACGGCCATTAGCCATGTTTGGCATTTTCATATTTAAATCTCGGTTATTTAGCTACGTGATTATGTGGGCTGTTAACTTTTTCCACGTCCGGCATGTTGTGCATCCAGTGCAACAAATCACTGAGTAACCACGCGCAGGAATTGCCCCCGATAAACTTACGGGCAGGGAAGCGACCTTCCTTTTCCATTTTGTGTGATGTGGAACGACAGATAGACGTGATGCGCTTGCGCTCTGGTTCACGAACGAGGCGGTCTTGAAGTTCGCCGTACTCCGTAAGCACGCGTTGGCACTGCTCTGGTGTTGGGTGGGTGTATGTACTCATAAAGAATCCCCTTCATCAGAGGGGGAAATCAAAAGCACAATTAATTTGAATGTTTTTTTCGATATCATCGTTTCTTTCTTGCGAGTCATGTCAATTAACCTCTAGCAAAGTCCAAACTTAGGATGCAGAGACATAATCACCAAGAAATTTAAAAAATAAATCATTGTTAGCTTAATTTAGGGTTCTAATAGACCAGATATTATCAAACAGTTTTTTAGAGTTTCTGCATTAATAGTTATATTTTTCCCGAGGATTTAGCCATGGCATTTACAGCTTTATATGGTGTTTTTGCAAGTTCAGATCCCAAATCTGGATGGCAATAAAAAAGCAGCCCTAAAAAAGAAATCATATTACTTGAGATTCTTTCATTTACCTTTTTATCTTTCCCAGGGATTTTTTTATCATTTCTTCGGTTAGCCCTTTGAAATGGCCTTTATTTAATCTGAAGTTCGTGGTTATCCCTCCATTTTTTATTAACTCGATTTCTTCACTGGTTATAATTAGATCATCTAATTATAACTCAACAAAGTCATCAATAATATTTACGGCATATGGAGTATAAACCTCAAGTTCTTCGATAAGAAATTCAGGAAGGCGACTTATGAGAAAACCTTCAATTTTTACTTTTCTTATATCACTTGTTGATTCAAAAAACCACCTCTTGTTTATTGAGAATATTCCCTTTGCAGTTATTACTTTTCTATCTTGTATTATTACTTTTCCATCCTGTTCATAATATAATGCATCTTCTAATATTTGTGCATGATTCGTTTTATATTTTAATCTCCTTCTTTTCAAACCACACGACTCGTGTGGAATCACTCTTCCTTTATCTTTTATAGTTGTTGCTGAGACAACCACTTTGTTTTTTTAATAAACTCAGAGAAATCTAATCTAACACCAACATCTAATAAACCAACAGAAGCATAGTAGAGAATATCATCTGTTTCACATTTTAAAAATTTAGCAGCTTTTGTTAAAGAGTAATATTTCAATTCTGGCAAGCTCATATGTATACCTATACTTTATGTTAAAAACTCTTTAGCCATTGAAAAATGGCTAAACGTATGGCTATGTTCTGGACTATTCACTCTGACGAAGGTATGCCAGCAGATCAAGACGTGGGTGCGCTATTTGCTCAATAATTAGCCAGCCAGAGAGGAGGCTTTTCTGGTGCGCCCAGCATGGGCGCACTACTGCGGGTGCAAGTCCCGCCGTAAGTTGATCACGACGAACGAAGCGAAGCGCAACTGCGTGAGGGTGACTGATCGTGGGAAGGAAGCGTGGAGCATAAATCGCGAGCCGATGAACAAGAACCGCATAGAAGGCGTTGCCAAGTAGGGCGAGCGGGCCAGAAACCGCGAAGCTCTGGTGATCAAGGCGAGGTGGCGTAGATGCGGCGGTTGTGCGATGAAGGAGTACGTTCTTTCGCCTCGTGCCTGAAAGGGCAACAGTTAAAGCTGGAGTGAGAAATCAGCAGATGTCGTAGTAGCCGCAGTAGCGGGGCCGATGAGTCCGTAAGTCAAACGGCGAAGGACCGAAGGATTGGAAGGGCAAGCTCTCTGATTATCGGAAGCGAAGCGCTTCAGATGTTCGCGAAAGCGAAGCTCGCCAGAGGGTTCCAGAGGGTGAAGCCCAACAGGCCGTGGCAGCGAGGAATCGAATCCGCCGAATCAGATCAAGGCGAACTCGGGCGTCAGGTCGGCAGTGACACAAACCCGGCGACCTCAACCATTCCAACCGCCCGGTGCGGACCCGCATGCCGGGTGGTGTGGGAGGGGATCGGCCCTGGCCGCCCCTATCCCGATCTAAAGCATCCTCCCCCATGCCACATAGCCGCCATTACTGATAGATACCGCTCCTGTTTAGTGGTTTTAAAACCGGCCTCAGTGGTTTAGTTATCAAATAATAAAAGCAAATAAAATCATTATATTAATGATAACCAACACCCTTCCAAACCACCTAAACTACTGATATTTTTCTCACGTGGGAAATTATTCTTCCTAGCTGATCCTCCTGCCCTTTCTGTGCGGCTGTAGGACTACATCGCCATGCTGTGCTGCCAATTCATCTAGCCTATCCACCCAGCGATTCAGCGCATCAAGCTTCTCTGGCAAGTACTGACTCCGGTTGTAGATACCCATCACCCCCGGCATAGCGTGGCCTAGAAGCTGCTCTACGACATGTGGAGCTACGCCCATGTCATTGAGCTTGGTTGCCAGCGTCCGTCGCAGGTCGTGAGGTGTCCAGTGTTTATCATGCTGCAACTTCTTTCATATTCTAATACCCCATGAACTGACACTGACGTCATGCTTTATCTCACCAAATAAATATCCTGTTTTGTAATTGCAAGCTTTTAATTTTTCCATATATGGTCGCATTTTTTCTGGTACCGGCCTTACTATTGGTGTGTCGCTTTTACTATGCGCCCTAGGTACTGTCCATAGCCAGTTATTAAAATCCCATTCATCCCAGCGTGACAATCTAGCCTCAGCACCTCTACAGCCAAACGATATTAATATTTTCAACCACGCAGAATAATAAGGCTGAAAGGTATTTGTGTTGTTTATAGCATTCCATATCTGTCCAACTTCGACATCAGTTAAGACTCTGTCGCGCTTTGATTCCTTCTGGCCGACATCAGATACAACTAAATCATCAAGAGCATTGCTGACGGCATATCGACGCACGCGGCAAAATTTAAGTGCCTGCTTACACAATTGAAGTAGCTTCCCTGCGCTAACAGGAACCGTTTTTTTCATTCTGTCGAAACATTGCAACCAATAGCGTGTTTCACAGTCCGATAAAGCCATCTCTCCGATGTAAGGATAGATATGCTTTTTTAATTGTAATACACGGTCACCAATATCAGTTCTATTATCCATCGCGTAATGCTTTATCCAATACTCGATTGCTTCTCTAACGGTAACTGGCTTCAGTGATTCCTGCTTAATCAGTTTCAATTGCCGCCGAGGGTCTTTACCTTCTGATAACCATGTGCGGCACTCGTCACGCTTCTCCCTTGCTCTCTTGAGACTCATATCCGGATAACGTCCCAGTGTCACACGCTGTATCGTACCACTGTTACGATAAGTGAACGTCCAGCTAATGCCGCCTACCGTCGATACCCTAACGCTAAGCCCCGCACCATCGGCAAAGAATTCGTACTTATCCCTGGGTACACCCAATAGATTTCTTAGCTTCTTATCCGAGAGTTTGTTAAGTTCTCCGCCCATGCACTGCTCCAAAGTGTTACTCGAATTGTTATGCACAATTTACTGCAAAATGGCACAAGCATCAAAAAGCATAGAAACAACAAGAAAGAATATTTTAATATATAGTCATGATTATCAATGGATTTATGAAAAGCATTTACAAGCATGGAGATAATAAATTACTTTCCCCAACGGCAACTTGTTATTCCTTTTTTCCCCTTTACCGCCTCGTTTCACCGCCGCCGAAAACTGACAGTGCTTCACTATCGGTGTTAGGATGGTGAGTGAATGATAAAATCGGTAATGACTATGCAAGACAACCTTCTACGAATCACCACCCGGCAAAGTCCCTTAGCGCTTTGGCAGGCGGGGTACGTGCGCGATGAATTACTGCGCCATCACCCGCATCTGCAGGTCGAGCTGGTGCCACTGGTGACCCGCGGCGACATCACCCTTGACACGCCGCTGGCAAAAGTCGGCGGAAAAGGATTATTTATCAAGGAATTGGAACTGGCACTTCTGGAGCATCGCGCCGATATCGCCGTCCATTCGATGAAGGATGTCACGGTGTCATTCCCCGCCGGCCTGGGGCTTTGCGTGCTATGCGAGCGCGACGACCCACGTGATGCCTTCGTCAGTCCGCGTTACGCCAATCTTGACGTTCTGCCGCCGGGCGCGATTGTGGGCACCTCAAGCCTGCGCCGGCAATGCCAGTTGCGCGAGCGGCGTCCCGATGTGATCGTGCACGATTTGCGCGGCAATGTCGGCACCCGGCTGGCGAAACTCGATCGGGGCAACTTTGATGCGGTCATTCTGGCGGTGGCCGGCCTGAAACGGTTGGGTCTGGAGGATCGCATTCGCCACGCTATCGATCCGGCAGACTCGCTGCCGGCGGTGGGCCAAGGGGCGGTCGGCATTGAATGCCGGCTGGACGATGCCCGCACGCTGGCGCTGCTGGCGCCGCTGCATCACCGGGAAACCTCCTTGCGCGTCGGCGCCGAACGCGCCATGAACGCCCGCCTGCAGGGCGGATGTCAAGTACCTATCGGTAGTTATGCCGTGCTTGACGGCGAGGAGATATGGCTGCGCGCGCTGGTGGGATCGCCTGACGGCACCACCGTCATCCGCAGCGAAGGACGCGCGCCGCTGGCGCAGGCGGAACAGCTTGGCCTGCGTCTGGCGGATGATTTGCTGAATCGCGGCGCCCGCGCCATCCTGGCCGACGTTTATCAGGATAATCCCCCGCAATGAGCATCCTCGTCACCCGCCCATCGCCCGCGGGCGAACAGCTGGTGAACAGGCTGCGCGCACGCGGCAAATCCGCCTGGCATCTGCCGCTTATCGAATTTACTCCGGGCAACGATCTGCCGCAACTCGCCCAGCGCCTCGCCGATCTGAGTGCGGGGGATTTGCTGTTTATCGTCTCCCAACATGCAATTAATTACGCCCATCCCTGGCTGACGCAACAAGGCGTCACCTGGCCTGCCGGGCTACAGTATTTTGCCGTAGGCCGCACTACCGGCCTACGGCTGCACGGTCTATGCGGGCTGCCGGTCAGCTATCCCGATGAGGGGGAAACCAGCGAGGATTTGCTGCGCCTGCCGGCGCTTGCGCGCATCGAGGGCAAGCGCGCCCTGATCTTACGCGGTAACGGCGGGCGGGAAGTGCTGGAGCAAACGTTGCGCCAGCGCGGCGTGCACACCACCTATTGCGAATGCTACCGCCGCAGCCCGATCCACTACAACGGCGAAGAACAGGGCCGGCGGGTGCAAACGCTGAGCATCGACACGCTGGTAATTACCAGCGGCGAAATGTTACAACAATTCTATACTTTAATGCCTGAATACTATCGCCACGCCTGGCTGATGCACTGCCGGCTGATAGTCATCAGCGAACGTTTAGCCATACTTGCCCGCCAATTGGGCTGGACGGATATCGTCGTAGCGAACGCGGCCGACAACGATGCTTTGATGCGCGTATTGCTCTAAATTTAAACATGGGACAGGCCAACATGACGGAACACACTACTCCAACGATCCCGCAGGATGACGCGACCAGGAAGACTGATAGCCCGCATGCTTCGACCCCACTATCCGGCGATGCCGGGCCTCGGCCCACCGCCTCAACACGCGCCGCGGGGGAGAAAACCCCTCCGGTCGATAATGGCAAACTGGGCAAGACGGCCGGCGGACGCCGGCCGCTCGCGCTGATAGTGGCGGTGCTGGCGCTGATCATTGCGCTATTATTGGCGCTGGGCGTCTATATCGCCGCGCGCCAGCAGGCACATCAACAGGAGGCCGCCCGTGCGCAGTTGCAAGAGGTGCTTGATGCGCTCAGTCAGGCCCAGCAGAGGCAACGCCAGCAATACCAGGACGCGCTGGCCGCCCAAGGGCGGGCGCTCGACGTGGCACGGGCGCAGCAAGACGCGCAGGGGCGCGAGCTGGAAGATTTGCAAAATAAATTGACGGCGATTACCAGGACCAACGCCAATACCTGGCTGCTGTCGCAGGCGGATTTTCTGGTAAAAATGGCCGGGCGTAAATTGTGGAGCGACCGGGATGTCGTTACCGCCGGCGCTCTGCTGAAAAGCGCTGACGCCAGTCTGGCGCAAATGAACGATCCCAGCCTGACCGAAGCACGACGTGCGATCACCGAAGATATCGGCACGTTGGCCGGCGTCAGCCAGATTGACTTCGACGGCATTATTCTCAAGCTCAATCAGTTAACCAATCAGGTAGATAACCTGCGTCTGGCGGATAACGACAGCGATGAAGCGCCCATGGATAGCGACAGCGGTGAATTGTCGGGATCAATTCAGGAGTGGAGACAGAATCTTAGCAAAAGCTGGCACAACTTTATGAACGAATTTATTACCGTGCACCGCCGCGACACCGGCGCCGAGCCGCTGCTGGCGCCGAATCAAGATGTCTACCTGCGGGAAAATATCCGTGCCCGGCTACTGGTTGCAGCCCAGGCGGTGCCGCGCCATCAAAATGAAATCTACCAGCAGTCGCTAGATTCGGTCTCCACCTGGGGGCGCGCTTATTTCGACACTGACGACGCCAATACCCGCGCCTTCCTGAGCCAGCTCGACGCGTTGAGTCAGGAGGATATCACCATGAACCTGCCGGACAGCCTGCAAAGCCAGCCGCTGCTGGATAAACTGATGCAGACCCGGGTGCGCAACCTGCTGGCCCAGCCGGCGGTCCCCGCCGCACAGGGAGAATAAGCGATGCTCAAGGTCTTATTGCTGTTCATCCTGCTGTTCGCGGGCGTTGTACTCGGTCCGCTTGTCGCCGGTCATCAGGGTTATGTGCTGATTCAGACCGACAATTACAATATTGAAACCAGCGTTACCGGTTTGGTGATTATTCTCATTCTGGCGTTTATCGTCCTCTTTATCATCGAATGGGCCATCCGCCGACTGTTTCGGACCGGCGCACGTACCCGCCGCTGGTTCCACGGTCGCAAAAATCATCGCGCCCACAAGCATACCCGGGCGGCACTGATGAAGCTGGCCGAAGGGGATTATCGCAGTTGGAAAAACTGTTGGTGCGCAATGCCGATCACGTCGACCGGTTTCTGGAGACCGCGCTGCGCCATCCGGAGATGCTGCGTCTGGCGGAACAGGCATTTATCCGTACCCGTGCCTGGCAATCGCTGCTGGATATTCTGCCGGCAATGCGTAAGGGGCAGGTGTATGACGAAGAGATGTTGAACTGCCTGCAGTACCAGGCTTTCAACGGGCTAATGGACCAGATTATGGAAGATCAGGGCAGCGAGGGGTTAAACCGCTGGTGGCGCGAGCAGAGCCGGAAGGTGCGCAACGACGTCCCTCTGCAAGTGGAGCTGGCCGAACATCTTATCGAATGTAACGATCACAACACCGCACAGAGCCTTATCGTCAAAGCGCTTAAGCATCACGCCGACGATAGATTGCTCCTGCTGCTGCCGCGGCTGAAAAGCTGCGATCCGGAGCAGGTTGAAAAAGCACTGCGGCAACAAATCCGCCAACAGGGGGATACGCCGCTGTTAAACAGTACGCTGGGGCAACTGTTAATGAAACGCGGCGAATGGCAGGCCGCCGCCGATGCCTTCCGCGCCGCGCTTAAGCAGTGCCCTGATGCCCATGACTACGCTTGGCTAGCGGACGTGCTTGACCGGCTGCATACAGCGCAGATGCAGCGCGAGGGGTTGACGCTGGCCATGCCGCAAAGCAAATCATCAGGCCCGCCGGCAATATCGTCTATCACCCCGGCGAGGGATCGGAGTTGACCAGTCCCGTTCAGCAGACCCGGACGCTCTTCGCCCGGCGGACCGTAACGTAATAGCTTCATACATCGCCTCCTAACCTGCGAGTAAAATAACAGCGCTACAGGCCCCGTCAGACGTGAGCCTATCCTTTAGTGCAGCTTGACGAAAATTGCCCGGCGATGAAAAATGACCGGGCAGTGCATTTTTGCTTTCTACCAACTTGTATTTATAGCAAAACGCCTAACGGCGTAGGGAATTTGCTTACTGGCTGGGGGCCGGAACAGGACGTTCCAGGTGCCACCGGCTTTTTTTATCTATCGCCCATTCCAAGCCCCAAGCGGGGTATCCTTCTCAGGCGACCAGCGGTGTATTTGCTCTAGTATAAGCTTACTCTGCCAGCCAGAGCACAGCAGACGGCACGTTGCTTTCCGCACAAGCGTGAGTGTCTAGCGGCAGGCGGCATGTTCGTTCCCGAACGGGCGTGAGTATCCCTCACCGCGCAGCAGGCGGTATAATGTTTGCGGCACGGTCGTACGAGCCCTGACGCCGGCGCGCACCAGTCGCTATTGTGCCGACGCAGGGTCGGTGGCCGTCGTGCCAGCAACATCCGATTTTCGCGCCCACCAAAACGTCCAGCGGTCGTTTTCCACAATCCGCTGTCCCGCCGGCAAGCGCGCAAGGATATAAGCAATCAACTGCCCCAGCGCCTCATCGCTTAATTCATGCAGAATCGAGCGCCCGGTACGGCCGCGCAAATCGGCTGCCAACGCGGTGCTACGGCGTACTCGCACCGCCTCAATCGCACCGCGGGCGGGGCGACGTTCCCTTTCAAAGGCGGCCAGCTGCGGGAACAGATCAAAGAACCAGCCGCGCATATGATCGGGCGATCCCGGCAAAAAAATATCTTCCGGCGTTCGATCCTGAATCAGCAGAAGTCCCCCCTGCGAGAGGATGCTCCATGCTTCATGCAAAAAAGGGGGAGGCGAAGCGAAATGATGAATTAGGGCGCGGGCGAAAACGATATCCTGACTGGCATCTGCCAGCCCGGTAGCGGCCGCGTCGCCCTGCACAAACGGGACATTGGTCAATCCCTGCACGGTTTCCCGCGCATCCTGTAACATCTGCGCGGAAAAATCGACGCCGGTGACCTGCTGGGCGCCCAATCCAGCCCAGACAGCGCTGTAAATGCCGCCGCCGATATCAGCAATCGCTTTACAGGCGGGATCCACCCGCTGTTGAATAAAATCGCCCCAGCCGGCATGGGCTACGCACTTAGCATAGGTATATTGATTAGAGCCAGCGTGAAAATCGATTGCCATCTGTACACCTCGCATGCGGATGAACCACGCGCCGCGAAAGGCGGTGGCATGGGTGACCCTATCCGGGCTGCGTAGAAAACCTGAACAGGCGTCGCCTTATCGCGTCGGCGCCTTACTGATACGGCCTAGAAACCGTGCGACGTAGCCGGCGATGCCTGTCCCGCGTCGCTTTATGGGCATTGCGCCGCACGGCGGGGGACAGCGCGTGCCGGCGTGATAGGTCAAATATCGTCCATGACGCTGGCATGCATGAAGCTATTAAACACCTCACGATAGCGATCCTGCTTCTGCGGATCATGTTCGGTTTCCAGAGACGCACCAGCAACAGCGCCAGAATCAATTTAGGGCTGACGGGACGGTCGGTCAATTGTATTTCTTCAATAATCGTCGCCAGCAACCCCTCCGCCTCAACCGCCCCGGCGGCCGGAAGCGTCGCGGGTTACGACGCTTCCGGCGGCGATGATTGCCCCTTCGCCGATGGTGACACCGGGCATAATCATGGCGCGCATGCCGAGCCAACAGCCATCCCCGAGCCGGGTATCGCCTTTCGGCACATAGGACGCTTGAATGGTTTCCATAAACGGATATAAAGAAAACCAATCAGCACGGTGGGTGTTATTCCCCCCCATCAGCGATGCAAACGTAATCGCCAATCCACAGCTGGTCAAGGGTGCCGAGCGGCACCCATTGCTGGCTGACGCTGTCGCCGTGCAGGTAGCGGACCACGCTTTTTTCAAAGCCGTCATCCCAGTATTCGCTGTAATAACTGTGTTCGCCCGAGATGTGAATATTCGAGTTGGTCACCGTCTGGTGAAGATATTCTACCTTGAACCAAGGTTTAATGTTGTCAGATATGGTTTAAATCTCATAAAGGGATAAAAGCCACGGAACGTCATTCCGCAGCAGTGAAAGCACGTTCAACTTTCACTGCCGGATTAAGCGATACGGGGATGGTGCATCAGCGGATAAATAAGCATAACAATGACCTGCGATAATGAATTAACGGATGAGCGAACGTCGCCAGATGCCGCCCCTGCTTAGGCTGCCAATCGCCCATGCGCCGCTTCCTGAGGAAACCGGCCACCGCAACGATACCGAATACGACCTGGCCCGGACGCGGGAACGTTTGCCTGCCGTGATGATACCCGTCCGGCATGATTTTTCCAAGCTGCGTGAGATCTCATTGAATTTGTCTTAAGCTGCGCCGACGCAGAAAAAGCGTTATACTGGCGTTCTGGACTTTTTTTATCATGCTGGATTATGGCCAAAAGTGTAGAGCAAATAGCAACTGAATTAGGCTTATCCATCACCACCATCAGGCTGGTACTTAATGGAAAGGCCGAACAATATCGGATCAGCGCGCGTACACAGGAAAGGATAAATAGCTATGTCGCAGAACATGGCTATACCCTCAACTATACGGCGCGCAGCCTGAAGCTAAATAAAACCGATACTCTGGGGTTAATCGTTCCCCGATTATCAAACTCCTTTTTCTCCAATTTGGCAGAAAAACTTGAGTTACGCTGTCGTGAAGAAGGCTATCACCTGGTCATTAGCAGTAGCTATAGCGATTCACAGCGCGAAAAGAAACTGGTGGAATCCATGGTGCAGCGCAATATCGATGGGCTGTTTATCGTCCCCTCGTCCCGCGCCGCACAAAAATATCACGTTGAACGCGCCAAGAAACCCATCGTAGTTCTCGACCGGGATTTCGGCCTGGATAATTGCGCCCTGGTCGTGAGTGATAACTTCAACGGGAGCGCGGAACTCACCCGCGCCATGCTGAACGCGCGCGCAGAACCGATCATTTTTCTGGGAGGCGACATTCAGCAGCCCAGCATCCGCGCGCGCTTGCAGGGATATCAGCAAGCGTTGGCGGATCATGGGTTGCCTGTACAGCCCCAATGGATCCTGGAAAGCGCCCATAACCGCCGAATGGACGGCGAAAAAATGATGCATGATTATCTGTCGCAGCACGCTACGCCGCCGAACGCCTTCATTGCCTCATCGCTGCAGGTGCTGGAAGGGGCATTAAGCCAGTTAAGAACGTTGCACGGCTATATTTCCCGCGACATCAACATCGGCACTTTCGATGAACATCCCATGCTGAGTTTTCTGCCCAACAATCTCTGGTCGGTCAAACAGGATGAAAATATCTGGGCCGATGAAGCCTTCAATACCATGCTGCACATCCTGCAGCGGGAAGCGCCCCGACACGTGCTCCGCATTATTCCCATGACGCTTGTCTAGCTTCAACTTTATGTTAATTAAATAATAGTTAAAATATGGGCCGCGCGTAGCGCACGATGACAGTGGGCAAGAGGGGTTAGCATGCTTATAGCAGGCTCCAACGCGCTAAACGGCTGACCGCTCACAGGGCGCCGGTGCAAAAAAAATGCCCGCCTTCATGGCGGGCATTGACAGTGGCCAGAATGGCAATACGGCTAGTCTTGAAATTTTTTCAACACATCGTCACGGGTAATGAATTTATCCCGTCCTTTGATATACGCTTTCACACATTCCGTCGTGTGAGCCTGTTCACGGGCAGTTTTTTCCTTATCGCGCCAGAGTGACGCACCGAAAGCCAGCAGCTGTTCCTGAACCGCTTTAACGTCGATTTCACGCGGTTGTACGCCCTTTATTGCGCACAGTCCCTCTACTACGCCCGAAGCCTGACCAATGCCCATAATCCCGCCTTGGGTACGGTAAGATCCGTGCGCCTGACTAGTACCGGAAATACAGCGACCGCTCAAGACGATGCCATCGATATTCGCAGGCACCAGGCAACGCAGCGGAATATCATAGGTGTCTTTCAGATCGATCCAGTGACCGCCTTGTCCATCTTGGCGGTAACCTTCGGCACCGTTGGGGTTGTGAATATAAATCTGGAAATAGCCGCGCGAGCCCACTTCGTTACTGGTATCGTTCACCCAAGCTTTTTCAAAGCCCGGAACATACTTGATCATGAACTCCGATACCGATTCAAGCTGCCGGCGTCCTTCCAGCTCGGCGAGAGAACGTTATTCCGAATCGGATAAATCGAAGCCATAAACGCAGGTAGCGTTAAAGTGGATGCTGCCCGAGTGTACGCTATTGAGGACAATGATGCTATCGCGGCCGAATTTCAACTCGCCGGCGTCTACCGCCTCTGTTTCACCAGTTTCTTGAAGCCCTGTGCCACAAAATAGTGCTGCTTTAAACGATCGTCATACGGACGCAGCGGGACACAATCGGTTTTAAACTCGAAATCGTCCGGGTTGGCGCAGATATAGTCATACACTTTATCTACATCCAAGTCCGCCATTTCAAACATCGCCGAACCGGGCTGCGCTTTATGGGTTACCACATCGCCGTAAACATAATCCGCGCCGGCTTTAATGGCGACATCGCCGTCGTCCGAGCAATCGATCACGACTTTACTGCGGAACGTATAATCTTTGTCCTTGGCGGAGATGGTTACGCCGGTAACTTTATTTCCTTCTTTGAGAATATCGCGGATAAATACGTGAAAAAAGATATCAACACCTGCTTCCACCAGCATTTCCTGCGCTACGTATTTGTATTTCTCACGATCGTAAAAGCCCAGCGACGCGCCGCTACCGTAGGGATCCAAGGTTTTAAGATGTTCGGTGCTGCCGCCGGCCGCCATCAGCTCATCCATGAATTCCTGCGGAATGCCGTCAATGACCTGCTCATCACCATAATGAAAAGGTGAAATAGGCCCGATAAGCGAGTTTGTAGCGGTACCGCCGAGAAAGCCCAACAGTTCCACGACAAGCGTTTTCGCCTCCGTCTTGGCTGAAGCCAATGCGGCCATAACGCCGGCCGGTACGCTGCCAACAACGATGACATCATATTCTGATTTAAAACTTTTCATTCTGTCTACTCCTTAATAAAAACGCTTCTCTAGTTTTTCAGTAAGATGGGAAAGATAAGAGGTCTCTTTTTTAAAGGTTTCGGTTAAGCCATTATCATTTTGTTGCCGGCTGGTGGTACCCATCGGCAAATACATGACGCTGGCAAGATAATATTTGGCATTGACCGGGTAATATTGCCGTTCAATTAAGTACATAATCGACAGGTCCTACGCCAATTCTTGTGCCCTTTCATCCTGGTAATTTTCACATAACCACACATACAGTTTCGGGTGGAAATTAGCCATGACGCCGCTGTAGCCCGCTGCTCCTTGTTTCAACGAATCAAGCAAGGTGATGGTATTGGCGTTATAAATCTTTATGGTACTACCTTGGGTTAACGCAATTCTTCGCAACAATATTGTCGCATCTCAGCAGGTATCTTTAATGAAATAGAACCTGCCGGTTGACAAACAAAACTTAATGATCTCATCAGACAGCAGGCGTTTATAGGGATAAGGACATTCGTATAAGCCCAGCGCCATTTCCGGATCCAGATTATCCAGCAATGCCTGGCAATTCCGAATCCAGCATTCATCGCTTTCATTCTCACGCGCCAAGCGGTTGGTAATTAAGATCAACGCCTCGGCACCGGTCTTCTCCATCGCCTGCATTTCCGTTATTTGATCACCGATATCATCCGAGACGTGACCGGAGGTGATGACCGGCACGCGTCCCGCGCTGATGTCTTTCACCGTTCGGGTAACGTTAACGCGTTCCTCAAGCGTCAGAAAGAATTGCTCGCTTGATTAGCAGACGGTAAAAAGTCCCGCTACGCCCTGGTCAATGTACCAATTGACCAATGTTTTTAATGACTCATAATCTACGTCGCCATTTTTTTAAAGGGCGTCAACATCACTGGCCATACCCCACCCGGGAAAGACTTACACATGCCCTACTCCTGTAATTAACTACCATATGAATAATGAATATTGCGCGCCCCCGCTTTATTAGTCGGCGGCATCAACGGACACATTTCCCTGCCGTGTTACGGCTTTTTCAGCCTGGCGGCCGTGGCGTTCTTTCAAGAAGAAGGCTGTGAGTACGGTGACCATCGACGCGGCGGTCACATACAGCGCGGCCGCCGTCGTAGCGCGCCAGTGAGGTCGCGATGAGCGGTGTAAACGGCTTTGTTGAATAAATATAACTTTTAGGTGATCGTCTGCTCAGATCACTACCGTCATTTCAACATCTGCACTCCATGGCAAAGCAAAAGTTTAAAATAACCAACTGGTCCACTTACAACAAAGCTCTCAAGCAGCGCGGGGCTCTGACGATATGGCTGGATGAGTCGGCAATTGTTGCATGGACGGAAAAAACAACGCCTGAACGGCGTGGCCGGCCGCTTCACTACGCAGATATGGCTATCACCACTGTTCTGATGATGAAACGCGTGTTTGGCCTTTCGTTAAGCGCTTTACAGGGCTTCGTTGACGCCATTTTTAAACTGATGGTGCTGCCGCTAAGATACCCAGACTACTCGCTGATCAGCAAGCGAGCAAAGACAGTTAAGATCAGCATAAAAACGCCTACCCGTGGTGAAATCTCACCTCTAGTCATTGACGGAACCGGCCTGAAGGTCTTTGGCGAAGGCGAATGGAAAGTCCGACAGCATGGTGCCGACAGACGGAGGGTGTGGCGTAAGCTGCATATGGCCGCAGACAGTGTAACGCATGAGATTATCTGTGCTGACTTATCGCCCAGCGGTAAGACGGATGCTCAGGCCCTACCAGCTCTGATAAACCAGACCCAGCGGAAAAGCAGGGAAGCGTCGGCTGATGGCGCTTGCGATACCCGCTACTGTCATGATGCTCTGCTGAGGAAGAAAATAAGGCCTCTTATTCCTCCACGAGGTGGGGCGCAATATTGGCCAGACCGATACCATGAGCGTAACTACGCCGTTGCGAATCAGCGTCTAAGCGGCAATAACGATGTATGGAAAAAGCAAGTGGGCTATCATCTAAGTCTGCGTGACTATGATGCGCAGGTAGGTGAGACAATGGCGATGGTCAAAGCGCTTAACAAAATGACGCTGTTAGGAATGCCGAACAGCATCCGGATCGCATAACAATCGATCTGCTAGGGGGGGCGTAGTCACACAAGTTATGATTTATTCAACAAAGCTGGTATCTGCTGCAGGTGAATACCGGGTATCGAGGTTAATTTTTCGGCATAGGCTTTAGCGGCTGCCTGTCTTAATCTAAGGTGCTCCGGCAGCAAATCGAAGGAAGCAATACCCATCAAACAACTTATCTCATTGAGTCTTCCATTAGTCCCTATATAGGTGCAATCACCGGGATTGCCGTATTCTCGGTAGATTCGTAACCGTTGGGCCAAGGCAGCATCCCGCGTGAAAACAAGGCCACCTTCTCCCGTCACCAGCGTTTTCGTCGGGGTAGTGCTAAAGACTTCAGCGTCACCAAAACGCCCCATTTTCACGTTATTCAATGTTGATCCCATACCATGGGCGGCATCGAATATAAGCTTGATGTTATTGCCTTTGGCAATTTTTTCGAGGGCAAGACAATCGGCTGGCACGCCGAAAACATGAACTGCAAGTATGGCTTCCGTCTGCTTGGTTATTTTCTTCTCCAAATCACTGACGCTGATATTATAGGTTTCTGGACAACTATCCACAAACACAGACGTGGCGCCTGCTTGAACAATGGCATTAGCCGATGCACAAAAGGTAAATGATGGCACCAATACTTCCCCGGTTATGCCAAGCGCTTCCAGCGTGATGGTGAGGCCAATCGTGACAGAAGATACGGCAACGACATGCATACGCGGGTCTTCCGCATACTCTTTAGCCATCTGTTAATATACCTGTAGATACTTTACCTTGGTAAGCATGCCCGACGTCATGATTTCCGCTATTCTCTCTTGCAGGGTGTCGATCGAAGGAAATTCCTTTTAAGGTAAGTTATGTTTCAGGGTTTTAACATTACTGTAGATAGTCAGATCAGGATCTGGCACCATATGGCTTCTCACCAGCATCTCTATCTCTCTAATACCTCTGCTTATGTCATAATCAGCAGAAAACCCTAGTTCGTCTCGGATTTTACCAAAAGAAACGCGATAGCTTCTATTATCTGTTATTGTTGACTCATTTTTTAGCAGGATGTCAGGAAGACAGCCGCAGATCATATTTCCCAATTCAGACAAAGTCATATTCAATTGGTCATCACCGATATTGAACGTCTTCCCGCTCACCTTCCCCTCCGGCGAATCCAGGATTAGGGTTATGGCCTTGGCCACATCCCGACAATGAATAAACGGACGCCATTGTTGCCCGCCATGAATCACGTATTCTCCCCTGTTGACTGCACTAGCGGTCATACCATTCACCGCTAAATCAAATCGCATTCTCCGTGAATGCACCAAAAACCGTAGAGAATCGACATAGCGTCACGACTAAGTCATCTTTGTAGGCCTGCGCGATAGCTTCACCTTTGACTTTGGTTTCTGAGTAGTAATCGAACGGATTCAATCTTGAATCTTCGGTAAAAATATCATCACCATAACCGTACACGCTACAGCTGGAGGCAAAGACTATGTTTTTGACATTTCCTCTGGCGGCCTCATCAAAGATTCGTCTGGTGGCAACGACATTAACTTCATGACAAAAATCTTTATCAAAGGAACATGCCGGATTGCCTACAATCCCAGCCAAATGAATAATTTTATCAATAGTGCTGATCGATTTGCGAAGATGCGCTGTGATTTGTATATCCCCTTTTTGCATCTCAAAACGATTCAATCCATAAAAGGGCCGTAATCCTGACAGACCGAATGTCCCATTATCCAAAACGCGGACAAAGTGACCCTGAGAAAGTAGCTGTCTCACTAAATGGGTACCGATGTAGCCAGCTCCACCTGTAACAAGAATCCTTTCCATACCCGTTTCCACTATCCATTAAATGACGAATCCTATTTCCGTTAGATGGAATATTCATTTCATTATCTACAACATTAATGGTAGTTATATGATTAGATTGCAGTCAAGTAAGGAAATAATAAAAATACTCATGTTGTTTTTTATAGCCATATCATGTCATATTTAACTAAATATATGATGTAAGTATTTTTTACAATTAAGTAATGACTTTTTTTATAATTTTATGTCTCTATTTTCAAAGATCAGTAAATCTCAGGTCTTATTTACTTATTTAAGCTTATCACTTATTTTATTACTGGTATAAAAGCATTAATTTGAGTTAGGGATTAATAAGGCGAATAAGCGCTAATATATTTACTTATTATATTAATAATAAACAATATTTCATTTTGCTGACGTGTTGCCATCGCGCTAAAAGAGCAGTGGATGTGCCATCGTGTTTTACTCGAACCTATTTTAATCGAAAAAAAGGGACTCTTTTAAAAAAGAGCGAGTGATAAGCGCTATGGCGGGACTCATCTTTGTCTCAGCGGGTGTATTGGGCCGTGTTGTGGGACTTGGTCATCACACACCAAGCGGGACAAACCGCCGTAATAAGCCCCTAATCCAAGGGGTAGCGAACGCCTTATCGGCAAAGGTGAGTTAAGCGTTAGCATCAGAGGATGCGGGCCAAAACAACAACAAGCCATAATAACTTGCTGTTTCTATTGGAAAAATTTCCTGGACATCGTCTAACAAGCTCTTTGGGGAATATGGTCGGCGAGAGAGGATTCGAACCTCCGACCCACTGGTCCCAAACCAGTTGCGCTACCAAGCTGCGCTACTCGCCGAGATGATACGCTACGCATGCCACCGTGAGCAAGCTCATACCGGGCACCGACAGGCATGTAATACTGGCAAATCAAGGATGTGGTGCGAAGAGAGGGACTTGAACCCTCACGTCCGTTAAGACACTAACACCTGAAGCTAGCGCGTCTACCAATTCCGCCACCTTCGCATGCCCACTAATAATGGGGTGACTGATGGGACTCGAACCCACGACAACTGGAATCACAATCCAGGGCTCTACCAACTGAGCTACAATCACCATTACTGATTACTATCGCAACGCGGCATTAGACTTACCACGGCTCTGCGCACAAATGTGATGGTGCGCCCGACAGGATTCGAACCTGAGACCTCTGCCTCCGGAGGGCAGCGCTCTATCCAGCTGAGCTACGGGCGCGTAGCGCCGTTGCGGGTGGGGATAGTACGGATTTACGCGCCGGCTGTCTAGTGATTTTTCAAAGAAATGATGCGTTCGATTACCCTTTGCTCACTTACGTCGACGGCGCGCCTTTTCCTTCCACTCGCTACAGGCGTCCGCTGATATGATAGCCCAGATAACGTAAAAGTTTAAGCTGGCGCTGCAGGCGTGACGGCTGGCTTAATAGACGGTAAAGCCACTCCAGACCAAGATCCTGCCATCCCTTGGGCGCGCGCTTGACGTGTCTGGTAAACACGTCATAGGTACCGCCCACGCCCATGTACAGCGCCGCAGGATGCTCCCGCCGGATTAACGCTATCAGTTGCTCCTGACGCGGCGACCCCATGGCAACGGTGACAATGGCGGCCCCGCTGGCGCGGATGCGTTCAACCAGGGCCGGCTGTGCGTCGACGCTAAAATAACCATCCTGCCGGCCGACAATGTTGACATTCCAGCGTGCGCGCAGTTGCGCTTCGGTCCGCATCAGCACCACCGGGCGGCCGCCGACCAAAAACACCGGCACACCCTCCCTGCCGGCGCGGGCCATTAAATCTTCCCATAAATCCGCCCCTGCAATACGGCTTACTTCGGCATGGCGATATTTACGGCGGATCGAACGCACGATGCTGATACCATCGGCATATTTGTATTCCGCCTCGTCGAGCAACTTTTTCAGCGCCGCATCCCGCTCGGCGTTGAGCACTTTCTCGGCGTTAATCGCCACCAGCGTGCCGGTTTTAAGCCGTCCGCCTGCAAACAGATAATCGATGAAGTCAGCCCGATCGCGAAATCCCCACAGGGACAGGCCGCGGATTTGATAGTGGGGTACCCCGTCGTTATTATGCATTCTCTTTTTCCCATGGGGTGTAATCGGTTACGGCATAGCGTTGTAGTCGTTTAATCCGGCGGTGCGCGGCCGAATGAATCCCGCATGTCGGAACAGCAGGAACAAAAGTTTGGCCACGAGCAGACATAGCCCGAATATCAGACAGAAAAACACCACCCGTGAAACAAACGCATCCACGCCTTCACGCGCCAATACAATCATATTGAATACCGCACCAAAGCAAAATGATTGCAGCAACGAAGCGCGGTAGCGATCCCCCGCCGCCTTGCCGCGTTCATAGAGCGTATCGAACCCCTTAATAACAAGCCCGACCACGACAGCGCCCAGCGGGATAAAACCTACCCCGCCCATCACCACGAGCGAGCCGATTAGCGTGGGTGATATCGCCAATCCTGAATGGTTGACCAGCACTTCCCAGGTAAAGTAATTCGCCGTATTGAGCACCAATGATGGCCTGTCAGGCCACAGCCAGCCGGGAATAAAGACGTAAAAATCACGCACGATGGGCGCCAACCCCTGAAAATCAATATGGCCATAGTTTTGCAGCAGCAGCGCCAGATTTTCCCAGGGCGAGAAGGTATCACGCGTTAAATAGAGAAAAGTATAAAACGCCTCATCGCTGCTGACATTCAGACCATAGCGTTTCAGCGCCAGCCAGAACATGCCCCCGATCGCCACAACGCCAGCGCCCGCCAGCATCCACAACGTGATCCAGCCGCGTTGAATACCGATAAACAAAAACAATGCGAAGGCAATGATGATATTGGCGCGGGTGCCGCCCACCACGAGATAGGTGAAAATACCGAAGGCGACCGTGGTGATGAGGAATATTATCCAGCGGCGCCGGGTCGGCTGCAGGAAGTAAATCAGCAGCATGGCGGGGATGAAAAAATAAAAGAAGCGCTTTAACGCAACGCCGGAGACATCGCTTGAGAAGATCTGGCTGTAGGCGCGCAGCCGGAACAGCAGGAAACCGTTCTGCATGAAGAAGATTAAAACCGTTGCTAAGGCAATGAGTGCAAGCAGCAGCCAAAGCAAATGAATTTCGGTGCGGCTGATGCTGAACCAGGGCGGCCGAGGGCCGCGTGGACGAGCGAAAAGACGGGTTTTGTAGCTGACATAATAGATGCCGTAGAAGGAGGTCGCCGCCAATAATGCCTCAAGCAGGTTGTCCACCGGGACCACCTCAACGCCGTAGCGAAACACCAGCAGGCAGGTAAAAGGGAAGCCGAGATAAAACGTCAACAGGTATAACAAGGAGAAAAAGACATTGAAATTAAACCTGACCCACCGAAACTCCCGGTAGGTCAGCGCCGCCACCAACGTGAGCGATAATATATAGACCACCAGCAGGCCGCCGAACTGCGCAAGGGTCATAGCGGTACTCCCGCGGCGATGGAGAGCGCCTGGCGCCAGCCTTGCAGGATATTGGGGTAAAAAAAGTCGATGCGCGCCGGATCCAGCGCTAGCATGCGCCGCTGCGCCTCGCGGATCATGGCGGCGTCGAGCGCGTCATCCTCATACAGCACCGGCACCTGCTGCGCCTGAAGATCCTGGCAGAACGGATTGTGCCGGCTGAGCACGAAAGGCAGGCCAAGCTGGATCAACAGGCTCAGCGTGCCGATACCCTGCTGGCGTGGAAACAGAAAATAGCCGGCATCGCACTGCCGCAGTAGCGCGAGATAATCGTCAAAGGCCAACTGTTCGGTGAGAATCTGTACCTGCCCAGCCGGGAAGCAGCGCTCTGCCTGCGCCCGCACCGTGGCAATATAGGCATCGTTGCCGGCGGGATAGCCCATCGGCACAATTATGCTTACTCCGGTACCAAAGTGATGATGAATGGCGCGCAGTGCCTGACTGTGGCGGTTAGACGCATCACCGGAATTCCCCACCAGCAGCGTCAGCGGCCGATTGTCTGCCTTATCAGGCGTCGCCCGCGCGATATCCGTGGCCAGACGGGTGGGAAAATAGAGCAGCGAAGCCGGTACCGACGGATGACGCTGGCGGTAACAGGCCAGGTCGCCCCGGGTCGCGAGCACATGGCCAACCCGTCCCTGAGCACGGCGGCGCAGCAGATAGAACCACCGGTGGCGCAGACGGCGTGAATCTTCATACAGATCCGCGCCCCATACGTGCCAACTCAGGCGCGCCGGGCGTATTTTGCCCGTCAGCATCGCCAGCCAGAGCGAGGGATTGAATTGGCCGTGCAGAAAATAGCGTTCGTCCGGCGCCGCGGCGGCGCCGCGGATCAGCGCTTTGGTCAATGCCCGTTTGCTGTCGAACCGTTCAATATCCAGCTGGCCGCAATGGGAAAAAGGCGCGTTGTCCCGGGCAACCACCATAAAACGCCGGGTCTGCGCCGGCGGGCAAATTGCCGCCAGCGTATCGTTAAAGAAACGCAACACCGTCACATTATGATGCGGGATATCGGAACCCAGCACATGGATCAAATTACTCATTTTTTCCTAAGATAGAGTAAGAACAAACCGCCGCACAGCGCGAAATAGACGATATAGGTGGCCATATAGGCCTGGGTCGCGCCCAGCGCGCCGTGACGCGGAATAAGCCAGTGGGAAAACCCGGTCAGCAGGACAAACTGGGTGATTTCAGCCAATAAATAGACTCGCAGCGCCGCCCGGGCCACCACCAGATAGCCAAAAACATAGGCGCCCACTTTAAGAACATCCCCCACCAGTTGCCAGGCAAATAAGCCGCTCATCGCGCTGAATTCGGCGGAAAACAAAATCCGTATCGCCACATCGCGCAGCCGCCAAAGCGCCAGACTGACCGCCGCCACCGCCGGCAAGACAAACCGCAGCGCGCACGCGATTTCCCGTGCCACCGCCCGTTTATCGGTTAATCGCGAAAGCGTGGGCAATAAATAAACGGTAAACGAGGCGGTGATAAACTGCAAATAGGCGTCCGAGATACTGCTGACGCCCTGCCAGATCCCCACCGCCGCCCACCCCTCGCTGCGCGCCAGTAAATTCCGCATCATCACATAGGCCACCGGCAGCGTGACCGCGGTAATGAGCGCCATAACGGTGAACTTGCTCAACAAGGCGGCATAGCCGCTGTCCCAGGCGGGCAACAAGAATGACAGCGGCAGTCGACGCCGGTACCACAACATGAACACTACCGGCAACAGCGCCATCGCCGGCAGCAGCGCCAATCCGGCCAACGCCCCCGCATAACCACCCAGGCGATAGCAGGCGAAGAAGGCCGCGACGCCGAGCAGACTGCCGGCGCTGACGGCAAGGGCATTGCCGGCGGCGTCGCGGTATCCTTTCAAGATAGCCAGCCCCAGATTGGCGCAGGCGATGCCAAGCTGGATCACCGCCAACGCAACAATGGCGCCCCGATATCGCTCGTGGCCGAACAGTGCGCGGCTGACCGGATCAGCGGCAAAGATGAACACGGCCGCCAGCAGCAGCGAGGAGCCGAGGACCATCGCCGAACCGGTGCCCAACGCCGCGCGCAGCTGCTCCGGCTGATGCTGGTGCTCCGCCACCAATTTGGTCATACCGTTGAAGATGCCGGCGCCGGACAACACGCCCAGCACCGTGACCAACTGGCGGTAATTCCCCACCTGCCCCACGCCGTCGGGGCCAAAGGCCACCGCTAACACTTTTACTACCAGCAGGCCGGCGCCGATTTTAATCAGCGTGGACAGTGCAGTCCAGACCGAGGCGTTCACCAGCGGCATATCAGCGGTAGTAGCCGTGTATCGCGTCGATGACGCGTTGCTGATCGTCGTCGCTCAGATTATAAAACAGCGGTAGACGCACCAGGCGTCGGCTTTCGCTACCCGTGTAGCGATCGCTGCCGTGGAACCGGCCAAAGCGGCGGCCCGCCGGACTGTCGTGTAGCGGGATATAATGAAACACGGTCAAGATGTCCGCCGCTTTCATATGGCGGATGAAGGCGTCGCGGTCATCGATATCGCGCAATTTGACGTAAAACATATGCGCATTGTGCTGACAAGTCGCCGGAACGGACGGCAACATCAGGCCGCCCAGAGGTTCCAGCGCGGAAGCGTAGCGATGCCACAGCGCCAGGCGGCGTAGATTGATGGTGTCCGCCGCCTCCAGCTGTGCCCATAAGTAGGCGGCTTGCAAATCGGCCATCAAGTAACTGGAACCAATATCGAGCCAGGTATATTTATCCACCTGCCCGAGGAAAAACTGGCTGCGGTTGGTGCCTTTTTCGCGAATGATCTCCGCCCGCTCGACCAGAGTCGCGTCATTGATAAGTGTCGCGCCGCCTTCACCACCGGCGGTATAGTTTTTGGTTTCGTGGAAACTAAAGCAGCCGATATGGCCGATAGTGCCCAGGGCGCGCCCCTTATAGGTCGCCATGACCCCCTGGGCGGCATCCTCCACGACCCACAAACGATGCCGCTCGGCGATGGCCATTATAGTATCCATTTCGCAGGCTACACCGGCATAGTGGACCGGCACAATGGCGCGGGTTTTTAGCGTAATCGCCGCCTCTATCAGCGTTTCATCGATATTCAGGGTGTCCGGGCGGATATCGACGAACACAATGGTCGCACCGCGCAGTACAAAGGCGTTAGCGGTGGAAACGAAAGTGTAGCTCGGCATAATGACTTCATCGCCGGGACGAATATCCAGCAGGATGGCCGCCATCTCCAGCGAGGCGGTGCAAGAAGGCGTAAGCAACACCTTCGCGCTGCCGAAGCGCTGCTGCAGCCATTGCTGGCAGCGCTGGGTAAATCCGCCGTCGCCGCACAACTTGCCGCTGCCCATGGCGGCCTGCATAAAGCCCAGTTCGGTACCGACCACAGGTGGCGCGTTAAATGGAATCATGAGGTCCTCGGTATAACCAATGCGCGGCATGCACAATCTGCGCGCCGCTTGCCAGATAAAGCCGCAGCGCCGGCAGATTGGCGGTTTGCGTCGCCACCCGCAGTTGACTGAAGCCGCGACTGCGACACCAGCCCAACGCCGCGCGGCACAGCAATTTGCCGGTACCGCGACCGCGGGCGGCGTAAGACACCGCCAACAGGCCGATACGCGCCGTTTGTTCGCCGATATCCCTGAGCGTCACCAGCCCTTCCAGGCCGGTGGGCCCGTCCGCCACCAGGCAGAGATGATCAAAACTGCCGCGCACGGCGTTTTCCACCCACTGGGCATAAAAACGCTGGCGCTCCTCATCGCTAAACCACGGCGGCCGAAAGCGGCTCAGCGTCAGCGTCTGCGCCGCCAACGCGCGCAGCGCGGGAATATCGGAGGCCTCCGCCACGCGCATTTCCGCCGCCGGCAACGCCGCGACGGGCGCACCGCCGGAGCTGGCTGGCAAGGTATAGCAGCAGTCTATTTCACCTTCTACCGGCCGAAAGCCTAGGGCGCTGAGCGCATCCATTTGCGCCGTTGCCTGCGCCGCCACTTTCGCCTGCACCAACGCAAACGCCGTAAGTCCCCCGGACGTCAGACAGGGCGCGGCATCATCAAATGCGACACGGCCCAGACGGCGGCCAAAAAAGTCGCTCTCCCAGGTCAGGAGATCAGTATTGGCGTGGACGGACATTGAGCAGATCCAACAGATATTGTCCATAACCGGTTTTCGCCAGTGCCTGCGCCGCGCGCCGCGCGCCGTCATCATCGAGCCAACCGTTGCGCCAACCGATTTCCTCCAGACAGGCGATTTTAAACCCCTGGCGCTTCTCAACGGTCTGCACAAAGGTACTGGCTTCAATCAGGCTGTCATGAGTGCCGGTATCCAGCCAGGCAAAACCCCGCCCCAGCAGCTCGACGTGCAGCCCGCGCTGCTCCAGATACATCTGGTTTATCGACGTAATCTCCAGTTCTCCGCGCGCCGAAGGCGTGACCCGCCTGGCGAAATCCACCACCTGACGATCATAGAAATAAAGCCCGGTCACCGCCCAGCGTGAGCGTGGATGGGCCGGTTTTTCCTCAAGCGCGACGGCGCGAAAATCGTCGTCGAACGCCACCACGCCGAAACGCTCAGGATCCATCACCTGATAGGCGAATAGCGTCGCGCCCTGCTCGCGTGACGCCACCTGCCGCAGCTTGGGACTGAACCCCTGACCGAAATAGATATTATCGCCGAGCACCAGGCAGCAACGGTCACCGCCGATAAAGCTTTCGCCAATCAGGAACGCCTGCGCTATGCCGTCGGGACTCGGCTGGGCGGCATAAGTCAGACGAACGCCAAACGCCTCGCCCGCGCCGAGCAACCGCTTGAATAATGGCATCTCTTCTGGTGTGGTGATAATCAGAATGTCGCGGATCCCCGCCAGCATCAGTACAGATAGCGGATAATAAATCATCGGCTTGTCGTACACGGGCAACAGCTGTTTGGAAATACCGCGGGTAATCGGATAGAGGCGACTGCCGCTGCCGCCCGCCAAGACAATACCTTTCATCTGCACTCCTCGCCTTACAAGCCTGGCCCGAGACCGAGACGTTCGCCGCGATAGCTGCCGTCCAGAACGCGCTGCCACCACTCACGATGGGTCAAATACCACTGCACGGTTTTCGCCAGGCCGCTGTCAAACGTTTCCTGCGGCCGCCAGCCTAATTCCCGGGCAATTTTGCCGGCGTCAATCGCATAGCGCCGGTCATGCCCCGGCCGATCTTCTACAAGCGTAATGAGTTGCCTGAACGCCGTGACGCCGGCAGGATGAGGCGCACCAGCCTGCTCCAATAGCGCGCACAGCGCCTCGACCACCTCAATATTGCGCCGCTCGTTATGGCCGCCGATGGTATAGGTTTCACCGGGACGGCCGCGGGTCACCACCTGATAGAGCGCGCGGGCATGATCTTCCACATACAGCCAGTCACGAATCTGGCCGCCGTCGCCGTAAACCGGTAACGGCTTGCCCGCCAGCGCGTTGATAATCATCAGCGGAATCAGCTTTTCCGGAAAATGATAGGGTCCATAATTATTGGAGCAATGGGTTACCAGCACCGGCAGACCGTAAGTGCGCATCCAGGCGCGCGCCAAATGATCGCTGGCGGCTTTCGAGGCGGAGTACGGGCTGCTGGGCGCATAGGGCGAGCTTTCGTTAAACCGGCTGCCGTCATCGGGCAAATCGCCGTATACTTCATCGGTGGAGACATGATGAAAGCGAAAAGCGGCGCGGGCAGCGGGGGGTAAAGCCTGCCAATATTCGCGCGCCGCTTCCAGAAGGATCGAGGTCCCGGTGATATTGGTATCGATAAACGCCGCCGGACCGTCAATGGAGCGATCGACATGGCTTTCCGCCGCCAGATGCATGATGGCGTAAGGCTGAAACTCCGCGAGCAGCCGCGCCATCGCCGGGCCATCGCCGATATCGGCGCGGGCGAAGCGATAATGGGGATGCCCTGCCACCGGCGCGAGCGAGTCCAGATTGCCGGCATAGGTCAACTTGTCGACGACCAGCACCCGATAGTCGGTAGCGCCAAGGATATAGCGCACCAGCGCCGAGCCGATAAACCCCGCGCCGCCGGTAATCAGCAGGCATCTCATCGCCAGACTCCCCGGGTATCCACCACCCAGCGCTGGTGAATTGCACCAGGCGCCATGGCGCGAAACTGTTGATGATCCACCAGCATCACCAGCACATCGGCGGTCGCCAGCGCCTGATCGCGGTCAACCAGCGTGACCAGCCCGTCCAGCGATGCCGGCAGTGCATGGACATTCGGCTCCACCGCCAGCGTCTGGCCGCGATGCCAACGGGCAATCAGCTGCGTCACGTGCAGCGCGGGGCTTTCGCGCAAATCGTCAATATCGGGCTTGAACGCCAGCCCGAAGCAGGCGATGGTCACATCGCTACTGCCGCGCCCGCTGTCGTTGAGGCAATCCACCACCGCCGCCTTTACTTTTTCCACCACCCAGTCGGGCTTATCATCGTTGACCTGGCGGGCGGTGCGGATAAGCCGCGCCTGCGCCGGGTTCTGCGCCACAATGAACCAGGGATCCACCGCGATACAATGGCCGCCGACGCCTGGCCCCGGCTGCAGAATATTGACCCGCGGATGGCGATTGGCCAGCGCTATCAGTTCCCAGACATTAATCTGCTGTTCCGCACAGAGCACCGACAGTTCATTAGCGAAGGCAATATTGACATCGCGGAAGCTGTTTTCGGTCAATTTACACATTTCGGCGGTACGGACATGTGTTACGACGCACTCCCCTTCCAGGAAAATGCGATACAGCTCGGCGGCGCGTGCCGAACAGCGCGGCGTCATACCGCCGATCACCCGGTCATTTTTAATCAGTTCCACCATTACCTTACCGGGCAGCACGCGCTCCGGGCAATAGGCGATATTGATATCCGCCGCTTCGCCCACCTGGTGTGGGAAGGTCAGATCGGGACGTGCACCGGCCAGCCAGTCGGCCATCTGTTCGGTTGTCCCCACCGGAGAGGTGGATTCGAGGATCACCAGACAGCCCGGCGTTAACACCGGCGCTAACGCTAACGCCGCCGCCTGCACATAGCTGAGATCGGGTTGATGAGCGCCTTTAAAAGGGGTTGGTACGGCAATAAGGAACGCGTCCGCCGGCTGCGGCTGGCTTACCGCCCGCAGCAGCCCCTCGTGCACGGCTTCGGTTACGACCCGGTCCAAATCGGGTTCAATGATATGAATCGCGCCGCGGTTAATGGTATCCACCGCGTGCTGATTGGTGTCTACCCCTATTACCCGCTTGCGGCGCGAGGCAAACGCCGCGGCGGTGGGCAGACCGATGTACCCCAGTCCAATTACGGAAATTGTGTCAAAACTCATGGATTCACCTGCTATCTTTTTTTAATACCGTGATAATCCGCTCACAGGCGTGGCCGTCGCCGTAGGGGTTATGTGCCCGACTCATCCGTTGATACGCCTGGGAATCATTCAGCAGTTGCGATACCGCCTGGTGAATCGCCTGCTCGTCCGTCCCTACCAGCCGTACGGTGCCGGCCGCCACCGCCTCCGGTCGCTCGGTGGCATCACGCATCACCAGAACCGGCCTTCCCAGAGAAGGCGCCTCTTCCTGGATCCCGCCGGAATCGGTCAGAATAATCGTGGCGCGATCCATTAAATACACGAACGGCAAATAGTCCTGCGGATCAATTAATTTTATATTGGCGATACCGCTAAGCATACGGTTAACCGGTTCGCTGACGTTAGGATTGAGGTGCACCGGGTAGACCACCTGCACGTCGGGATGATCGAGCGCAATGCGCGCCAAGGCGGCGCAAATGCGCTTGAAGCCGTCACCAAAACTCTCTCGGCGGTGGCCGGTAACCAAAATCATCTTCTGCACGCCATCGAGAAATGCGTAACGCCGCTCCAGACTGGCGCGCAGTGCCGCGTCGCTCATGACACGATCACGCACCCAGAACAGCGCATCGATAACCGTATTGCCGGTCACAGCAATTCGTGCCGCCGGCAGTCCCTCCGCCAGCAAATTGGCGCGCGCATTTTCGGTGGGCGCAAAATGCCAGCGGGCCAGGTGGCCGGTCAATTTGCGATTCGCCTCTTCCGGCCACGGGGAAAGCAGATCGCCGGTGCGCAAGCCCGCTTCTACATGTCCCACGGGAATATGCTGGTAAAACGCCGCCAGGCTGGCGGCCAAGGTCGTGGTGGTATCGCCATGCACCAGCACGACATCCGGGCGGAAATCTTCCAATACCGGCTGCATGCCGGTCAGGATACGGCTGGTTATCTCACTCAAGCCCTGTGCCGGGCGCATGATATCCAGATCGTAATCAGGCACGATCGCGAACAGGCGCAATACCTGATCCAGCATCTCACGATGCTGGGCCGTCACGCAGACGCGGGTTTCAAAGGCCAGATCATTGGCCAAAGCCAGAACCAGCGGCGCCATCTTGATGGCTTCCGGCCGTGTGCCAAAGACGATCAACACTTTCACAACAGTTCCCTTCATTCTGAGCAAAGCCGGCTACGGCTTAGAATTCGGTGGGCCGCGCGGCTAATGGCAGCGGTCTATTCCGACAGTTTAATGCCTGTCGGCGGCATTAACGACGGCGCGCCAGCGCGACTCCCGCACCGATCAACGTACCCACAGCGCCCCACAGAATAAGCAGGAACAGGCGGCGTGGCTTATCGCGTTTTACCGGCTCTTCAGGGGTCCTTAAATAACGGTAGGTCTTGAAGCTCTTGTTCAATACCGGCCCTACATTGAGGGTAGTCAACATCGCGCGGTTTTGGTCGTAATCGGTATCATAGGCCGGTCCGGCCGCCTGCAGAGCGTCCAAACGTGCCTGTAACAGCGGATGGCCCAGCAGGAACATTTCGGATTGAGGCAAACTGTCGGCGACGACATTGGTTCGGCTGCGATCGATGCCCTGCGCGTGCGCCAGTTTCAGCGCCTGATTAAGCTGTAGCTGCTCGCGATGGTAAACCGCCGCAGCCACTGCCTCCTGCCGTTTTACCTGCGCCTTGAGCGAGACGGTGCGCGCAGCCCAGGCGGCCACAACGTCCTCATTGAGGTGGTTGGCCGCACGCTGGTTGGCGAAATCCACATAGCGCCGCAACAGTTGATTGGCGTCCGGCGCGGTTTCCACCACCAGCCGCGCGCTGTCCGGCAGCTTTTTCACGTCGTCGTGCGGCAAGAACTGAATGGCGTTTATTAATTCATCCAGCAGCACCGCGTCGGCATGAACGTCGCCCTTTTTGCGCGACTGGTAATAGGGGCTGGCGAACCAGAAATCCCGCCGGGTATCATAGGAAGCGAGCTGGCGCAAAAACTCCTGATAGGCCTCGTCGGCAATCGAAAGGGTGTCGGTGGTCGGCAGCGCGGTATTTTTCACATCCAGGTTGCGCAGAAACTGCTGCTGGGAGAAGTAGCTGCCCAGCACATTCACCGTAGGTTTGTCGGTAATGGCGATGGCGGTCCACTCCTGGCGCACCACCAGGGAGTAAATCAATGCGCCCAGTGCAAACACGACAGCACAGGCGATAACGGTGAGTTTGCCGCGCCACAGGGAACACAGCAGGCCGCGCAAGTCCAGTTCATTGTCGATAGCCTGTTCCCGGCCGGCGGAAGATGGTGAGCTTGCAGGTGTCATTTTCGCCCTGAATTTCCGTTTAAGGTGGTGCTTTTTTTATATTGGCTGAGCCGTCGCTTGGTCCGCTTGACGAAGCGGGCAACCCGCCAGGCGCATTTCAGTACATAGCCATACAACAAAAACACTCCGATCCACAGCAACAGCATGACCGACTCCGGCCAGCGCAGCCAACGCTCTCCCGCCACGCCGAAAAACGCTAACAGCGCGGCGGTAAGCGTGATAATGATAAACGCCTGGCGCGAGCTGAAACCCGCGCGCATGATGAGATGGTGGATATGCTGCCTGTCCGGCGCAAACGGGCTCATGCCTTTGCGCATCCGGCGATACATGATGGCGATCATATCCATCAGCGGCACGGCGATAATCCACAGCGCGGTCACGGGATTCATCGGATGCCCCCAGCCCTGGGTGCTTTGCAGCAGCAGCCAGATGATGGTAAAGCCAATCATTGTGCTGCCGGCATCGCCCATAAACACTTTATAGCGCCGGCCGAAACCCCCCAGGTTCAGTAAAATATAGGGCAAAATGGCAGCAATCATTGCAAAGCACCACAGCGCCAGGCCGGGATTATTATCAAGCGTAAGCAGGATACCCATCGCGCCGAGGGACACGCAGGAGAGCCCGCCCAGCAGTCCGTCGATACCGTCCACCATATTGAAGGCGTTGATCGCCGCCCAGACGGCAAACAGCGTCACCAGATAGCCAAAAGGACCCAGCACCATCTCCCACGGTCCGAAGATATAGCCCAGGCTATTGATATAGCGGCCGCTGAACACCATCATCGCCACCGCGACCAAGGCCTGGATAATGGCGCGCGCTACCACGCTGATATCAAATCGATCGTCGAGCGCGCCGGTCACTACCAGGACGCCCGCGCACATAAGATACAGCGCGACATGGGGAATATAATGATCAGTATAGAGAAAGGCGAAACAGATGCCGGCATAAATGGAAATGCCGCCGACCAGGGGGATCTGCCCCTGATGGCGTTTGCGGTAGTTGGGCTTGTCAACCAGGCCTATTTTTTTGGCAACCTTGCGCGCTAAAAACAAAAAGAGCAAAGAAAACAGAAAAATAGCAACAAAATCAGTACTCATATTGAGTATGTTCACAATAGAAAGCTCTCTGCATCCATCAGGCCGTTCAATGCGTCACCATAGTTTATGCCTTAACTCCGATGCCTTACCCGTCACTGAGTTTTGTGACAACGAAATAGGGTTTCTGTTATCTCTTTATTTTCCACCCGAATCTCCGTCAGGCGTGCAGATAAGATCAAAATCGCCCGGACAGGCTGAGAAGCATGTAACCGGGCACACCAAAGATGTGACTATCCTAGCATCAGAAACGAAAAACGCCACGTTCTCACGTGGCGCTACCCGAGTTTTTGTGACTTACGAACGTTTCATCATGTCAAAGAATTCGTCGTTGGTTTTGGTCATCGCCAACTTGTTCATCAGGAATTCCATTGCGTCAATTTCACCCATAGGATGAATAATTTTGCGCAGGATCCACATTTTCTGTAGCTCTTCCTGAGTGGTGAGCAATTCTTCTTTACGGGTCCCCGAGCGGTTGTAATCGATCGCAGGGAAGACGCGTTTCTCGGCGATTTTACGCGACAGGTGCAATTCCATGTTGCCCGTTCCCTTGAACTCTTCGTAAATCACTTCGTCCATCTTCGAGCCGGTGTCGATAAGCGCGGTGGCGATGATGGTCAGGCTACCGCCTTCTTCCATATTGCGCGCGGCGCCGAAGAAACGCTTGGGACGATGCAGGGCGTTGGCATCCACACCACCAGTCAATACCTTGCCGGAAGCAGGCACTACGGTGTTATAGGCACGCGCCAGACGAGTAATGGAGTCTAGCAGGATAATAACGTCTTTCTTATGTTCGACCAGGCGCTTGGCTTTTTCAATCACCATTTCGGCGACCTGAACATGGCGGGACGCCGGCTCATCAAAGGTCGAGGCGATCACTTCGCCTTTCACCAGACGCTGCATTTCGGTGACTTCTTCCGGACGCTCGTCAATCAGCAGCACCATCAGCACACAGTCGGGATGGTTATAAGCGATGCTTTGGGCAATATTTTGCAGCAGCATGGTCTTACCAGCTTTCGGCGGCGCCACAATAAGCCCACGCTGGCCACGGCCGATAGGTGAGGCTAGATCCAGAACGCGCGCGGTCAGGTCTTCGGTAGAGCCATTACCGCGCTCCATGCGCAAACGCGAATTGGCGTGCAGCGGCGTCAGGTTTTCAAACAAAATCTTGTTGCGGGCGTTTTCCGGCTTGTCATAGTTGACTTCGTTAACCTTCAGCAGCGCAAAGTAACGCTCGCCCTCTTTCGGCGGGCGGATCTTGCCCGAAATGGTGTCGCCGGTACGCAGGTTGAAACGGCGGATCTGGCTGGGAGAAACATAGATATCATCGGGGCCGGCAAGGTAGGAACTGTCGCTGGAGCGGAGAAAACCGAATCCGTCCTGCAAAATTTCCAGTACACCATCGCCGAAGATATCCTCGCCGCTCTTGGCATGCTGCTTGAGGATGGCGAAGATGATGTCTTGTTTACGCATGCGGGCCAGGTTTTCCAGCCCCATATTTTCGCCGAGGGTCACTAGCTCTGAAACCGGCGTATTTTTTAATTCGGTAAGGTTCATAATGGTGGGTTCTTAAACTCGGGGTATATCTCGCTCGCTCGAACTGATTTTGTGGATGGTATGGCAGCGTAAAATCGTGCCTGTCTATGGCATTTAATCCCGGTATATCCCGTTTGGGCTGATGAACAGCGACTCATGCAATTATGAATAACAAGAAGACTGAGATTAAGAGTGCCGAACAACGGATTAATTTAAATCCCGCCTGCCTAACGCCTCGTTGGTCACGTTTGGTGCTTTCTTGCAACGGGGTGCGGGCAAAGAGTAAAGCTCAGATTCAAACTACAGGTAAGATCACAATGCAGTGCGCATAAACTTAGCATGGTTCTTGATGGGCGTCTAGCGGTCAATATGAGAAATGCTTATGAACGCCAGCGCCCAGAGGAAGATTCGCAATACCGCTTACAGATTTGCGTTAAGGAACTCTTTCAACTGTCCTTTAGACAGGGCTCCAACCTTGGTGGCTACCACTTCACCATCGCGGAACAACAACAGGGTTGGAATGCCGCGGATACCATACTTCGGTGCAGTGGCCGGATTCTCGTCGATGTTCAATTTAGCGACGGTCAGTTTGCCGTCGAATTCATCAGCGACTTCTGCCAGAATAGGCGCAATCATTTTACAAGGACCACACCATTCTGCCCAGAAATCGACCAGAAATAGCCCTTTGGCCTGTAATACGTCCTTTTCGAAGCTATCGTCACTCAGATGAATAATTTTATCGCTCATGTTTTACTCCACAGGATTATCGTTACCTGCCGTTGCAGCAATGCCCAACAACAGGTTGACTTTATTTCACTGTATACACTTTCGTAATGCAATAGTTAACTGTTATTCTACCACACTATGAGCAAAACACACTTAACAGAAAAGAAGTTTTCCGACTTCGCCCTGTACCCGCCAATCGTTGAAGTGCTTGATTCTAAAGGCTTTAACAATTGTACACCCATTCAAGCGCTGACTTTGCCCACTACGCTTGCAGGCAAAGACGTCGCGGGCCAGGCGCAAACCGGTACCGGCAAAACGCTGGCCTTCTTAACGGCCACGTTTCATCATCTACTCACCCACCCTGCCGCCGAGGGACGTCAAACCAATCAGCCACGCGCGCTGATCATGGCGCCCACCCGCGAGCTGGCGGTGCAAATCCATTCCGATGCTGAACCATTAGCCCAGGCGACCGGCCTGAAAATGGGGTTGGCCTACGGCGGCGATGGTTATGATAAGCAGTTGAAAGTGCTGGAAGCCGGGGTCGATATCCTGGTGGGCACGACCGGCAGGCTGATTGATTATACCAAACAAAACTACGTCAATATGAGCGCCATACAGGTAGTGGTGCTGGACGAAGCCGACAGGATGTTCGACCTCGGTTTCATCAAGGATATCCGTTGGCTGTTCCGCCGGATGCCCGCCGCCGCCGGACGGCTGAATATGCTGTTCTCCGCCACGCTCTCCTATCGGGTGCGTGAGCTGGCCTTCGAGCATATGAATAACGCCGAATATGTCGAAGTGGAACCGCTGCAAAAAACGGGTCACCGCATACAAGAAGAACTGTTTTACCCCTCCAACGAAGAAAAAATGCGGCTTCTGCAAACGCTGATCGAGGAAGAATGGCCCGACCGGTGTATAATTTTCGCCAATACCAAGCACCGCTGTGAAGATATCTGGGGCCATCTGGCCGCTGACGGTCATCGCGTCGGACTGCTGACCGGCGATGTTTCGCAGAAACGGCGCCTGCGCATTTTGGAGAAGTTTACCCAGGGCGCGCTGGATATACTGGTGGCGACGGACGTGGCCGCCCGCGGACTGCATATTCCTTCCGTGACCCATGTATTCAACTACGATTTACCCGACGACTGCGAAGATTATGTGCACCGCATCGGCCGCACCGGACGCGCCGGCGAGAGCGGTTGCTCCATCAGCCTGGCGTGCGAAGAATATGCGTTGAATCTTACCGCAATTGAAAGCTATATTGGCCATCAGATCCCCGTCAGTAAATATAACAGCGACGCGCTGCTGACCGACCTGCCCGCGCCAAAACGGTTGACCCGCCGCCGCAGCGGCGCACCGCGCCATAACCGTAAACGTCCGGGCTGAAACACAGATGATAAGAGCCACCTCTCTCTATGCCGCCATTGACCTAGGTTCCAACAGCTTTCATATGTTGGTCGTGCGTGAGGTGGCCGGCACCCTTCAGACGCTGGCTCGTATCAAGCGTAAAGTGCGGCTGGCCGCCGGACTTTACGGCGATAACCGGCTGTCCAGCGACGCGATGCAGCGGGGCTGGCAGTGCCTGCGTCTGTTTGCCGAACATTTGCAGGATATTCCCCCCACCCAGGTACGCGTGGTTGCCACCGCCACCCTGCGTCTGGCCACCAACGCGGCGGAGTTTCTCGGCCCGGCCAGTGCCATTCTAGGCTGCCCGGTGCAGGTCATTTCCGGCGAAGAAGAAGCACGGCTTATCTATCAGGGCGTCGCCCATACCACCGGCGGCTCTGATGAGCGTCTGGTCGTGGACATCGGCGGCGGCAGCACCGAGCTGGTTGTAGGGCGCGGCGCGCAGGCGCTAGAGCTGTTCAGTCTGGAAATGGGCTGCGTCACCTGGCTTGAGCGCTATTTTAACGATCGCAGCCTGACCCGGGAAAACTTCGAGCGGGCGGAGCAGGCGGCGCGCGAAAAAATCCGGCCGGTCGCCTTCCGGCTGCTGGCACAAGGCTGGCAAGTGTGCGTCGGCGCCTCCGGCACCGTTCAGGCGCTACAGGAAATTATGGTCGCCCAGGGGATGGATGAGCACATTACGCTCAGCAAGCTGTTGCAGCTCAAACAGCGCGCCATTCACTGCGGCAAGCTCGAAGAGCTGGAAATAGAAGGTTTAACGCTGGAGCGGGCGCTGGTGTTCCCGAGCGGGCTGGCGATTCTGCTGGCGGTGTTTGCCGAGCTTGGCATCACGACCATGACCCTGGCGGGCGGCGCGCTGCGCGAGGGCATGATGTACGGGATGATGGCGCTGCCGGTCGGCGGCGATATCCGCCAGCGTACCTTGGAAAATCTGCAGCGCCGCTACCAGTTGGATACCGAGCAGGCGCAGCGGGTGACCTGGCTGGCGGACGGATTTGCCCGTCAGGTGGCCGAAGCCTGGCAGTTGGACGAGCGATGTTTCACCCTCTTGCGTTGCGCCAGCATGATCCACGAAATCGGTCTCAGTATTGATATCAAACGCGCTCCGCAACACGCCGCCTATCTCGTCCGCCATACCGACCTTCCCGGTTTTACCCCCGCCCAGCAAAAGCTCATCGCCACGCTGCTGCAAAATCAGAGCAACCATATCAACTTAACCCAGCTCAATGAGCAAAACTGTCTGGCACCGCGCATCGCCCAGCGTTTGTGCCGGTTGATGCGGCTGGCGATCATCTTTGCCAGCCGCCGCCGCGACGACGCGTTACCCGCAGTAGAGCTGCGCGCCGCGGAAGAGACATTGTATGTCATCTTGCCCCAGGGCTGGTTGAGCCAGCATCCGCTGCGGGCGGAATACCTTGAGCAAGAAAGCCAATGGCAGAGTTATGTCCACTGGCCCTTATTGCTGGAAGAAACGTCGCAAGTCTGAGCTGGCGAATGCCACCTTGCCATTGACGGCGACTGCCGCTGGAAATGCCCCGACATTGAGCCGCCTGCTCTCCCCTCACCGTCAACCGTTCTGCCGCAGGAAGTGCCCTGAGGATGCCGCCCGCCTAACCGCTTACCCGCTCAGCGTGGGGAAAGTTAGTCGGCCTCGCCGCGTGCCTTGGCCAGTTGGGCGCGCAGGCTCGCCAAATGCCCCTGGCCGCGGCTCATGCGCTCCTCGGCGCTAACCGGTTTGCGTATCTGCTCCCATTGCACATCGTCCTGAGGTAATTCAAGCAGGAAGCGGCTCGGCTCTGGCTTGACCAGTTCACCGTATTGACGCCGCTCGCGGCACAGGGTGAAGGTTAATTCCTTTTGCGCGCGGGTAATGCCGACATAAGCCAGCCGGCGCTCCTCTTCGATATTGTTCTCATCGATACTGCCTTGATGCGGCAATAACCCCTCTTCCATGCCGACCAGGAACACATAAGGAAACTCCAGCCCCTTGGAGGCATGCAACGTCATCAGCTGCACCTGATCGAGTTCCTCCTCGCTCTCGCCACGTTCCATCATATCGCGCAGAGTGAATCGGGTGACCACCTGATCCAGCGTCATCGCCTCATTCAAATCGGAACCGGTAAGCATTTCGGTCATCCAACTGAACAGTTGATTAACATTTTTCATTCGCATTTCCGCCGCTTTCGGACTGGTGGAACTCTCATACAACCAGCTTTCATAGTCGATGCCGTGGATAAGTTCACGCACTGCTGCCACCGGCTCTCGTTCCACCTGACGGGCGACGCCATCCAGCCAGTGAGTAAACTGTTGCAGCGACTCAAGGCCGCGGCCGCTAAGCGTTTGCCCAAGGCCCAAATCAAAACTGGCAGTAAACAAGCTTTTATCGCGCTGCGTCGCCCAGGTGCCCAATTTGGCCAGCGTCGCCGCGCCTATCTCTCGGCGTGGCGTGTTCACTATCCGTAAAAACGCGCTATCGTCATCGGGATTGGTCAGCACGCGCAGATAGGCGAGCAAGTCCTTAATCTCCGGCCGTGAAAAAAACGACGTCCCGCCGGAGATGCGATAAGGAATGCGGTTTTGCATCAGCATCTTTTCAAACAGCCGCGACTGGTGATTGCCGCGATACAAAATGGCGTAATCCCGATAACGGGTCTTGTTGATGAAGTGGTGGGCGATCAGCTCCCCCACCACCCGCTCAGCCTCGTGGTCTTCATTATTGGCGGTGATGACTTTCAGGATGTCGCCATAGCCCAGCCGGGAAAAAAGACGCTTTTCAAAGACATGTGGATTGTTGGCGATAAGAATATTGGCGGCATTCAGGATGCGCTCGGTGGAGCGATAATTCTGCTCCAGCTTGATAACCGCAAGCGTCGGGAAATCTTGTTGCAGCAACGCCAGATTTTGCGGCCGCGCGCCGCGCCAGGAATAGATCGATTGATCGTCGTCGCCCACCACGGTGAAACGGCCCCGCGGCCCTACCAGCAGCTTCACCAGTTCATACTGGCTGGTATTGGTATCCTGATACTCATCCACCAGCAAATAGCGCAGCCGGTTTTGCCAGCGCTCGCGCACCGCCTCGTCGCGCTGCAACAGCTGGGTCGGCCTTAGAATCAAATCATCGAAATCCAACACATTGAAGGCGATGAGATGGTCGTCATAGAGCGCATAGCAATGGGCGAACAGCTTATCCCGTTCGGAACGGGCGGCGTCGGCCGCCTGCGCCGGCGACAGCAAATCGTTCTTCCAGTTGGAAATGGCGGAAGTCAGCGACTTGAGCAGGTCTTTGTCCCCTTCCAGCCACTGCTCGGAGAGATCCTTTAGCAGCGCTAGTTGGTCTTGCTCATCAAATAGAGAGAATTTGGCCTTCATGCCCAGCGCTTTATATTCGCGCTTGATGATAGCCAGTCCGAGCGTATGGAACGTGGCGACGGTCAGCCCGCGCGCCTCTGCACGACCGAGCGTTTGCGCCACCCGCTCCTTCATCTCCCTGGAGGCTTTATTGGTAAACGTCACCGCCGCGATATGCCGCACCTGATAGCCGCAACCGCGGATCAGATGGGCGATTTTATTGGTGATAACCCGCGTCTTGCCCGAGCCGGCGCCGGCCAGCACCAGACAGGGTCCGGTGACGAATTCGACGGCTTGTTGTTGGCTTGGATTAAGGCGCATAAATGAATCCCGGGCAAAAACGATGGAGGAGAACGGAGGGGGATTGTAGCAGAAAGCGGCGCCGGGGTTTATCCCCACGGCGGCCCCCCCCCCCGCCGGACGGTGGAGGCTGAAGTTTGAACGGAGCGTCACCCGTCGGGATGCCCCTCCCGCCGGTCAGTTCGCGACCGCGATGCGTTTCATATCCTTCATATAGCCACGCAGTTCGGCGCCCACGATTTCAATAGGATGCTGGCGGATAGCCTCATTGACATCACGCAGACGCGCATTATCGATTTCACCGTCGGCCACCGGTTTACCCAGATCGCCCACCTGCAGGTTGCCCATAAACGCCTCTTTCAGCAACGGCACGGCGGCATTGGCGAACAGATAGTTGCCGTACTCGGCGGTGTCAGAAATGACCACATTCATTTCATACAAACGCTTGCGCGCGACGGTGTTGGCGATGAGCGGCAATTCGTGCAGCGATTCGTAATAGGCCGACTCGGCGATAATGCCGGAACGGGTCATGGTTTCAAACGCCAGTTCCACGCCGGCTTTTGCCATGGCGATCATCAATACGCCGTGGTCGAAGTAGGTCTGCTCGCTGATTTTGCCGTCGAACTGCGGTGCATTCTCGAACGGCGAACGGCCGGTTTCTTCACGCCAGCCGAGCAGTTTAACATCACCGTTGGCCCAATCGGCCATCATGCCGCTGGAGAAGGCACCGGTGATGATATCGTCCATATGTTTTTCAAACAGCGGCTGCATCAATTGCTTGAGCTGCTCGGACAACGCATAAGCGCGCAATTTCGCGCTGTTGGACAGCCGGTCCATCATCAGCGTGATGCCGCCCTGTTTCAGCGCTTCGGTAGTGGTTTCCCAGCCAAATTGAATCAGTTTTCCGGCATAGGCCGGGTCGACGCCATCGGCCACCATTTTGTCGAAGCACAGCAGCGAGCCGGCCTGCAGCATGCCGCACAGAATGGTCTGCTCGCCCATCAGATCTGACTTGACCTCGGCGACGAAAGAGGATTCCAGAACCCCCGCGCGATGGCCGCCGGTCGCGGCCGCCCAGGCTTTGGCCAGCGTCATGCCCTCACCCTTCGGATCGTTTTCCGGATGCACGGCGATAAGGGTCGGCACGCCGAAGCCGCGCTTGTACTCTTCACGCACCTCGGTACCCGGACATTTCGGCGCCACCATGATAACGGTGATGTCGTGACGGATTTGCTCGCCCACTTCAACGATGTTGAAGCCGTGGGAATAGCCCAATGCGGCGCCTTGCTTCATCAGCGGCTGTACCGCCTGCACCACGGCGGAATGTTGCTTGTCCGGGGTCAGGTTGACCACCAGGCCTGCTTCCGGCACCAGCTCTTCATAGGTGCCGACGCGGAAACCGTTTTCGGTCGCCTTGCGCCAGGAGGGACGTTTCTCGGCAATGGCTTCTTTACGCAGCGCATAGGCAATATCCAGTCCGGAGTCGCGCATATTCAGCCCTTGGTTCAAGCCTTGGGCACCACAGCCAATGATCACCACTTTTTTGCCTTTCAAGTAATCCGCTTCATCGACGAATTCATCCCGGCTCATGAAACGACATTTACCTAACTGCGCCAACTGCTGACGAAGGTTTAAGGTATTGAAATAGTTAGCCATGTAGCAACTCCATCATCAGGTATTAGGGCTTGCCGCAGGCGTTCGCCCGCGGACAGGATTCTTCTCTGCCGACCACTATAAAGCAGGAAAAGCATTGCTTAAATTGATATATTAACAATCTGACCTTGCAGAATCTGCAATACACCTTGCCGACAATACACGACGGTGGGTTCATTCACTCTCTCAGGGCGAATTCATGGATATCCGCGACCTCAAGTTGTTTCTCCACCTGGCGGAAAGCCGCCATTTCGGCCGTAGCTCCAAGGCGATGCACGTCAGCACGTCGACCTTGTCGCGCCAGATTCAGCGCCTGGAAGAGAACGTCGGGCAGACGCTTTTTCTACGCAACAACCGCACGGTGCAATTGACCGAAGCCGGCCAGCAACTTAAAGAGTTCGCGCAGCAAACCCTGCTGCAATACCAGCAGTTGCGCCACCGCCTCGGCCAGAATGGCCCCTCGCTCAGCGGCGAACTGCGGCTGTTCTGCTCGGTGACCGCCGCCTACAGTCATTTGCCGCCGATACTGGATCTGTTCCGCGCCGAGCACCCGCTGGTGGAAATCAAACTCACCACCGGCGACGCCGCCAATGCACTAGATAAAGTGCAGTCCGGCGAAGCGGATTTCGGGATTGCCGGCCATCCCGAAATCCTGCCAGCGAGTATTGATTTCACCCCGATCGGCGAAATTCCCATGATATTAATCGCGCCGGCGCTGCCTTGCCCGGTTCGCGCCCGGGTGAAGACCCCTCAGCCTGACTGGTCGCACACCCCGTTCATACTGCCGGAGCACGGTCCGGCGCGCCGGCGTATTGAACTGTGGTTTCGCAGCAACCATATCAGCAATCCGCTGATTTACGCTACCGTTGCCGGCAATGAGGCGATTGTGTCGATGGTGGCACTGGGCTGCGGCATCGCGCTGATCCCGTCGGTGGTGATGGACAATTCGCCGGAGCCGGTGCGCAGCCGCATTACCCTGCTGGAGCACGGCACCCCGGTCGCGCCGCTGGCGCTCGGGGTTTGCGCGCAAATAAAGCGGCTACATGAACCGCTGATCGACGCCTTCTGGCAACTGCTGGAACGCTGACCGGCGCCAGAAGATGCACTCGCCCCGGCCGCCAGCGCGGTTAATCCGCCAGGAACAAACGAAACGCCGGATTGGCGGTGACATCGTGGCATTCATAGCCCAATGCCAACAGGTGATGATCGAACTCCGGCTCACGCTCCGCCAGTTCAAAGCCCGCCAAGACCCGGCCGAAATCCGTGCCGTGACTGCGGTAGTGGAATAAGGTGATATTCCAGCGCGTGCCCAGCGTGTAGAGGAATTTCAGCAATGCTCCCGGGGATTCGGGGAACTCGAAGCTGTACAAACGCTCGCGCAGCGGTTTCGACGGTCGCCCACCCACCATATAGCGGACATGCAGCTTGGCCATTTCGTCGTCGGATAGATCCGCCACCTGATAGCCGCCGGCAACCATCTCCGCCAGGATTTCCTCGCGCTCCTCGCACCCGCGCGTCAGCCTGACGCCGACGAAAATACAGGCGTTGTCGGCATCGCTGTAGCGATAATTGAACTCCGTTACCGGCCGACCGCCTAGGAGCTCGCAGAAGGCCAGAAAACTGCCCTTCCTTTCCGGAATGGTCACCGCCATCAGCGCCTCGCGTTGCTCGCCCAGCTCGCAGCGCTCCGAGACATAGCGCAGGCCATGGAAATTGACATTAGCGCCGGACAGTACGTGCGCCAGACGCTCATCCCGGATCCCGTGTTGTTGGACATATTTTTTCATCCCCGCCAGCGCCAGCGCGCCGGAGGGTTCGGCAATCGCCCGTACGTCCTCAAACAAATCTTTTACCGCCGCGCAAATCGCGTCGCTGTCCACGGTGACCACATCATCAAGGTAATCGCGGCAAAGACGGAAGGTTTCATCGCCGATACGCCTTACCGCCACCCCCTCAGCAAACAGACCGACCCGCTGTAAATCCACCGGCTCGCCGGCGTGTAGCGCCGCCGCCAGACAGGCGGACTCTTCCGCTTCGACGCCGATGACTTTGATCTGTGGCATCAGATGCTTTATCAACACCGCCACGCCCGCCGCCAGACCGCCGCCGCCCACCGGCACAAATATGCGGTCCAGATGGGCGTCTTGCTGAAGCAGCTCCATCGCCAGCGTCCCCTGCCCGGCGATCACCGCAGGATGATCGAACGGCGGCACAAAAGTCATATGGCGTTCGCGCGCCAGCGCAATGGCTTTGGCCTTAGCTTCATCAAAGTTGGCGCCGAACAACAGCGGCTCGCCGCCGAAGCCGCGCACCGCATCCACTTTGATATCGGCGGTGTTGGTCGGCATGACAATAAGCGACGGAATGCCGAGCTGGCTGGCGGACAACGCCACCCCTTGGGCATGGTTGCCCGCCGAGGCGGTAATGACGCCGCACGCGCGCTGTGCTTCGCTGAACCCCTCAATCATCGCGTAAGCGCCCCGCAGTTTAAAGCTGTGCACCGGCTGACGGTCTTCACGTTTCACCAGTACGGTATTGCCGAGGCGTTCCGACACTTTATTCATCACCTGCAGCGGTGTCACCTGGGCCACTTCATACACCTGCGCGCGTAACGCCGCGCGCAGGTACTCCGCAGGGCAGGGCTCGGCGGAAAACGGTTGAGACTCAGCCATGGTGCCTTATCCTCCCAACTTGGCTTTATCGCGCACCGCGCCTTTGTCTGCACTGGTCGCCAAACTGGCATAGGCTTTCAGGGCGAACGACACCTGCCGTTCACGCGCGACCGGCGTCCAGGCCGCAGCACCGCGCGCCAGTTCGGTCTCGCGCCGTGCCGCCAGTTCGCTGTCGGCCACATCCAGCACAATACCGCGGCCGGCGATATTGATATCGATAATATCGCCATCGCGCACCAGCCCGATCAGGCCGCCGCTGGCGGCTTCTGGCGACACATGGCCGATAGACAGTCCCGAAGTACCGCCAGAAAAGCGGCCATCGGTAATCAGAGCGCAGCTTTTACCCAGTCCCACGGATTTAAGGAAGGTAGTCGGATAGAGCATTTCCTGCATCCCCGGACCGCCTTTCGGGCCTTCGTAGCGAATAACGACTACATCGCCGGCAACCACCTTACCGCCAAGAATCGCCTCCGACGCGGCTTCCTGACTTTCATATACTTTGGCCGGACCGCGGAATACCAGGCTACCTTTGTCAACGCCGGCGGTTTTCACTATACAGCCGTCTTCGGCAATGTTGCCGTACAGCACCGCCAGCCCACCGTCCTGGCTGTAGGCGAATTCACGGGCGCGGATACAGCCTTCCTGACGGTCGGTGTCCAGCGACGGCCAGCGACAATCCTGGGAAAACGCCTGTGTGGTACGAATGCCCGCAGGCCCCGCGGCATACATGCTTTTTACCGCCGCGTCATCGCTCACCATGACATCATAGCGCGCCAGGGTTTCCGGCAGCGACAAACCGAGCACATTGTGCACATCGCCATTAAGCAGCCCGCTGCGGCCCAGCTCGCCGAGAATGCCGATAACGCCGCCGGAGCGGTGTACATCTTCCATATGATACTTTTGGGTGCTGGGCGCAACCTTGCATAAGTGCGGCACTTTGCGCGACAGGCGATCGATATCCGCCATGGTAAAGTCCACTTCGCCTTCCTGCGCCGCGGCAAGCAGATGGAGCACAGTGTTGGTCGAGCCGCCCATGGCGATATCCAGGGTCATGGCGTTTTCAAACGCCGCTTTGCTGGCGATACTGCGCGGCAACGCGCTGGTATCATCTTGTTCATAATAGCGTTTGGCTAAGCCGACGATACGCTCGCCGGCGTTCAAGAACAGCTGCTTGCGGTCGGCGTGGGTCGCCAGCAGTGAACCATTGCCCGGCTGCGAAAGGCCGAGCGCCTCGGTGAGACAGTTCATCGAGTTGGCGGTAAACATCCCCGAGCACGATCCACAGGTCGGACAGGCGGAACGCTCGATCTGGTTGCTATCTTCATCCGAGACGTCGGGATTAGCGCCTTGAATCATGGCGTCTATCAGGTCCAGCTTGATGATTTTGTCCAACAGCTTGGTTTTCCCGGCTTCCATCGGGCCGCCAGAGACAAAGATGACCGGTATGTTCAGGCGCAAGGACGCCATCAGCATGCCGGGAGTGATTTTATCGCAGTTGGAAATACATACCATGGCGTCGGCACAGTGGGCATTCACCATGTATTCCACCGAATCGGCGATAAGCTCGCGCGAGGGCAGAGAGTACAGCATGCCGCCGTGCCCCATCGCAATACCGTCGTCCACCGCAATGGTGTTGAACTCCTTCGCGACGCCGCCGGACGCTTCGATCTGTTCGGCGACCAGTTTACCCAAATCGCGCAGATGGACGTGGCCCGGCACAAACTGGGTAAAGGAGTTGACCACGGCGATAATCGGTTTGCCAAAATCGTCGTCGGTCATTCCCGTGGCGCGCCACAGGGCGCGTGCACCGGCCATATTTCGGCCGTGCGTGGTGGTAGCGGAACGGTACTTAGGCATGCTCATAACTCCAGTTATTCAGATGGCCAGGGCAGCCGCAGCGCCGCGGCACGAAAGCGTTATCGTTATTGATTGACCGGATCCAGCCAGCCCCATTTATCTTCAGTCTCGCCGGTAAACAAGCCGAAGAACGCCTGCTGCAATTGCTTGGTCACCGGGCCGCATTTACCGATGCCGACTTTGATGCCGTCAACGCTGCGCACCGGGGTAATCTCGGCGGCGGTACCGGACATAAAGACTTCGTCGGCCAAATAGAGGGACTCACGGGACAAGACCTGTTCCCGCACTTCCAGCCCGGCCGCGATGGCCAGCTTGATAATGGCGTCGCGCGTAATGCCGGGCAGCGCGGATGAGGTGAACGGCGGCGTAAACAAAATACCGTCCTTCACTTCAAACAAATTCTCGCCGGCACCTTCGGAGACATAACCATGTACGTCCAGCGCGATACCCTCTTGATAACCATGGCGGCGGGCTTCGCTGCCCACCAGCATTGAAGACAGGTAATTGCCGCCGGCTTTGACCGCGGTAGGGATAGTATTGGCCGCCGCGCGGTTCCACGAAGACACCATCGCGTCGATCCCCTGATCCAGGGCTTCTTCGCCCAGATAAGCGCCCCAGGGGAACGCGGCGATAATGACGTCGGTGGTATAGCCCGCCGGCGGGTTAACGCCCATGCCGACATCTCCGACAAACACCAGCGGTCGGATGTAGGCGCTGACCAGGTTATTTTTCAGTATAACGGCGCGCGTGGCCGCCATAAGCTCATCGACACTTTGCGTGACCGGCATGCGATAGATTTTGGCCGAGTTGTGTAGGCGCTGCATGTGTTCACGATGACGAAATACCACCGGGCCTTTATGCGAATCGTAGCAACGTACACCTTCAAAGACTGATGACCCGTAATGCAGCGCATGCGACATTACATGGACTTTGGCTTCTGCCCACGGAACCATTTCACCGTTAAACCAAATGAAATCAGCTTTCTTCGTTGTCATTTTTTTCTTTCCTTACCCGGCCTTAGGCACGTATTTTTTGTGTTGTTAATTGCTGGATCTCGACACAGGAAACATCCATTAGTTTGCTTAATTGTGCAGACAATAAGTCCACAGACCGCTTGCTGGCAACGGTCAAATGAATATTTATATTTTCAACCTCCGCGCGCGGCGTCATATTTAAGGCGCACAGTTCAAAACCGCGGTGGCGGACAACCCGCAATATACGTTCCACGACTTCCGGGCGAAAGCGCGCCTGAATGGAAAGGGAATGTTGCATCATAATGATTTCTCCAGCATGGTTTCATTACCGGCGCCGGGAGGCACCAGGGGCCAGACATTCTCAAGCTCATCGATAGAGACATGCAGCAGGAACGGTCCTGGTTGGTTAAACAGGGAGTCAAGCGCCTGCGGGATTTGGTCTTTACGGGTGATATGCAGGCCGGGAATATTGAAGGCGCTGGCCAGCGTGAGAAAATCGGGGTTATCGGTCAGGGTGGTTTCGCTATAACGTTTATCGAAGAACAATTGCTGCCATTGACGGACCATGCCTAAGCGCTGATTATCCAGCAGCACGATCTTCAGCGGTAACCGTTTTCGCTTAATCGTGGTCAGCTCCTGCACATTCATCATGAAGGAGCCGTCGCCGGAGATGCAGATGACGGTATCCTCCAGCCGCGCAATTTGCGCTCCTATCGCGGCGGGAATGCCGAATCCCATAGTCCCCAGGCCGCTGGAGGTGATGAAATTCTCCGGCCGGCTGAAACGCATATGCTGGGCGGCCCACATTTGATGTTGCCCGACATCAGTGGTCACCACAGCCTCGTCGGGGGCGCGATCGCTGATGGCCCGCAGCAGCGCCGGGGCGTAAATCCCCGCGCCGGGATTGTCATAGCGCCAGCGGTACTCCGCTTTCAGCGCCTGGGTCTCAACGCGCCAGGCGTCGATAGACAACGGTTGCGCCAGCGCCGGCAGCAGATGATTCAAATCTCCCAGCAGCGCGATGTGCGCCTGGCGCAACTTGCCCAACTCGGCAGGATCTATATCCAGATGAATCACCTTGGCATGGGGAGCAAACGCATTCAGCCGGCCGGTCACCCGATCGTCGAAACGCGCGCCAACCGCGATCAGCAAATCGCAGGCCTGTACCGCCAGATTGGCGGCCTGATTGCCATGCATACCCAGCATGCCTAAATAACAAGCATCATCGACATCCGGCGCACCCAGACCTTTTAGCGTCGCCACGGCGGGAAGGCCGGTTTGGGTAATCAATTGCCGCAACGCCGGAACCGCACCGGCCATGCCGACGCCGCCGCCGACATAGAGAATCGGGCGTGTCGCCTGGCGCATCAGCCGACGCGCGCCATCCAGATCGCCCTGAATGCTGCTGGCCTGATCGTCGAGACTCAGTAAATGCGGCGTCAGATCGCCGTCCGCCAATTGAATATCTTTGGGAATATCAATCAAAACGGGTCCCGTGCGCCCGCTGGTGGCGATAGCGAAGGCTTCGGTGATGATGCCTGGCAGCGCGTCCAGCGACTCCACCAGAAAGCTATGTTTCGTACAGGCGAGCGACAGGCCCAGTACATCAATCTCTTGAAAAGCGTCGGTGCCGATGAACGCCGACCCGACCTGCCCAGTGATCGCCACAACCGGCACCGAATCCAATAAAGCATCGGCCAGCCCGGTAATAAGGTTGGTGGCGCCAGGGCCGGAGGTAGCGATGCACACGCCCACTTTACCGGTAGCCCGTGCGTAGCCGATTGCTGCGATGGCCGCGCCCTGCTCATGACGGCATAGCAGGTGTTCCACCCCGCCGTCGAATAGCGCGTCGTATACCGGCATGATAGCGCCGCCGGGGTAGCCGAAAACCATGTCCACACCCTGTGCCCGCAGCGCCTGTATTACCCATTGAGCTCCATTCATGGTTAGTTCCCCGCCTTCGCGCCGCAGGGACAGAACAATATTCTAATTATCATTGAGTGTTCTCCTGTCGCTTGATTGATGCCCCAAAAAAAACCCCCGACCAGTTGGTACGGGGGTTTTCTTGAGATTTAAGCTTGTTTAGTAAGCTTTTCTTCGTCCAAGTGCAGCCCCGCACGGTGGGATAATAATCACCACCACGCTAATCACGACTAGGCTAATCACTTGAACAACAGCTTTCATAAATAGGTTTTCATTATGTTGGCATCGAATGAATACCTATAGAGTTATCACAGTTAGTGTAAGCGTGACAACTAATTTCGTTTTCACCATAGCAGACATGACCAGGAATCATGCTTCTAACCTATGATTTATATTGGGTTATTTTTAAGTGAAAATTTTTCATGTTAGCCGGGGATAACTCCCTTGAGGCACCCTAGGCGCAGATCATTTGTGATAGGAAGGGGAGCGTGCACGACCAGTGATATGCAGGCCGTTGCAAGAGTGTATACGCATTGATGGGAGTTAGGTGGGGGAGAAGTTGGATATAGGCGGGGGTTAGGCGGAAAGCGATCATTGTCCGCCTCCCTCTTTTCACGCGTCCTGGATGTCGCTACGGGTATAAGACAGGATAGTGGCGCAGCGAGTCCGGGAGACCCGCCCCTGCAACCAGAAAAGACGATCGCCATTGTGTCTTTTGCCGCAATGCTGCAATGGCAATGTTTTTTTTCACGGTTGTGCTGCACTTCCCATCACCCCCCCTCCACGCCACCACAATGACTGACATACTCAGCTCCGGTTAAAAAGGAAGGCCTCATCGCAATGGCGACAATTTATACCCGCGGGTTGATCGGCATCCATGCGCCCTTTATGACGGTAGAGGCACATGCGGGTAAAGGGCTGCCCGCTTTCACCCTGGTGGGGTTGCCGGAAAGCACCGTGCGCGCGGCGCGGGATCGGGTGCGCAGCGCCATCCTTAACAGCGGATATCAATTCCCCGCCCGGTGCATCACCGTGAATCTGGTGCCGGCGGATCTGCCGAAAGAAGGGGCGAGCTACGATTTACCGGTCGCACTCGCTATCCTTGCCGCAACGCAACAGATTCCCTGTACGCGGCTTGACCAGCACGAGTTTCTTGGCGAGCTGTCGCTCGCCGGGGAGTTGCGGGGGGGTGTACGGCGCTATACCGGCCGCCCATGGCGCGGCGGCCGACGGGCGGCAGCTTATCCTGCCCCAAGCCAATAGTGAGGAAATCGCGCTGCTGCCGGACAGCCAGGCCTATCTCGCCGGTTGTTTGCACCAGGTGTGCCGTTTCCTACAGGGCAACGACGCGCTGACCTTCGCCGATCCGACTGCATTCACCCAGCTGACCCCGCCTGACGGCGGTGATCTTGCGGAGGTTATCGGCCAGCAGCACGCCAGGCGCGCGCTGTAAATTGCCGCCGCTGTCGGATGACGAGGCCATGGAAACCGCCACCATCACCAGCCTGGTCAGCATCAGCAGCGCGAACCGCTGGAGACGGACGAAATCCATATCGCACGGGTCCAGGCCAGCATCTGCCTGCCGGCGCGCTTCCAGCTGGTAGCGGCGATGAATCCCAGCCCTTCCGGCGATCGCAGCGGCGTACACGCCCGCTGTGGAGCCGCCGAGATAGTACGCTATCTGAATCGCCTGTCGGGTCCATTTCTCGATCGCTTCGATCTGTCGGTGGACGTTCCGCTGCTGCAGCCCGGCGAGGACAGCGCGCGCAGAGCCTCAACGCCAGATTGAGCAATACGCAGCTGGCGCAATGCTGTCATTTGTCGGAAGCCGATGGCCTATTTCTGGAAAATGCGCTAACGGCGCTGGGATTATCGGTACGTGCCTGGCATCGCCTATTAAAGGTAGCCCGTACCCTAGCAGATCTGGCGGGTGAAGCCCACATTAGCCGGATTCATCTGGCGGAAGCGCTCAGCTATCGCTGCATTGACCGGCTGCTGCACGAACTGTGGCAGCAGCGGGAATAACAGAGAGATTAAAGGGGCCGCAGCCCCTTCTTTATCAATCTTCGGTGTCGGTGTAGTCTTCCACCACATCCATCTGCGGTTTACCGCCGGAAAGGGTATGAAAACGCTTGGGACGGCGAGTATGCTCTATGTACTTGAACCAAACCTTCTCATGTTCATTGGTGGGGGCAAGTTCACCGTGGCACACCGCAACAAACTGCCACTCATCCTCAGTTACCGGCTCTCGTTTGCCACTATCAAGATCATTGTAGGCATGGCCGCAACGCTCCAATAATTGCGCTTCCCGAATGGTAAAATGACCATGCCGGGAGAAGCCGCGAGGATAATTTTTGTTATCAAAATAACGATTAGTAGTAAAAAAGCTGTCCGCCATCTTACGCGCTCCCACCTCTACATAAGCCATGCTGTTTATGGCGCGGAGTATTAGTTAGGCTTGACTTTCTGTAAAACGAAACATTTTAATCAGTAAGACAAAATTTTTTTGGAGAGCGTAGTGGACTCGGAATTACTGAAAACATTCTTGGAAGTAAGCCGTACCCGACATTTTGGGCGTGCGGCGGAAGCACTCTATTTGACACAATCGGCGGTAAGTTTTCGCATCCGCCAGTTGGAAACACAGCTCGGCGTCAGCCTTTTCACCCGCCATAGGAATAATATTCGCTTGACGGCGGCGGGCGAACGGCTATTGCCCTATGCTGAAAATCTGATGGTTACCTGGCAGGTCGCCAAGCAGGAAGTGACGCGCTCGTTACAGCACAATCCGCTGTCCATCGGCGCCAGCGCCTCGCTGTGGGAAGCATGGCTGGGGGACTGGCTGCAAAATCTTTATCAACAATGGCCGGATCTACAATTGGAAGCACGCATTGCCCTGCGTCAGGGGCTGATAAAAGAGCTGCACGAACGCCAATTGGATTTGCTGATTACCACCGAAGCGCCAAAAATGGAAGAGTTAGCCAGTCAGCAGCTCGGCAGTTTCTCCCTGACGCTGTTTACCGATGTCAACGGCGCGTCAGTAAGCGACAGACGTCCCTATATTCAGCTTGAATGGGGCGCCGATTTTCACACGCATGAAAACCGGCTGCAGTTAAACCAGCAGGCGCCGCTCGTCACAACGACTTCGGCGCAGTTGACGCGCCAACTATTGCAGGTCACTGCCGCCTGCGCCTTTCTGCCCAGTCATTGGGCCCAACGCTTCGCGGATTTGCGATCTGTCAACGATGTGCCGTCGATAGTCCGTCCGCTGTATGCGGTGTGGTTACAAAACAGCGATCAGCGTCCGATGATTAGACAGCTATTAAAAACCGCCGTGCTATAAAGGTTCGCGGCGCGCTGCATCGGTTGGCGCGGTTTCGCTCATTGGCGTGGGCCGGGCTACTACTGCGGTACCGCTTCCACGGCGCGCCAGCCAGAAAGCGTTTAATCCTTTCTGTAAGCCGATAAAACCGAACAGCAGGATCCCGATGACGATCTTGGTCCACCAGGAGCTGAGCGTACCGTCAAAGGTGATATACTTTTGAATCAGCCCCTAGATCATGACCCAAACAAGGCGCCTAACAGGGTGCCGACGCCACCGGTCAATAACGTATCGCCAATGACCACCGCCGCGATAGTATCCAGTTCCACGCCGCTGGCCGCCAGAGCATAGCCTGCTGAGGTATAAAGAGAAAACACGATACCTGATAACACCGCCAGAGAACTTGATAGCATGTAGATCCGCACCGTCGTGCTCCTCACCGGCACGCCCATCAGAGCGGCTGAATAACCGTTGCCGCCCATCGCGTAAACGTAAGGCCGAAGCGTGTACGGTGCGCCAGAGCACCCCAGCGGCCAACAACATGATCAGCGCCAGCACGATAACAAAGGCCAGTCCGGGCGGAACGTCATATTCCCCAATCATCTTCGCCAGCAACACACTGGTAAACGCAATTGTAGATCCCACCGACAAATCAATACCGCCGGAGAAAATAACGAAGGTCATTCCCACCGCCACGATACCCAGAAAAGCATTGTCCGTCAGTAAATCACCAATGACCCGTGTAGAGGCAAAGCCGGGATATTGGCTCAGACAGTACAAGTAACCGGCAATGAACACCACGATAGTCATCGCCAGCGGCAAGTTTCGTTTCAGCATCAGCGGCGCCTCCGCAGCATCGACAGCGATATTCGCGGCGACTGCACCATCAAAAACAGCAGCACCACAATCGCTTTCACTACCAGGTTAAATTCGGGCTGGAAGCCGGAAAGCAAAATACCGGTGTTCATCCCCTGAAGAATCAGCGCTCCCACTACCGATAACAGCAAATAGAAACGGCCGCCTAAAAGCGAGCCGCCACCGATGACCACCGCCAAAATGGCGTCCAGCTCCAGCCACAAACCGGCATTGTTGGCATCTGCCCCCTGAAATATCGGCGGTAATAATAATTCCGGCGACGGCGGCGCACAGCCCGCACAGCATATACACCACCATCAGCACCAGACGCGTGTTCACCCCCGTGTTATGCGCCGAACGGATGTTGATGCCGGCCGCCTCGATAAAGAGCCCTAGCGCGGTTTTGCGGGTCAGCCCCCACAACAGCAGCAGCATCGCGACGGCGATAATCACCGGAATCGGTAACCATAGCAACGCCCCGTGGCCGATTTCGCCAAACGCCGCATTATCGAAAGTGACAATCTGGTCCTCGGTAATCATCTGCGCCGCACCGGCGCTCCGCGGTTGATGAGATCGATCACGCTCCGAACAGCCTACCGTCATGAATACGCAGTGAAAAAAAATGCGGCGAGACCAGAGATGGCCAGCAGCGCCATGCCGTCGGCGCACAGCGCCTCGATCGCCCGGATGATATCCGCATGGGCGCCGAGATCGATACCGCGGATGGGTTCATCCAAAATCAAAAAGCACGGCTGTGTAGCCAACCAGCGTGACAGTAATACTTTCTGCTGATTGCCGCTGGAGAGATACTGAATCTCCTGTTCCGTGCCGGGGTGCTGATGCGCAATTGCTCCGTAACGGTAACGGCCGGAACCAGCCGCGCTGCGCCTGTAGCGCCAGGATGATGTTTTCACGCACCGTGGCGGAACCGATAATGCCCTCGTTTTTCCGGTCTTCCGGGCAATAGCCGAAACCAAGATGGGCGGCGCGGGTTCGAGAGATGAATACGTTTTCCGGCCAGGCGGGCTTCACCGCTGTCCGCAGGTTTAATACCAAACAGCAGTTGCGCGGTCTCGGTACGGCCAGATCCCAGCAACCCGGCCAGGCCGACGATTTCGCCAGGCCGCACCTGCAAATCAAAGGGCGCCACCATGCCGCGCCGGCCGTACCGGTGGAAAGCCACCAGAGGATCCACGTGGCTCACCGGCCGGTCGGAACGTTTCAAGTCAGCCTCATTGAACATTTTACCCAACATCATTTGCACCAGTTCCAACCGCGGCAACGTGGCGGCATCGCGGGTGCCGACCAGTTGACCGTTGCGCAGCACGGTAATGCGATCGCTGATTTGATAATAGACCTGATCGAGGAAATGCGTGACGAAGATCATCCCGACCCCTTCATCGCGCAACTGACGCAATATCGCAAGCAACATCGCTACTTCATTCGCGTCCAGGCTGGCGGTAGGCTCGTCGAGGATCAATACCCGCGCGGAAAGATCGACCGCCCGGGCGATAGCCACGATTTGCTGTATCGCGATGAAGTAATTGGCCAAGGGCTGACTGACATCGACCGCCAAGCCGTATTGAGCCAAAATCTGCCGGGCACGGGCGTTCATTTTCCGATGCGAAACCAGGCCTAAGGAAACAGGCTCGTGGCCGATAAAAAGATTGGCCGCTACCGACAGATTCGGCAGTAGATTAACTTCCTGATAGACGGTTCCAATACCCATGGCTTGCGCGTCGGCGGTACCCTCGGGATCCACCCTCCGACCGGCAAGCATGATCTCGCCGGCCGAGCGGCGATAAACGCTGGTCAGCGCTTTAATCAGCGTTGACTTGCCGGCGCCATTTTCACTCAACAGCGCAACCACCTCGTCACTATGCAGGGTAAAGTCCACTTGAGGGCTTTTACGCCGGGAAATTCCACGCTGACGCTTTTAAGCTCCAATAGCGGTGCGGATGCCATGCCTGTTTCCCCCCGTCATCGATACGCCAGCCGCTACCCTGGCAGGCGGCGAAGTCGTCACCGTTTGTTAATAGCCCATGCTCTGCTTGGCGTCATATTCTTGTTTGGCGGTATCGAGCAGCAATAATCGTGAGTCGGTCTGGATAAACTTCGGCGGTGCTTTACCGTCTTTCTTCATCGCCAGCAGAGCATCGAAAGCCGGGCCTGCCATGTTGGGCGTCAACTCGACCGTGGCATTGGCTTCGCCATTCATCATGGCTTTAAAAATATCCGGAACGCCGTCAATTGAGATCACTTTAATCTGCAAACCCGGTTTCAGACCCGCCTCTTTAATCGCCTGAATAGCGCCGATGGCCATATCATCGTTATGGGCGTAAACGGCGCAGATATTCTTGCCGTTTTGTTCCGCTTTGATAAAGCTTTCCATCATCTCTTTTCCCTTACTAAGGGTAAAATCACCGGACTGCGAACGAATGATCTTGATATTAGAATGCGCGCTGATGCCCTCTGCAAACCCTTTTTTACGGTTGATAGCGACGCTGGCTCCGACCGTGCCCCGCAGTTCCACCACGTTACAGGCTTTATCGCCTACGTCCTTCGCCAACCACTCGCCGGCGACTTTACCCTCCATGCACGCTATCAGAGGCGACTGCGGAGGTATAAAGCGATGGGTCATTGACCTCTATCATGCAGTCCAGCAAAAAGACGGGGATTTTGGCTTCCTTGGCCTCCTGCAATACGGGCGTCCAGCCGGTGGCGACCACCAGCGCAATAAAGATGGCGTCCACCCCTGTACGATAAAGGAGCGTACCGCTTTAATTTGGTTTTCCTGTTTTTGCTACGCATCGGCGATTTTCAGTGTAATGCCGCGCTTTTCCGCTTCGGTTTTCGCGACTTTGGTTTCCGCCGAACGCCAGCCGGATTCCGAACCAATTTGGTAGAAACCCACCACCGGTGCTGCCGCCTGCGCCGTCTGACCCAAGGCAACGCTTACCGCCAAAGCAATTATCATGCGCTTGACCATCATGTGACCTTCCTTATTTTTCTCTTTTTGCAGGGGTGAGGCGCACCCAGCCTTCGGCCAGCGGCTAATGGCCGGGCGCTTTTTGGGACGGTAATGCTGGATGAGTAATGGATGCATCTCCCTTATTGTCTATAGGTATTAATTAGTTTTAATAGAAATAATTATGATGAGCGGTATCACACCCTGAACGAACAGTGTTTTTGTGCATATGTTTAGCTGATTCAGATCAGGCGGTGATGTGGCAACAGCTGCTGTGCGGGGAAAAACCAACGGGCGAAAAAAACCCTTCGCGTTTGCGAAGGGTTTTCCATGGCTGGCAGGGGCGGAGAGACTCGAACTCCCAACACCCGGTTTTGGAGACCGGTGCTCTACCAATTGAACTACGCCCCTAAATAGGGTGGCGGTGCGGACGGGACTCGAACCCGCGACCCCCGGCGTGACAGGCCGGTATTCTAACCGACTGAACTACCGCACCACCGAATCACTACACACACACACACCAGATTAACATGAGCGAGGTCAGACGCCTGTTGACCATCCCGGGTGTTACCGCAGCTCGCGCTACCTGTTGATACTGCTCGTCACGGGCTACCCGTTAGGACGTAATGGATGCCTGGCAGTTCCCTACTCTCGCATGGGGAGACCCCACACTACCATCGGCGCTACGGCGTTTCACTTCTGAGTTCGGCATGGGGTCAGGTGGGACCACCGCGCTCGTGCCGCCAGGCAAATTCGTTTTCCGCACCGCTTTCACCATGCAGACTGCTCTTGCTGCCCAACCCTCACTTGCGTGACCATCGGGCGTTATCCGGAACATCGCTGATATCGTCTTTCTGGCGCTCGCGTTCATGTCGCTTGCGCTTTGCCGCTAACGTTCGTTACAGCTCTGGCTTTCGCCCTCTCTCAAACAGCTCAGGTGTTGTAAGGTTAAGTCTCACGGGTCATTAGTATCGGTTAGCTCAACACCTCGCAGCGCTTACACACCCGACCTATCAACGTCATCGTCTTTAACGTCCCTTTAGGAGGCTCAAGGCCTCAGGGAAGACTCATCTCGAGGCAAGTTTCCCGCTTAGATGCTTTCAGCGGTTATCTCTTCCGCACGTAGCTACCGGGCAATGCCATTGGCATGACAACCCGAACACCAGTGGTGCGTCCACTCCGGTCCTCTCGTACTAGGAGCAGCCCCTCTCAATCTTCCAGCGCCCACGGCAGATAGGGACCGAACTGTCTCACGACGTTCTAAACCCAGCTCGCGTACCACTTTAAATGGCGAACAGCCATACCCTTGGGACCTACTTCAGCCCCAGGATGTGATGAGCCGACATCGAGGTGCCAAACACCGCCGTCGATATGAACTCTTGGGCGGTATCAGCCTGTTATCCCCGGAGTACCTTTTATCCGTTGAGCGATGGCCCTTCCATGCAGAACCACCGGATCACTAAGACCTGCTTTCGCACCTGCTCGAGCCGTCACTCTCGCAGTCAAGCTAGCTTATGCCTTTGCACTAACCTCACGATGTCCGACCGTGATTAGCTAACCTTCGTGCTCCTCCGTTACGCTTTGGGAGGAGACCGCCCCAGTCAAACTACCCACCAGACACTGTCCTCGGCCCGGATGACGGGCCTGAGTGAGAACATCAAACATTAAAGGGTGGTATTTCAAGGTTGGCTCCATGCAGACTGGCGTCCACACTTCAAAGCCTCCCACCTATCCTACACATCAAGGCTCAATGTTCAGTGTCAAGCTATAGTAAAGGTTCACGGGGTCTTTCCGTCTTGCCGCGGGTACACCGCATCTTCACGGCGAGTTCAATTTCACTGAGTCTCGGGTGGAGACAGCCTGACCATCATTACGCCATTCGTGCAGGTCGGAACTTACCCGACAAGGAATTTCGCTACCTTAGGACCGTTATAGTTACGGCCGCCGTTTACCGGGGCTTCGATCAAGAGCTTCTCCTTACGGATAACCCCATCAATTAACCTTCCGGCACCGGGCAGGCGTCACACCGTATACGTCCACTTTCGTGTTTGCACAGTGCTGTGTTTTTAATAAACAGTTGCAGCCAGCTGGTATCTGCGACTGGCTTCAGCTCGGGGCGCAAGGCCCTCCACCTACATGCCAGCGTGCCTTCTCCCGAAGTTACGGCACCATTTTGCCTAGTTCCTTCACCCGAGTTCTCTCAAGCGCCTGGGTATCCTCTACCTGACCACCTGTGTCGGTTTGGGGTACGATTCGATGTGACCTGGAGCTTAGAGGCTTTTCCTGGAAGCGTAGCATCAATTCCTTCACTACCGTGGTAGCTCGTCATCACGCCTCAGTGTTATGAAAGAGCGGATTTGCCTGCTCTTTCCACCTGCACGCTTGAACCGGGACAACCGTCGCCCGGCAAACCTAGCTTTCTCCGTCCCCCCTTCGCAGTCACACCTAGTACAGGAATATTAACCTGTTTCCCATCGACTACGCCTTTCGGCCTCGCCTTAGGGGTCGACTCACCCTGCTCCGATTAACGTTGAACAGGAACCCTTGGTCTTCCGGCGAGCGGGCTTTTCACCCACTTTATCGTTACTTATGTCAGCATTCGCACTTCTGATACCTCCAGCAGCCCTCACAGGCCACCTTCACAGGCTTACAGAACGCTCCCCTACCCAACGGACGTATCCTTAAAACGCCTTGCCCTTGTCCGGCTGTTGCCGACTTAACGGGAATGTGGCTTGCACGCGCCCGCTCATCGTCGCGTGGAGCGTTTTAAGTGATACGTCCGCTGCCGCAGCTTCGGTGCATGGTTTAGCCCCGTTACATCTTCCGCGCAGGCCGACTCGACCAGTGAGCTATTACGCTTTCTTTAAATGATGGCTGCTTCTAAGCCAACATCCTGGCTGTCTGGGCCTTCCCACATCGTTTCCCACTTAACCATGACTTTGGGACCTTAGCTGGCGGTCTGGGTTGTTTCCCTCTTCACGACGGACGTTAGCACCCGCCGTGTGTCTCCCGTGATAACATTCTACGGTATTCGCAGTTTGCATCGGGTTGGTAATCCGGGATGGACCCCTAGCCGAAACAGTGCTCTACCCCCGTAGATGACTTCACGAGGCGCTACCTAAATAGCTTTCGGGGAGAACCAGCTATCTCCCGGTTTGATTGGCCTTTCACCCCCAGCCACAAGTCATCCGCTAATTTTTCAACATTAGTCGGTTCGGTCCTCCAGTTAGTGTTACCCAACCTTCAACCTGCCCATGGCTAGATCACCGGGTTTCGGGTCTATACCCTGCAACTAGACGCCCAGTTAAGACTCGGTTTCCCTACGGCTCCCCTATACGGTTAACCTTGCTACAGAATATAAGTCGCTGACCCATTATACAAAAGGTACGCAGTCACACCCCGAAGGATGCTTCCACTGCTTGTACGTACACGGTTTCAGGTTCTATTTCACTCCCCTCGCCGGGGTTCTTTTCGCCTTTCCCTCACGGTACTGGTTCACTATCGGTCAGTCAGGAGTATTTAGCCTTGGAGGATGGTCCCCCCATCTTCAGACAGGATATCACGTGTCCCGCCCTACTCATCGAGCTCACAACAAGCGCACCTTCGGATACGGGGCTATCACCCTCTGTCGCCGGACTTTCCAGACCGTTCTCCTGATGCGCAAGCTGATGATGGCTCTGGGCTGTTCCCCGTTCGCTCGCCGCTACTGGGGGAATCTCGGTTGATTTCTTTTCCTCAAGGTACTGAGATGTTTCAGTTCCCCTGGTTCGCTTCGTCAAGCTATGGATTCACCTGACAATGATGCAACGAGTTGCACCGGGTTTCCCCATTCGGACATCGCCGGCTGATAACGCTTCATATCAGCTCACCGGCGCTTTTCGCAGATTAGCACGTCCTTCATCGCCTCTGACTGCCTAGGCATCCACCGTGTACGCTTAGTCACTTAACCTCACAACCCTGAGCTGTCTGCGCGCTACAGTGATAACGCTTGCGCGTTACCTCAGGTTTGCTTACTTCGTTTGAGAGACTCGCATACTGAGTTTGCACTTCAGCATGTGTTTCAAATTTTCAGCTTGTTCCGGATTGTTAAAGAGCGGTATTTCGCAGCGCGCTTGATAAACGCGCTCTGAAATAACAAGCAAAGTGGCGTCCCCTAGGGGGTTCGAACCCCTGTTACCGCCGTGAAAGGGCAGTGTCCTAGGCCACTAGACGAAGGGGACTCGAAAAGCGCGGGCATCGCGATACTTTGGCGTGGAAGGCACCGCTTTCAGTAAGGCAAAGCGGGTAACCCTGACCGCAAAAGCGGTGGTAACTTCGCTCAGCCGCCAATGACTTTTACCTTGCTCGCCGGGTGAACAGGAAAAAGCCGCCGACGGGCTGCTTTGCTCGTGACAGTTATCAGACAATCTGTGTGGACACGTCACTCAACGTATCGCTTAGGTAAGGAGGTGATCCAACCGCAGGTTCCCCTACGGTTACCTTGTTACGACTTCACCCCAGTCATGAATCACAAAGTGGTAAGCGCCCTCCCGAAGGTTAAGCTACCTACTTCTTTTGCAACCCACTCCCATGGTGTGACGGGCGGTGTGTACAAGGCCCAGGAACGTATTCACCGTGGCATTCTGATCCACGATTACTAGCGATTCCGACTTCATGGAGTCGAGTTGCAGACTCCAATCCGGACTACGACGCACTTTGTGAGGTCCGCTGACTCTCGCGAGATCGCTTCTCTTTGTATGCGCCATTGTAGCACGTGTGTAGCCCTACTCGTAAGGGCCATGATGACTTGACGTCATCCCCACCTTCCTCCGGTTTATCACCGGCAGTCTCCTTTGAGTTCCCGACCAAATCGCTGGCAACAAAGGATAAGGGTTGCGCTCGTTGCGGGACTTAACCCAACATTTCACAACACGAGCTGACGACAGCCATGCAGCACCTGTCTCAGAGCTCCCGAAGGCACCAAGGCATCTCTGCCAAGTTCTCTGGATGTCAAGAGTAGGTAAGGTTCTTCGCGTTGCATCGAATTAAACCACATGCTCCACCGCTTGTGCGGGCCCCCGTCAATTCATTTGAGTTTTAACCTTGCGGCCGTACTCCCCAGGCGGTCGATTTAACGCGTTAGCTCCGAAAGCCACAGCTCAAGGCCACAACCTTCAAATCGACATCGTTTACAGCGTGGACTACCAGGGTATCTAATCCTGTTTGCTCCCCACGCTTTCGTACCTGAGCGTCAGTCTTCGTCCAGGGGGCCGCCTTCGCCACCGGTATTCCTCCAGATCTCTACGCATTTCACCGCTACACCTGGAATTCTACCCCCCTCTACGAGACTCTAGCCTGCCAGTTTCAAATGCAGTTCCCAGGTTAAGCCCGGGGATTTCACATCTGACTTAACAGACCGCCTGCGTACGCTTTACGCCCAGTAATTCCGATTAACGCTTGCACCCTCCGTATTACCGCGGCTGCTGGCACGGAGTTAGCCGGTGCTTCTTCTGCAGGTAACGTCAATCGATAGCGCTGTTAACGCTAACGCCTTCTTCCCCGCTGAAAGTGCTTTACAACCCGAAGGCCTTCTTCACACACGCGGCATGGCTGCATCAGGGTTTCCCCCATTGTGCAATATTCCCCACTGCTGCCTCCCGTAGGAGTCTGGACCGTGTCTCAGTTCCAGTGTGGCTGGTCATCCTCTCAGACCAGCTAGGGATCGTCGCCTAGGTGAGCCATTACCCCACCTACTAGCTAATCCCATCTGGGTTCATCCGATGGTGTGAGGCCCGAAGGTCCCCCACTTTAGTCTTGCGACGTTATGCGGTATTAGCTACCGTTTCCAGTAGTTATCCCCCTCCATCGGGCAGATCCCCAGACATTACTCACCCGTCCGCCGCTCGCCGGCAAAGAAGCAAGCTTCTTTCCGCTGCCGCTCGACTTGCATGTGTTAGGCCTGCCGCCAGCGTTCAATCTGAGCCATGATCAAACTCTTCAATTAAAAGCTTGATGCTCAAAGAATCAAAACTGGTATTCATATGAATATTTGTTGTTCACTCTTCAAGACTTGATATTTCGGTATGTCGATATCGTCTTGTGAGTGCCCACACAGATTGTCTGATAAATTGTTAAAGAGCAGTGCCGGCTGTTTTCTCGACCCGCACGAGTGGCACATATTACGCTTTTCTGCTGTAAAGTCAAGCTTTTATTTTCCCGTAGCGGGCCGCCTGCCTCTGGCTGAACCGGTGCGCCGTAGCGACTGTTTCCGGTCAGTGGAGGCGCATTATAGGGCCTTCACGGCCGGTGACAAGCGCTATTTCACAAATACGATCTGATTGATTTATTTTTCAGCAAAAGCAATAAAAATGGCGTTATCATGCGCCAGAAACGGGAATTCCCCCCCCCCCCCCCCGCAATCACCACGCTGGCATAGTATGTATAGGTTAATTGTCATGAGGGTATAGGGAATAACGCTATGCATTTATCCATGCAGCAACGGGCCGCTCAACGCAACCTCTCCTATTGTACTGGCTGAAAAATTAAGCCAGCGTATCCTGGCGCATTTTCTGATTATGAGGATCAGCCTGGAGCCGCAAGCCTGCGCATTGGCAGCGGTGAACGGTAGCGGCTGGGAACGTTAATGGAAGAGATGCGCAGGCTTCACCAGCATTTCGACCGCGAGCGCTGGATAAGCGTCGATGCGGATTTCCACCACCATATTTATGAAATCAGCGGTAACCCGTTTCTGTCTTCGTTCGCTAATGTGTTCAGTTCAATTTATCAGAACTACTTTCGCGCTATTGCCAGCGATGATGTCATCAAGCTTGGCCGGCATCAGGCCATCGTGGATGCCATTTTCGCCGGCGATGGTCCGGGCGCTTTCGCCGCCTGCCAGCAGTTGCTGGCTGAAAATGATTGAATCGTCAGATCTCTATTTGCGTTCCCAACTCAATGACCCGGTTAGGCGGTATGAGATATTGATCCGGCGCGCGCAGGGCGTTACGGCTTAACACCATGAAAAGTTTGCCCCGTATCATCAGATACCAGGGCCGCTTGCCGAGAATAAGCGATTCATGAGACATGAAAAAGGACGTTTCCATCATCCGGCAGGATAGCCCCTCAAGCCCGCAGCTGTGGAAAATCTCCTCCATATCCGGCGCCTCTTTGAAACCATAGCTTGCCACGACGCGCCAGAAAGTGGGCGATAGCGCTTCGATAGTGACCCGCCGTACATTATGGACAAAAGGGGCATCCTCTGTACGCAGCGTCAGCAGCACAACGCGCTCATGCAGCACTTTGTTATGCTTGAGGTTATGTAGCAGGGCAAACGGGATCACGTTCATAGCGCGCGACATAAACACGGCCGTACCGGGGACCCGCACCGGCGGCGATTTTTCCAAAGAGGCAATCAGCGCTTCCAGGGAATTTCCATGTTCATGGATCCGTCGCAACAAGAGGAACCGTTCGCTTTTCCAGGTGATCATGGCGATGAACATCAGGAAACCCAGCAGCAACGGTAGCCAGCCGCCAGAGAAAATCTTCAGGGCGTTGGCGGCAAACATAGACACATCGAGGCACAACAGCGCCAGCAGCAGCACGGACACAATTAACAGATTCAAGTGCCAGTTTTTTCTGGCCACGGTACAAGACAGGATGCTGGTCAGCACCATGGTGCCAGTCACCGCGATACCGTAGGCCGCCGCCAGATTGCTGGAGTGCTCAAAGCTGACAATTACCAGCACCACGGCGATATACAGCAGCCAGTTGATGAAAGGAATATAAATCTGGCCCACCTCCATCTCGGAGGTATGAATGATGCGCATCGGCGGCATATACCCCAGGCGCACCGCCTGGCGAGTCAGGGAAAATACGCCGGAGATCACCGCCTGTGAAGCGATGACCGTTGCAAGCGTGGCAAGAATAAGCAATGGAATCATCGCCCAATCGGGGGCGAGTAAAAAGAAAGGGTTTTTGATTGCCGCCGGCTTGGACAATAACAGCGCGCCCTGACCGAAATAATTAAGCACCAAGGACGGTAGCACCGCGCTAAACCAAGCGATGCGAATAGGCAATTTACCGAAATGGCCCATATCGGCATACAACGCCTCTACGCCGGTGATAGCCAACACTACCGCGCCCAGAGCGAAGAAGGAGACGGTTCGATATTCGGCAAAAAAGGCGATAGCCCATTTCGGATTAAGGGCATAGAGCACTTCGGGATTATAGATGATACCGCGCACGCCCAGTACACCCAGCGTGAGAAACCATAATAACATCACCGGCGCGAAAAGTTTGCCGACGCTGCCGGTCCCTTTCTTTTGGATGAAAAACAGCAACGTCAGCACCACCACGGAGAGAGGAACGATAAATTCCTGTAGCGAGGGGGCCACGATTTGCAGCCCTTCAATCGCCGACATCACAGAGACGGCCGGCGTGATAACGACCTCGCCGTAAAAGAAGCTGCCGCCGATAAGCCCGATTATCACCAGTACCGGGGTCAATTTGGCGCCGGTATTTCTGCCGGCGAGCGACATTAGCGTCAAAATACCGCCTTCGCCGGCATTGTCGGCGCGCATGACGAAGAGAAGATATTTCAGGGAAACGATCAGGATCAGAAGCCAGAAAATGAGGGATAAGAAACCAAATACCGCCACGCGTTCAACGCCAAAACCATAATGGCCGGCAAGACATTCACGTAAGGTATAGAGAGGACTGGTACCAATATCACCATACACGACACCTATGGCGGCAAGCGTGACCGCCGGCAGCGACTGCTTATGATCTTTATTCATAACCTTTCCCGAGCTATTTTGTCGTCCAGGAGCATGCGTGAATGCACTTCCTCGAAAACCAAAAGCGCACAGTATGCCTGAAAAATGCCGAAACCCTAATTCTAATCCTGATTACCCCCCGTTGAAGGGTGTAACGCAAAAAATTTGATAACGGATAAAATTAACTGGGCATTTCTTTATAAAATGCGCTGGTTTATTGTATCGTTTTCACCACTTACAGGGATAACCTATCACACTATGGCTTCTATGCCCCTTCTGGCGGAAAGAATTTCTCGCCTTAGCAGCGTGCTGGAAAGCGGGTTATATGAGCGCAAGCATACTATGCGACTTTGCCTGCTGGCGGTGCTTTCCAGCGAAAGAGTGTTTTTGCTGGGACCGCCCGGCATTGCCAAAAGCCTCATCGCCCGCCGTCTGAAGCTGGCATTCAGCCATACGCGCGCTTTCGATTATTTGATGACCCAGTTTTCTACGCCGGAGGAAGTGTTCAGCCCTCTGTCCATTCGGGCGCTGAAAGAGGATGGCCGCTATCATCGCATGACCCAAGGGTATTTACCGGAGGCGGAAATTGTCTTTCTGGATGAAATATGGAAAGCGGGCCCGGCAATTTTAAACACCCTGCTTACCGCGATTAATGAACGGCGGTTCCGTAACGGCGATCAGGAGCAGACGATGCCGCTGCGGCTGCTTATCACCGCCTCCAACGAATTGCCGGAGGCCGATAGCGGGCTGGAGGCGTTGTATGACCGGATGTTAATCCGCCTGTGGCTGGATAAGGTCAAGGAGAAGAAGCAATTTTCACGCGCTGCCGACAAGCCATGGCGACAGCCAGCCGCAGGATGTTCCGGCACAGTTGAGGGTGAGTGACGAGGAATACCAGGACTGGCAACGGCAAATCGACCGGGTGACGTTGCCGGCAGCCTGTTTTGAGCTTATTTATCAACTGCGTCAGCGGCTGGAAGCGTTACCCGATGCGCCATACAATCTCCTATCGGCGCTGGAAGAAAGCGTTGCGCCTGCTTCAGGCCAGCGCGTTTTTCAGCGATCGACAAAGTATTACCCCGGTGGATATCATCCTATTGAAAGAGTGCTTGTGGCATGACCCTGCCAGTTACCAGCTTATCAATCAGCAATTTGAGCTGCTGATGGTGGAGCAGGGCTATCAACAACAGGCGATTTTGACCAAAATTCAGACTTTCAACCGGCAAAAACGTCAACATATCGCGCAAAGTCAGGCCCAGCGGGCATTAACCCTTACGCCCGCCAAAACCCTGATGAGCCGTAAACCCCATTACAGCCTGCCTGCATCGCTGACCGAGCCGGTATTGACCTTTCTGCTGCAAACGCCTCTGGTCACGTCGACCATCTCACGGTCGAGCGTGATGCCCTGCAACAGTGGCTGAATAAAGTAGGCGCTTTCAAGGCCCGACTGAATGGTATCGGTTTCGCCCAGGGGGTGGATGCGCGCATTAATGCTCAGCATCAGCTTGAGATAGTCGATATCAGCCTGCAACCCTCATTGCTGGCGCTGACGGAAACTACGCCAGCGCAGGCGATACCGGCAGCCTTGCTGGATGACCTTGAGGAAGCCACACGCCTTTATCATCAACAGCGGAGCTTGTTTCACGAACAGCAACATTGTCTCTTTATTACCCAGGATTGGGTGGCGCGGATTGAAGCCAGTCTGCTGGACCTCTCCCAGCAGTTAGCCCAGGCCAGGCAGGACTAACGCGCTGTGGTGACGCTGGATACGCTTAATCTCCTGTTATCCATTGATCAGAGACAGCTGCTGGATGACATCATTTTGACCTTGCTTGGCAGTCCACAGGTCGTTTTGTTATTGGAACAGTTTCCAGCGCTGAAGAAAACCTTGATGAAATGGGTGCCGCTGATGAAACCGCGACTGGAACAGGCGCTGCGTCAGGGGAAAGTACCTCCTTCGCTTGCGAGTGAATTTTATCTCTTTCAACAAAGCTAACTGCAAGATCATCACGTATTTGCCGCCCAGTTGCCGGAAACTCTGGCGCAGCTCGCCAGTCTCACATCGCCTTTTTGCTCTGAAGCGGAAAGACTTTATCAGGCCGCATCAAGGGAAACAGCGCGTCCCGATAGCGCATTTCAAACCTTATTTTTACAGCGCTGGTGCATCAGTTTGACGCTGCAGGCTACGACGCTACAGCATCAGTTGCTGGAAAAAGAGCGGGAAAGGCTGCTTGACGAGCTACAGCGGCAGTTGGCGATGAGCGGCTCGCTGGCGCCGTTGCTGGCGGAGAATCAGCACGCCGCCGGCGGTTATGGGACATGACTGCCGGCCGGGTGGAACAGGGTGACTATCGCCTGTTGGTGCATTACGGCGAATTTCTGCACCAGCAACCGGAGCTGCAGCAGTTGGCCGAGCAATTGGGACGCAGCCGCGAGGCGCACTTTGTCGCCGCGCCACACAAGTTGCAGCGCGAAGTGATAAAGCGGGTACGTGAGCCGGCGGTACAACCGGAAGAGATAAGCGGCATCCACCAGAGCGACAATTTGCTGCGGCTACTGCCGGGGGAGCTGGCCGCTCTCGGTATCGACGAGCTGGAATACGAGTTTTACCGCCGTTTGCTGGAGAAACGGCTTCTGACCTACCGCCTGCACGGTGATGCCTGGCAGACGCAACGCATCCTGCAGCCGGCCAGCAGTGAGCAGCACGATCAGCAGCCGAGTGGGCCGATGATTGTCTGCGTGTATACCTTCGGTTCAATGGGCGGCTCAACGAAGCCTGCGCGAAGGGGTTCTGTTTGGCGCTGATGCGGATAGCGCTGGCCGATAATCGACGCTGCTTCATCAGCCTATTCTCTACGGGTCAGGTGGATTACGAACTGAACGCCGACGGCGGCTTGGAGCAAGCTATCCGCTTCCTGGGCCAGCGCTTTCGCGGCGGCACCGATCTGGCCGCCTGTCTGAAACGGTCCAACTACGCATACGCGAGCAGCGCCATCGCCATCGCCATCGCCATCGCCATCGCCATCGCCAGCAACGCTTTCACGCCGTTGCGCTATCGTCGATGGGAAAACCCGGTATTATGAAGATCTTCGATCACATCTGGCGCTTCGACACCGGACTGAAACAGCGGCTTATGCGCTGCTGGCGCCGTAAAGCGTGATCCCGCGGGCGAACAATGGATCTGCCGCCGGGATTGCCACAGAGGACATCACCATGGCGGAAACTTATCAGATCGACGCCCTCGATCGCGCCATTTTGCAGGCGCTGATGGCCAACGCGCGCACCGCCTACGCCGAGCTGGCCAAGCACCTTAACGTCAGTCCCAGCACCGTGCACGTGCGGGTGGAAAAAATGAAACAGGCGGGCATCATCACCGGGGCTCGGGTGGATGTCAGTCCGAAACAGCTAGGCTATGACGTGTGCTGCTTTATTGGCATTATCCTTAAAAGCGCCAAGGACTACCCATCGGCGCTTAAGAAATTGGAGGCGTTGGAAGAGGTAGTGGAAGCGTATTACACCACCGGTCATTACAGTATCTTCATCAAAGTGATGTGCCGCTCTATAGACACCCTTCAGCAGGTACTTATCAACAAGATCCAGACTATCGACGAAATCCAATCCACCGAGACTCTGATCTCGCTGCAAAACCCCATCAGCCGTACCATCGTGCCTTAACGGCTCTGACAATACCCACAATTATCCACAGGTAGATCCCAGCCGGTACACAGCGTACAATACCGGCTCATTTATCTGACGGGACCATCATGGCCGACGTAACCATCATTAGCGGCAGCACCCTGGGTAGCGCCGAATATGTTGCCGAGCATGTCGCCGGCATCCTGGAACAGCAGGGGCTCAGCACCGATATCTTGCACGGTGCCGAACTGGCGGAGTTGAGTACTGAAGGTATGTGGCTGCTGGTCACTTCGACCCACGGCGCCGGCGAATTGCCGGAGAATCTTCAGCCGCTGCTGGAAGAGTTAAAGGCGCAAACACCTTCGCTATCCACGGTTACCTTCGGCGCTATCGGTATTGGCAACAGCGCATACGATACGTTCTGCGGCGCGATCGACACGTTGGATCGTCAGCTTACTTCGCTCGGCGCCAAACGGATCGGCGACGTGCTTAAGATCGACATTACCCAGCATGAAATCCCGGAGGATCCGGCGGAAGTCTGGGTGGCGGAGTGGATCACGCAAATAAAAGCACGCTGATATCACTTTTTTGTGTATAACTCTCGTTAAAAACCGCAGATAACCGGTAGTTATCCAATGTATAACCTTTATCACCACGAGGACCTGTGGATAAACAGGACAGAAGATCCCAGCTTATACCGGCGGGGATCATCGATCATTCACAGGCTCAGTGGATCTATAATATCTTGTATCGGTTGATCAAAAACGTCTTATCCACAGAGGATCGCGATCCTAGTAGTAGACATAATAAGGGATCTTTAAATAAAAAGATCTTTCTTTAATTACCTGCGGATCTTCCGGGCTTGTATCCCGCTTAAACTTGAGTAGAATCCTCTTCCCCGAGCCCCTTGACGATCCTTCGCTTTCACATGAGGTGTTTTTACCATGTTTTATCCCGATCACTTTGACGTCATCATTATCGGTGGCGGCCATGCCGGTACGGAAGCGGCAATGGCGTCGGCACGAATGGGATGCCAAACCCTTCTGCTGACGCATAACATTGATACGCTAGGACAAATGTCCTGTAACCCGGCGATCGGCGGTATCGGCAAGGGGCATTTGGTCAAGGAAATCGACGCCATGGGCGGTCTGATGGCTCAGGCTATCGATAAGGGCGGCATCCAGTTCAGGATATTAAACGCCAGCAAAGGACCCGCGGTCAGGGCCACTCGCGCACAGGCGGATCGCGTGCTTTACCGGCAAGCGGTACGCGGCGCGCTGGAGAACCAGCCTAATCTGATGATCTTCCAGCAGGCGGTTGAGGATCTGATCATGGAAGGCGACAGGGTGGTCGGCGCCGTCACCCAAATAGGGCTGAAATTTCGCGCCCGTGCCGTCGTGCTGACCGTGGGAACCTTCCTCGATGGCAAGATCCATATCGGCATGGATCATTATAGCGGCGGTCGGGCAGGCGATCCGCCTTCGGTTTCCCTGTCTCGCCGTTTGCGCGAGTTGCCTTTCCGGGTTAACCGTTTAAAAACCGGTACGCCGCCGCGTATTGATGCGCACAGTATCGACTTCTCACGGCTGGCGACACAGCACGGCGACGATCCGCTGCCCGTTTTCTCGTTCCTGGGCTCGGCGGATCAGCATCCGCGACAGATCCCCTGTTATATCACCTATACCAACGACAAGACACATGAGGTCATCCGCCAGAACCTGGACCGCAGTCCTATGTACGCCGGCATCATTGAAGGCGTCGGGCCGCGTTATTGTCCGTCCATTGAAGATAAGGTGATGCGCTTTGCCGATCGCGATGCCCATCAGATCTTTCTTGAGCCGGAAGGACTGACCAGCAACGAAATTTATCCTAACGGCATCTCGACCAGCCTGCCGTTCGACGTGCAGATGAAAATCGTCCACTCCATGCAGGGGCTTGAGAACGCGCGTATTGTGCGGCCCGGCTATGCGATCGAGTATGACTTCTTTGATCCGCGCGATCTTAAGCTGACGCTGGAAAGCAAACTGATCGAAGGGCTGTTTTTCGCCGGTCAAATCAACGGTACCACCGGCTATGAAGAGGCCGCCGCCCAAGGCATGCTGGCTGGTCTGAACGCGGCACGGCTGGCCATGGGGAAAGACGGTTGGTCGCCGCGACGCGATCAGGCCTATCTCGGCGTGCTGGTAGACGATTTATGCACGCTGGGCACCAAAGAGCCCTACCGCATGTTTACCTCGCGCGCCGAATACCGACTGCTGCTGCGGGAAGACAATGCCGATCTTCGCCTAACGGAAACCGGTCGGCAGCTAGGCATGGTGGATGACGTGCGCTGGGAGCGCTTTTGCGCCAAGCAGGAGCAAATTGAGCGCGAGCGTCAGCGCCTGCGCGATATCTGGGTACACCCCGGTAGCGATGGCGTCGAGCAGCTTAATCCGCTGCTTAAAGCGTCGCTGACGCGCGAAGCCAATGGCGAAGAACTTCTGCGCCGCCCGGAGATGGATTACGCGCGCCTGACCCACCTGGAACGTTTTGGCCCGGCGCTGGTCGACAGCCAGGCGGCAGAGCAGGTCGAAATCCAGATCAAATACCAAGGCTACATCGCCCGTCAGCAGGAGGAGATTGCACGTCAGATGCGCAATGAACATACCTTGCTGCCGGCGGCGATGGATTTTAGCACCGTGTCGGGTCTGTCCAACGAAGTGATCGCCAAGCTCAACGATCATAAACCCAATTCTATCGGTCAGGCGTCACGCATTTCCGGCGTCACGCCTGCGGCGATTTCTATCTTGCTGGTCTGGCTAAAAAAACAGGGGCTGCGGCACCGCAGCCCCTGATAACGACGGAAAGCATCGATGCTCAAGAGACTGGAGTCCCTGCTGGCGCAGGCGGATATGGCGCTAACCTCGGCGCAAAAAGAGAAGCTACTGGGTTATGTGGCGCTGCTGCATAAATGGAACAAGGCTTACAACCTGACGTCGGTGCGCTCCCCTGAACAGATGCTTGTTCGCCATATCATGGACAGTATTGTCGTGAATCCGCACTTGCGTGGGGATCGTTTCATCGATGTCGGCACCGGTCCGGGCTTGCCGGGCATTCCGTTGGCTATCGTACGTCCCGATGCACATTTCACCCTGTTGGACAGTCTGGGCAAGCGCATATGTTTTTTACGCCAGGTACAGCATGAGCTAGGGCTCGACAATATTACGGCGGTACAGAGCCGGGTGGAGAGCTTTGCGCCGCCTGCCGGCTTTGACGGCGTAATAAGCCGTGCTTTCGCCTCGCTCGGCGACATGCTGACCTGGTGTGCGGCGCTGCCGCGTAAAGAAGAAGGGCGATTTTACGCTCTCAAAGGCCAGCTGTCCGAGGAGGAGCTGAACGCGCTGCCGGCAGGTTTTCGGGTTGAATCGGTGATCGGACTTCAGGTGCCGTGCCTGGAAGGCGAACGGCATATCGTGGTGCTCGCTGCAAATTAATTTGTTTTTCGTCAACAAAAAGGCAAATAGAAGCGCCGCGCGCTTTATTAATAAATTCGTCGGCGATAATGTATGTCTCCCGAAACTCCTTTACTTCTGCTTTACATTTTATTAGCAATTGAATCCCGCCGCTAAATAGTACATGTAATAATAGTAACTACATTAAATATATGTAATAAAAAAATTACACCCACATTACTAAACCGCACGGCAATATAAACCTGAGCGGCACAAGTGTGGCAATGTAGTGAGGCAAATAAGAGCGCCCAGCGTGAGAAAAATATTTAACATACTGAATTTTAACATATTTTTTCAATGGTTATTTTAAATATCAATTGAATTAACGCGTGGGCTGCGATTTAAAATGTGCTGTGATGTGATCTTGTACACAGTTTTACAGGCGATAATTGGTGAAGCGTTAGAAAGTTTTGCGTGTTATGATTCCCGCGCTTTTGCGGTAAAAAAGATGAAAACGGCAATCTTTAAATTATTGTTCACCTTTTCGCTACTTATCGATTGAATTCGTAGTACTGACCCGTATAATTTGCACGTTTTTCACCGCTTGACTGATCGCGGCAAAAGCAGTTTTATACACACTCAGCCGAAGTTGAGCGGGTAGGGAGAGTCTCAAAGTCATGACCTTAGCCCTTTACAGCGTCAAAGTCGCTGGAAAGCTGCTGTTTGCCCAGTTGATGACTTTGGTGCTGTTCAGCGCTCTGTTCGCTCTGCATAGTCCCCGCGCCGCCGCATCTGCCGCGGGGGGCGGGTTGGCGGCCTGGTTGCCCAATGTCGCGTTCATGCTGCACGCATGTCGTCATCAGGCGCTGGCCGCGGTCCCGGGTCACATTGCCTTGTCGTTCGCTATCGGCGAGGGGCTGAAAATGGTGGCGACCATCGCCTTGCTGGTCGTCGCGCTTAGTATGTTTAAGGCTGCGTTTGTCCCATTGGGCCTGACCTATTTATCGGTGCTGATTGTGCAGATATTGGCACCGGCCGTAATTAACAACAAAGGGTAAGAGGCATCATGTCTGCATCAGGAGAAATCTCTACTCCACAGGAATACATAGGCCACCACCTGAACAACCTTCAGCTGGACATGCGTACTTTTGAACTGGTCAATCACCACACGGCATCGTCTTTCTGGGTCCTGAACATTGATTCCATGTTCTTCTCACTGCTGCTCGGCGCGATTTTCCTGCTGATCTTCGGCCGCGTCGCCAAAGGCGCAACCAGCGGCGTACCCGGCAAGATGCAGACCTTCGTCGAGCTGGTAGTGGGCTTTGTCGACGGCAGCGTACGGGACATGTTTCACGGCAAAAGCAAGCTCATCGCCCCGCTAGCGCTAACCATCTTCGTCTGGGTATTCCTGATGAACCTGATGGATCTGCTGCCCATCGACTTGCTGCCTTACCTTGGCGAGCACGTGCTGGGCCTGCCGGCGCTGCGTGTGGTTCCCTCGGCTGACGTCAATATCACGCTGTCGATGGCGCTGGGCGTATTTATTCTCATCCTGTATTACAGCGTGATGATGAAGGGGATCGGCGGCTTCGTTAAAGAACTGACCCTGCAACCGTTCAATCATCCGATTTTCATTCCTGTCAACCTGATTCTCGAAGGCGTCAGCCTGCTGTCCAAACCAGTTTCGCTGGGCCTTCGGTTGTTTGGCAACATGTATGCAGGTGAGTTGATCTTCATCCTGATTGCCGGTCTGTTACCGTGGTGGTCGCAGTGGATTCTGAATGTGCCCTGGGCCATTTTCCACATCCTGATTATTACGCTGCAAGCCTTTATCTTCATGGTCCTGACGATTGTCTATCTCGCGATGGCGTCTGAAGAACATTGATTTTTATTCACTTTAATACTGCGTTTAACTGAAACAAACTGGAGACTGTCATGGAAAACCTGAATATGGATCTGCTGTACATGGCTGCCGCTGTGATGATGGGTCTGGCGGCAATCGGTGCTGCGATCGGTATCGGCATCCTGGGTGGTAAATTTTTGGAAGGTGCCGCGCGTCAGCCTGATCTGATCCCTCTGCTGCGCACGCAGTTCTTTATCGTTATGGGTCTGGTTGACGCCATCCCCATGATCGCCGTGGGCCTGGGCCTGTACGTAATGTTCGCCGTAGCGTAGTGTTAAACGCCAAGCTAACCAACATCGAACCGTTAACTTTACAAGAGGCATTGTGCTGTGAATCTTAATGCAACAATCCTCGGCCAGGCTATCGCGTTTGTCCTGTTTGTGCTCTTCTGCATGAAGTATGTATGGCCGCCGTTGATGGCATCCATCGAGAAACGTCAGAAAGAAATTGCTGACGGTCTGGCTTCCGCGGAACGCGCCAAAAAAGATCTGGACATCGCCCAGGCCGAAGCAACCGATCATTTGAAGCAAGCGAAGGTGGAAGCCCAGGCAATCATTGAACAGGCCAACAAGCGTAAAGCGCAAGTGGTCGATGAAGCCAAAGCCGAAGCGGAAGCGGAACGCAACAAAATCCTGGCGCAGGCACAGGCGGAAATTGACGCCGAACGCAAGCGCGCCCGCGAGGAGTTGCGCAAGCAGGTCGCTATGCTGGCTTTAGCGGGTGCCGAGAAGATCATCGAACGTTCCGTGGATGACGCTGCCAACAGCGACATCGTCGATAAAATTGTCGCTGAACTGTAAGGAGGGAGGGGCCGATGTCTGAACTGGTAACTGTAGCTCGCCCCTACGCCAAAGCGGCTTTTGACTTTGCCGTCGAGCACCAGGCTGTGGCGCACTGGCAGGCGATGCTGACGTTCTGTGCCGAGGTGAGCCGCAATGAGCGGATCGCCGAACTGTTATCAGGCGCGGTTGTGCCCGAGAAGTTGGCGGAGACGTTTATCGCGGTCTGTGGCGAGGAGCTTGATGCCGCCGGCCAGAACCTGATACGGGTGATGGCGGAAAACGGGCGTCTGACGGTTTTGCCGGATGTGCTGGAGCAGTTCACCCTTTGGCGCGCGGCGCAGGAGGCGACTGTGGAAGTGGACGTTATTTCCGCCAGCACGCTGAAAGAAGAACAACTGGCAAAAATCAGCGCCGCGATGGAACAACGTCTGTCACGCAAAGTTAAGCTGAATTGCAAAATTGATAAGTCTGTTGTGGCCGGCGTCGTTATTCGCGCGGGCGATATGGTGATAGACGGCAGTGTACGCGGTCGTCTGGAGCGCCTGGCAGACGTCTTGCAGTCTTAAGGGGACTGGAGCATGCAACTGAATTCCACCGAAATCAGCGAACTGATCAAGCAGCGCATTGCTCAGTTCAATGTAGTGAGCGAAGCTCACAATGAAGGTACTATCGTTTCCGTCAGCGATGGGATCATCCGTGTACACGGCCTGGCCGAAGTTATGCAGGGTGAAATGATCGCGCTACCCGGCAACCGTTTCGCCATCGCCCTGAACCTGGAACGCGATTCCGTCGGCGCCGTGGTTATGGGACCGTATGCCGATCTGGCCGAAGGCATGAAAGTCAAATGCACCGGCCGTATTCTGGAAGTGCCGGTCGGTCGCGGCCTGCTTGGCCGCGTGGTGAACACCCTGGGTGCGCCTATCGACGGTAAAGTCCCGCTGGAGCACGACGGCTTCTCCGCCGTTGAAGCGATTGCGCCGGGCGTTATCGAGCGTCAGTCGGTCGATGAGCCGGTACAGACCGGTTATAAATCCGTCGACGCCATGATTCCTATCGGCCGCGGTCAGCGTGAGCTTATCATCGGCGACCGTCAGACTGGTAAATCGGCGCTGGCCATCGATGCCATCATCAATCAGCGCGACAGCGGCATCAAATGTATCTATGTCGCCATCGGCCAGAAAGCGTCGACTATCGCCAACGTGGTGCGTAAGCTGGAAGAGCACGGCGCGCTGGCGAATACTATCGTCGTGGTCGCCACCGCATCCGAATCCGCTGCGCTGCAGTATCTGGCGCCGTATGCCGGTTGCGCCATGGGCGAATACTTTCGCGATCGCGGTGAAGACGCGTTGATCATTTATGATGATCTCTCCAAGCAGGCCGTGGCGTATCGCCAAATCTCCCTGCTGCTCCGCCGTCCGCCCGGCCGTGAAGCCTATCCCGGCGACGTGTTCTACCTGCACTCCCGTTTGCTGGAGCGCGCTTCCCGCGTTAACGCGGAATACGTTGAAAACTACACCAAGGGCGAAGTGAAGGGCAAAACCGGTTCGTTAACCGCGCTGCCTATCATCGAAACCCAGGCAGGTGACGTTTCCGCCTTCGTTCCGACCAACGTGATTTCCATCACCGATGGTCAGATCTTCCTGGAATCGAACCTGTTCAACGCCGGTATCCGTCCCGCCGTTAACCCGGGGATCTCGGTTTCCCGCGTCGGCGGCGCCGCCCAGACCAAGATCATGAAAAAACTGTCCGGCGGTATCCGTACCGCGCTGGCGCAGTACCGTGAATTGGCCGCTTTCTCCCAGTTCGCCTCCGATCTGGATGACGCGACCCGTAAACAGCTGAATCACGGTCAGAAAGTGACCGAACTGCTGAAGCAGAAACAGTATGCGCCGATGTCGGTCGCCCAGCAGGCGCTAGTGCTGTTCGCGGCGGAACGCGGTTATCTGGAAGATGTCGAGCTGGCGAAAATCGGCGATTTTGAAGCCGCGCTAATGGCCTACGTGGACCGCGAGCAGGGCGAATTGATGCAACAAATCAACCAGACCGGCGCTTATAACGATTATATCGAAGGCAAGCTGAAAGGCATTCTCGATACCTTCAAGGCAACCCAGTCCTGGTAACGCGCTATGGCCTGCTCACGCAGGCCATAAAGCAATAAGGAGAAGCAGAAATGGCCGGCGCAAAAGAGATACGTAGTAAGATTGCAAGCGTCCAGAATACGCAAAAGATCACCAAAGCGATGGAAATGGTCGCCGCCTCCAAAATGCGTAAAACTCAGGAACGCATGGCGTCCAGCCGTCCTTATGCAGAAACGATGCGCAAAGTGATTGGTCACCTTGCACTGGGTAATCTGGAATACAAACACTCCTACCTGGACGAGCGCGACGTGAAGCGCGTAGGTTACCTGGTGGTGGCAACCGACCGCGGTCTGGCGGGCGGCCTGAACATCAATTTGTTCAAAAAGCTGCTGGCCGACATGAAAGAGTGGAACGGGAAAGGCGTGGAAACCGAACTGGCGCTGATTGGCTCCAAGGCGGTGTCTTTCTTCAATTCGGTCGGAAGCAAAGTGGTTGCACAGGTGACGGGCATGGGGGACAACCCCATGCTGTCTGAATTGATCGGGCCGGTAAAGGTTATGCTACAGGCCTATGACGAAGGCCGCCTGGACAAGCTCTATATTGTCAGCAACAAATTTGTCAATACCATGTCCCAGGTGCCGCAGATTCTGCAAATCCTGCCTCTGCCGCCTGCGGAAGAAGCGGATTTGAAGATCAAATCCTGGGATTATCTGTATGAACCCGATCCCAAAACGCTGCTGGATACCCTGCTGCGTCGTTATGTGGAATCGCAGGTTTATCAGGGCGTCGTTGAAAACCTGGCCAGCGAACAGGCCGCGCGTATGGTAGCGATGAAAGCCGCAACGGACAACGGCGGCAGCCTGATTAAAGAGCTGCAACTTGTTTACAATAAGGCTCGACAGACCAGCATCACTCAGGAACTCACCGAAATCGTCTCGGGAGCCGCCGCGGTTTAGGTTTAGGTTACGAATTACGTAGAGGATTCAAGATGGCTACTGGAAATGTTATCCAGGTTATCGGCGCCGTGGTCGACGTCGAGTTCCCGCAAGACGCCGTACCCAAGGTGTACAATGCTCTTGAAGTGGAAAACGGCGCCGCGAAACTGGTGCTGGAAGTAGAACAACAGCTGGGCGGCGGCGTCGTCCGCTGCATCGCGATGGGCTCCTCCGACGGTTTGCGTCGCGGCCTGAAAGTGACCGATCTCGAACGCGCGATTGAAGTGCCGGTGGGTAAAGCTACCCTGGGCCGCATCATGAACGTGCTGGGCGAGCCGGTCGACATGAAGGGCGATATCGGCGAGGAAGAGCGTTGGTCCATTCACCGCCCAGCGCCGAGCTATGAAGAGCTGGCCAGTTCCCAGGATTTGCTGGAAACCGGTATCAAGGTTATCGATCTGATGTGTCCGTTCGCCAAGGGCGGTAAAGTCGGCCTGTTCGGCGGTGCCGGCGTGGGCAAGACCGTTAACATGATGGAGCTCATCCGCAACATCGCTATCGAGCACTCGGGGTATTCCGTGTTCGCTGGCGTGGGTGAACGTACCCGTGAAGGTAACGACTTCTATCATGAAATGACCGATTCCAACGTTATCGATAAAGTATCGTTGGTGTATGGCCAGATGAACGAGCCGCCGGGCAACCGTCTGCGCGTGGCGCTGACCGGTCTGACCATGGCGGAGAAATTCCGTGATGAAGGTCGTGACGTTCTGCTGTTCATCGACAACATCTACCGTTATACCCTGGCCGGGACCGAAGTGTCTGCACTGCTGGGCCGTATGCCGTCCGCGGTGGGCTACCAGCCGACGCTGGCGGAAGAAATGGGCGTGTTGCAGGAACGTATCACTTCCACCAAAACTGGGTCTATTACCTCGGTGCAGGCTGTTTACGTCCCCGCGGATGACTTGACTGACCCGTCGCCGGCGACCACCTTCGCCCACCTTGACGCAACCGTGGTTCTGAGCCGCCAAATTGCCTCACTGGGTATTTACCCGGCGGTTGACCCGCTCGACTCCACCAGCCGTCAGCTGGATCCGTTAGTGGTAGGCCAGGAGCATTATGATGTGGCCCGTGGTGTGCAGTCCATTTTGCAGCGCTATCAGGAACTGAAAGACATCATCGCTATCCTCGGCATGGACGAGCTGTCCGAAGATGACAAGCTGGTGGTATCGCGCGCGCGTAAGATCCAGCGCTTCCTGTCTCAGCCGTTCTTCGTGGCGGAAGTGTTCACCGGCTCGCCCGGCAAGTACGTGGCGCTGAAAGACACGATCCGTGGCTTTAAAGGCATCATGGACGGCGAATACGATCATCTGCCGGAGCAGGCGTTCTACATGGTGGGTTCCATCGACGAAGCCGTGGAAAAAGGCAAGAAACTGTAACGCCTTGAGAGGAGGGTGATATGGCTGCAAAAATTTACCATCTGGATGTGGTCAGCGCCGAAAAACAGATGTTTTCCGGGCTGGTTGAAAAAATCCAGGTGACGGGCAGCGAAGGCGAACTGGGGATTTTCCCCGGCCACGCGCCGCTGCTCACCGCTATTAAGCCCGGTATGGTGCGTATCGTTAAAGAGCACGGCAACGAAGAGTATATCTACCTGTCCGGTGGCGTGCTCGAAGTGCAGCCCAGTACGGTTACCGTATTGGCCGATACCGCCATTCGTGGCGAGGATCTTGACGAAGCGAGAGCAATGGAGTCCAAGCGTAAAGCGGAAGAGCATATCAATAACTCCCACGGTGATATTGATTATGCCCAGGCCTCTGCCGAGCTCTCCAAAGCGCTGGCGAAGCTGCGGGTCATCGAATTGACCAAAAAAGCGATGTAATCAAGAGCGTATGTAAAGAGGCCGGTCATCATGACCGGCTTTTTTTATCTTTAATTAAGTGGCCGGCCAAAGTGAGGTCAGCAAAGGGGATTTCGCGCCTGTAATGCTGAAAAAAACGTCAAGAGCACCGCCATTTTCCTTTCTGGCAACACAATCGTGACAAATAGCCTTAGCGCTGGACGACGACGCCCTGTAAAGTGTTTTTCATGCCAAGATATGTAGAAATCCCGCGTGCGAACGGGTTTACTTTCGTCTGATAAATAAGGTTCCACAGGATGGTTATGTCGAATCGAGCATTAAGCGTGGTTGTCCTTGCCGCGGGCAAGGGAAGTCGTATGTTTTCCACCTTGCCGAAAGTGCTGCATCCCCTTGCCGGCAAAGCCATGGTGCAACACGTTATCGATACCGCTATGCGGCTGGGCGCGTCGCGCATTCACCTGGTCTATGGTCACGGCGGCGAGCTGCTGCGCGAACGGCTTGCCCGGCAGTATGCGCCTTTGAATTGGGTGCTGCAGGCCGAACAGCGCGGCACAGGTCATGCCGTTCAGCAGACGCTGACCTGCCTGCGCGACGAAGAAGATGTCTTGATCCTGTACGGCGATGTGCCGCTTATCTCTCCTGACACATTGCAGTGCCTGCTGGCGGCGCGTCCGCAGGGGGGCATCGGCCTGCTGACGGTGACGCTCGATAATCCTGAGGGCTATGGCCGTATCGTGCGTCTTAACGGTGAGGTGGCCGGTATCGTCGAGCAGAAAGATGCCAGCGAGCAACAGCGGCAGATTAAGGAAATCAACACCGGCATTCTGGTCGCCGGCGGCGAGGATATCAAACGCTGGCTTGGACAGTTAACCAACAAGAACGCGCAGGGCGAGTTCTATTTGACGGACATCATCGCCATGGCCTGGCATGAAGGCCGTAAAATCAATGCGGTGCAGCCCACCCGGCAGACTGAGGTCGAAGGCGTGAACAATCGGCTGCAGCTTGCGCGGCTGGAGCGGCTCTTTCAGCGGGAGCAGGCGGAGCGTCTGCTGCTGGCCGGCGTGATGTTGTCCGATCCTGACCGTTTCGATCTGCGCGGCGAATTTCGCCACGGGCAGGATGTATCCATTGATACCAATGTCATTCTCGAAGGGCAGGTCACGCTGGGCGATCGGGTGATTATCGGCACCGGCTGCGTCCTGAAGAATGTGGTCATCGGTGATGATGTGATCATCAGCCCTTATACCGTGATTGAAGACGCGCGCGTGGCGGCGCGCAGTACTCTCGGCCCCTTTGCCCGCCTGCGCCCCGGCAGCGAGCTGGAGGAAGACGCACACGTGGGGAATTTCGTCGAGATGAAACAGGCCCGCCTGGGTAAGGGCTCGAAAGCCGGCCACCTCAGCTATCTGGGGGACGCCGAAATTGGCGCTCAGGTCAATATCGGCGCCGGTACCATCACCTGCAATTACGATGGCGCCAACAAGCATAAGACCCACATCGGCGACGATGTTTTCGTCGGTTCCGATAGTCAGCTGGTGGCGCCGGTGACCATCGGCCGCGGCGCCACCATCGGCGCCGGCACCACCGTGACGCGCGATGTGGCCGAGGGTGAAATGATTATCAGCCGGATACGTCAGTTTCCCCTTGCCAACTGGACGCGACCGGTGAAGAAAAAATGAGGATGCGGCCGCCCCTGCGGGCGATTTTGCCCGCCGCCTAACGTTACCACGGCCGGCAAAACCCTTGGCGTGTTGCGGCGCCGCACCGGTCGGATTTTGTGCTAGCTCATAACGGCGACTGCCGCCGTTCAATCAGGAATAACCGAGATGTGTGGAATAGTAGGCGCGGTTGCGCAGCGTGATATTGCCGAGATCCTGTTGGAAGGATTACGTCGTCTTGAGTATCGTGGGTATGATTCCGCCGGGCTGGCGGTGGTGGATAAAGACGGTCATCTGCAACGCCTGCGCCGCGTGGGGAAAGTGAGAGCCCTGACCGAAGCGGCCCAGGCTCATCCTCTGTCCGGCGGTACCGGCATTGCCCATACCCGCTGGGCGACCCACGGCGAGCCGACGGAAAACAACGCGCATCCCCACGTCTCCGGCCATATCGTGGTCGTCCATAACGGTATCATCGAAAACCATGAACCTCTGCGCGAGCAACTGCGCTCACGTGGTTACACTTTTGTTACGGAAACCGATACCGAAGTGATCGCGCATCTGGTGCATTGGGAGCAGCGCCAGCAGAACGGCGCGCTGGTCGAGGTAATGCAGCGGGTGGTCGGCGCGCTGCGCGGCGCCTACGGAACGGTTATCATGGATAGCCGCGATCCCAACATGCTGGTCGCGGCGCGTTCCGGCAGTCCGCTGGTCATCGGCCTCGGCGTCAGCGAGAACTTCCTGGCCTCCGATCAATTGGCGCTGCTGCCCGTCACCCGCCGCTTCATGTACCTCGAAGAGGGAGATATTGCTGAAATCACCCGTCGTACCGTTCAGGTTTGGGATAAGGCGGGCCAGATTGTGGAACGCCCGGAAATCGAATCCCAGGTTAAATATGATGCCGGAGATAAAGGGCTGTTCCGCCATTACATGCAAAAGGAGATCTTTGAACAGCCGCAGGGGATCAAAAATACCCTGAAAGGCCGCTTCAGCCACGGTGAGGTGACGCTGTCGGAACTGGGTGAGGGCGCCAATGCGTTATTGAGCCAGGTGCAGCACGTGCAAATTATCGCCTGCGGCACGTCTTATCATTCCGCCATGGTGTCCCGTTACTGGTTCGAGGCGCTGGCCGGCGTACCCTGCGATGTAGAAATCGCCTCCGAATTCCGCTATCGCAAACCCGCGGTGCGCCCGGGCAGCCTATTGATTACCCTGTCCCAATCCGGCGAAACCGCTGATACGCTGGCGGCGCTGCGGCTGACCAAAACGCTGGGCTATCTCGGTTCGCTGGCTATCTGTAATGTTTCCGGCTCCTCACTGGTGCGCGAATCGGATATGGCGCTGATGACCCGGGCCGGCACCGAAATCGGCGTCGCTTCCACCAAAGCGTTTACCACGCAGTTGACGGTGTTGTTGATGCTGGTGGTCCGTATTGGTCGCCTGCGTGGTATGGAAAAACGGGTGGAGGAAGATATCGTTCATGCTCTGCAAGCGCTACCGAGCCGGATTGAGCAGATGCTGTCGCTGGATGAGCCTATTGAAACCCTGGCCGAAGGTTTCTCCGATAAACACCACGCGCTATTCCTGGGTCGCGGCGATCTTTATCCTATCGCCATGGAAGGGGCGCTGAAGCTGAAAGAAATCTCCTATATCCACGCGGAAGCTTATGCCGCGGGAGAACTCAAGCACGGGCCGCTGGCGCTAATTGACGCCGATATGCCGGTCATTGTCATCGCACCGAACAATGAACTGTTGGAAAAGCTGAAATCCAATATCGAGGAAGTTCGTGCCCGGGGCGGTTTACTGTATGTGTTCGCGGAACAGGATGCCGGTTTCACCGCCAGCGAGAATATGAAGATTATTCCCCTGCCGCACGTGGAGCAGATTGTGGCGCCTATTTTCTACACTGTACCCATGCAACTGCTGGCCTATCATATCGCCCTGATTAAGGGGACTGACGTTGATCAGCCGCGTAACCTGGCCAAATCGGTAACGGTAGAATAACCTTATCACGTGCGGCGTCGTCGTCGGTGACAGCGTGCCGGCGGCGCCCGCTGTCATCAAGGTCAAGGGGGCTCTCAGCGCCGCCCTGTGCTCCTCGCTTTGCCCCTTTAAGGCGAAAAAACCATAGCGACTACTACGCCGGGATGCCGCTGCACGTCTGACTCGGGGTGTCTGCGGCGATGCGGACGGGCCAGCGGCGCAATAGATACCGGCGCGGTACAAAGTTTCGTCAGCGAAGATCTTATCGGCAGAATGAAAAAGCAGTATCACAATGTTACCTCTAGCTACCGGCAATCTCCCAGCGCCACCGCCAGCGGACTGGGCCACGATAATGACTACTTGATAGACGGCCTGACCTTTAACGGGTATGCCGGTGGGTCGCATGAAAATCAGCGGCAATAAAAACGACATGTATAACTTGGGTATGGATTTCTTCGGCCGTTTCGACAATTATCTGTTTGTCCCGGACCAAATGTTGTTTTGCTATAACGCCCGCCAATTCACGCGTAATGATAAAGCGCCGTTGCGCAATATCGGTATACGCTTTCACCAGCAACGGGTGGAGATTTTCTATAATCAACCGCAGGACCTGGCCCGCTACGGTCTGCAAAATGGCGACCAGCTCCGTGAAGTCAATGGCCACGCGGTCATGCCGGAAGCGATTAGCGATATCCGCCCGTTACTGGCTGATACCCCGGCCGGGAAATTGACGCTTGTCATCGAGCGCAACGGTCAACGGCGCCATTGTCATCTAGCAGTCATATTTCGTACATCTTGCTGTCACCAAACTGACCTATTTTCCCTCCTGCACGGCAGTCATCTTTACTAACAACAAGTATCCGATGTCGACATTGTTTATCCCACAGGAGGGATTATGAAACTGATTCGTACCACCCTAGCCGGTATGTTGCAGCCTCTTTCACGATGGCGGCGGTTCCCGCTTTTGCCGCCGCCAGCCTGACCGGTGCAGGTGCGACCTTTCCGGCGCCGGTTTACGCTAAATGGGCGGATTCTTATCAAAAATCCACCGGCGTAAAAGTCAACTATCAGGGCATCGGTTCCTCCGGCGGAGTAAAACAAATCGTCGCCAATACCGTTGATTTTGGCGCCTCTGACGCACCGCTTAGCGATGAACAGCTTAATAAAGATGGCCTGTTCCAATTCCCCGCTGTTATCGGCGGCGTCGTACTGGCCATTAACGTGCCGGGCGTAAAAAGCGGTGAGCTGACGCTGGACGGTAAAACGCTGGGTGATATCTATCTCGGTCAAATCAAAAAATGGAACGATCCGGCTATCATCAAACTTAACCCCGGGCTGAATCTGCCAGATCAGGCGATTGCGGTCGTACGCCGCGCCGATGGTTCAGGCACCTCGTTCGTCTTCACCAGCTATCTCTCCAAGGTCAATCCCGATTGGAAACAGAAAATCGGTGCTGGCTCAACGGTTAACTGGCCGGTCGGTTTGGGTGGCAAAGGCAATGACGGCGTGGCCGATTTTGTACAGCGTTTACCGGGCGCCATCGGCTATGTGGAATATGCCTATGCCAAACAAAATCATTTCGCCTATACCAAACTTATCACCGCCGACGGCAAGCCGGTATCGCCTACCGAGCAAAACTTCAGCGCGGCGGCGAAAGGCGCCGATTGGGAAAGCTCTTTCGCCCGGGACCTGACCAACCAGCCGGGCAACGACGCATGGCCGATTACCTCCACCACTTTCATTTTGCTGCATAAACAACAAAATTGTCCTGAGCAAGGAAAAGAAGTCCTGAAATTCTTTGACTGGGCCTATAGCCACGGTGTGCAACAGGCGAGCGAACTGGACTATGCGGCACTGCCCGATATGGTCACTACTCGTATCCGCGCGGCCTGGAAAACCGAACTTAAAGGCAGCGACGGTAAGAGCATTTGGTAATGGCGTTTTCTCTCCTGCGGGAGAATCACCTTGATGTGAGCAAGCTATGGCGGAAATGAAATCGGTGACACGCGCGCCGGGAAAAAGGGGCGATCTGTTATTTGGCACGCTGGTGCGCGCGGCAGCGCTGGTCACATTGCTGCTGTTGGGCGGCATTATCGTCTCGCTTTTCGTCGTGTCCTTGCCGAGTATAAAAAAGTTTGGCTTCTCCTTCTTGTGGACCCGTGAATGGGATGCGCCAGCGGAACGTTTTGGCGCTCTGGTACCCATTTACGGCACGCTGATGACCTCGTTTATCGCCCTGCTGATTGTGGTACCGGTCAGTTTCGGTATCGCGCTGTTTCTCACTGAACTGGCGCCAAGTTGGTTAAAACGTCCGCTCGGAGTGGCTATCGAGCTCCTGGCGGCCATACTGAGTATCGTCTATGGCATGTGGGGGCTGTTTGTCTTTGCCCCCCTGTTCGCCCGCTACTTCCAGCAGCCGCTGGGAGATGTGCTGTCGGCGGTGCCTTTTGTGGGCGTGCTGTTTTCCGGCCCGGCATTTGGTATCGGTATTTTGGCGGTGGGTATCGTACTCGCCATCATGATTATTCCCTATATCACCGCGGTCATGCGTGACGTCTTTGAACAAACGCCGGTGCTGATGAAAGAATCAGCGTACGGTATCGGCTGCACCACCTGGGAAGTGATATGGCACATCGTTTTGCCGTTCACCAAAAAAGGTGTGATAGGCGGCGTGATGCTGGGGCGGGCGCTGGGGGAAACCATGGCGGTGACCTTTATTATCGGCAATACCTACCAGCTGGACAGCCTGTCGCTGTTTGTGCCGGGGAACAGTATCACGTCGGCGTTGGCCAATGAATTCGCCGAGGCGCAAGAAGGGCTTCACACCGCGGCGCTCATGGAGCTGGGCCTTATTCTCTTCGTCATCACCTTTATTGTACTGGCCTGTTCGCGATTAATGATAAAGCGGCTGGCGAAACATGAAGGAGGCAGATAATGGCGACGATGGAACCGTTGGTACGTAACGTGCCGCAACAAGAAGCGCTGCGCAAACGCCAAAGCTGGCGGCGGATGAAAAACCGTATCGCGCTGTGTTTATCGCTATTGACCATGGCCTTTGGCCTATTCTGGCTATTCTGGCTATGCTGGATCCTGATTGCGACCGTCGGCCGCTACGTTTTTAGAAATAACGCCGCCGTCGAATACCGCCGGCAGCGGGCTGGCGAATGAGCTGATGGGTAGCGGCCTGCTGATTTTGTGGGCCACGCTAATCGGTACCCCCCTCGGCGTGCTGGCTTGGGTGTATCTGGCGGAGTATGGCCGTCGATCCTGGCTGGCGGAGGTGATCCGCTTCATCAACGACATCCTGCTTTCTGCTCCCTCCATCGTAATTGGTCTGTTTGTTTACAGTCTGGTGGTGACACGGATGCAGCATTTCTCCGGCTGGGCCCCGGGGTGATGCAGGTACCAATCGTTATCCGACTACCGAAAATATGATGCGGCTGGTTCCCGATACGCTGCACGAAGCGGCTTATGCGCTGGGTACCCCAAAATGGAAAATGATTTCGGCCATCACCCTGAAAGCCTCCCTATCCGGTATTTTGACTGGGGTGCTGCTGGTGGTGGCGCGAATTGCCGGCGAAACCGCGCCGCTGCTCTTCACGTCGTTGTCCAATCAATTCTGGAGCACCGACCTGATACAGCCTATCGCCAACCTGCCGGTCACGATTTTCAAATTTGCTATGAGCCCGTTTGTGGAATGGCAGCAGTTGGTCTGGCCGGGGTATTGATTATCACCTTGTGCGTGCTGCTGCTAAATATTATCGCCCGGACAATATTTGCCAGGAAAAACCATTAAGCGCCGGCGGCGTTGTGCGCCGCGGCCAGGAGAGAAGTATGAACCCGATTCACCCCGCCGGTAAGAGTAAGCTACAGGTCAGGGATCTTAATTTTTATTATGGGAAATATCATGCGCTGAAAAATATCAGCCTCAATATCAAACGTAATCAGGTTACAGCGTTTATCAGACCGTCCGGCTGCGGTAAATCCACGCTGTTGCGTACGTTTAATAAAATGTATCAGCTTTATCCCGATCAGCGTGCGCAGGGAGAAATCATGCTCGACGGACAGGATATCCTGGCCGATACCGGCGATGTGTCTCTATTACGCGCCAGGGTGGGAATGATTTTCCAAAAACCTACCCCCTTTCCCATGTCGATTTATGACAATATCGCCTTTGGCGTACGCTTATTCGAGAAGCTGTCGCGTGCGGATATGGATGAACGGGTACAATGGTCATTGACCAAAGCCGCCCTGTGGAACGAAACGCGTGATAAGCTGCATCAAAGCGGCTACAGCCTTTCGGGAGGCCAACAGCAGCGTCTATGCATCGCGCGCGGCATCGCGTCCGCCCCGACGTGCTACTGCTGGATGGAACCCTGCTCGGCGCTGGATCCGATCTCGACCGGGCGTATCGGAGAGCTTATTTCCTAGCTGAAAACTGACTATACGCTGGTGATCGTAACGCATAATATGCAGCAGGCGGCGCGCTGCTCTGATTATACGGCGTTTATGTACCTGGGAGAACTGTCGAATTCAGCGATACCGACAGTCTGTTCACCGCGCCGCAGCACAAACAGACCGAAGACTACATCACCGGCCGCTATGGTTAATCACGGGGCATGCTATGGATAATCTGAATCTTAACAAACATATTTCCGGCCAGTTCAACGCTGAACTGGAGCATATCCGCACCCAGGTGATGGCGATGGGGGGACTGGTTGAACAGCAATTGACCGACGCCATCAGCGCCATGCACAACTAGGATGGGAGCTGGCCCGACGCGTCATCGCGGGCGATGCCAAGGTAAACATGATGGAAGTGGCGATCGACGAAGCTTGCGTGCGCATATCATCGCGAAACGCCAGCCGACCGCCAGCGACCTGCGCCTGGTGATGGTTATTATTAAGACCATTTCCGAGCTGGAACGCATCGGCGACGTGGCCGATAAAATTTGCCGCACCGCGCTGGAAAAGTATTCCCAACAGCATTTACCTATGCTGGTCAGCCTGGAATCCCTCGGCCGCCATACTATGCAGATGTTGCACGATGTCCTTGATGCCTTCGCCCGTATGGATTTGAATGAAGCGGTGCGGATTTATCGTGAAGATCACAAAGTCGATAAAGAATACGAAGGGATTGTTCGTCAGTTGATGACCTATATAATGGAAGATACCCGCACCATTCCCAGCGTTTTGACTGCGCTCTTTTGCGCGCGCTCTATCGAACGCATTGGCGATCGTTGCCAGAATATTTGCGAATTTATTTTCTATTTTGTCAAAGGTCAGGATTTCCGCCATCTCGGCGGTGACGCGCTGGAAAGTTTGTTGACCGACAAGCCGGAAGACCCGGCGGCGATGGAGTAACGTCTCATCAGCCAGAGGCCGCTCGTCGCACCTGTCTGCGTGGCCAGCGGATTTCCCTGCGATGGCGCCTTCCCAACGTCGTCGGTGTTATCCAACCCTTTTTTACCCGTCCGTTTTTTCTGAACCGTGGTTACAGTGACGGGGCCGGCGCGTGCGTCAGGATCCAGCCGCGTTCACGCCATCATGCCGGCTTGGGCACCCGCCAGGGAATCTTCGATCAAAATGCAGCGCTCGGACCGGCAATGACATCTCCGCGGCGGCATGATGGATGAGCGCAGGGTCTGGTTTCCAGCGGCCGAGAGTATAACCGCTAAAGAGCCGATCGTTGAAAAAGGGCAGCAATGACGTCAGCCCCAGCGAGTGTTCCATTTTGCTGACCGGCCCGTTAGAGACCCCGCCATCGGCACCATAATTTGCTCCAGCAGCGCGCGGATACCTTCGATAGGTTTCAGGCCGAGATCGAACAACCGCGCCACCTCCTGACGATATTGGCGTTCCAACACCTCAATCGGCTGCGTGAGGCCATATTGCTGCCGGAAGTCGTCAAAGATCTGATAGAGCTTGATGCCTTTAAAGTGCTTGATTGCCTCCTCAAGGCTGATATCAATGCCATAGAGGGCACACACCACGGTGTAGGCTTCGCAGCAGAGAGTCTCGCTGTCAACCAACGTGCCATCACAGTCAAATAATACGTAGGAAATATCGGTCATGAGTGCCGCCTCGTTGCGGAAGTGCCGCGGTATATTGTCTTTACTTTACACGATTTCAAGGCATGGTGATAAACAAAGGGGATCAGGGTGTTTGGCGCCGGCTAGCGTTAGGTGTGCAGGGACCGGTGAGGGAAAAGAACGCTGCGTCAGGCGCGGGCTGTTAAGTGGAAATGAAAAACAGCGGGAGAAATATATCGGGTATTTTTAACTATTACTTTATTTTCAAAGTATATAATATTACTGAATAAACGATTCCCGGATGCTCTAGACACAGTATGCATCCAGGATGACACAGTACTGCAGTGACGAGACGATAATAGCAATTGCGGCAGAGAAGTAAATAAAATCTTTATCAAAACCGTATATTCCAGGCATTTTTTTCAGGTGATGATATTTATATTAATAATATTTTATGTTAATTTTATGATTGATAGTAGTTGATTTTTTATTACATTGAAGACTTTTAATGATAATGGGGAGTGCTTTTGCAACGCAGATAGTAGCGAGATCCTACGACCGGCTCTTTTCACACGCCTGATGAGGGGATGGCAGGCGAGGGCGGGTTCGGGCGGCAGCAGACACACCGACCCAACCGGCATCCTCCGACGGTCGCACCGAGGGGAGGGTCGGTCGCTGTCAGAAGACGCCGCGGAGGGTCAAGCTGCCCGTTGCCTTATTGTTCAAATCCCCGATTCTGTGGACAATACGGGCGCAGATCGATGTTGCTGGTGCCAGAGGCTGGTAATGCAGCACTGTCCGCATTCCAGCGCCCGGTCGCGGAATGTCTCGGTATCCAAATGCTGGCGATCCAACATCATTTCCACCGCCATTTGCAGATTAGTGCCGGTAATGACCTCATAGCCCGGGCGGGCGAGGGCGATATTGGCCGCTTCACGAAAGGGGCTTCCACCCAGCATATCACTCAGGAAGATGACGCCTTCCCCGTCGTCACAGCGGGAACAGGCGGCCGTCAGACGCTTGCCCAGGTGTGCCCCTCGGGAAAATCTACCGCCACGCACAGCGTTTGCCGGCCTGGGACTTGTTCCAGCACCTGCAATAAACCGCTGGCGAATGTGCCGTGTCAGGTAATGATTACACCCAACATAGTTCCTCCTTACTTACAGCAGGCCGATGGCTTTACCGGCGACGCCGATGACTACCGTCAGTCCAATAAGCTTAACCGGCGAAAAACCGCGTTTCATCAGCCAATACACTAGCAGCGTGAAGCACAGCGGCAGCAGATTCGGCATCAGTTTATCCAAGACGTTGGTTTGCAGCGCTACGCTTGCCTTACCGGCATGCATCACCAGCTGCGTCGACAATTGCACATAAGACGCCACCAGCGCACCGATAACCGCCATGCCGATAATGGAGGCGGCGTGGGAAATATTTCGGGTATGGGTCTTTAGCTTGGCAAGCGCGCTAGTGCCGGCGTGATAGCCATAATGCGCCAAACCGAAACGTAACCCGAAATGCACCACGTTAAACATCAAAAGGAATACCAGCGGCCCGAACAGGCTGCCTGAGAGCGCCAGCGAGGCGCCGACACCTGCGCAGACCGGTAGTAGCGTTAGCCAGAATAACGCATCGCTGATTCCGCCAAGCGGTCCCATTAGCACAACCTTAACGGCGCGAATCGTCGATAAATTTTCTTTAGCGCCCTCCATGGCCAGTACCAGCCCGCTGAGAAACGTCACGTCAAACGGATGCACATTGATAAACACCATGTGCATTTTCATGGCGTTGGACAAATCCTGTTCGTTACGGTGGATTTTACGCAATCCCGGGATCAAGGTATAAAGCCAGCCTCCGGGCCTGCATACGCTCATAATTGAAAGACGCCTGTAGTAGCAGCGAGCGCCACGCCATCCGGTTAAGGTCGGCACGACTCAGCATCGCGGCGGGTGGTGTCCACCGAGCCTGTGCAAGTCATAAAACGCCAAATCGTCACTCTGCCAGCATCGCGCTTTCCGGTTCCGCCACCCTCTATCGCCAGTACCGGGCTTCGCCGCCATCCGCCGCGTAAGCTGGGTTGCCTGGAGCGGTGTCAACTGCACTGGGTGGGGATCTCCGTTAGCGGTCGTTATGAGATCGCGTGGGAAGGCCCGTCAGGTCAATACCGCGCCAATCGCCGCGGCTGACCAGGCGGTCGCAATGATGCATCAGCGGCGAGAACAGGGTAAATTGGCGTCCGCGTGGATCAATATGGCGAAAGCGGTGCCGATAATCCCGCCTATCACCACATTCGGCGGTTGCGCACCGGCCAGCGGGACCATGCCCATCCACACCAGCTCCAGCGTCCCACCCACCAAAAGACCGGTATGCACGTCGCCTAAAATAAGCCCCACCACCGGTCGGTGAAAGTGCGTCAGCCCGTTAAACATATCCACGCCGGCCAGGCCCGCCAGCAGACCAATCAACAGCGCCTCGGTAAACATAGACTTCTCCTTCCGTCAGTCCAAGAGCCGGTCGACTGGCTCACCGCTTTCGTCCGGTACCCGGCGAATTTCGCATCGCACGCCCAGACGCGCCAGTTCGCGAAATGCCGCAATATCGTCGTCATCCACCGAGACAGTCTTATGAATCTGCCGTTTGCCCTCGGCGAAATGCATATTACCGACGTTGACCGCTTGGATTGGCACATCGCCGCGCACCAGCGTCAGCACGTCCTGCGGGGTTTTGCAGACGATGAAAATTCGCTGACGTGGTGCGGCACGATGAATAACGTCGATGGTTTTTTGCAGAGTGAAATAGCGGGTTTCCACGCCCGGCGACACACCATATCCATTAAACTTTGCTGTATCGGATCGGCGGCGGCCTGATCGTTGGCCACCAGCAATAAATTCGCGCTCAGGGAATTGGCCCAGGTCACACCCCCTGGCCATGTACCAGCAGGTTATCAATCCGGGTCAGTAAGATATTTGGCGCGGTCATGCGTCTTCCTCCTGCTGTTTGCGTTGACCGGCGCCTTGGCCGGCTGGATAGGGATAAAGTGTCACGCCCTGCACGACGCAGTTTACCTCGCCGGTAGGACAGGAATTGTCGGGGGTGACGCCGAGCGTTAGCGAGGTTTCCAGCTCCAACAGCTGCAGGAACATCAAATAGGGCAAGCTCAGCCAGATATCCTGCTGCGCGCCGGCGACGGCCAGCGTTTCCGGCACGCCGCACAAACAACCAGCACCGAGACACATGACATGCGTGAACCCACCGCGCGCCAATGGCTTGATCTGCTGCTGCCATGACGCCTGCTGGTGGTCGCACCAATCGGCGACCGAATGCAACATCTCGCCGCTCTGTGCCAGTGACCAAGGACCCAGCACCAGCAGCATGCAGCTAAAGCTTGAGGTCATGGCGAACCCCTGATCCAGCGCTTCCGGCGGCATGAGCAGAGTACACACGCGCTCCCGATCCTAGCCGAAACGAGCCAGTTCTCCCTCGGCGTTACAGATAATAACGAGATGATGACAGTCGGGCAGCACGCGCTCTGCCAGCGTTACTGCGGCCAGACTCTCAGGGCTGTTGCCGGAGCGGTCGTAGGAAACCAGCAGTGTTGGACGCGACGACATCCCGGCCTGTCGCCTCAAGGAGCCAGGGCGCCAGAGCACGGCCGATAAAGTCTGAAGAGCCGGCGCCGCACAGCACGATGCGCAGATCCGGCTGGCGCAGAAGTGTCTGCAAGAACGGCTGCCAGTCAGGCTGAAGCTGTTGCACGTGCTGGACTACCTGGCGCCAAAGCCAGGGTTGCTGGTGGATCTCGCGGGCGGTGTGCAGCGCCTGACGCTGGCGCAACCACTCCTCGGGATAGGAATACAGCTGTTTCATCTTCATACTCCTTGCTTCCCAGGAACACAGACCCGGGACAAAAACAATTCGATAGGGGCTAGTCGCCGGCGATAATGACCTCGACACCCATATTGGTCAGCGCCAATCGGTAATCATCGGGGATGCGGCTATCGGTAATCAGCCGCTGGATCCCGCGCGCAGGACGGATCAGGCAAAAGCTCTTGCGACTAAATTTACTGGCGTCCGCCACGGCGATGATTTCGTGCGCGACTTCGCACATGGTGCGATTGAGGCTCGCCTCGCCGGCGTGTTTCGATGATTTTTTCACGACGACTCAGGGTGTCCAGCGCCATGTTGTTCTACTCCCGGTTACTGCAATGTCAGCCTGCAAGGTGAGGGAGGTGAAAGGATTACACTTGACCTCGACTCTATTACAGCAAAGGCCGTAGGAGCGTGTTGTGAGCACGGTCACAGCTTATTTTTTGTCGCTAAGTGATTAAAAACACTTTCGTTTCACCTGCAAGCGAAAGCGGAAATACCGCACCTGGTGCACTTAAAGAAGAGGGGGGAATCGCATTTTACGTCACGCTGATTTCCACAGGATGGGTGAAAACAAAAAAGCTGGTATCGATTTTGCCCGAGTTGGCTTCCCATGTCGCGTGTGAGCCCGATGGCAAATTTAGCAATGGGCGAGCTTCCGCACCACTACGCCCCATGTTGTGGCGATGGCACACACCTGAAGCGGGTAAGCTATTGGCGGCCACCCGTTATAGTTATTTCGTCGCGGAAATTCCGGCTTCGACCAGAGAGAAAACATGAGCCCCTTTTTATTGGACTGCTCCTGTAGTCGTGAATAGCGTGGCGTCGGTTCAGCCGGTTCAGCCGGTTCAGCCGGTTCAGCCGGTTCAGCCGGTTCAGCCGGTTCAGCCAGTGCGCCGCAATGGGGGACGGTGAACCCAGAGGTAACCCACGCCGCGACCCTTTGCCTCCCCGCCCTCTAACTACCCTATGGTACGATGGTACCGGTGCCAGTCACACCCAGACCAGCCCGAGTATGCAGTTCGATGAAGACTTGTGTTGAAAGGGATCTGACGCCATGAAAGGCCGCTCAGTGACTGACAGAACGATCCCGCGCATGTCGCGCCGGCGTCCGTTTCATGTCATGTTCTCATTGGAGTACTGTTTACCTTTTGAGCGGTAATATCAGGGAGCATATAGGTTAAATGGGTTCGTGGTCCCGCAACGGGCGCCATCCACCGGCGGCTTTCCTCGCGGCGTGCCCTGCCTTACCCGGCGATGTCGGCAGGGGTCAACGCGCCGTCTGCACGGGCACTGCGATCAATCTTCTGGCATTGGCAAGGGGCGCTTATGAAAGGAATCATCGCGCGGCCGCAACTATGTAATCGGGATAGCGATCGCGGGCACAAGCCAGGCGCCGTGCGCCGACGTGCGGACAGCCGCGGTTCCTGCGTGCCGCGGCAAAGGTTCCCGTAGTCCATGCGCGGCGCTATCGGCAAGCATGCCCTTGCCGGCCTAGGCGCCGGGGGCGTGCCCGCTATGTTAAATGGCCTGCTTGCTCCCGGTGGGCCGCGCGCGGCGGCGGAAAAACGCTGGGGTCTGGTCCCCTGTGCCGATCCCTGCCGGCTGTTGCTGTATACGGCTGCCTTTCTGGCGCCGGGCTGTGGCTGGCTGCCGATCGGCGATTACCGGGCGTTTATCATCCTGGTGGCGGCAGTGCTGTTGTTTTTGCTGTGGAATCTCTATCGGCTGGGCGTGCCGGAGGCGGCGAACGCAACGGGTGAGGGCTATCACGCCGTGCACAATTTGGCGCTGCCGCCCTCGGACGGCAAAGGTCTGGACCGGCGTTTTCTTAAACTGTGGTCGCGACCTGCAGCGCATGGTCCGGCGGAGCGGTGTTGTATGTTATCTTACCGTCTTTCGACGCCCATCTCTTCGGTAATGACGGCATCAATTTCTGGTTTTCCTGGTACGCCGTCAACATGGCCGCGCTCACCCTGCTGGAGAGAAAGGGGTTTCACAGACGGGCAGGCGGCAGCGCCGTGACCGGTCTGTTGCTGATGCTGGCGGTGGCGGTGCAGACCGCCGGGGTCCATCTCGCGTTCGGCTATCTCTATCAACAGGCGCTGAATGTCTGTTATCGCGGCAGGATGATGCTTTATCTGGGCCTGCTCTCCTTGGCGGGTGCATTGGGCGAATGTGGAACGTTAGCCGTCTATTGGCTTACGGGCAATCCACGCCTCACTTTGCTGTTGATTTTGCTGCTGCTAGGGGTGGTGATATTGCGCTATCGCCGTTATGGCGCGCGCGAACCAGGAAGATAGCGTCAAACGATACCCCGTCATACTGGACGTCCTGTTAGCCGCAGGCCTAGTTTCTTCTCTTTGCGGCGAAATTTGCGTGCTATCGCTTTACCACGGAAGCATCACGCGGTGGTATGCGAGTTTTCGTCAATCGTCAACGGGAATCGCGGCAAATAACGTGTCAGCACGGCGCCGAAGATCGCTGCACTGTGACAGGTGCCGATACCTGAACTAAAATGAGGTTTAAGGCTCATTTACAATGTTTTACAGGATATCGCGTTAATGAAATTAGGGAAAAGCAAACATAAGCCGCTGCGCATCAACGACATCACCATTATTGACGACGCCAAATTAAAAAAAGCCATTACCGCGGCCGCGCTGGGAAATGCGATGGAGTGGTTTGATTTTGGCGTTTATGGTTTTGTAGCCTTTGCCTTAGGGCAAGTTTTCTTCCCGGATGCCGCTCTCGGAATCCAAATGATCGCTGCACTGGCGACCTTCTCGGTGCCGTTTCTGGTGCGTCCGTTGGGCGGTGTCTTTTTCGGCGCGCTGGGCGATAAATTCGGCCGGCAAAAGGTACTCTCGATCACCATTATCATCATGGCGATAAGCACCTTCTGTATCGGGCTCATCCCCTCTTATGCCTCAATTGGTATCTGGGCGCTGGTGCTGCTGCTGTTGGCCAAGCTCGCGCAGGGGTTTTCGGTCGGCGGCGAATATTCCGGCGCGGCCATCTTCTGGCTGAATATTCCCCGGACAGTAAGCGCGGATTCATGGGGAGCTGGCTGGATTTTGGCTCCATCGCCGGGTTTGTCTTAGGCGCCGGTCTCGTGGTGCTGATCTCAAGCATTGTCAGCGAATAAAATTTCCTCGACTGGGGCTGGAGAATCCCTTTTTTCCTGGTGGCCCCCTGGGCATCATCGGCCTGTATTTGCGCAATGCGCTAGAGGAAACGCCGACCCTCCAGCAGCATATGGATAAAATGGAGTCCGCCGATCGCGAAACGCTGAAAGAGCGGCCGCGCCTTTCGGTACGTGAGGTCGCGTCCAAACACTGGAAAGGATTGTTGGCCTGCGTGGGGCTGGTGATTGCCACCAATGTTACCTATTACATGCTGTTGACCTACATGCCCAGCTATTTATTGCACAATCTGCACTATTCGGAAGATCATGGCGTATTGATTATTATCGCCATTATGGTCGGCATGCTGTTCGTGCAGCCGGTGGTCGGGATGTGGAGCGATAAAGTGGGCTGTAAAGCCTTTGTCATCGGCGGCAGTATTGGCCTGTTTATCCTGGAGATCCCCTGTTTTTCCCTGATAAACAGCAATGTGCTGGGGCTGATATTCCTCGGTCTGCTGCTTAACGCCTTTATCGGCGTCATGGCTTCCACACTCCCGGCCATGTTTCCCACGCAAATCCGCTATAGTGCTTTGGCGATTTCCTTTAATATTTCGGTTTTGATTGCCGGCTTACTATCTGATGGTGATTGCGGTAATCGGGTTGGCGACGGGTCTGTTCATGCCGGAAACGGCCAACCGGCCGCTGAAAGGCGCCAAGCCTTCCGCCACCGATCGGGCAGAAGCCAAGGAGATCCTGCAAGAGGGTTATGACACCATTGAGCAGCAAATTGACGAAATCGATGCTGAAATTATAGTGTTACAGAAAAAACGGCAAACCCTTATCGATCAACATCCCCATGTCAATTAATATCGTGTCTGCAAAAAGGTTTTCTACCCAAAACCGGGTTTTGCTGGCGTCTGGGGCTTTTGCGCCGTCGTCTGCGCAAACGCGGATCGGGCCCAGGAGAATACACGCCTTAACGACAGGGAAAGTCCCCGCCGTGATGCGCCCGCCGGCGTGATTGAATTGTAATAAGCAGCAAAAAATTCCCGGAGGGAGATATGTGGCTGGCGTCGGCGATATTTGTGGTGACTATGATATTAGTCATCGCACAACCCAAGGGGCTCGTTATTGGTTGGAGCGCGCTCATCGGCGCGGCGCTATCGCTGGTGGGCGGCATCGTGCATCTGAGCGATATTCCCCTTGTCTGGCACATCGTTTGGAATGCTACCGCCACCTTTATCGCCATTATCATTATCAGCCTGCTGCTGGATGAGTCGGGGTTTTTTGAATGGGCGGCGTTGTATGTGGGCGCTGGGGAAAGGGCAACGGCAGACGTCTTTTTATTTTCATCGTACTGGGCGGTGCCTGCGTCGCGGCCCTGTTTGCCAACGATGGCGCCGCGCTGATCCTCACGCCTATCGTGATGGCGATGCTGCTGGCGCTGGGATTCAGCTGGCGCGCTACATTGGCCTTTGTCATGGCGGCAGGTTTTATCGCCGATACGTCCAGTTTGCCGCTGGTAGTCTCCAATCTGGTCAATATCGTTTCCGCCGATTTCTTTGCCCTGCCGTTCAATCATTATGCCGCGGTAATGGTGCCGGTAAATATCGTCGCCGTGATCGCGACTCTGAGCATACTGTTTCTGGTTTACGGCCGTGATATTCCCTCCGGCTATTCGCTGGCGAAATTAAAACCGCCGACTGAGGCCATTCGAGATCGGCGCACGTTTATGACCGGTTGGGGCGTGCTCGCGCTGTTATTGGTGGGTTTTTTTGCGTTGGAGCCGCTCGGGGTTCCCGTTAGTCTGATCGCCGCCGTGGCGGCACTCATCTTGTATTGCGTGGCGCGCCGCACAAGGATCATCGATATCACTCGCGTGTTGCGTCACGCCCCCTGGCAAATTGTCATTTTTTCCCTCGGTATGTATTTGGTGGTCTACGGATTGCGCAACGCCGGATTGACCGATGTCCTGGCCAGCGCGTTAAATTGGCTGGCGGCCAAAGGGTTATGGACCGCCACCCTGGGTACGGGGTGCTTACCGCGCTGTTGTCACTGGTAATGAACAACCTGCCTTCGGTGCTGGTTGGCGCGCTCTCCATCGACGCAGCCATACCGCCGGCGTGGTAAGGCAGGGAATGTTTATGCCAACGTCATCGGCTGCGATTTAGGGCCGAAAATCACCCCTATCGGCAGTCTAGCCACGCTGTTATGGCTGCATGTGCTGGCAAAGAGATTGTCATTAACGGTGCCGGTTGAGGAGCCCGCAACTTTCCCCGCCGGCAAGAAAAAAGCCTTTCTGGCGGACTCGCCAGCCTGATCGAGCCTTTCACCATCGCCGCCAATATTACTGCCTACCTCAAACCGATACCGGCGGATGTGGCGCTGATTTACGGCGCGGGCCCGATGGGGCTGGCTGGCCGCCATTCAGGTGCTGAAGGGGATATATGATGTGTCTAAGGTCATCGTGGTCGATCGGATCGAAGAGCGGCTGACGCTGGCGCGCGCCAACGGGGCAGATCAGGTGCTAGATAACAGTCAAACGCCGCTGGCGGAACAGCTGGACGGTCTGCGTCCGACGCTCATCATTGACGCCGCCTACCATCCCTCCATCCTGCCGGAAGTGATGGCGCTGGCCAGCATTCGAGCGCCATGCGCGCAAAGTTTATTGCCGCTGTGGCGGCGCCTCACGACAACAATCGGTCCCAGCGCACACCGCCAGAGGGCTGCGATGGCTGCGGCGTCATCACGGCAGCGTTCCGTCCATTTGGTGGCCACTGGTCATTGCGCCATCCGCCGCGTCTTGGGATGGCTTGTATCCCTTTTAGTGCAAGGATCCGACAAAAAAGTCTGGCGTTTGCCGCCGCCCCCACCTTAGACTTATCGTCCAAAAGCCTGTCTTGTGGCTACTACTGACAAAACGGATCGTATCGAATGTCGATTTCTTATGCCATCACCGCCGGTGAACCCGTCAATCAGCAGATTTATCGTTTTCTGCGTCATGATATCGTCACCTGTGCGATTCCTCCGGGTTCGCTGCTGTCGGAAAAAAGAGATTGCGTTGCGGTTTACCGTTTCGCGCCAGCTGGTGAGGGAGGCGTTTATCAAGCTGACCGAAGCGGGTCTGGTGCAGGGCTGCCCCAGCGCGGTACCTTTGTACGCAAGATTTCCGCACGGCGGGTCGCAGACGGCCGCTTCATCCGTGGCGGTGGAAACGGTGGTGGTGCGTCGGGCCGCACTGCAAATGTCGCCCGCATCGTTAATGCAGCTCGAGCACAATCTACCTACAGCAGCAGTCGCTGGCGGCGTCCTACCACAATAGCCATGAGTTTTTGCGGCTGGACGATGAATTTCACCGCCTGATAGCGCAAAGTATTGATTGTGAGCTGGCCTGTGAAACCGTGGAAAATATCAAAGCTGCGCTGGACCGCGTACGCTTTCTTACCAAGCGAAGTGTCGCCGCCGGAGATATTGATCGGTCAGCATCAAGAAATTTTCTATGCGTTAAAGCGCGTGATGCCGATACAGCGGAGGATGCGCTGCGCCGTCACCTGCAGCAAATGATCCTCACTATCATTACCATAGCCCAGCGCAATAGTCAATGGTTTGAAGAAGAGTAGCGGGTTTATGTCGGGCTGCTCTCCAGCACGCGGCTGAGCGCTTCTGCAAAGAGGCCCCTGGCGCCCCAGACCGGGTTAGATTAAGGCCACGACGCCTGATACGCGGCCGTACGGCGACCGTAGGCGTGGGGCCAGGCGCGTTCGCATTATGCCGTTTGCCGAATTCGGCTGAGCGACCCGGCAGCCCTTACCTTCTGTCCCGCTAAAGTTCGCGCAGGCGCCGACGTGAATTATCCCCTCACGGCGAGATCTTGTTACTGCCTGACCCTACCTCACTCTGCTATGGTTCTTTTCTTTGTCAAATCTCCTATTCCATAATCCCTATTATTCCTCTCCTGCTCCTCTTTTCCGTTCCTTAACGCCCTAACTTCCTGACTTTTTAACCTTTAACGTCCAACTCTCCATGTTCTCAACTCCCCAGATTCCTACGCTCACACCCTGTTAATCGAGCCTGGTTTGTAATTAAGTACAGAGCTGCCGTCCATGCAACGGACGTTTGACCAGGGGGGTGTTAAATTATTGCATGCAATGTGAGCCATTATCGAGAATTTTGTCAAATGTTGTGTAGGGTTTTTTGCGTGCTGGTCCAATGGTTGACATACAAAGCGATAATAAAGAAAGATTCTTTATTTCCTAATTCGTCTTAACATATCGGGTGGCCTCACTATTATTCGAGCACATTAAGCATCAAACCGCGCCTGCGGGCGATGATGCATGACAGGATTGTCCTGCTAATAATGATGTCTATCAAGGATGCCCTGCGTTAGTCCACGGTATCGTCAGATAAAACATTCGTTATTTATCGGCACACACAGGAATGAATACCTCCTGCCGCCAGCATATTGAGGTCGTTATCATGAATTTCATTTTTGCATTGTTCGTCGGTGCGTTTATTTCCGGCTACAGTTTTTATCGGCATAACCGATTAATAGAAAGCCGCCAGCTCCCCCGAGTCGATCACAAAAGACACGCGCATTCTCGCACTCTGACTCGTGTGATAAATCCGATTGAGGCCCGCATCACTTTGACTGAAGCTATTAAAGAACGTTTAGTAGTGGTTCAGCGTGAATATCATATAGTGATTAAGGCTGCTTGATAGCGCCAACGGGCGCCAATAACGTCACTCAATCGTATACAGTTGCCTCTTGCGCCGCATGATAAGCGGCGTTGAAAATTCCGGTGCTTTCACGACGGTTGAAAAGACTTATCTTCTCTCGTTTGCAGGGCGATGTCGTCACGGCTGCGGCGGGGAAGAGTCATAAGAGTGGCGTTAAAACAGCGATGTTCATGAACATAAGAATAAGCATGTTTTTAGCATGCTTTATGAATTGAATTGAGAAAACTCATTCATGAGGTCGCCATCAGCATCATAACGCTGTGTTGGGTAATTCGGGCACAATCCCTGGAATGGGCGTGCCAAAGCAGGCAATAACCCTGTCGGTGCGGGCACGGCCGCTGGGGGCCTCCTGAAGTTTACCGCCAGGCAAATAGCGTCTGATAAGACATGAGTATACGAGATTAACACAATGTAAATAATTTTTGGCGAATGGCTGCAAGGGCGAAACAATACATTAGCGTGCCATATCGTTCGCGTAACAAACAGATAATCTTTGCCTGGAAGCTTAGCGCTGTTTATTTCGACGGCGGGGTGAGTTTTTAGCAAAATTAGCCAAGTATGGAAAATGCCAGTGATGAGAGTTATTACGCCGTAAATTCGGTGAGGATTTATGCTACATAAAATTAATATAAATTATATTAAATATAGTATAAAAATATGTATTATAATTATGTTGATTATTTTTTGTGCCAATGTGTAGTGAATTCGTTTCTGTGTAAATCCGGGCGTAGAGGAGAGACATAATCTCATGTTATTCATGGGTTTTGTTCGCCGCCGCGCAGAGGCTTTATATAATGATAATAACGTTGATACTTATGTTATATTATTATTAATAAATCATCGATATGATTGATGGATGAGTAATTTTATGTATGATGCCCCCCATATTTCACGGGGCGCAATAAAGTCGTTCGTCGGTGTAATTACGTTTACCTAGCGATATGCCTGCGTTCTTGGCATAGGGAGAGCTTATACCTCGCAAAAGCTAGTAGCCTACTGCGATATCCATCTTATTTACTTATATCTCCTGGAGATATTCATGAAAAGTTTTTTGTTTGTCATCGTGTTGTCATTATTTTTATCCGGCTGCAGCGCAGTGGGACATTATAATGTCGATAAAACAGCCTCGGATAAAGCAGATTTCCATTTTGTCGGAATACGGCTTTGTTGAATAAATCAGAACTTGTGTGACTACGCCCCCCTAGCAGATCGATTGTTATGCGATCCGGATGCTGTTCGGCATTCCTAACAGCGTCATTTTGTTAAGCGCTTTGACCATCGCTATTGCCTCACCTACCTGCGCATCATAATAGTCACGCAGACTTAGATGATCGCCCATAAGCGTTTTGAACCGGAATATAGCTGTTTCAGCCACTGGCGTCGATGATAGCCCACTTGCTTTTTCCATACATCGTTACTGCCGCTTATATGCTGATTCGCAACGGCGTAGTTACGCTCATGGTATCGGTCTGGCCAATATTGCGCCCCACCTCGTGGAGGAATAAGAGACCTTATTTTCTTCCTCAGCAGAGCATCATGACAGTAGCGGGTATCGTAAGCGCCATCAGCCAACGCTTCCCTGATTTTCCGCTGGGTCTGGTTTATCAGAGCTTGGTAGGGCCTGAGCATCCGTCGTACCGCTGAGCGATAAGTCAGCACAGATAATCTCATGCATTACACTGTCTGCGGCCATATGCAGCTTACGCCACACCCTCCGTCTGTCGGCACCATGCTGTCGGACTTTCCATTCGGTTCCGTCAATGACTAGAGGTGAGATTTCACCACGGGTCGGCGTTTTTATGCTGATCTTAACTGTCTTTGCTCGCTTGCTGATCAGCGACTAGTTGGTTATTTTAAACTTTTGCTTTGCCATGGAGTGCAGATGTTGAAATGACGGTAGTGATCTGAGCAGACGATCACCTAAAAGTTATATTTATTCAACAAAGCTTCGGAATACCCGTTCTTGCGGGGGCAATTGGCTCCAGTTTTCCTATCAATGAATAATACAGCCTTACCGCAGGGCATGTGGCGAAAGTGATGATGGTCAGGGTAAAAGCATACAACCCGATCTGTGATGTCGCCATTATCTATCATGACAATAAACGCCGGGCCCTGCCGCGGCTGGAGGCCGCTAATAAAGGCGAGCAACTCAATATGTATGGTTACAATGCCTACACGGCGATGCCGACCTCATCCAGCGGAACCGTACAAGAATTTGGCTGGTGGAAACAGCCCGGCACCAGTTGTCTGATGGGGTTATCTAACGCTGGCGGTATTCAGGGTATGAGTGGAGGGCCAGTTTACGGCAAAGACGGCGCAATTATCGGCGTGTTGACGGCGACGCATCCCAAGCGGAGACAAACAATTTTCGTTCCTTATCAGAATATCGCCCAATGGGTGGCTCAGGAAATTAACGATCCGCAATTTGCAATGCGAAATGGGGTGAGTAGCGAGAAAGACGCATTGGCGATTGCCAGCACCAATGCACCGCAGACCACCGCTGCGACAACCGGCGCTAGCCCTTTGGTTAAGTCGGTACTGTAGCCTTTAACCGTCGCGTCCAGCTATTTTACGCGTTAAGACCACGGCGGCGGCAGTAATAATCGCATCGGCTAACGGCCTCGCCAGTGAGAAGCACTACGTACAGGCGAATCGGAACGACGACTTATTCGCTGCTGCCAAACTGTTGACGGTAATGCAGCGGGTTAATGCCTAAATTGCGCATAAAGACCCGCCGCATCACATCGGCGCTGGTGAAACCGCAGCGGGCGGCGATCCTGTCGAGATTCATCGACGTCATAAGCAAAAAGCGTCGCGCGGTTTCCAAGCGCACATTCTCTACATATTTCGCCGGTGTGGTGTTCAGCTCGGTTTTAAAGATGCGAATTAACGTGCTGCGGCTCATCGCCAACTGATCGGCCAGTATCTCAACGCTCAACTCTTGTGTCAGATGCTCCTGAAGCCAGGGCTGCAGCGCCTTCAGATTACGGTTGTTGCTGCTTTGCGCCAGCAGGGACAAGCTTTGCTGAGGTTGATGGCTGGGGCGTCGCAAAAAAAGCACCATTTCGCGCGACACTTCAGCCGCCAGCGCATCCCCGCGATCCTCGGCAATAAGGCTAAGAGCCATATCAATACTGGCGGACATTCCCGCCGAAGTATAAATGTTGCCGTCTTTCACCCAAACGGGCTGATCGTCGACCTTGATTTGCGGATGCTGCTGAGCGAATTGCTCCACAACGCGCCAATGGGTGGTTACCCGCTTACCGTTGAGCATTCCCGTCTGCGCCAGAGCGAAAATGCCGCCGCACAGCGAGCATATGCGGCGCGCGTTTTTCGTTTGCGTATTGATCCATTTTATCGCCTCTGGAGGATTACCGCTGGATAATAGGATATTCGAGGTGATAATCAGGGTGTCGATTTTGCTTGTTTGCCATCTGTCATCGGACAGCGAGTAGTTGGCTTGCAGGTTAATGCCGGTCTCGCTCTCGATAGCCAGATCCGCCCTGGTAGAAACCAGTTCTATTTGATAAGAGGATTTTTTGTTCGCCAGCTGGTTTGCCAACCGGAATGCCTCCATCGGCCCCACAACATTAAAAAGGTCGATCGGCGGAATGCAGAGAATGACAATGTTTTGGGGTGGAATACGAGCTGGCATGCTTAACTTCCCTCTACCTTTTTAGCCATTTCTGAACAAAGAGCGGTTCAATTTGATACTTACAATCGGTAAAATGACATTTTTTATTGGGTCATTCCGCTATGTAATTTCCAAAATGAACTTATAGTGCTGTGATAGTTATCATAAAAATGATACTAAAGTAAATTAATCATCAATTGCAAGATGTTTACTTGTAAAGTGCTATATATGATGAAGTATGACGGACCCCGCGTGAACAATGCCCCATGGCGTGCAGGATATAACACACTGGGAATTAACCACAATGCCATAAGCTAACTCCGAAAGCGTAAGGACTAGGACAGCGTACGAGCCCAAGCAATGACTGGCGTCAAAGGCGGCTTTGGCATGAATCTTTTTCCCAAAAACAGAAGAGTAGGATGAATCGTACCATCACGTTTCTCTATAATTTTATCGTTCAAGACAGTTGCTTTTCTGTTATCTCTTTAGGGTACATAGGTAAGATCCTCACGCTTCTTTTTTATTTTGATAATAAGAAATGAGCAATACTGCACTGAGGCCGAAAATTGCCGCGCCGAAAACGGGAATACCGCTGAATTGCACCAGGAAATAGCCGATGAAAAACCAGGGTAGCAACGCCTTTTTGCCAATAACAAAAATGGTCAAGGCAAAGCCGAGCGCAGGGAGCAGGCCGCCCACGACGCTGAAACCATGAATCAGCCATTTCGGTACGCTGTTCAGAAATGCATTGATACTGTCTTTCCCGTAAAGATTGGCCAGGAAGGGGACCGGGAAACGGATGAAAAAGCCAAGCAGGGTCGGCCAGATGATGGTGCACAACTTAATCTGGCGTACATTGCCTTCTTCGGCGTATTTATCCGCCATATGCACGAAGACGGCGTTGACGGTTTTCCTTAATTGGCCAAGAAAAACGCCCATTACCCCGACCGGCACCGCTATAGCGATAGCCAGCGTCGGCGAAAGACCGGTATTCAAAGCGAGTGGTATGGCGATAAGGCCGGCCAGGCAGTCATCGGCCGGCAGGTTGGAGCCCGCCGCTACCAGACCGATGTACAAAATTTGAATCGCCGCACTGATAATGACCGCCTGTGTGACGTCACCCATTATCAAGCCAATCAGCACCGACGCAAATAATGGCTGGCGGATGGCGTGGGTAATGGCATAACCGACATCAGTTTTACATATCCAATACCAAAGCCCTGTAAAAATCGCGACTTCCCACATAGTCAACCCTCCAGACGCGTAATGACCTTATCCAACGTTAATTTGACTTCCTACGGGGTGACCTGGAAGTAAACGGCGGTTCCCTGCGACTGAATAAATTTGAGATCCTGTAAATCCTGATCATCAATAGATATGTCGTTCACTACGCTGCGCCGGTTTACACCACCACCGAGTTCCCCAACCTGAACTGCATTAAATACGATATCCTTTGCCATCAGATGCTTGATGTTACCGATGGATTTGAATAAAACCAGTATGTTGATTTTATTCGTGTCGAAGTACCCCTCCTGAGAGGCTTTAATAAAATCCTCTTCAGCCATGACATGGACATCGACGCCTAGTGGTGGCGCCATCACATAAATTTCGGCCAAAAAAGAGTCTTTGGATAATTTGTCATCCACAATAACGATTTCGGTTGCGGAAATAATATTTCGCCATTTTGTAATGACTTTCCCATGAATGAGGAGAAAATCGACCCGTACCAGTTTTATATTATTCATAGGTATTCCCGTTAGCTATTGATGTCACGTTTTTGATACTTTCACCGCCTGCTTCAATAATTCGGTTTACCAGTTCCTCAATATTTAATTCATTACGGTACATCTCGGCTTCAATTAGCATGGGTAGATTCATGCCGCAAATCACCGGAAACCCTTTGCGTTTGGCGAATACCGTTGCTACGTTTGATGGCGTGCCGGCATAGATATCGGTAAAGATAATGCTATGGGTGGGTGCCCGTTTTAACACCTCGCTCATTTCTTTCATTAATTGCTCAGGCGCCATGCCCGGCATTAATGAAAAACAATAAATATTCTCAATTTTACCCAAGATCATTTCGCAGCTATTAACCAATTCGTTGCCAAAGCGACCATGTGAAATGACAAATAACCAGGGAACCACGTTTGATTTATCCATAAAATTTCCTGCCAGAAATGAAAAGGATTAGCCGCGAGATTTGCCCCCCGTGATGTTTATGATGGTGCCTGTGATATAGCTGGACTTATCGGACAGCAGACAGGTAACCAGATTGGCAATTTCATCCAGTTTTCCCTGACGGCCAAGAGGTATTTTTTGGCTGTAATCTTCATCAATGTTCGTCGTCTTTATACCTCGCGTGTAGGCCAGCGCTTCGCGGTGCTTGGCATCCCCCATAGGCGTCGGCTCATTGATGCCGGGTGCAACGCCAACTACCCGAATACAGAACTCACCCAGCTCCTTCGCCCAGGATAGGGTGAAACCATGCACGGCGGCTTTGGTCGCGGAATAACAGATCCTTCGATGCCGGCCTCGGAAAGGATATTCACCTTCCTGCGTGCAAATAAAAGGCCCTTTTTGGTTGACTCGCACCATAAAGTCAAAATCATCGTTGCTTAATTTATACTGCGGCGTTTCGCTATAATAGTCGACCAACAACCGGGCGCGGTTGACCCCTGCATTGTTGACCAAACCATCAATACGCTGGTACTGATGATAGACGTCGTCGACAAACTTCTTAAATGATGTGCGATCGGTGATATCGCATAAGCGGTAATCTACGCCGGTCGCGCGGTTGGCCGCGTCCGGTAATTGGATATCAGCAACAATGACCTGGGCATTATTTTCCAGTAGGTCGCTGACAATATGCGCACCAATCCCGGAGCTTCCACCGGTAACGATAACGACCCGCTGATCAAGATCTATTCACTTATTCGACGCCATTGCATTCTCTCCAAATGAAGTTGAAGCCAGGTAGTGCTAGAGATAATATAAAAGGCGTGCCAGCTTTTATTTTACTTTATTTTCATATAGTTAAAGTTAGTATTTAGACTTCGCCGGAAGCCTGCACACTATATTTTGTCCGCTTTCAACACTAGCAGAGACTGGTCAACAGTGATCCAGGGCTCCATCAGCTCATAAATCATTAGGCATTCCGTGGTGGTCATGGCAAAATGTTACTTGTTGATGAGCGGTCGGGAGGCTTCCGGCGTCAGGGCGATAAAATGGCGCTGCTGCTTGGGCAGCTCTCTATCTTCACGATGATTTAAGCCATCGTGGGTCATCAGTCGTTCGATCATCGCCGCCAGATGCATAAACAAATTAATACGCATTTCGCGGACATGGGTAACCTTTTCACATAGAACCGATTAAAGGTTACCTTGTTGCTTTCACGCGGGTTTCGCAAGCGCCGGAGTGGGCGAAAGACAACCACCTCATAGATTTGGCGCTGGTAGATCCCCACGTTCCGCATTGCCATCGGGTAGCGTTAGCCATTCCCCGGTTTTCGCGTGCCGTCGGCGACAGAAATCGTATTTATGTTTTAACGGATTTTCCCAAATCTCCTGCCGCAGACCATCATGCGGTCACAGGCAGGATGGATTTAATCAGCGAAGGGGGGAAATTTGCCCGCTGGGGATAAAGCGGAATAGTGAGGATGTTGATGGAACTGGACTCACTTTCCAATGCAAAAACTGGAAAAAATCCTGCCGAGCAGGTCATCTGAGCTGAATTCGCCGGTTATCTCGCTCAGAGACTGCTGCGCCAGACGCAGCTCCTCAGCGAGCAACTCTCCATAGCAAGCGCTTACTAGCTGTTCTTTTCCCTGTTGTAAATGGGTCGCGGCAGTCTCCAGTGCGTCGAGATGACGCCTGCGGGCCAAAAAACCCCCCTCGGTGCCGCCGGTAAAGCCCATGCTCTGTTTCAAATGGGTACGCAGCAGGTCCATGCCCACACCGGACTGGGCGGATAGGGTAATAAGTAAGTAACCGCTTATATCACTAATAGCGACGCTTTCGCCGGTGAGGTCGGCTTTATTGCGCACTACCGTAACCGGCATTCCGGAAGGCAAACGGGCGATGAACGCTGGCCAAAGCATATCCGGGTCGCTGAGGGGGGTGGCAGCGCCGTCCACCATCAGCAGCACATGGTCGGCTTGTTCAATTTCACGCCAGGCGCGCTCAATGCCGATCCGCTCCACCTCGTCGCCGGCGTTGCGCAGGCCGGCGGTGTCGATAATATGCAGCGGCATACCGTCGAGATGGATATGTTCACGCAGCACGTCGCGTGTCGTGCCCGCAATGGCGGTGACGATAGCCGCTTCGCGCCCCGCCAGCGCATTAAGCAAACTGGATTTACCGGCGTTCGGCTTACCGGCAATTACCACTTTCATCCCTTCGCGCAGAAGACTGCCCTGGCGCGCTTCGGTGCGCACCCGTTCCAGTCTGGCGATAACGTCGTTCAGGCTGGCTTCAATTTTACCTTCGGAGAGGAAATCAATCTCTTCATCGGGAAAGTCGATGGCCGCTTCGACATAGATACGTAGATTAGTAAGCGCTTTCACTAATTCATGAATACGGCCGGAAAACGCGCCCTGTAGCGAATTGATCGCCGAGCGTGCGGCCTGAGCCGAGCTGGCGTCGATGAGATCGGCAATAGCCTCTGCCTGGGCCAAATCCAGTTTGTCGTTAAGAAAGGCGCGTTCCGAAAACTCGCCGGGGCGCGCAATGCGCACGCCGGGCATCGCGACGATACGCTGTAGCAACAAATCCAATATGACTGGGCCGCCATGGCCCTGCAATTCCAGGACATCTTCGCCGGTAAAGGAGTGGGGGCCGGGAAAAAACAGCGCGATGCCCTGATCAAGCGTCGTGCCGTCGTCGTCGCGAAAGGGCAGATATTCAGCCTGACGCGGTCGCGGCAGCTTGCCCAGCAGCGCGCGGGCTACCGGGGCGGCTAAGGGGCCGGAGACGCGCAATATGCCGACGCTGCCGCGTCCGGGCGGAGTAGCAAGGGCAGTAATGGTATCCGTCTGGCTCATTGAAACGCTCGCTTTGCGCCGCGGGGCGCGGTTGTAAAAAATAAAGGCGGTCATATTGATGACCGCCTTATCAGCGTGGCTATCTGGCCGGGCATGCGCTGTTACTTGGCTTTTTTATCCCTGCTATGCAGGCCGCGCTTTTCCAGGCCGCGATAAATAAGCTGCTGCTGGATGATGGTCACCAGGTTGCTGACGATATAGTACAACACCAGACCTGACGGGAACCACAGGAAGAACACGGTGAAAATGACCGGCATAAAAGTCATGATCTTCTGCTGCATCAGATCAGTGACGGTGGTGGGCGACATCTTCTGGATGAAGAACATGGTAATGCCCATCAAGAGCGGCAGGATGTAGTACGGGTCTTGTGCCGACAGGTCATGGATCCACAGCGCGAACGGCGCATGGCGCAATTCAATGGAGCCTGACAGCATGTAATAAAGCGCTAGAAAGATGGGCATCTGGATCACCAGTGGCAGACAGCCGCCCAGCGGATTGACCTTTTCCGCCTTGTACAGCGCCATCATTTCCTGGCTTTGCCGTTGCTTATCGTCACCCAGACGCTCGCGCATCGCCGCCAGTTTCGGTTGCAGCATCCGCATCTTGGCCATCGAGGTGTACTGCGCCTTGGTCAGCGGGTACATGATGCCGCGCACGATGAAGGTGATGATAATGATGGAGAAGCCCCAGTTGCCGATATAGCTGTGGATGAATTTCAGCAGCTTGAACAGCGGTTGGGAAATAAACCATAGCCAGCCGTAATCGACCGCCAGATCCAGATGCGGGGCTATGGCCGCCATCTTGTCCTGAATCTCAGGACCGAGCCACAACGTGGCTTTAAGCTCACTTTGGCCGCCGGCCGCGACGGTGACGGGGGCGGATTTGAAGCCGACCGCCGCCAGGCCGTTGCCTAAGTCCGAGGTGTAGAACGTGTTTTTACCCGGAGTGAAAGGCACCCAGGCCGTGGCGAAATACTGCTGGAGCATGGCGACCCAGCCGCCTTCGGTGCTGACGCTCAGGTTCTCGCCTTTGATATCCTTGAAGCTGTACTTCTGATATTTGTCGTCGGTGGTGGAATAGGCCGCGCCACGGTAGGTGTGCAGCGCGAAGTTGCTGCTGTCGGTATTACGCGCCTTGGGCAAATCAATGGATTGCTTCAACTGACCGAATAACGTCAGCTCGAGCGGCTGCGCGCTGGCGTTATTAATATCGTAATTGACATTCAACGCGAAATCGCCGCGTTTCAGAATAAAGGCCTTGGTGTACACCACGCCGTCAGGGGTGGTGTAGGTCAACGGCACGCGCAATTCGCTCTGGTTATCCGCCAGAACATAGGTGTCCTGGTTCGTGGTAAACAGCGGGCGCTCGCCGTTGGCGGGATTGTCCGGGCCGTTTTTGCCTGTCAGGCCGCTTTGCGCCTGATAGACGAATTCCGGGGACGTTTCCAGCAAATGGAAAGGCTGCGGTGAACCCAGTTTATCGGGATAGGATAGCAGGAAAGCCTGTTCGATGTCACCGCCGCGAGTGTTGATTTTCAGCGACAGCACGTCGGTTTTAACCGTAATGAGCTGGCCTTGTCCGCTGGCGGGCACACCCTGGCTGTTCGGGTCTGCCGCAGTGGTGTTCGCGGTCTGTTGCGTGGTCTGGGCGGTAGGCGTAGGAGCATGGTCCGTCTGCCAGGCCTGCCAGATCATGAAAGACACGAACAGCAGAGCGATGACAAGAAGATTGCGTTGCGAATCCATTGTTAGTGTTCTCTGTTGTCAAAGTTTTTTGGTGGCACGGGATCTTCGCCACCTGGGTTCAAAGGGTGGCATTTTAATACGCGTTTTAATGTCAACCAACTGCCTTTTAACATACCAAACCTGCGTATTGCCTCAATTCCATACTGCGAACAAGTGGGCCGGAACCGGCAATGAGGCCCCAGCAACGGGCTGATGACGAGTTGATAACCGCGTATCAACCCGATCAGCAGCTTTGAGACTGGCGACAATGGCGGCGCCATAATTTTTCTAACGCTTCCGTCAGGGTATGGTTATCCAGATCGGCCACGCCTTTTTTGGCGATGACCACAAAATCCATGGTGGGCAGGGCATGCTGATGCAGGCGGAAACTTTCGCGCGTCAAGCGCTTGATCCGGTTACGTTCATGGGCCCGTTTTACATGTTTTTTGGCGACCGTGAGACCGACGCGGGGATGCCCCAGCGTGTTCAGGCGGCCGAGGATGGTAACATGCGGCGTGCCGGCCCATTGAGGCTGCTGGAAGACAAAAGTAAAGTGATTGGGAGTTAACAACCGTAACTCCCGGGGAAATGCGAGCTTAACCACCCGGTGGGCAAGCTTTCTTACTTGGAAGATAAGGTCAGGCGTGTACGGCCTTTTGCACGACGACGTGCCAAAACCTGACGACCGTTCTTCGTTGCCATACGAGCACGGAAACCGTGGGAACGGTTGCGTTTCAATACGGACGGTTGGAAAGTGCGTTTCATAGCGATTTCTACCTAAACTTTGATAATTACTGATCAGTAAACGCGTTTGGCCGCTCGGTGTGAAAACGACCGACGCCTCAATCGCATAACGATTAAAGAGGCGGGATTGTAATAATTGTACAGTCCCGAGTCAATTCACATCGCGCTTGCCCGCCTCCTGAATACCCGTGTCCATACAAGAATCTCCGTCCGGCAAGTCGGACAGGACAACAGACGTCACGTGTAGGGCAGAGAATTATACGGGGTTCCCGCCAAAGCGCAAGGATCCTGCGGGATCTAGTCTATTCCTGTCAGGATTACATGTCCGCGATCCCGGTCGAAAAATTCAGACTATGCTTAATTTTGTCGATCATAAGGCTTACTTTTTATCCAGCGGGGAGATTATCAGGTACACTCCCAAGCGCCCGGTTACCCTGTGGATAAAAAGGATGAAAACTGTGTAGAAGAGGAGGATCTGTGGCGCGGTTTGCGTTATTATCCGCACTCCCTGGCGGGATCTCCGCGAGATCCGTCGCGGGAAAAACCGTTTAAGGCGGTTCGCAGGTTGCATCACGGTAATCTGTGTCAAAAAGATGATCCTGAATCATACAGTTTTGTTTCTTTTCTTTTGTTGATCTTGTTCGATTGGAGTCCGCC